>NZ_JBIATC010000003.1:5618-33463 GCF_042891255.1 Micromonospora sp. NPDC001898 | reverse complement strand
CGGTCGCCCGGGTCGCCTTGGTCGCCCTGGCGGGCGTACCCCGACAGGTCGTGCGTCTCCTCGGTGACCCGGTCGGGTCCGGCCGGACCGGCGGCCCGGACGGCGGCCAGTTCCGCGGCCGAGATGACCTCCGTCGGCCCCTCGATCAGCTCGTGCACCGACAGGTCGTCGGCGTGGTCGTCCGCCCTGGTCATCACGCCCCCAGCAGGCTCTGGCCGCAGACCCGGACGATGTTGCCGCTGACCGCGCCGCTGGCCGGCCAGGCCAGCCAGCCGATCGTCTCGGCCACGTCCACCGGCAGGCCGCCCTGGGACATGCTGTTCATCCGGCGGCCCGCCTCCCGGATCACCAGCGGGATCCGGGCGGTCAGCCGGGTCTCGATGAAGCCGGGGGCGACCGCGTTCACGCTGATCCCGCGCTCGCGCAGCACCGGGGCGAGCGACTGCACCAGGCCGATCACCCCGGCTTTGGAGGTGGCGTAGTTGGTCTGGCCCCGGTTGCCGGCGATCCCGGCGATCGAGGAGACCGAGACGATCCGCCCGCCGGCCGGGATCAGCCCACGCTCCAGCAGCACGTCGTTGATCCGCTCCTGGCTGGAGAGGTTCACGTCGAGCACCTGGTCCCACCGGTCGGCGTCCATCCGGCCCAGGGTCTTGTCCCGGGTGATGCCGGCGTTGTGCACCACCACGTCGACGTGTCCGTGCCGGCCGGCCAGGTGGTCGGCGAGCCGGGTCGGTGCGTCCGGGGAGGTCAGGTCGAGCTGCACGGCGGTGGCGCCGATCTCGTTGGCCACGGCTGCCAGTTCGTCCCCGGCGGCCGGGACGTCCAGCGCGACCACCTTCGCCCCGTCGCGGGCCAGCACCCGGGCCAGCGCCGCACCGATGCCCCGGGCCGCCCCGGTGACCAGGACGACCTGTCCGTCCAACGGCCGGTCCCAGTCGGCCGGCGGCTCGGCCTGGCCCGCGCCGATCCGGACCACCTGCCCGGAGACGTACGCGGACCGGCCGGAGAGCAGGAATCGCAGGGTCGCCTCCAGGCCGGTGCCCGTGCCCGCGTCCCCCGCCGGGGTGACGTGGACGAGCTGGGCGGTCACACCCCGCCCGAACTCCTTGCCGATGCTGCGGGTCAGCCCTTCGAGGGCCCGCTGGGCGGTCGCCTCGCGCGGCGAGCCGCACTCCTCCGGCGGGGTGCCCAGCACGATCACCCGGCCGCTGGGCAGCACCGAGCGGGCCTGCGGGTGGAAGAACTCGTGGAGCTGGCGCAGGCCGGTGGAGTCGGTGATGCCGGTGGCGTCGTACACCAGGGCGGCGTGCCGCCGCTCCGGGCCGGGCGCGGCGGCCGGGTCGGCCAGCTCGACCCCGGCGGCGGTCATGATCCTGCCGACCTGCCCGGCGAGCCGGCCGCCGGTGGCCGCGCCGAGCAGCACCGGCCCGGGGACCAGCGGGTCGCCGGGGGTGTGCCGGCGCAGTCGTGGCGGATCGGGCAGCCCGAGGCGCTTGACCAGCGCGCGGCCGGCCCCCGATCGGACGAAACTCGCGTACCTGTCGGTCATAGGCGTAGCCTACTGGCCAGTAGGTTGTGGGCAAGTCCTGAATTGGAGGCGGGATCGTGCAGAGCATCCGGCGGGTCGCGGTCATCGGCGGCAACCGCATCCCCTTCGCCCGGTCCAACTCCCGGTACGCCAGCGCGTCCAACGCGGACCTGCTCGGCGCGGCGCTGGACGGCCTGGTGGCCCGGTTCGGGCTGGCCGGGCAGCGGGTCGGCGAGGTCGTCGCGGGGGCGGTGCTGAAGCACTCGAAGGACTTCAACCTGACCCGCGAGGTGGTGCTCGGCTCCCGCCTCGACCCGCGCACCCCGGCGTACGACATCCAGCAGGCCTGCGGCACCGGCCTGGAGGCGGCGATCCTGGTCGCCAACAAGATCGCCCTCAGGCAGCTCGACGTCGGCATCGCCGGCGGCGTGGACACCACCTCCGACGCGCCGCTCGCGGTCAACGAGGAGATGCGCCGCACCCTGCTCCGGCTCAACAGCGCCCGGACCCTCGGCGAGCGGCTGAGGATCGCCGCGAAGCTGCGCCCGGCGCAGCAGTTCCAGCCGGAGATCCCGCGCAACGCCGAGCCGCGCACCGGGCTGTCGATGGGCGAGCACGCCGCCCGCACCGCGCTGCGCTGGGACGTCGACCGGCAGGCCCAGGACGAGCTGGCGCTGCGCTCCCACCAGCGGCTCGCCGCCGCGTACGAGCGGGGGTTCTTCGACGACCTGATGACGCCGTACCTCGGGCTGACCCGGGACCAGAACCTGCGTCCGGACACCAGCCTGGAGAAGCTCGGCTCGCTGAAGCCGGCCTTCGGGCACAAGGGCCCGGACGCCGACCGGGCCACCATGACCGCCGGCAACTCCTCGCCGCTCACCGACGGCGCGTCAACGGTGCTGCTCGCGTCCGAGGAGTGGGCGCGCGAGCACCGCCTCCCGGTGCTCGCCTGGTTCAGCTGGTCCGAGACGGCTGCCGTGGACTTCGTGCACGGCGACGAGGGGCTGCTGATGGCCCCCGCGTACGCCGTGCCCCGGATGCTGTCCCGGGCCGGGCTGACGTTGCAGGACTTCGACTACTACGAGATCCACGAGGCGTTCGCCTCCCAGGTGCTGGCCACCCTGGCCGCCTGGGAGTCGCCGGAGTTCTGCAAGGACCGGCTGGGCCTGGACGCTCCGCTCGGCGCGATCGACCGGGACCGGCTCAACGTCAACGGCTCGTCGCTGGCCGCCGGGCACCCGTTCGCCGCCACCGGCGGGCGGATCGTGGCCACCCTGGCCAAGCTGCTCGCCGAGAAGGGCAGCGGGCGGGGGCTGATCTCGATCTGCGCGGCCGGCGGCCAGGGCGTGACGGCGATCCTGGAGCGCTGAAGGCTGGTTGTCCGCTGGTCGGAGTTCGAGCGCGGCGGCCACTTCCCGGCGATGGAGGTCCCCGAGCTTCTGAACGCCGACGCGCGTACCTTCCTTCCGCCGGCGGCACCTGGCTAGCCTGAGACGCTCTCTTGCCGAGCAGCCGGAGGTCCACGCTGATGTCTGCCCATCCGACGCCCCTGCCCGAGCCCGAAACTCGCCACGCGCCCCCGTCTGCGGCGGTGCCCGGTCCTTCCGGGGGCGTCGGGATCGGCCGGAGCGCCCAGGTCGTCACCGGCCTGCTGTTGCTCGCGCCGGCGGCTGTCGCCCTGCTCTGGTCCTATGTGCTTCCGTCGGTCGGCACCCTGGTGGAGAGCTTCCGCCAGCGCAGCCTGCTGGACGGGCCGACCGAGCCGGCGGGCGGCGACAACTACGCGCAGGCGATCGAGCGCGGGTTCCTCGGGGACCTGGGCTTCGCGCTGCTGCTCGCCCTGGTGCCACTGCTGCTCGCGCTCCTGGTCGCGCCGCTGCTCGCCCTCGCGGCACGGCACGTCGGTCGGGTGCCCCGCCTGGTGACCCGGGCGCTGCTGGCCCTGCCGCTGGCCACCTACGCCCCGCTCGCGGTGGGCGCGGCGTGGACCCTCGACCGCGTTGGGGCCGACCGGGACGCCTGGGCCCAGGCGTCCACGCTCACCGCCGTACGCACCGCGGCGCTGCTGACCGCCGGGCTGGTGGTCGCGGTCGGCGCCACGCTCTTCCTCGGCGCGCTGCGCCGCCCCGACGGCGGTGCTTCCTCCGGTGGCCGCTCCCGCTCGGCGGTGCTGGTCGTCGCCGGCGTGCTGGGGCTGGCGGTCGTCGCGGTGACCGTGCAGTCCTGGTCCCTTCAGTGGCCCGTCCTCGGCGTACGCAGGGAGGACACCGGCCCGCTGGTGCGGCTCGTCCAGGACAGCATGGTCCGGCTCGACTTCGGCGTCGGCGCCGCGGGCAGCGTGCTGCTGCTCGTACTGCTGGCCGTGCTCGGCGTCCTCGCCGTCGGCCTGCTCCTGGTCACCCGTACGAGGATCGTCTTCACCGGGTGGCGGGACCGGCCGACGGGAACGGCACCCGGAACGAGGAACCCGATTGCGCTCGGTCTGCTGGTGGTGGGGCTGCTGGCGTTCCTCGGGCTGCTCGGCTACGTGCTGGCACCGTGGCTACGGTCGCTGGCCTCGGGTTCCGGAGAGCTGCCCGCCAGGCTCTCCGCCGGCAGGATCCAGGCCAACACCTGGCTCCCGCCGTTGATCTCCACAGTGGTCGGGGTGGGGCTCGCCGCCCTGGCGGGCTTCGCCATCGGTGGCCTGCGTCCGCTCGGCCGCGCCAGCGAGTTGCTCCTGCTGCCGTTCGCGCCCTGGCTCTTCGTCGGCGTCGGCCCGCTGGCCATCGCCCATTTCGACCGGGCCCGGGAGGCCGGCCAGCTCGACACCTTCGTCGGGTTGATCCCGCCGGGCTGGCTCTGCATCCCCGCGCTGGTGGCGTTCACCCTTTTCTTCCGGGGCCAGCGGGAGCACTGGGCGGCCGGCGGTCGATTCGGCCCGACCATGCTGCTGCCCGCCCTCCCCCTGCTGGCGGCCGTCGGGCTGCTCGACTGGCTGATCGGCGCGCAGAGCTGGCTCTGGCCGCGACTGGTGGTCCAGAGCATCGAACACGCGCCGGCGTCCAATCTGCTCGTCATGCGGCTCGCGGAGACGTTCGGCGCCGACGGGTCGGCGCAGGGGCTGATGGCCCAGGTGTTGCCGCTGCCGATGCTGGCGCTGTTCCTGGTCGCGTTCGTGGCGTTGCAGGTGGGCTACCTGGACCGGCTGGCCGTCCGGGCGGGCACGGCGGAAAACCGCCCCTGACCAGGTCTTCCTTGATCGTCTGCTGAGAAGTGAGTCGACACGCCGGCCGTGGTCTCCGAAATCAGCAGACGGTCACGGCGGCACCTTTCCCCACCACCGACTGACAAAACGCACAAAACCTCTCTTTCGCGTCCGAACCTCCTGACGATGAGGGCACCTGTCGTCCTTCATCAGGAGGTTCGTAGTGAGTTCCAGACGATGGCTGGTCGCCGCGCTCTCCGGCGCGGCCCTGGTCCTGCTCCCCGGTGCCGCGTACCAGTTCGCCACCCCCGCCGCGATGGCCCAGGCCGACGCGCTCACCGAAGACGGCCGGTCGCAGCCCGGGCAGCCCGGCGGCCGGCCGGCCCCCTACCCCGGTGGTGGCCCCTCCCAGCCGTCACCGCCCACGCCGCAGGGCCTCTGCCGCCCCGGCCTGCCGCCGAACGCGCCGGAGACCACCCAGTTCTTCGACGGAAACAGGCTGCTCGGGCCGTCCCAACTGCCCGCCGCCGCACCGGTCGGGCCGCTGCTCGCCGGCTACCAGCGGCTCGGCGCGCAGTCCGAGAGCCAGTGGCTGGCGAACTACACGGCCGGCAGCCCGGCCCAGCTGCGCTTCCCGCCGCAGGACGGCTACGTCCTCGGCCCGCACGGCGAGCCGATCAAGGCCCGGCAGACCCTGCTGTCCGGGTACCGCCTCGACCGCTTCGGCTTCCCCGGCGGCGGCTTCCTGTCCCCGCTCGGCACCCCGTTCAGCGCCCGCTCGCTGGCACCCCAGAGCCTGAACACGCCGCCGATCCCGCCGCCCCCGCCCGGCGTGCCGGCGGCGGCCCCGTTGGCCAACTACCACACCTACTGTGTGCTCAAGCCGTTCGACGTCGACTCCGGCCCGATCGCGCCGTGGTTCGCCCAGCCCGGCCTGGGCACCCAGTTCCAGCTCAACCCGGCGTACGTGCCACAGGCCGGTGGCACCCTGAACGTGCAGTGGCTCATCGACCACCAGTACATCGTCGAGGAGTACCTGGGCGCCGCCGGGCCGTCGTGCCCGACGACCGCCGTGCCGCAGCAGGGTAGGGCGGACGGCGCGGTGCCCGTCTGTTGAGGCCCGTGAACAGGGGAGGTCGGGAGTGGACCGGTACGAGGTGCGCGACGCCCTGCTGGCGACCGGGATGTCACCGGACGCCTTCGAGCTGGAAGGCGTGCACGAGCACGTGCCGGTCCCTCCCGACTTCTGGTTCCTGCGCCGGTCGATCGGGCAGCGGTGGGAGATCGGCGCCTACGAGCGCGGCCGGTACGACGTCCGGCTGGTGTTCGACACCGAGGAGCAGGCGTGCGCGGGGCTCTGGCGGGCCCTGACGGGCCGCCCCGCACCCGGGTGAGTTGATCCCCGGCCACCTGCGGGCGGCCGATCGGGGTGGTGTCAGACTGAGGCACGTGACGATCCCGAACGTGCTCGCCAACCGGTACGCCTCGCCTGAGCTGGTCGCCCTCTGGTCGCCGGAGGAGAAGGTACGGATGGAGCGGCGGCTCTGGCTCGCCGTCCTCCGCGCCCAGCGCGACCTCGGCGTGGCCGTCCCCGACGGGGTCGTGGAGGCGTACGAGCGGGTGCTGGACGACGTCGACCTGGCCTCGATCGCCGAGCGCGAGCGGGTCACCCGGCACGACGTGAAGGCCCGGATCGAGGAGTTCAGCGCGCTCGCCGGGCACGAACACGTGCACAAGGGGATGACCTCCCGGGACCTCACCGAGAACGTCGAGCAACTCCAGGTGCGTGCCTCGCTGGAGCTGGTCCGGGACCGGGTCGTCGCCACGCTGGCCCGGCTCGCCCGGCTCGCCCACGAGCACTCCGGCCTGGTGCTGACCGGCCGCTCGCACAACGTCGCCGCGCAGGCCACCACGCTGGGCAAGCGCTTCGCGTCGGCCGCCGAGGAGCTGCTGATCGCGTACGAGCGGCTGGCAGACCTGATCAACTGGTACCCCCTGCGTGGGATCAAGGGCCCGGTCGGCACCGCCGCCGACCAGCTCGACCTGTTCGACGGTGACGCCGCGAAGGTCGCCGAGCTGGAGCGCCGGGTCGCCGAGCACCTCGGCTTCTCCCGGGTGCTGGACAGCGTCGGCCAGGTCTACCCGCGCTCGATCGACATGGCGGTGCTGGCCGCACTGGCCCAGGTGGCCGCCGCGCCGTCGTCGCTGGCCACCACGATCCGGCTGATGGTCGGCCAGGAGCTGGTCACCGAGGGCTTCAAGGCGGGCCAGGTGGGTTCCAGCGCGATGCCGCACAAGATGAACACCAGGTCCAGCGAGCGGGTGAACGGCTTCGCGGTGATCATCCGGGGGTACCTGTCGATGGTCGGCGAGCTGGCCGGCGACCAGTGGAACGAGGGGGACGTCTCCTGCTCGGTGGTCCGCCGGGTCGCCCTGCCGGACGCGTTCTTCGCCGCCGACGGGCTGTTCCAGACGTTCCTCACCGTGCTCGACGAGTTCGGGGCGTACCCGGCGGTGATCAACCGGGAGCTGGAGCGCTTCCTGCCCTTCCTGGCCAGCACGAAGATCCTGGTCGGGGCGGTCCGGCGGGGCGTCGGCCGGGAGGCCGCGCACGAGGCGATCAAGGAGCACGCGGTCGGTGTGGCGCTGGCCATGCGTGAGCGGGGCACCGCCGAGAACGACCTCTTCGACCGTCTGGCCGGGGACGAGCGACTCGGCTTGTCCCGCGCCGACATCGACGACCTGGTCGCCGACCGCACCGCCTTCGTCGGCGCCGCCGAGGCCCAGATCAACGCGGTCACCACCCGCATCGCCAAGGTCGTCACCGCCCACCCCGATGCCGCCAACTACTCCCCACCCCCCATCCTCTGATCCACCCCACCCGCCTCGCCCCCCTGTCGGGCGGGACTGCGCCCGGAGGTGGGGTGGGTCAGGAGTTGCGGGTGGGGGTGTCGGCGGCGGAGCTGAGGTTGGGGGCGCTGGCGGGTTCGGCGATGCCGCCGGGGGACCCGGTGATCGCCGGGTCGTTGGCCGTCTCGGCCGCGATCATGGGCTGGTCCGGGGGCATGATGTCCGGGGTCTTGGGTGCCACGATCACCGCCGTGCCGTACGCGCAGATCTCCATCCACATCTCGCCGCAGTCCCGGCTGTCGAAGCGCATGCCGATCACGGCGTTCGCGCCGAGCCGGCGGGCCTCCTCGCCGAGGCGGGCCACCGAGTCCGTCCGCCAGCGGGTCAGGTTGTCCGGCGCCATCGGGTCGTACGCGCCGCCGCGGAGGTTCTTCACCCCCTCGCGGTACGGGTTGCGCGTCCTGGCCATCGAGGACACCACTTCGCCGAGGATCTGGCGGATCTCGTAGCCGGGCAGTTGATCCGTCGTCACGACCAGCACGGTTCGATGCTGTCGCACCGGCCGGGGGCCGGTTCGTCGGCCGTGGTCAGCTGACCGGATGCTGCAAAACGGGTCGGCGCGGACGGCCGGCGCTCCGCCGACCATCCGCGCCGCCCGCGGTGTCAACGACCCGACAGGCCCCAGACGGGGTGCCGGGACGGCTGACCGTCAGACACCGGCCACCGAGGTGATCCAGGCCCGGTTGTACGCGACGCTGCCGTAGTTCTGGATGCTCGACCCGTCGGCGGTGGAGGCCACGCCGACCTGGAGCCCGTTGTAGAACTCCGGGCCGCCCGAGTCGCCCCGCCACGCGTTGCCGTTGATCCGGGTGCTCCGGATCGCCTGCCCGCCGTACGCGTCGGTCACGTTGGTGCTGGTCACCTGGACGCTGGCGGTCTTGAGCTGGCTGGAGGGGGAGCAGCCGCTGTAGCAGGTCATGCCCCAGCCGTAGATCGTGTTGGTGGAGCCGACCGGCGGGTTGGCGCTGGCCAGCGTGACGGTGGACGTGCTGACCGTGCTGGACAACCGCAGCAGCGCCAGGTCGTAGCGGGTGTACGAGGCGCTCACGGTGCGGGTGGTGCCGCCCGAGGCGTAGTAGACGCTGCCGACCCGCACGGACATGGTGCCGCTGACGCAGTGCCGGGCGGTGAGCACCCACTGCGCGGCGATGACGCTGCCGGAGCAGGTGAACGAGCCGTTGCTGAACACGGCCGCCGCCCAAGGGGCGGAGGAGACGGTGCCGCCGCCGATGATCGGCTGAGGGCCGGCCGGGGCGGCGACTGCGCCACCGGTGGCGCCCAGGACGCCGACCAGGGCGGTTCCGACCACGGCGAGCAGGGAACGGATACGCATCGGACGTACTCCTTGCCTCTCGGACCCGGGATCGCCGGGTCGGTCGCGCCGGCGTGGGTCATGGGTCACCCGCCGACAGTGCATAGAGTTCTGTCGATGGATAGTAGGGGTTGGCGCATCCCGCGGCAAGGGTGCAATCGAGACAAGTCGATGTAACAATTTGGCTCTCCGTGGCGCGGCGAACGACCTGCTCCGGGACGTTTCACGCAGGACCGGACACTGGGCGGCCGGTTATGTTGATCACTGCCTGAACTGCCCCCGGCCGGTGCGGCTGAGGCGGTATCTGCCAGGTAGGCTGGCTGCGCTCGCCCGTTGTGGGTCGGCACCCAACTGCGTACACAGTCAGGAGTGCCCAGTGCCTCGCGTCGTCGTCGACGTCATGCTCAAGCCCGAGATCCTCGATCCTCAGGGCCAGGCCGTCGCAAACGCGCTGCCCCGGCTCGGCGTCAGCGACGTCGCCTCTGTCCGGATCGGTAGGCGGATCGAGATCGAGTTCACCGGTGAACCGGACCTGGACCGGGCCCGGGAGATTGCCGACAAGCTGCTCGCCAACCCGGTCATCGAGGACTTCACCGTCCGCGTGGTCGAGGCCGACGAGACCGTGGGCGCACGCCCGTGACCGCGCGGGTCGGTGTGGTGACGTTCCCCGGCTCGCTCGACGACGGGGATGCCGCCCGGGCCGTCCGGATCGCCGGAGCCGAGCCGGTCCGGCTCTGGCACGGCGAGGCGGACCTGCGCGGGGTGGACGCCGTCGTCCTCCCCGGCGGCTTCTCCTACGGCGACTACCTGCGCTGCGGTGCCATCGCCCGGTTCGCCCCGGTGATGGAGACCCTGGTGGACGCCGCCCGGGGCGGCCTGCCCGTGCTCGGCATCTGCAACGGTTTCCAGATCCTCTGCGAGGCCCACCTGTTGCCCGGCGCGCTCACCCGCAACCAGCACCTGCACTTCCGTAATCGGGACCAGGCCCTCCGGATCGAGGCCGCCGGCACGGCGTGGACGAACACGTTCCAGCCGGGCCAGGAGGTGCTGATCCCGGTCAAGAACGGCGAGGGCTGCTACGTCGCCGACGCCGCGACGCTCGACCAGCTCGAGGCCGAGGGCCGGGTCGTCGCCCGCTACGTTCGCGGCAACCCCAACGGGTCGCAGCGCGACATCGCCGCGATCACCAACCCCGCCGGCAACGTGGTCGGCATCATGCCGCACCCCGAGCACGCGGTGGAGGCGCTCACCGGCCCCTCCCTGGACGGCCTCGGCTTCTTCACCTCGGTGCTCAAGCACCTGGTGGGGGCCCCGGCGTGACCGTGCGCGGCACCATCGGTCGGCTCAACCGCCCCTGCGGCGGCGAGCGCAGCGAGGAGAGGTCATGACCACCCATCCGGACCCGGCGGTACGGGAGAACCCGGGCGGCTTCCCGGCCGTCCCGGCGGAGCCGTTCACGGCTCCCGTGACGCCGCAGCCCGGCCCGGTCCCGGCCCGGCCCGTCGAGGCGGTCCGCCACCCCGACCAGGCCCGGTCCGCGCCCACCGGCGACTGGGCGCACGGCCCGGACACCGTGCCGCGTGCCGTGGACACCCCCGGCGAGCTCCAGCCGTACGCCGAGCTGGGCCTGCGCGACGACGAGTACGACCGGATCCGGCACATCCTCGGTCGCCGCCCCACCCACGCCGAGCTGGCCATGTACTCGATCATGTGGAGCGAGCACTGCTCCTACAAGTCGAGCAAGGTGCACCTGCGCCAGTTCGGCGAGAAGGCCCCGCCGAGCGACCGGCTGCTCGCCGGCATCGGCGAGAACGCCGGCGTGGTCCAGGTCTCCGCCGAACTGGCGGTGACCTTCAAGGTCGAGTCGCACAACCACCCGAGCTTCGTCGAGCCGTACCAGGGCGCGGCGACCGGCGTCGGCGGCATCGTCCGGGACATCCTCGCCATGGGCGCCCGCCCGGTCGCCGTGATGGACCCGCTGCGCTTCGGCGCGGCCGATCACCCCGACACCGCCCGGGTGCTGCCCGGCGTGGTGGCCGGTGTCGCCGGCTACGGCAACTGCCTCGGCCTGCCCAACATCGGCGGCGAGGTCGTCTTCGACCCCTGCTACCAGGGCAACCCCCTGGTCAACGCGCTCTGCCTCGGCGTGCTTCCGGTCGACCGGCTGCAGAAGAAGGAGGCCGCCGGCCCCGGCAACGTCGTGGTGCTGATGGGCGCCCGGACCGGCCGGGACGGCATCGGCGGCGTGTCGGTGCTGGCCAGCGCCACCTTCGACGAGGGCAGCGAGCAGCGCCGCCCGTCCGTGCAGGTCGGCGACCCGTTCATGGAGAAACTGCTCATCGAGGCATGCCTGGAGCTGTACGACGCCGAGTTGGTCGTCGGCATCCAGGACCTCGGCGGAGCCGGGTTGACCTGCGCGCTCACCGAGACCGCCGCCTCCGCCGGTACCGGCATGCGGGTCCGGTTGGAGCGGGTCCCGCTGCGCGAGGCCTCGATGGAGCCGCACGAGATCCTGGCCAGCGAGTCGCAGGAGCGGATGCTGCTGGTCGTCGCCCCGGACAAGCTGGAGGCGGTGCTCAAGACCGCCGAGAAGTGGGGCGTCTGGGCCACCGCCATCGGCGAGGTCACCGCGCCGTCCTCGGACGGCCAGCCGGGCCGGCTGGTGATCACCTGGCGCGACCATCTCGTGGTGGACGTCCCGCCGGGCTCGCTGGTCGACGACGGTCCGGTCTACGCCCGTCCGATGCGCGAGCCGGCCGACCTGATCCTCATCCAGGCCGACCGGGCCGAGACGCTGCCCCGGCCGGCGACCCCGGAGGCGCTGCGGGAGACCGTTCTGCGCATGATCGCGTCGCCGAACCTGGCCGACAAGACCTGGGTCACCGAGCAGTACGACCGGTACGTGCTGGGCAACACCGTGCTCGCCCAGCCGGAGGACTCCGGCGTGATCCGGATCGACGAGCGCACCGGTCTGGGCGTCGCCCTGTCGCTGGACGGCAACGGCCGGTACGCCCGGCTCGACCCGTATCACGGCACGAAGCTGGCACTGGCCGAGGCGTACCGGAACGTGGCGGTGACCGGCGCGAAGCCGATCGCAGTGACCAACTGCCTCAACTTCGGCTCGCCGGAGGACCCGGGCGTGATGTGGCAGTTCGCCGAGGCCGTCCGCGGCCTGGCGGACGGCTGCCTGGAGCTGGGCATCCCGGTGACCGGCGGCAACGTCAGCTTCTACAACCAGACCGGCGCGGCGGCGATCCACCCGACCCCGGTGGTCGGCGTGCTCGGCGTGCTGGACGACGTGGCCGAGCGCGTGTCGATGGGCTTCGTCCCGCGCACCGGCGGCGAACCCGACCAGCTCTTCCTGCTCGGCGAGACGCACGTGGAGCTCTCCGGCTCGGAGTGGGCCTGGGTGACCCACGAGCACCTCGGCGGCATCCCGCCGCAGGTCGACCTGTCCCGCGAGCGGCAGCTCGCCGAGCTGCTGGCCGAGGCCGCCCGGGTCGGGCACCTCAGCTCGGCGCACGATCTGTCCGACGGTGGCCTCGCGCAGAGCCTGGTCGAGTCCTGCCTGCGTCGCGGGGTCGGAGCGCAGATCGCGGTGCCGGAGCACTTCGCCGGCGGTTCGATGCCGTTCGTCTTCCTGTTCAGCGAGTCGGCCGGGCGGGTCCTGGTCTCGGTGCCGCGCGGCCACGAGAAGGCGTTCACCTCCCTCTGTGCCGAGCGCGGGGTCCCGTGGGAGATCATCGGGGTTACCGACCAGGCCAGCGGGGCCCTTGAGGTGCGCGGCCAGTTCCGGATCGGCCTGGACGAGCTGCGCGCCGTACACGGCGCCACGCTGCCCCGGCTCTTCGGTGGGACGGAGCCGGCCGAGGCCGCCCCGGCCGGGCGGGGCACCGCTCCGGCGGCGACTGCGGCTGCTTCGGCCCCGGCTCCGGCGGTCGACACCGTCGAGGGTGCCCATGAGGGGGCGGCCCCCGTCGCCGCGCCGGCCGATCGGGTGGCGCCGGAGCACACCGGGGCCGACCTGGCCGATCGGACGGCCGCTGACACGACGGCGGCTGCCGAGGCCAGGCCCACCGCCGACGCCCCGGACGGGGAGTCCGGGCAGCCGGTCGACGGCGGGCCCGAGCGGGTTGACGGCGCGGAGCGGGCCGACGGTCCCTCCGGGGCGCCCGAACCCGGCGCTGGTGGTGCCGGGTTCGCCGCGCCCGATCAGCGCTGAGCCGTTGGCTGCGGCCGTCTTCGCCCAACCCGGCTCCGGCGCCCGGTTCGACTGGGGGCTGACCGGCGCGGCGGAGCTCGGCCGCGTCTGCGCCGTCCTGGTGGTGGTGGACGTGCTCTCGTTCACCACCACCGTGGAGGTCGCGGTCGCCCGGGGGATGCGGGTGCACCCGTTCCCCTGGGGCGAGCAGGCGGCGGAGTACGCGCGCCGGGTTGGCGCGGTCGCGGCCGTGGGCCGCCGGCAGATGACCCCGGAGCACCCGTGGTCGCTCTCCCCGGCGGCGCTGCGCACCGCGCCGGTCGTCGCCGACCTCGTGCTGCCGTCGCCGAACGGCTCGGCGATCAGCGCCGCCGCCAGTGCCACCGGGCTTCCGGTGGTCGCAGCCTGCCTGCGCAACGCCCGCGCTGTGGGGCGCTGGCTGTGCGAGCGGGGGTACGGCTCGGTCGACGCCCCGATCGGCGTGATCGCCTCCGGCGAGCGCTGGCCCGACGGTGCCCTGCGACCCTCCGTGGAGGACCAGCTCGGGGCCGGGTGTGTGCTCGACATCCTCTCCGGGGTGCCCGGCGGGCTGTCGGTGGAGGCCGCGATGACCCTCGCCGCGCTGGCCAGCACCCCGGACGTGCCGGCCGCCGTGCGCGGCTGCGTCTCCGGCCGGGAACTCGTCGAGGTCGGCTTTGCCGACGACGTGGAGGTCGCGGTCCAGGTCGGCGTCTCGGACGTGGTGCCGGTGCTGCGGCAGGGCGTCTTCTCGGCCGCCTGAGCTAGCTCACCCGCCCTCGGCCGGTCCTTTCGCTGTCCCTCCCCGGTCCCGACGGGCGAGAGCGGCTGCCCGACGGGGCAGCCGCTCTCTGCGTCGCGGTGCGGGCGGTCGACCCGCGAGGGTCAGTCGTCCAGCCAGTCCAGCCGGCGCCCGCCACGGTCCTGCTGCGGTGGGCCGTCGGGCCGGGCCCGACCCGGTTGGGCCTGGTCGCCGTAGCCGCCCTGCTGCTGGTCGTAGCCGGTCGGCTGGTCGTATCCGTGGCCCTGCTGCGGGGGTTCCTGGCCGTACCCCCCACGCTGCTGCGGGGGCTCCTGGCCGTACCCCCCGCCCCGCTGGTCGTACCCGCCTGCCTGGCCGTAGCCGCCCTGCTGGCCGTAGCTCTCGCCGCCGTAGCCGCCGCGCTGGTCGTAGCCGCCGCCCGGCTGACCGCCATAACCGCCGCCCGACTGACCGCCGTAGGCACCGCCCGGCTGGCCGGCGTCGTAGCCGCCCGGCTGGCCGTACCCGCCGCCGGTGGGCTCGCCGCTGCGGCCGTACTGCGGAGGCGGCTCCGGCTGGCCGTAGTTGTGGCCCTGGTCGGCCTGGTAGGTGCTGGTCGGGTACGGGTCCGCCGGCGGGGTGTACGAGCCCGTGCCCTCGCCGGTGTACCGGCCGGTCGGCTCGTCGTAGCGCTCGCCATAGCCGCCGCCCTGGCCCGGGTAGCCCTCGGCCGCCGCGTCCGCCGGTGCGCCGTAGCCCCGGCTGCCGTAGCCGCCGCCGGACGCCGGGGCGTCGGCGCCGTACCCGCCGTAGCCGCCGGTGGAGGCGGGTGCGCTGCCGTAGCCGGCCCCGGAGGCGGGCGCGCTGCCGTAGCCCCCGGCCGCGCCGTATCCGCCGCCCTGGGGTTCGTCGCCGTATCCGCCGCTACCGGCTCCCCAGCCGCCCTGCTGGCCACCGGGGCCGTACGCGGACGGCGGGGCGCCGTACGGGTCCGGCGGAACGTCGTCCACGATCGGCCGCTGCATCATCGTCGGGGCGTCGCTGAGCGAGGTGCCGCCGACCATCGTCGGGTCCGGCCCGGCGCCGACCCGGTTGACCACCCGGGTCTTGTCGTCCGTCCCGTGGTACGCCCCCCGGGCGGCGGGCACCGCGCCCGCCGCAGCACCGTCCGGGTCGTCGTCCTCGGTGTCGTCGCCGTTGTCCCGGCGCTTCATCCACAGCAGCACGATGGTGCCCACGCCGACGGCCACGAACAGACCGCCGAGCAGGATGAGCAGCCAGTTGAAACCGTCGGAGTCGTCCTCGGCGGCGGCGTTCTTCGGGGCCCCCGGGGCGGCCGCGGGGCTATCCTCGGGGGTCTCCTCGATCGGCTCCTCGGTCGGCAGCGGCTCCTCGCTGGCCGACGGGGTGGGACTCGGGCTCACCTCGACCTTGATCGCCAGGCTGATCCGCTGCCCGGTCACGCTCTGCCCGGCGCTCGCTTCGAAGGACTTGGTGGTGCGGAACTCGCCCCGGACGGCGCCGATATCGATCCGGCCCGGGGTGATCGGCCGGTCCGTGCTGCCGGTGAAGCGGAAGCTCCCGCTGCCGTTGCTGGTGGTCTCGTAGTGGTGGCCGCCGCTGTCCTGGAGCATGACGGTGGCGTTCGGCACCGCCGTGTCGTTGGCTGTGGCCACCACCTTGCCGGAGACCGACTTGACGGTCTGCACCTGCTCCTGCGTCGGCGACGGCGCGGCCTTCGCCTTGACGCTGAGCTGGAGGTCCCGACCGTTCTGGCCGCCCTGGATGCTGGTCGCGTTGACCGTCACCCGCTGGTTGTCCGCGTTCGGCGCGTCGTCGGAGGCGCGGAGCTCGACGACGTGGTTCACCGGGCCGGTGCCGTTGAAGTCGACCTTGCGGCAGCCGCTCGCACAGCTCACGCCTCGCGGGAGGCCCGCCACGGCGATGACGACGAACTTCTCGTCGTCGCTCCTCGGCGTCAGCTGCACGTTGACGGCGGTGGTGCCGCCTGCCTGGATGGTCGCTGAACCAGGGGAGACGCTGATGTCGGCGGCCAGGGCGGGTGTGGCGGGGGCGGCGAGCAGGACGCCGACCACCAGCGCCACGACCACACCGGCCCGCTGCTTCCAGGCACGTCGGTGTGTTGACACGTCCACCGCCTTCCGGTCTGACTTCCCTGGCCGGCGGGGCGCCGGGCCGGGGATCATCACGGTACGAATACGCCGTCGGCAACTATGCCTTGTCTGACCGGATCGGCGCGACCCAGGGCCGCGTTCGAAAGCGTCGCAGCCGGGTCGTATCGTCCCGTCGTGTCCTCTCCGCACACAAAGTCCGCAGCCGTGGCCGCCGCGCTCGCCGCCCTCGACGAGGGCCGTGCGCCCGAACGGCTGGTGTTCCGGGAGGCGGTTCGTGTCCTCTTGGCTGCCCTTGCGGACCGAGCCCCCGGCCGATCGGTGGAGGTGCGTGTCCCACCTTACGGTGCAGTTCAGTGCATTCCCGGTCCCCGACACACCCGTGGCACCCCGCCCAACGTCGTCGAGCTGGACCCGACGACCTGGTTGGAGCTGGCGACGGGACGCCGAAGCTGGGCGGACGCGGTCGCCGAGGGGCGCGTGCGGGTCAGCGGTGTCCGCGCTGACCTTTCCGTGCACCTTCCGCTCCGACTGGGCGACTAGCCATCCCGCCGGACACAGAAAGCGGTCGTACCGTGACTCTCAGTATTGACACTCATTCGCGTACACTCTGAGGCGACGACAGTGGTCCCGGCCGAGCAAGCGCGGATCCGCCCCCGAGATCCCGCCCGGCCAGTCCAGACCCAGCATGAGGGAGCGGTAAGTGCCCCGAGGCGACGGCCGGCTGAGCCACGACCTTGATCCCCAACGACCCGGCCCGCAGGACGCGTGTGGCGTCTTCGGCGTCTGGGCGCCCGGGGAGGCGGTCGCCAACCTGACCTACCTCGGGCTCTACGCCCTCCAGCACCGGGGCCAGGAAGCCGCCGGGATCGCCGTCAGCGACGGCTCGGGCGTGGTGGTCTACAAGGATCTCGGCCTGGTGGCCCAGGTCTTCGACGAGCCCACCCTCGCCAGCCTGCGTGGGCACCTGGCGATCGGGCACGCGCGCTACTCGACGACGGGCGGCTCGACCTGGGAGAACGCCCAGCCGACCATCCGGTCCACCAGTGCGGGCATCACGATCGCCCTGGCGCACAACGGCAACCTGGTCAACACCGCCGAGCTGCAGCGCGAGGTCGCCGAGCGGGGCATGGCCGCCGACGGCTCGACCAACGACACCTCACTGGTGACCATGCTGCTGGCCAGCCGGCCGGACCTCTCGGTCGAGGCCGCCGCGATGGAGGTTCTGCCCCAGCTGCGCGGCGCGTTCAGTTTCGTCTTCATGGACGAGTCGACGCTCTACGCGGCCCGCGACCCGCACGGCGTGCGCCCGCTGGTCCTCGGCCGGTTGGAGCGCGGCTGGGTGGTGGCCAGCGAGACGGCCGCCCTGGACATCGTCGGGGCGAGCGTGGTCCGCGAGGTGGAGCCGGGCGAGCTGATCGCCATCGACGAGGACGGCCTGCGGTCCAGCCGGTTCGCCGCGCCGGAGCCGAAGGGCTGCCTCTTCGAGTACGTCTACATCGCCCGGCCGGACGCCACCATCGCCGGGCGCAACGTGCACGCCGCCCGGGTGCAGATCGGCCGCCAGCTCGCCAAGGAGCACCCGGTCGAGGCCGATCTGGTCATCCCGGTGCCGGAGTCCGGCACCCCGGCGGCGATCGGCTACGCGGAGGAGTCCGGGATCACCTACGGCGCCGGCCTGATGAAGAACCCGTACGTGGGGCGCACCTTCATCCAGCCGTCGCAGACCCTGCGTCAGCTCGGCATCCGGCTCAAGCTCAACCCGCTGCGGGAGAACGTGCGGGGCAAGCGGCTGGTCGTCGTGGACGACTCGATCGTGCGCGGCAACACCCAGCGGGCCATCGTCCGGATGCTGCGCGAGGCGGGTGCACTGGAGGTCCACGTCCGGATCTCCTCCCCGCCGGTCAACTGGCCGTGTTTCTACGGCATCGACTTCGCCACCCGGGCCGAGTTGCTCGCCAACGGGCTGGACAACGAGGGCATCCGGCGCTCCATCGGCGCCGACACGCTGGGCTATGTCTCGTTGTCGGGCCTGATCGCCGCGACCGAGCAACCGAAGACCCGGCTCTGCCGGGCCTGTTTCGACGGGGAGTACCCGATCGAGCTGCCGGCCGGGAACCTGATCGGCAAGCACGTGCTCGAGGGAGTGGGACGCCGAGTCGCTGGTGCCCCGGACGTCCCGGAGCACGCCGCCGCACCGCTCGTCGCCGCTCCGGGCGGCGCGACCGTACACCGCCCATAGCACCGCCCGACGCGGGCCCGCCGGTCAGCCCCGGTACCCCGCGAGAACCACAAAGGGGAGAACCGTGACGCACGTGTCCGAGCGCAGCGGCACAGGAAGCAGCCCGACCGGCGCCGGTGGCGACCGCCAGCCCTGGACGGCCGGCGCCGGCCGCCCGGCGCGCAAACGCTCGGTCTCGTACGCGGACGCCGGCGTCTCGATCGAGGCGGGCGACCGCGCGGTCGAGCTGCTCAAGTCCAAGGTGAAGCAGACCCGTCGCCCGGAGGTCATGGGTGACCTCGGCGGCTTCGCCGGCCTGTTCCGGCTGGACACGAAGAAGTACAAGAACCCGATCCTGGCGTCCTCGACCGACGGCGTCGGCACCAAGCTGGTGATCGCCCAGCAGCTCGACATCCACGACACGATCGGCATCGACCTGGTCGCCATGGTTGTCGACGACCTGGTGGCCTGCGGCGCCGAGCCGCTGTTCCTGCTCGACTACATCGCCTGCGGCGAGGTCGTCCCGGACAAGGTGGCCGAGATCGGCGCCGGCATCGCCGACGGCTGCCGGTACGCCGGCTGCGCGTTGCTGGGCGGCGAGACCGCCGAGCACCCCGGCGTGCTGCGCCCGGACGAGTACGACGTCTCCGCCACCGGCGTCGGCGTGGTCGAGGAGAGCGAGATCCTCAGCCCGGACCGGGTCGAGGTCGGCGACGTGGTCATCGCCATGCGCTCCTCGGGCCTGCACTCCAACGGGTACTCCCTGGTCCGGCACGTGCTGCTGGGGGCCGGCCGGATGCGGCTGGACGTGGTGATCGACGACTTCGGTCGGCAGCGCACCCTCGGTGAGGAACTGCTCACCCCGACCAAGATCTATGCCCAGGACTGCCTCAAGCTGATCGCCGAGGCCGAGGTGCGCTCGATCGCGCACGTCACCGGTGGCGGCATCCCGGGCAACCTGGTCCGGATTCTGCCCGAGCACGTCGACGCGGTGGTCAACCGTTCCACCTGGAAGCCGCAGCCGATCTTCGACCTGATCCAGTCCAAGGGCCGGATCGAGGACCATGAGATGGATGCGACCTTCAACATGGGCGTCGGCATGTTCGCGATCGTCTCCGCCGAGGACGCCGACCGGGCCCTGGCCACGCTGACCGGCCGGGGCGTCGACGCCTGGCAGGCCGGCGAGATCATCGAGGGCACCGGCAGGGTGCAGATGGTCGGCCAGCACACCCGGGGCTGATCACGCAGCGCTGATCATCCGAGCACCTGATCAGGGGTTCACCCGAGTGGTCATCGCCGCCTAGCCTGAAGGACACCCTTCGGGCCAGGAAGGAGGGCGATGCTTGCTCGAAAACGGCAGGTGAGCGGGATGCGGGGACTCTCCCCGGTCCCGTCGTACGTCGTGATGCAGCCGACCACCCTCTGCAACCTGGACTGCGCCTACTGCTATCTGCCGTTCCGGGCGGCGGACCGGCGGATGCCGGTCGCGGTGGCCGAGGCGGTCGCCGCGTCGGTGAGCCCGTGGGCGTCGGCCGGCCGGTTCTCGGTGGTGTGGCACGGCGGGGAGCCCCTCGCGACCGGGCGGGAGCACCTGACCGCGCTGCTCGCCCCGTTCGGGCCGGAGGTCGAACACCACGTACAGACCAACGCCACCCTGATCGACGACGCCTGGTGCGAGTTTCTCGCCGAGCACCGGGTGCGGGTCAGCGTGAGCGTGGACGGGCCGCGTGGGCGCAACGGCGACCGGGTCACCCGGGCCGGCCGGCCGGCGTACGACCGGATCGTGCGCGGGATCGAGACGCTGCGCCGGCACGGGCTGCCGTTCTCGGCGCTGGCGGTGGTCAGCGACCCGACCCCGGGCCGGGCCGCCGAGCTGTACGACTACTTCCTCGGCCTCGGCTGCGAGGTGCTGGGGGTCAACATCGAGGAGACCGAGGGGGTCAACACCCGCGGCAACGCCCACGAGGCGGCGCCGGTGCGGGCGTTTTGGGCCGAGCTGGTGGCCGCCTGGCGTCGGGATCCCCGGATCCACCTGCGCGAGGTGGAATGGTCGTTACGGTACGCGGCGGCGGTGCTCGACGGCACCGCCGACGATCTGCTGCCCCGGCGGCTCGACCCGATCCCCACGGTCGGCCACGACGGGTCGGTGACCGTGCTCTCCCCGGAGCTGGCCGGCTTCACCGACCCCAGGTACGGCGACTTCAGCAGCGGCAACGTGTTGACCACGCCGTTGGCCGAGATCCTGGCCGGGGCGAAGCGGAGAACCCCCTGGGTGGGTGAGTTCCTGGCCGGCGTGGAGGCGTGCCGGGCGTCCTGCCCGTACTTCGGCTTCTGCGGGGGTGGGCACGCCGCCAACCGTTACTTCGAGCTGGGGCGTTTCGACGGTACGGAGACCGAGCACTGCCGCAACAGCAAGATCCGCCTACTGGAGGGAGTGTTGGACCATGCCCGAGACCATCGGAGACCGGCAGGCTGAACGTGTCGGGGGAGACACCGGGCAACCAATCGTCGACCGGGTGCGGGCCACCGCCGCCGGGCTGGCCGACCTGATCCAGGAGGCGGAGGACGCGCGCCGGCTGCGTTCGGAGGCGGCGGGGGGCGAGGGTGCCGGGGCGGTCTGCGCCTGGAACCACTTCGAGAACATCCCGACGTTCTACAACTGGAACAACCGGCCCCGGTGAGGGGCGGGCGGGTCCGAGATCAAGGACCTGCCGCGGCGACCGGATCGGCTCCGGCACGACAGGCCCCTGATCATCGGGTGGGTATGCCGCCTCCCGATGGGCACATGCGTGAGCACGCGGGGCTTGCCGCGTGCTCAGATGGTCCCGGAGGTCAGCGGGTGGGACGGACCCAGGGGTCCGGGTCTTCGTCCGGGTGATCGTCGTCGTCGACGACTTCTTTGTAGTCGTCGTCGACGACGACGTGGTCCGACTTACCAGCACCCGCCAGTTCGCGCTGCAAGGCGGTGAGGTCGGTGTTCGGGGAGTGGTACTTCAACTCCCGGGCCACCTTTGTCTGCTTGGCCTTAGCACGGCCGCGCCCCATGGCTCGACCCCCTCGCACAGAATGCGGGGCAGCCCGAAGGCGGGCCCCGATGACGTCAGGCATCTCTCGTGGCTCTTACGGTACATGGGGATGCCGCTGTTCGGCACCTCGGGTTACCGTCTGCCGGCCCTGCGCGTCGCAGTGACCCGGCTGTCACCGAGTGTACCGGGGTAAGGGCCGAATGCCGAACCGCCCATGACGCCGGACAGATGGGCGGCAATCACCCCTATTTCCAGCTTAACGCCGCCGCCCGTCCCGCTCCACCTGAGGAGCCCGACCCGGCGCTTTATCCGTACCGGGCCGGGCGTGGCGCTCAGCGCAGGTGGATGGTGCGCAGCCGGCCGACCTCCGCTATCCGGCGCTCGGCGAGCCGGTCCGCCGCCACCGCCGGGGGGACACCCTCCTCGTCGGCCAGCCGCAGGATATGGCGGGTGGTGTCGTAGATCTTCGTGGCCCGCAGCTTGGCCCGCTCGAAGTTGAAGCCCTCGATCTCGTCCGCGACCTGGATCACACCGCCGGCGTTCACCACGTAGTCGGGGGCGTAGAGGACGCCCCGGTCGGCGAGCAGCTTCTCGATTCCGGGGTGGGCGAGCTGGTTGTTGGCGGCCCCGGCGACCACCTTCGCCCGCAGCGCCGGCACCGTCTCGTCGTCCAGGGCGCCGCCCAGCGCGCAGGGGGCGTACACGTCGATGTCGGCGGCGACCAGCCCAGGGGTGTCCTCGACCAGCTCGACCTGCGGGTGGTTGGCGCGGACCCACTCGCGCGCCTGCGGGTCGACGTCGGTCGCCACCACCTCGGCGTGGTCGTCGAGCAGGTGCCGGGTCAGGTGCTTGCCGACCTTGCCCAGCCCCGCCACGCCGACCCGTCGCCCGTTCAGGGTGGGGGTGCCCCAGGCGTGCTCGGCGGCTGCCCGCATGCCCTGGAAGACGCCCCACGCGGTGAGCACCGACGAGTCGCCCGCGCCGCCGTGCTCCACGCTGCGTCCGGTGACGTAGCGGGTCTCCCGGGCGATCACGTCCATGTCGGCGACGTAGGTGCCGACGTCGCACGCGGTGTAGTAGCGACCGTTCAGCGACTCGACGAAGCGGCCGTACGCGCGCAGCAGCGCCTCGCCCTTGAGCTGCGCCGGGTCGCCCCAGATCACCGCCTTGCCGCCGCCCAGGTCCAGCCCGGCCAGGGCGTTCTTGTACGCCATGCCGCGGGACAGGTCGAGCACGTCGGCCAGCGCCGCCTCCTCGCTGGCGTACGGGTAGAACCGGGTGCCGCCGAGCGCGGGGCCCAGCGCGGTGGAGTAGATCCCGATGATCGCCCGGAGTCCGGTCTGCGTGTCCTGACAGAACACGACCTGCTCGTGGCCGGTGGATGACGGGCCGTCGGTGCTGGCGAATACGCCCATGGCTGGCTCCTGTGTCGGTGTGCGTCCTTTTGGGACGCGGACCTGTGGCACGCCGGCGGGATGGTGCCGGTGGGTCGAGCCTAATGTCGGCCGCAGCCGTACTGTCGTCTCCGCATGTCCGACGTCGGGGCGTCCGGCGGGTGAGCAGGGACGCCGGGCGTGCGACCGGGGCGCTGGCCGCGTCTGGATTCCGTCTCGTGGGATGATGGCGCGGTGCCGTCGCTCTTCGCTTCGTACCTGCGGGTGTACGAGCCGCTGACCGCCTTCGACCGGGACCGTCAGTCGTACTGGCGGCGCTACGCGTCCGATGGGCGGGCGGTGGCCCCGTCGGAGGGGCCGGGGCGGCAACGTACGGCGGTCATCGAGGCGCTGGGCGCGGGCTGGACCCGGCTGCCCGATCCGCCCGAGGAGGCGTACGTCCTGGAGGCCGACGAAAGCCTGCTGGTCTGCCCGTGGAACCTGCGGATCCGGGTGGCCGAGGCGGCGTTGAGCGCTCGGGACGGCGTGCCGTCGGTGCTGGCCGACGCGTTCGTGCCGCCGGTCCTCGCCGATCAGGCCAAGGCGGTGGTGGAGGACTGGCGTAGCGGGGCCCGGGTGCTGGAACACGGTGTCCCCCGGGTGCACGAGCAGATCGCCACGTGGGGCGTGCCGCTGCGCTGGTTCGTCCTGTTCGATGCCGAGGAGCGGGACCTGGTGACCCATCCCGGGCGACGCGCGCTGCGCTACCGGACGGAGATCGCCAAGGCCCGGCGCCGATCGTCCCGGGCGCTGTCGGTGTTGCGTAAGACCGTCGGCGAGGCGCCGATCACCGAGGCGGTCGAGGAGGCCGCCCGGTGGCTGGAGGAGTTCCACCCGCGCTCGGTGGTGGAGCTGGACTACGGCGGCCTCGTCCAGTTGCTCTCCGACGAGACCCTCGATGCGGACGACTCGCCGGCGCTCGTCGCCACCGGGCTCGCCGGGCTCTCCAAGGGGGAGGCCGAGGAGGCGTCCACGGCCTACGACACGCTCGTCGCTCGCTGGCGAGCGGTCCAGCTCCTGGAGCGCTGCAACTAGTCGCGCCTGCGCCAAAACCAGTCCCCACCTGGGCGAAGATCGCCCAGGAAGCCGTAAAACACCCTCGGGAGCGCTCCCAAATTGAGGTGTGCTCGTAGTTGGAGCATCACGACCAGTGATTATGAGTCCGAATAAGGTGGTTCCTGCCGTGTATTAGTCGTATAAATCGGGCATGGTTCATCCGTCCGTCTAGGGACCTTCGGCCGTTCGGCCCATGTCGGACATCGGGGACTAGCCGGACCATGGGAGACGCGTCGGCCGGCGGGACCCCGGCCGATGTCTATACCTGTGGAGGAGTGACCGATATGGCATCGCGAACGCACGAACCGGAGCCGCTGCTCACACCGGCCGAGGTGGCGTCGATGTTCCGTGTCGACCCGAAGACGGTGACCCGGTGGGCGAAGGCTGGCAAGCTCAGCGCCATCCGGACCCTCGGGGGGCACCGCCGTTACCGTGAGTCGGAGGTTCGGGCTCTGCTGCAGGGGCAGATTCCCCAGCAGCGCCAGGGAGACTGACCGCCGGGAATTCTACAGACGTACCGGGCAGGGGCGGCGGACAACGGTCCGCCGCCCCTGCTTCGTGTCCGGCCCCGCGCGGTCACTCCGACAGGCTGATTCGGATGCCCACCGTCCCCCGCTCGCCCCGCCGCAGCCGGCTGCCCAACAGGCTGAGCCGCCCCACCAGCCGGTACTTCTGCTTCAGCAGTTCGCGGATCCGCCGGGTGTCCGCCGGGCCGCAGATGGTCGCGTGACCGGGCACCGCCTCGCCGTGCGGCCGGCCCCGGAGGTCGCACGGCGCCACCGTCACCTCGCCGCTGCGCCGGATCCGCTTCACCTTGCCCGAGTCGGCGACGGTCCAGGCGGCCAGCGCGTCACCGTCGCGGGCGGCCCACACGGGGGTGGGCACCGCCCGCCCGTCCCTGCGGAAGGTGGTCAACAGGACGTACTTCTCCGCAGCGAGGCGGTCCAAGGTGGTCACGCCGCAAGAATACGGCCGCGCGAGCCGCCGCCCCTGGGGTTAGCGTGAACCCCGTGACCGGGGAACCCAGGATCGGCGACGTATTCGGCGAGCTGCTGCGGGACGCGCTCGCCGTGCAGACCGGGATCGGCCCCCGGCCGATGGCCGGCGGGCGGCTGCCCCGGCCCGTCATCGAGATCATCGAGCGGGACGACGGCCTGATCAACGGTGCCCCCGCCGGCCACTACCTGGCCGGCCCCGCCGAGTGGCAGCCGTACGACCACCGGGCGGTGGACCGGGTCCGGGGCGAGACGCTGGACATCGGCGTCGGTGCCGGCCGGATCGCGCTGCTGCTCCAGGAGCGCGGAGTGCCGGTGACCGGGCTGGACACCTCCCTCGGCGCGTTGAAGGTGTGTCGTCGGCGCGGGGTGCGGAACCTGGTGCACGGCACGATCGACGAGCACGTCGCCGACGGCCGGCGGTACGACACCTTCCTGCTGCTCGGCAACAACCTCGGGCTGATCGAGGGGCGGGACCGGGCGTCGGCGTTCCTCGCCGCGCTCGCCGCGCTGGCCAGGCCCGGCGCGCAGGTCATCGCGCACGGCACCGACCCGTACGGCACCACCGACCCGGTGCACACCGGCTACCACGAGCTGAACCGGCACCGGGGTCGGCTCGGCGGGCAGCTGCGGCTTCGGCTGCGGTACCGGGAACTGGGCACCGAGTGGTTCGACTACCTGGTCTGCTCGGTGGCCGAGCTGGCCGAGCTGGTCCGCGGCACCCCGTGGCGACTGACCGACGTGGACGACCGGGACGCCCCGTACTACCTGGCGACCCTGATGCTGGCCGGCTGACCGGTCCGCGCGCGGCTCCCGTACGCGGAAGGGGCCCCTGCCAGGCGGAAAGCCTCGGCAGGGGCCCCTTCCACGCGCATCAGACCCGGACGGTCGGGGGGAGCAGCTCCGGCGGGAGGCCACCGTCGCCGTCGACCACCTCGTCGGGAGTCCCGTCCTCATCGATGTCGACCATGGTGATGTCCACCTTGCCGTCGCCGTCGGTGTCGAACTGGAACAGGTCGGCCCGACCGTCGCCGTCGGTGTCGACGACCCAGACGTCGGTCTTGCCGTCGTTGTTGGTGTCCGCGCGGAGCAGGTCGACCCGCTCGTCCCCACGGGTCTCCACCGTCGCCGGGTTTTCCACACTCTCCGGTGCCTGGCTCATGTTCCGGTCCTTCCCTCGGTTGACGGCGCAGTACCCGGTTCGGCGTGCCCCCACGCATGTCGCCGGTGCCCGTGCTGCATAGGGTCGCACCCATGAGCCAGCGGAGCGGGCGGCCCGGCGCAGCGGAGACCCCGCATGCCGCCGTGCGCAGCGAGGAGACGTCATGAATCGTTTTGTCGTCGTCGGGGCCGGCACGATGGGCCTAGGCATCGCCTACGTGGCGGCCGGCGCGGGATACCACGTCGAACTGGTCGAGGTCGACCCCGACCGGGCGACCGCCGCCGAGGCGCGGCTCGGTGAGCTGTGGGACCGGGCCGTCCGGCGGGGGAAGCTCGCCGCGGACGAGGCGGCGGCGCACCGGGGACGGGTGACGCTGGTCGCCTCCCTCGGTGCCGTCGCGCCCGAGCCCGACGTGGTCGTGGAGGCCGTGCCGGAGCGGCTGGAGCTCAAGCGGGCCGTCCTGCGGGCCGCCGCCGCGCTGCGCCCCGCGCTGCTGGGCAGCAACACCTCCAGCATCTCCATCGGGGAGCTGGCCACCGGGCTGGACCGGCCGGAGCGTTTCGTCGGGCTGCACTTCTTCAACCCCGTCTGGGCCATGGCGTTGCTGGAGGTCGTGGTCGGCCCGGACACCGCCGAGGAGACCACCGCGGCGGCCGTCGCGCTCGCCGGCCGGCTGGGCAAGGACCCCGTCGTCGTACGCGACCTGCCCGGCTTCGCCACCTCCCGGCTCGGGGTGGCCCTCGGGCTGGAGGCGATCCGGATGGTCGCCGACGGGGTGGCCGACCCGGCCGACATCGACAAGGCGATGGTGCTCGGCTACCGGCACCCGGTCGGCCCGCTGGAGCTGACCGACCTGGTCGGGCTGGATGTCCGGCTGGACATCGCCCGCACCCTCCAGACCGCCTACGGGGACCGGTACGCGCCGCCGCCGTTGCTGGAGCGGATGGTCGCCGACGGCAGGCTGGGCAGGAAGTCCGGGCAGGGCTTCTACCGCTGGGAAGGAGGCGAGAAGCGGTGAGCGGGCTGCGGATCGACGAGCGGCCGGACCGGCTGGTGGTGACGCTGGACCGGCCGGAGAAGCGCAACGCGATCGACGCCGACCTGATCGGTGAGCTGCACGACGTCTGCGCCGAGCTGGAGGCGCGGCCCCGCCTGCTGCTGCTCACCGGCGGCGCGGAGGGGATCTTCGCGGGCGGGGCGGACATCGGCCAGCTCCGCGAGCGGGGCCGGCTGGACGCGCTCGCCGCGATCAATTCCGCCGCCTTCGCCCGGATCCGGGCGTTGCCGATGCCCACCGTTGCCGCCGTCGACGGCCCGGCGCTGGGCGGTGGCGCTGAGCTGGCGTACGCGTGCGACCTGCGGGTGTGTACGGCGCGCGCCGTCTTCGGTCAGCCGGAGGTGCGGCTGGGCATCCTGGCCGGCGCGGGCGCGACCCACCGGCTCCCGGCGTTGGTCGGGGAGGCCCGGGCCAAGGAGTTGCTGTTCACCGGCCGCCGGGTGGATGCCGTGGAGGCGCTGCGGATCGGGCTGGTCAACCAGGTGGTGGACGAGCCCACCGAGCTGCTGCCCGCCGCGCACGGGCTGCTCGACGAGATCGCCAAGGGCTCCTCCCTGGCGCTGCGGCTGACCAAGCTGGCCGTGGACGCACCGCCGGCCGCCCACCCGCACCTCGACCTGGTCAGCCAGGCGGTGCTCTTCGAGGACGAGGAGAAGCGGCGGCGGATGACCGAGTTCCTGGAGCGCCGCCGGCCCCGCTGACGGCGCGCCGCAGCCAGGCCCGGTGCCCCGGACGGGGGGGGGGGGGGGGGGGGGGGGGGGGGGGGGGGGGGGGGGGGGGGGGGGGGGGGGGGGGGGGGGGGGGGGGGGGGGGGGGCGGGGGGGGCGGGCCCCCCCCCCGGGGGGGGCCGGCGCGGCCCGGC
>NZ_JBIATC010000003.1:0-5608 GCF_042891255.1 Micromonospora sp. NPDC001898 | reverse complement strand
GGCCCCCCCCCCGGGCCCGGGGCCGCCCCCCCCCCCCCGCCCCGGGCCCCCCCCCCCCCCCCCGGGCCCCCCCGCCCCCCCCCCCCCCCCCCCCCGGGGGGGGGGGGGCGCCCCCCCCGCGTCGGGTCAGTGGCCGATCTTCACCCCGGAGTCGGCGAGCGCCCGGATCACCTGCGCGGACTCGGCGAAGCCGATGACCAGCACGGCATCCGCGCCGTACTTCTTGATCTCCTGGGCACCGGCGGTGAAGTCCAGCGGTGGAGCCTTCGCGTCGGCCGGCGGATCGTACGTCAGCAGCTTCACCCGGTCACTGCCGATGCCGGCCCGCTCCAGCTCGGCGCGGACGTTCTCCTGAAGGCCCTCGCCGTAGGAGTCCTTCCGGGCGACCAGCACGATCTTGTGTGGCCCGTCGCGCAGTATCACGTCCGCCAGCGCCCGCCCCTGGAGGCTGTCCGGCGGTGCGGTGCGGAAGTAGAGGCCCTTGTCCTCCACCGAGGTCAGCCCCGCGTCCGTGTTGGACGGTGCGAACAGCACCCGTCCGGCGGCGACAACGTCCGGCAGCACGGCGCGGGAGATGCCCGAGGCGCCGGCACCGATGATGACGTGCGCGCCGTCCCGGACGTGCTTGGCCACGGTGGCCTTGGCGATGTCCGGGTTGGTGCCGTCGTCGCCGTCCAGCCAGACCACCGGCTCGCCGAGCACCCCGCCCGCGGCGTTGACCTCCTTGACCGCCAGGGCGGATCCGGCGGCCAGCGGCGGGTATGCCAGGGCCAGGTCGCCGGTGCGCGGCAGCAGGCCGCCGAGGACCAGAGGCGCCGAGGGGACCTTCCCGCCGCGCTGCTTGTATGGCCGGGGCGGGTTCTTCGTGCTCGCGGCCGACTCGTCACCCGCGCCGACAAACTCGGTCTTGCCGTCGTCGATCTTGCGGTCCCCGAAGGTCAGGGTGGCGTAGCTGGCCGTGGCCGGCTCCCCGGCGTCGGTGAACCCGGCCCGGTTGAGCGACACCCCCCGGTACTCGATGTCCTGGCCGGCACGGGCCAGCTTCAGGCAGTCCACCGCCTTCTCGCACCGCTGGCCGTTGTTGGTGACGCCGACGATCTGTTTGGCGATCTGCGTCGGCTCGGTGCTGCCGGCAAGCTGCGTGGCCAGCGCGGTGATGATCACCGCGTCGTAGGCCTCGGCCGCGTAGAGGTAGTCGCCGAGCTTCGGGTAGACGGACCGGAGCCGGCTCTTGAAGGCGTCCGACAGCGGCGTGAGCGGGGTCGTGCCCTTCATGCCGTCGATCAGATCGGCGCGCTCCTTCAACTCCGCGGCGTACCCATTGATCATGTTGCCGTCGATGCCGTAGAGGCGGACCTGTGTGGTGGTGGTCGGCTCCTCTGACTTGCCGGTGCCGCAGGCGGCACCGGCAAGGAGCAACGCCCCGCAAGCCACCAGGGCGGCGGCGCGCGAGCCGTGTGATACGAACATGGTCGTCCTTCCTCCGGCGAAGGTCCGCTCCGCACATTAGCGTGCCGAGCTGGGCTGCGGGGACGTGGAGCCCGGTCAATTGCCTGCTAGCCGCGCAGGCGCACGCAGGGTCACCGGTTCGACGCTCTCGGGTGGTCACGGGTTGACCACCCGTCGTACAGTGCGCCGAGTGACGGACGTACCGCAGCAGACGCTGGACGACGCGACCGCCGTGCTCCACTCGGCCCTGGCCGGAGATGGCGACGCGGTGGTGGGCGCCTTCGACGAGGTGGTCGACCGGGCCGGCCTCGCCGGGGCGTACGGGGTGGCCTGGTGCCTGGCGGCCACGATGGTCGGGGACATGCCCGCTCCCGGCGGTGCGGCGCTGGACTTCCCCGGCATCGACGAGGCAGGCTACGACACCCGCTGGGTGGCCCGCTTCGTCAGCGCGTACGCCAACGCCGACGCCGACACCGGGGAGGCGCTCTTCGGCGCGGCGGTCGCCGACGGCCTGCTGCCGGACTGCCTGCTCACCCTCGCCGGCTCGACGGTGGCCACCCTGCGCAGCCGGGTCGCCTGACGCCCCGGCACCGGCCCGGGTGGCCGGGCGCCGGGGCGCCGCCGCTCAGAACGCGTGATACGCGACCAGCGGCTCGTACTCGTAGCGCAGGTTCGAGAAGCGGACCCGGAAGTTCACCCCGTCCCGGACGTTGGTGGCCACCGTGATCCACCCGGAATTCGCCGGAAGGTAGGTCCAGTAGTTGCAGCTGTTGGTCTTGTCGACGAAGACCACGCAGGCCTGAGTGCCGAAGCTGCTCGCGTTGCGGACGTTGACGTCCGCACAGCGGCTGGTGGCCCGGTAGGTGCCGGCCTCCCCGCCCCAGCTCCCGGTCTGGAAGTACGAGCGCACCGCGCCGCCGTAGCAGGTGGCGTAGGTGCCGGCGAGGTTCACCGCGGGTGTTCCCGCGCCGGGACTCGCAGGCGCGGGGGCCGCCTGGGCGGGGGCCGCGAGGGCGAGCAGCGACACCGCTGCCGTCGTCGTGGCCAGTAGGCGGACGACCGGGGATGACATGGGCGCCTCCAAGTGACGACTGACCGTCCGTACCGGACGGCTGACCAAGCGCAACGATGATACGGGTCGATGGGTCTCACCGCTGGCCCGGCAGCGTCCGGGGCGGTGTGATAGCTCTGGTGGCATGTCGGAGGCCATGCTCGTCAAGGTGCGCAAGCTGCTGGCGAAGGCCGAGGACCCGGCCTGCACGCCGGAGGAGTCGGCCGCGTTCACCGCCAAGGCAACCGAGCTGATCGCCCGCTACGGCGTGGACCGGGCCCTGCTGGCGGCCCGCGACCCGGCCACCGACCCGGTCGGCGACCGGGTGGTCGAGGTCGTCGCCCCGTACGCCCGGGACAAGGCCGGCCTGCTCGCCGCCGTCGCCGCCCCGCTGCGCTGCCGCTGCGTCCGTCGCCGGCACGGCAGCGGCTTCGCGATGCACCTGTTCGGCTTCGCCAGTGACCTGGAGCGGGTCGACCTGCTCTTCACCTCGCTGCTGGTGCAGGCGGCGCACGGGCTGGCCGGGGCGGTCGTCCCGGTGGGGGAGCATCCGGCGGCGTTCCGGCGCTCCTGGCTCGCCGGCTTCGCCCAGGTGGTCGGCACGCGGCTGGTCGAGGCGGAGGCCGGGGCGGTCGCCGACTCCGGCGGGCCCTCGGTCGCGCTCGTGCTGGCCGACCGCTCGGACCGGGTCCAGCGCCGGGTGGCCGAGGCCTACCCCCGGCTGCGCACCGCCGCTCCGCGCCGGCTCGCCGGCACCGGTTTCGGCCCGGGCGCTGCGGCCGGCCGCAGCGCAGATCTGGGCGGCCAGCGCCTGTCCACCACCCGAACACGGCAACTCCCCCACTGAGGCCCTGTGGTCGGCTGTCGGGTCAGGATTGGGTGACTGAGGCCAGGTAACGGGAGAGCAGCTCGTGCCAGCCCGCGGTGAGCGCCTGCCGGTATCCCTCGGCGGCCTCGCCGTGCCGGTCGAAGTGCCGGTGCTCGACCTCCACCCGGGTCTGCTCCGGCCCCTCCGGCAGGAACAGCACCTCCACCTCGCTGGCCTGTGCCGGGTCGGGGGCCGGCACCCGGTCCGGGCCGATCTGCCAGCTGAACACCAGCCGCCGGGGCGGATCCCAGGTGAGCACGCGGCCCCAGTCGCTCCGGAAGCCGTACGGGCCGATCTCGTAGAGCATGCCTCCGGCGCGTGGCTCGATGCCCAGCTCCGCCAGCGCCGCCGGGCCGGACCAGGTGTACTCCCGGACCCACCAGTCGGTCAGCGCCCCGGTGAACACGGCGAAGGCCCGCTCGGCGGAGGCAGGGATGAGGAGACTGCTGCGCAGCGAGTACCGCGCGACATCCTGTCGGACGTCTGCCGGTCCGGCCATCTCCTGTCCCATAGGCCCGGACCATACCGGCTGATGCCCCAGCGTGCAGCTTCGTGCTTGCCCTGATTCGGACATGGCGCGTCCGGATTGCGGACAGTCCCGATCCACCTGGCGGACGCGACAATGTGGGTGAACCTGGGCATGAGTCGGGCAAAACTGGCGACCGCCGCCGGATGCCGCTCCGGAGGCGCCACGAGAGCCGGCGGCCACCGAGTTGCCGGCGCCGAGGGTGCCAACAGCAAGATCCCCACCAGCGTTTCCGCTGGTGGGGATCTCTGTAGCCCGGCGAAAGGCTATGTGGCCAGGGGCGGGGTCGAACCGCCGACCTTCCGATTTTCAGTCGGACGCTCGTACCAACTGAGCTACCTGGCCGTGCCGCTCGGCTCATGGTACCCAAGAGGCGGGATCACCGCCGGCAGGGAACCTGCTCCGATACGCAGAACGCCGCGCATGGTACGCGCGGCGATCAGCGCTTGCGGTCCTGACGGGACTTGAACCCGCGACCTCCGCCTTGACAGGGCGGCGAGCACTCCAACTGCTCCACAGGACCTGGCTGGTGTTGCTCCGGCTTGCGCCGGTCGTGCCCCCAACGGGATTCGAACCCGTGCTACCGCCTTGAAAGGGCGACGTCCTGGGCCGCTAGACGATGAGGGCGGCCCCGCCATCATTGCACACTCGCAACTTCAAGCGGACTTGCTCCCATCCGGCCCCGCCGGAGGCTTGGAAAGCATACGTGACAGGCGGCCCGCGAAACAAATCGGTATGGCCAAGGGCCCGTTCGCCCGCAAAACCACAGGTCAGGGCCGGTTCAGCCGAGCCGGACCAGCCCGTAGCGCCGCTTCAGGTCGCCGATGAGGTGGGCGCAGGCGGAGATCGTGGCGGCCCGGTTCCCGCCGCCGTCGTGCATCAGCACGATCGCGCCGGGCCGGACGGCGCCGGTCACCCGACGGGTGATCGTCGGGGCGGAGGGCTTGGCCCAGTCCTGCGGATCGACGCTCCAGTGCAGCGGTCGCATGCCGAGCTGCCGTCCCACCGCCACGACCTCCGGAGTCCACTTCCCGCCCGGCTGGCGGTAGAACGGCACCTTGGCACCCGGCACCGCCGCCTGGATGGCGCGGTTGGTGCGTACCAGGTCGGCCCGGATCTCGGCGACCGGCCGCCGGCCGAGGTCCAGGTCGTGCCGCCAACTGTGGTTGCACAGTTGGTGGCCCTCCCGGGCGATCCGCGCGACCAGATCGGGGTGCGCCCGGGCCCGGGTGCCGATCACACAGAAGGTGGCCTTCGCCCCGGCGCGGCGCAACTGGTCCAGGATCTTCGGCGTCCAGACCGGATCGGGCCCGTCGTCGAACGTCAACGCGACCGCCCGCCCACCGCTGGTCCGGCGCAGCCCGGGCGGGAGCGTGGTGGGCTGCGGGCGAAGCCGCGACGGGACGGTCCGGGTCGGCTTGGCCGAGGCGCTCGGCTTCGGCTGCGGTGTCTGTCCCGGCGATGTCGAGGCCGCCGGTGAGGGGGCGGCGGCCTCCGGGGAGCTGCCGGTCGTCCGCTCGCCGCAGCCGGCGAGGAACAGGATCAGGCTGATGCCGAACGCCAGGGCGGCGCGCTCACTCATCGTCACTCCGAGGGGCCGGGTACGTGGGCCACCCGACGCTAAAGGATGTCTCGTAACTCGGTGAAGCGTTGCCTGGCAACGGTGCTGGCGTCACCCCGCGAGGATGATGTTGTGGAGGTGGGCGATGCCAGC
>NZ_JBIATC010000002.1:226712-752839 GCF_042891255.1 Micromonospora sp. NPDC001898 | reverse complement strand
TGCTGGCATCGCCCACCTCCACAACATCATCCTCGCGGGGTGACGCCAGCACCGTTGCCAGGCAACGCTTCACCGAGTTACGAGACATCCTTTAGGGAGCGTCTCTCGGATCAAGGCGGCTCGTTGACGAAGCGTGCCGGTTCGTCGATGGATCTCTGATGAGATGTGGGTGGGCTGCAGCCGCATGTGCCGGACCGGTCGCCGCAGCGCGGCGGACGGTGGGCCGATCACCGTGAAGTGATCGAAGCGATCGCGTGGAAGTGCCGCACCGGGTCGCCGTGGCGCGACCTGCCCGCCGAGTTCAGTTCCTGGAAGGGTGCCTACTCGCGGTTCCGGCGGTGGACCCTCGACGGGACGTGGCAGCGGCTGCTGACCGCGGTGCAGGCCGACGCTGATGCCGCCGGTGAGCTCGACTGGCTGGTCACCGCAGTCGACTCCACGGTGGTCCGGGCCCACCAGCACGCCGCCGGACTCCGGCCGGGAAAAGACCACGGCGCCACGAGCCGGTCGACCACTGCCTCGGCTGGTCGCGAGGCGGCCTGACCACCAAGGTCCATCTGGCTGCGGAGTCGCGCTGCCGGCCGATGAGCCTGCTCGTTACCGCTGGCCAAGCCGGCGACGCACCCCAGTTCGAAGCAGTCATGAACGCCATCGCGGTACCCCGCCGGGGACCCGGGCGCCCACGGCAACACCGTCGTGTGGGACGCAGGCAGTACCCGACCTTTGTGCGGGACGCATGCCCCTTGACGGACCGCTTGCATTTTGCAAGCATGGCCCGCATGAGCCTCTTCATCACCTGCCCGGTCGAGAGCGTCGAGCGCGCAACCGCCTTCTACGCGGCCCTCGGCTGGGCTCTTAACACCGAGATGTCCGACCACAATGTGTCGTGCTTCGCGATCGCGCCCGAGCAGTACGTCATGCTCGGCAGCCGCGAGATGTACGCGAGCGTCGGCGGAGTCGAAGAGCTGATCGGCGGACCTCAGACGCCCTCGAAGGTCACGGTCTCGTTCAACCTGGGCAGCCGCGAGGCGGTCGACGAGCTCGTTGACCGCGCCGGCGCCGCCGGCGGGCGGATCGGTGACACCGACGACTACCCCTTCATGTACCAGCGCCAATTCGACGACCCCGACGGTTACCACTACTCACCGTTCTGGATGAAGGCGGACGCCGATCCGACCGCGTGAGCGACCTCGCCGCAGCCCTCGACATCGTCGGAGCACGGTGGGCCCTGCTCATCGTGGAACGGCTGCTCGACGGGCCACAACGCTACGGCGATCTGCAGCGCGACCTCGGCGTGCCGACGAACATGCTCGCGATACGCCTGCGCGAGCTCGAAGCGGCTGGCGTGCTGTTCCGCCTGCCCCTTCGACACAACACCCGGGCCTATGCGCTGACCGATCGCGGGCTCGCCTTGCGCGAGGCGATCGTCGCACTCGGCAACTGGGGCAAGAACGACGCCTAGGAACGTCTCTCGAATCATGGTTCGGTCCAGAGCAGGATCCCCGCGAGGGTGAGTGCGGCCTGGTAGTGCACCGCGAGTTTGTCGGTGCGCATGGCCAGGCCGCGCCATTGTTTGAGCCGGTTGATGCAGCGTTCGGCGACGTTGCGCTGGCGGTACTGCTGCTTGTCGAATGCTGGTGGCCTGCCACCGCGGCTTCCGCGGTGAACAGAGCGCAGGCCGCCGACGTCAGCCGTCAGCACCGGTCGGGCCGGATGTAGTCGCCACACCAGGCCGGAGCCTTGACCGTCCAGACCCGCCAACCGCCCCGATCTTCTCGGACCTCGAAGCGCCACGGATGCCGGCTGCTCGACTGCGATAGCTTGTCGTGCCACCAGACCGCGTGGACCTCGGTGACCACCAGGGCGACACCGTCGCGGACGTGGTCGACCTGCAACGGGCCTGATTCCAGCTTGTTGGGCATGGCGGATCTCGACATCTGCGCCCGGTAAGCGCGCCACTGACGCACCAGCTCGTCACGGCGATCGGCGGCAAGCACTCGACGCAGTCCGCCATCATCCCCGCTACTCAACCGCAGCAGGTAGACAGCCACCGCCGCATCAGGAGCGCGCTCACCCTGTTCCGCCTCAACCTGGACCCTCACCGCCCACGCCGCAGGAACGGCTAACGCACCTGAGCACGCCATGACGACGAGGGACAGGAGAACCCAGGGCGCCAACGTTTCGAGGGGACTTCCCGCTTCACCTCAGGCACTCTAGTGATCTTGAAATGCCTTGATCAAGTTCAATGCTTGACCATGATCATCGGGCACGGATTCGGCACAACCGAGACGGAAAACGTGTGTAAAACGTCGAGAAGCGCTGAAGGTTCCAGCCCAGCTCAGGGGGCAGGTCTGCTCGATTGAGGATGATCTTTACCCGGCCCGAGGGGTTAGGGGTTCGAGTCCCTGGCGGCGCACCAACGATCAAGGCCCTGGCCCGGCAGTAACCTGCCGGGCCGGGGTCTTCTTGGTTCTTGTGGACCGACCGCCCGCTCGCGGAGACGGCACCGCGTTCGTGGTCACCCGCCGCGGAAGCTACGCCGATACGCCTGCGGGCTGGTGCCGGTGATCCGCTTGAAGCGGTCTCGGAAGGCAGTGGTGGAGCCGAAACCGACCTGCATCGCCACCCGGTCGATGGGATGGGCCGTGGTCTCCAGGAGGTGCTGCGCCTGGTGGACGCGGACCCGGTGCAGCCACCGCAGCGGGGTGGTGCCGGTCTGGTCGCGGAAGCGCCGGTTCAGCGTCCGGGTACTCATGCCGGCGTGGCGGGCGATGTCGGCGAGGGTCAGCTCACACCGGGCGTTGTCGCGCAGCCAGGCCAGCAGCGGCTCCAGGGTCGCCCCCTCGGGGACCGGTGGTTCGTGTGTGATGAACTGCGCCTGTCCGCCCGCGCGTTCCAGCGGCATGACGGACAACCTCGCCGCGTCGGCGGCGACGGCGGCACCGTGATCGCGGCGGATCAGGTGCAGGCACAGGTCGAGCCCGGCGGCGGCGCCGGCGGACGTGAGGAACTGGCCGTTGTCCACGTAGAGCACGTTGGGGTCGACCTGGATCCGCGGATGCTGGGCGGCGAGCTGGTCGGTGGCGAGCCAGTGCGTGGTGGCGCGGCGTCCGTCGAGCAGGCCGGTGGCGGCGAGCGTGAACGCGCCGCCGCAGATCGAGGCGATCCGGGCGCCGTTCGCGGCGGCGGCGCGCAGCGCGTCGAGGACCGCGGTGGGCGTCGCGGCGGCGGGGTCGGAGACACCCGGCACGACGACGGTGTCGGCGTCGGCGAGGACGTCCAGGCCCCACGGCACCGCGATGCTGAACGCCCCCGTGGTGACCGTCGGCGTGGCGGCGCAGACGAGGACGCGGTAGCCGGCGCGGCCGTCGGGCAGGCGGGTGCGGTGGAAGACCTCCATCGGGGTGGCCAGGTCGAACGGGACGACGCTGTCGAGGGCGAGCACGGCCACGGTGTGCATGGCGGAAATTCAACCAGTCAGGGCCGTGCGGTGGTCGGCGGGCGCGCGTCGGTCGCCCGGCGCGCGACCCGGTCGAACAGGTCTGTCACCGACAGGCCACCGGTGAAGCACCAGAGCGCGATGACCGGATCGCAAAGCGCGCAGCCGAAGGACGAGTCGTGCAGCGACGGGATGATCGGGGTGCCGCGCCGGTGGTGCACGACGTCCCACACCGTGTGTAGGAGCCATCCGACCCCGATGAAGGTGTACGAGGTGAGCCCGGCGTAGCCCACCACCAGCAGCAGCGCGCAGAAGGCCAGCTCCCACAGCCCGAACCCACCACCGCTGATGTAGGCGGCCCCGGCGCCGGTGACGACGAGCGCGTTCAGGCGCCGCCGGTGCGGCTCCGGCACGAGGGAGTTGAGCCCGACGTAGACCAGCCCGATCACCACCGGCATGACATAGCGAAGCACGATCAAGCCCCTTTGCGTTCCAGTTGACGCGTGTCGGGAAGGAGCCTAGGAAGGTCTGCCATCGGGAACGAGAGGCGAAAATGCCACGGTCCGCCGGATTCTCGCCACCGCCGTCTTCGTCGATGCCACCGCACCGGGAGTCGCCGGCCGTGCTGCCGGCGTCCCGGGGCGTACACCCTGGTGGTGGACCCGTCCGGAGCCGCGACCGGGGCAGGCCACGCCGGCGCTGCGGCCAGGCCGCCCCTGCCTTTCCGGGACGGTATGTGAGCGCGCTGACGTCTCGGCCCGTTCTCACCGAGCGCCGCTGGCTCAACTGGCAGAGCAGCGGACTCTTAAGCCCGTGTGGCACGAGGAAATCTGACGAACCATGAGTGGGCTGTGCTGGCACCGCTGCTGCTGGCACAGCCTCTGCGGGGTAGCCAGTGGCGCGATCATCGGCAGGTCATCAACGCGATCTGCTGGGTCAAACGCACCGGCTCGCCGTGCGTGACCTACCGGAACGCTACGGACCATGGAAACCGCCTACCAACGATTCCGCCGCTGGGCGGCCGACGGCACCTGGGCTCCCTCAAAGCGCACGCCATCGCCCCGGCCGAACTCGACGATGACATCGACTGGTACGCCCAGGTCGACGCCACCATCGTGCGCGCCCACCAACACGCGGCGGGTGCCCGTAAAGGGGGCGCAACAGGGCCGACGCCGCAGGCAGCACAAGGCATCGGCCGGTCCCGCGGCGGGCTGACCACGAAGATTCACACCCTGGCCGAGGGGCGTGGACGGTCCCTGGCCACCCGCATCACACCCGGTCAGGCAGCCGACACCCGGCAACTGATCCCGCTACTGGACCAGATCCGGACACCCCGTCCCGGTGGGGTCGGCAGACCACGCAAACGACCTGATTCGGTGACCGGCGACAAGGCGTACTCGTCTCGCGCGAACCGCAAGGCTCTACGGGACAAGGGGATCACCAAAGTCTCTACAAGATCCGGGGCGGTTCATCCGGCGGGTGGGTGAAATGGTCCTCCTTGTGTCTCCGATGGGCGCGGAATGTGTAATGTTGACCTTGCAACTGCACGCCCATGAGCCACGGACTTTCGGGCGCGATCTGGCCCGGAGGGTGTCCCAACGGGGCCAAGACTGTCAAGAGCGCCAATGGTTTTCTGCGTAACGGCCTGCCGCCCCGCCATGGGTGACGTCCTTGATTCTGCCAAGCAGCTGATCGGCGAGGCCGAGTTGAGGCATGCCCGCCCGAGGGGTTCCAGTACCCAGCCCAGGATGTTGGCCTTGACTGAGCTGCAGCTCGAAGCGGTGCGGGCACGAAGCCAGCCGCCGTCGAGCATCGTCGTTGAGGTGGGGTGGTGGAGGTGGGGCGTCCCGGCGCGAGGATCATCGCGGTGCCGGGACGCCCTGCTCTCAGGCGTGGTAACGAGCCACGCCGCCTGGCTCACTCCGCAACCAGTTGGCGCCGTCCAGGACGATGCCACCCTTCTTAAACTGCCAAATATTGCAATAAGGGCTTCAGCCGGGCGGCGGACCAGGTGGGCCGGTGGCTGCGGCGTTCGCGATGTGCAGGCTCAGCTCCTGCACGATCTCGTCCATGGTCTCGCCGGTCTGGGTCCGCAGGATGCTCAGCGCCAGCTCGGCGAGTAGCTGGAAGCCGCGGGTCCGGCAGGCCTCGTCCGGGAACGCCTCCAGCAGTGCCTGCGCGCCGGCGAGGTCACCGCGGTGTTTGGCCGCGATGACCCCGGCGGCGCGCTGCGCGGCCCAGAACGCCGCCTGGGCGTCGGCGTCTGTCACTGGCCGGTGCCGTCAGGGAGCGACGATGAGCGGGTTTCCGGCCGCGCGGGCGGCGTCGAACCGCTTGATCACGTCGGCCCAGTTGACCAGGTCCCAGAGCCGGTCGACGTAGTCCGGCCGGACGTTCTTGTACTGCAGGTAGTAGGCGTGCTCCCAGGCGTCGAAGGCCAGCAGCGGCGTCGAGCCCTGCCCGACGTTGCCGTGGTGGTCGTAGACCTGCTCCACGATCAGCCGCTGCGACAGCGGCTCCCAGGCCAGGATGCCCCAGCCGGAGCCCTGCACGCCCTTGGTCGCGGTCGACAGCTGCCCGGCGAACGCGTCGAAGGAGCCGAAGTGCTCGTCGATGGCGGCGGCCAGCTCGCCGTCGGGGCGTCCGCCGCCATCCGGGGACAGGTTGTTCCAGAAGATCGAGTGCAGGACGTGGCCGGAGAGGTTGAACGCCAGGGTCTTCTCCAGGCCGACCAGGGTGCTGAAGTCGCCCTTGTCGCGGGCCTCGGCGAGCTGGTCGAGGGTGTCGTTGCTGCCCTTGACGTACGCGGCGTGGTGCTTGGAGTGGTGCAGCTCCAGGATCTGGCCGGACATCGCCGGCTCGAGCGCACCGTAGTCGTAGGGCATGTCGGGAAGCGTGTAGATCGCCATTGCTGCCTTCCTTCTTCTGCCTAACCTTGGCTATTGCCACTATCTTGCAACATCACGATCCGGGCTGTCCGGTAAGGCAGACCTATCTCCACGAAGGAGAGGCGTCGGCGTCGACACCGACAGGGAGGGACATTGAGGCCGTGCTGGTCAGCATCGGTGGGCAAGCAGAGCCGTGACACGCGACGCCCTGCCGATGACGTACGCCCCTGAACTCCGCTCCTGACCGTTCGACGTCGGCGTCGGCGACAAGCCATTACCCAACGAGGACGCCCCCTCCTGTCTGGAGCGGGCACTGATGTCGCTGCTCATGGCGGGACTGACCGACCAGGCCACCGCCGACCATCTCGGCTGGCACCTGCGGACCGTCCGGCGTCACTTCAGCGCCCTGCTCCGGCGGCTGGACGCGGCCACCCGCTTCCAGGCCGGCTACCAGGCCGTGCGGCGGGGCTGGCTCGCTGCTGAAGACGCACCGGCGCCGTGAGCCGACTGATGAGTCCGGGCGAGGAGGCGGCGTAGCGTCACATCCCCGCGCTGATGGCGGGGCTCGGCGCGGACACGCGGTTCCAGGCCGGCGTCCAGGCCGCCTTTCGTGAGCATCGCGATCTCGGGACGCCACTCGACGCGGGCCAGGAGGTTCACCCGCCCCGCTCGTCCTGACCGTCCGGAGGTGCACGTCAGCGCAGCGTCGCGAGTGTCGTCGTGAGCCGGTCGAAGACGACCTCGTCGACGGTCGCTCCGGCCTGCCGGAGGGCGAGCACGGCCGCGCCGACCACCCCGTCGGGGACGATGCGTACCTCCGCAGTGGTGCCGTCCCGGGCGTACCGGGCCGCGATCTGGTCGGCCAGCGTGCGGTGCCGGGTGAGGATGCCGCCGCCGAGCGTGATCACGCCGCTCAGGCCGGGGGTGACCACCGCGTCGAGGGTGCGCAGCAGCGCGTCGGCGGCGTCGCGGACGATCTCGTCGGCGATCTCGTCGCCGGCGGCCTCGAAGGCCAGGTGTGCGAACTGGGCGAGCTGCACCGGGCGGATCGCGTAGAGGGTGTCGAGCGCGTACGTGACGATGGCCGGGCGACCGTCGGGATCCGGAGCATGGCTGCCGGCCTGGCCGAGTTGGTCCAGGAGCAGTCCGGTGAGCGCGGTGGCCGGACCGCGGCGGTCGAGCTCGGCCAGCGCCGCCCGGACCACCCGATGTCCCATGTAGAAGCCGGAGCCGTCGTCGCCGAGCAGCCAGCCGAGCCCGTCGGCGGTGGCGATCATCCGCCCCCGCTCGACCCTGATGGCCGCCGCGCCTGTGCCGGCGACGAGCGCGTAGCCGGCCTCCTGGTACGTGCCGGAGAAGAAGGTGGCCAGCAGGTCCGATTCGACGACCGGGGTCGCGGTGATGCCGAGCGCCTTCAGCGGTGCGGTGAACGACTCGATGTCCATGTGCGGGCTCGCGCCGGCCATGGCGAACACGACCCCGCCGATCTCCTCACCTGCCACGCCGGCGACCGTCAACGCGGCTGCGGCACTGGCCGCCACCGAAGCGGCCGCGTGCACGGGTCCGGCGGAGGTCGGGTTTCCGCTGCCGGTGCGGGCGTAGCCGAGACACCGGCCCTCGGCGGTGACGACAATGCTACGGGTCGAGGTGCCGCCGGCGTCGACGGCGAGCAGATCAGGCATCGTTACCAACCCGTGACCTGGGGTTCATTGCCCCCACCGAGATCCTGCAATTAGTTTTCACGGACCAAAGCTAACAGTGATAGGACTTTTCATCATCATGTCTTCGGCTGAAGTACCCCCGGCGCAAACGACTGCCGAGTTCGGCGTCAGCAGTCGCATCCGGGCGCAGCTGTCACACATGACGCAGTCCATGGCCAAGATCGGTCAGCTCCTCCTGGAGAACCCCGAGTTGCCGCTCCAGCTGTCGATCACCGAACTCGCGGAGCGCGCGGGCACCTCGGCGGCGACGGTGACCCGCTTCTGCCGGCTGATCGGCTACGGCGGCTACCTGCCCCTGCGGGTCAGCTCGGCGGCCGACCTTGGACGGTCGAGCGCACAGGACACCTGGGAGCAGGTGATCGGGCACACCTTCCACCCGGGGCAGGACCCCGCCGAGGTGCTGCGGATGCTGCTCAACGCGCACGTCGGCGCGTTGCAGGCCACCGCCGATCTGGCCGACCTCGGCCTGCTGCAACGGGTCGTCGCCGCCATCGCCACCAGCTGGCACGTGGACATCTACGGCATCGGCGGCAGTGGGCTCGTCGCCGCCGGCATCCATGAGCGCCTGTACCGGATCGGGATCAACGCGCATGCGTGGACCGAGGTGCACCTCGGCCTCACCAGCGGCGCGCTGTTGGGGGAGGGGGCCGTGGCGATCGGCATCTCCAACAGCGGTCGCACCAGCGAGACAGTGGAGATGCTGACGCTCGCCGGTTCGCAGGGCGCGCTCACCGTGGCCCTGACAAGCGATCCCAGCTCGCCGCTCGCCGCAGCCGCCGACATGCACATCCAGAGCTACGCGCCCGGCGAATACCTCCAGCCCGGGGACTTCGCCGCGCAGCACGCCCAGCTGTTCGTGTTCGACCTGCTCTACCTGATGGTCGCGCAACAGAACTTCGAACGCACCACGACCACGCTGGCCCGGACCGCTGCGGCCATCGCCACCCATCGCGAGACCCAGTCCCGGCCGCCGCGTACCGCGACCGCCTCCCCGACGAACGGAACGCCTTCCTGATGACGACCCTCTTCCGCGACTACTCCACGCATGTCTCCAGCCGTCTCCGGGCCATCGACGAGGAGGCCCGTTCGGGCGGCCTGGACGGGGCGATCGAGCTGATCGTCAACGCGATCGAGAACGACGGCGTGCTACACGCATTCGGCACCGGCCACTCCGAGGCCTTCGCGATGGAGATCGCCGGGCGGGCCGGCGGGTTCATCCCGAGTCACGCCATCGCGCTGCGGGACCTGGTCCTGTTCGGTGACCGGAGCGACGCCTCCATCCTCGTCGGTGCCGAGTTGGAACGCGACAACAGCATCGTGGACGAGCTCTACGACCTGTACGAGATGCACCCGGCCGACGTGTTCCTCATCGCCTCCAACTCGGGCGTGAACGGCTCGATCGTCGGGCTCGCCCTGCGCGCCAAGGCCGAAGGGCATCCGGTGATCGCCGTGACCAGCCTCGAACACACCAACGCGGTCGCCCCCAAGCATCCCAGCGGGAAGCGACTCTCGGACGTCGCCGACATCGTCCTGGACAACCGTGCCCCGTACGGAGACGCCACCCTCGGCCTCGGTGACGGGCTCGGGGTGGGGGCGGTCTCGTCGATCACCGCTGCCTACCTCGCGCAGTTGCTGACCATCGGCGCGGCGGAGCGCATCCGGGCGGCCGGGCAGGTGCCGCCGCTGTACATCTCGGCCAACATTCCCGGCGGCGACGAGCACAACGGCGCCCTGGAGCGGCGCTACGGGACGCGCATCAAGCCCGTCGCGTAATCCCGGGCAGCCCGCCGACGCGGCGGACCGCCACGGCCACAGAAATCGCAGACAGCAAGGCCCATCGAAAGGTAGCCACCCATGTCCTCTGAATTGAAACCATTCAATCGCCGGCTGTTCCTGCGGGGCGCGCTGGCGACGTCGCTGGTCCCCGTCGCCGGTGTGCTGGCCGCGTGCGCCTCGCCGGGCGACGACGAACCCAAGGGCACGTCGACCACCGGCGCCACGAGCGCCCAGAACCCGTTCGGACTGGCCGCCAACACCGAGGTCGACGCGGTCATCTTCAACGGCGGCTACGGCTACGACTACGTCACGTTCGCGGGCGGCCTGGCCGAGGCGAAGCACAGCGGCATCAAGATCAAGGTCCAGCCGTCGACGGAGATCGCCCAGGAACTCCAGCCCCGGTTTGTCGGCGGTAACCCGCCCGACCTGATCAACAACGGCGGCGCGGGCAAAATCTCTCTGAGCACGATCGTCGACCAGCTGGAGACCCTGGACGACGTCCTCGACGCGACCAACTACGGCGGTACGAAGATCGCGGACAGCCTCTACCCGGGGGTCAAGCTGCCCGGCACGTTCAACGGGAAGTTCGTCGCGCTGAACTACGTGATGACCGTCTTCTCCCTCTGGCACTCGGCCTCGCTGTTCGAGGAGAACGGCTGGACCCCGCCGAAGACCTGGGCCGAGGCGAAGGATCTCGGGGCCAAGGCGAAGGCGAAGGGCAAGTACCTGTTCGTCTTCGGCAAGGAGGCGGCCAACTACTACCAGTGGACGATGGTCGACTCGGCGATCAAGGAGGGCGGGCACGAGGTACGCCTGGCCCTGGAGAACCTGGCGCCGAACGCGTGGTCGCACCCGGCGATCCAGGGCGTTCTCAAGGAGATCCACGACATCGTGCGGGCCGGTTACATCGTGCCCGGTGGCGCCGGCACCCAGTTCACCGCCGCGCAGGCGAAGTGGAGCAACGATCAGCAGGCTCTGCTGTACAGCTCGGGCGGCTGGATCGAGAACGAGATGAAGAAGGCCACCAAGGCGGGCTTCCGGATGACCGGTGTGCCGGTGCCGACCCTGTCGACGAGCCCGGCGCTGCCGTTCGAGGCGCTGCGAGCCGCGGCCGGCGAACCGTTCATCGTGCCGGCCAAGGGCAAGAGCCCGGCGGGTGGCAAGGAGGTTCTGCGCGCGATGCTCTCCAGCGAGGCCGCCGCCAACTTCTCGAAGACCCGGCTGGCGCCGACGATCGTCAAGGGGACCGTACCGGCCGACGGCTACGGCTCGACCGCGCTGGTCTCGCAGACCAAGATGCTCGAGGCCGCCGGCCAGAACATCTTCGACTTCGTCTCCGAGGGTTACTACGGGATGGGCGCCGACCAGCTGGTCCTGTGGAACTCGTTCCTCGCCGGCGACCTCGACGTCGCCAGAATGACCAAGGGCCTGCAGTCCGTGAGCGACAAGATCGCGAACGACTCGTCCATCCAGAAGATCAAGGTTAGCTGAATGCGATGACAGGTACGACGATGCTGGGCGGCCGGCGTGCCGCCAAGCGCCGCCGCAAGCTCACCTTCGACCGGGTGAGCTTCATGGCGGTGTTCCTGGTGCTTCCCCTGGCCATCTTCGCGATCTTCGTGATCTCGCCGTTCGTCCAGGCGCTGTACTTCGCGATGACGGACTGGACCGGCTTCTCGCCGGACATGCGCTTCATCGGCCTGGAGAACTTCGTCAGGCTCTTCGGTGACGATGTCTTCCTGCGCGCTCTGCGGAACAACGTACTGCTCGCGATCGTCGTGCCCATCGTGACCATCGCGCTCGCTCTGGCGATCGCCAGCATGGTGACCGTCGGTGGCCCGAGTACGGGAACCGTGCGGGGCCTTCGCGGGTCCAGCTTCTACCGGGTCGTCTCGTTCTTCCCGTACACGGTGCCCGCCATCGCCGTCGGGCTGATCTGGGCCCAGGTGTACGACCCGTCGAGAGGGCTGCTCAACGGCCTTCTCGCCGGAGTCGGCCTCGACGGGTTCGCGGACTTCCCGTGGCTCGGCAAGGCCACCACCGCGTTGCCGGCGTCGATCTTCGTCATCATCTGGAGCTTCGTCGGCTTCTACACCGTGCTGTTCGTCGCGGCGATCAAAGGTATCCCGGCGGAGACGTACGAGGCCGCGCGCCTGGACGGTGCCGGTCGCTTCCGCACCGCCTTCTCGATCACCATTCCGCAGATCCGGGACAGCGTACGGACCGCGTACGTCTACCTCGGCATCATCGCCCTCGACGCGTTCATCTACATGCAGGCGTTGAACCCCACCGGCGGGCCCGAGTACTCGACGCTGACCATGAGCCAGCAGTTGTACACCGTGGCCTTCCGTAAGGGGCAGTTCGGGTACGCGACCGCCATGGGCGTGGTACTCGCGGTGGTGACGCTGTTGTTCGCCGCGATCGTGTTCCTGGCCGACCGCCTGAGCGGCGGACGAGCCGACGGGAAGGAGCGGACATGACCGCGCCCGCCGCCGAGAAGGCGCGCCCGGCCACCTCGGCCACCCCCGCGCCGCCTGGACGCCGCCGGAAGACCAGCCGTGGCGACATCGCCGTAGCGGCGACCTCACACACCCTCCTCGTCGCCTGGGCCGTCATCGTCATCGTCCCGTTCCTGTGGACGGTCATGTCGTCGTTCAAGTCGACCGGTGAGATCCTGGCGTCGCCGTTCTCGCTGCCCCGTGAGTGGAGTTTCCACAACTACGCGGCCGCCTGGACGGGAGCCGGGATCGGCGGCTACTTCCTGAACACGGTCATCGTGGTGGGCACCGCGCTGTTCATCGTCATGTTGCTCGGCGCGATGTGCTCGTACGTGTTGGCGCGGTTCCGCTTCCCGGGCAACCGGCTCATCTACAACGCGTTGCTCACCTCGATGACGTTCCCGCTGTTCCTCGCGATCGTGCCGCTCTTCTTCATCCTGCGGAACTTCGGGCTGCTGAACACCCTGCCGGGCCTGATCCTGACCTACGTCGCGTTCGCCCTTCCGTTCACCGTCTTCTTCCTGCACTCGTTCTTCAAGGCGCTGCCGGACGAGATCCACGAGGCGGCGCAGATCGACGGCGCGGGGGAGTGGAGCACGTTCTTCCGGGTGATGCTGCCCATGGCGAAACCCGGTCTGGCCTCGGTGGCCATCTTCAACTTCCTCGGGCTGTGGAACCAGTTCCTACTGCCCATCGTCCTCAACACCGATCGTGACAACTACGTGCTGACGCAGGGCATGGCGGTGTTCGCGTCGAGGGCCGGCTACGCGGTCGACTTCGGCGCTTTGTTCGCGGCGGTCGTGATGACCGTCCTTCCCGTACTCGCCATCTATGTGATCTTCCAGCGCCGGCTTGAGGGCTCGGTCTCACAAGGCACCTTCCGCTAGCCCGCGCCCACCCTCCGCACCTAGCCAACCCCTCACGCCTATCGCTAGGCGTTTCACGTCCACCAGGAAATGAGGACAGTCTTGCGCGCGACTCTCCGCCGCATGATGGCCGCTGGGCTCATCGTCGCGGCGACGACAACCTGGGGGCTGGTCAACGCCCCCACCCACGCATCGGCGGCCCCGTCGGCGTCGAACATCCCGGCCGACCCGTACAACGTGGCCGGCTACGCCCCGGACGGCACGACCAACGTGGCCGCGAGGGCCAGGGTGACGTCCTCGTCCAGCTACGAGATGGCCAACGAGTCCTGGGCCATGTCGCTGCTCAACAACGAGGTGGCGGGCAAGGCCGACGGCTGGAGCACCAACCCCTACGACAAGGTGCAGGTCCCCACCACGGCGGCCTGGGTGGGCTACGACCTCGGGGCGTCACACGACATCGACCGAGTCGTCGTGTTCCCGAGGGACAAGAGCTTCCCCGCCGACTACCGCATCGAGGTGTCGTCCGACGGCAACGCGTACCGCAGCGTCTTCACCAGCACCGGCAACGCGGCCGGCCGCACCGCGCCCGAGGTCGTCGACCTGGCCGACGTGGAGGGCCGCTTCCTGCGGATGTACGTCACCCGCCGCAACGGCGTCGCGACCGGTGACGGATACCTGGTGCAGCTCTCCGAGCTGGCCGTCTTCGGCGGGCTCAACGAGACGATCCTGTCCATCGAGAAGCCCGCGCTGCTGCTGGAGACCGGGACCGTCGAACGGCTACCCCACCGGGCGGTCGCGCCCAGCGGGACCCCGGAGCTTGTCTGGACCTCGTCCAACGCGGCTGTGGCCACCGTTGACGGCTCGGGCGTGGTGACCGCCGTGGCACCGGGCAAGACGGTGATCACGATGGCCGCGCCGCAGCTGGAGAAGTCCGCGTCGATCCCGGTCGAGGTCCGGAACGAGGTGGAACGGGTCGAGGACAAATTTGTGATCTCGGCCTTCTGGCCGCCCACCACGGAACACGTGAACGAGACCCAGTACAGCTACCTGGGCGACGCCGGGATCGACCTGGTGCTCGCGACCCAGCTGCACACCTCCAAGGCCATCAACATGGAGATGGCGCGGCTGGCGCACAAGAACGGCTTCCAGATCATGGTCCAGGACGGGCGCATCGGGCCCGGCATGGTCAACATGACCGACGAGCAGATCCGGCAGGAGGTGCTGGGATACACCAACGTCCCGGGCGTCGGCGGGTTCTTCATCGTGGACGAGCCGTACGACCCGACCCCGTTCGCCCGGGTGTTCAACACCATCAAGGAGGTCGCGCCCGAGTACGACGCCCACCTGAACTTCCTGCCGAGCTTCGCGTACGGGTCCGAGGCCGAGTACACGCGGGTGACGCAGGGGTGGCTCGACCGGGTCGGTGACCGCGGTTACCTGATGTACGACAGGTACCCGTTCGGCTGGACCGAGAACAGCCTCGATTACACCGGGTTCCTGAACAACATGAACACGGTGCGGAAGGTCGGGCTGGCCAACAACGTCAAGACGGCGCAGTACCTGCAGGCCGTCGGGGTTCCCGGCAACTTCCGGCGGATGAACCCGACCGAGATCCGCTACGAGGCCAACATGGCTCTCGCGTACGGGTACAAGAATCTCTCGTACTTCACCTGGTGGACGCCGACCGACCGCGGCGAGGTCTTCACCGACGCGATCATGACCGCTGACGGGCAGAAGACCGAGCTGTTCGAGCCGGTGAAGCAGCTCAACAGCGAGATCCACGCCCTCGGGCCCACCCTGATGAGGCTGGACGCCAAAGAGGTCTACCTCAACGGTCAGACCTGGGGCCAGGAGGCGGTGCCGGCGAACTTCCTGGTGCGCTCGCAGTCGAACGAGGACCTCACCTTCTCGTACATGCGCGACCGCGAGAACGGCCGCAACTACGTGATGGTCGTCAACAACAGCTTCACCCAGGCGAAGGACGTCTCGCTGCGCTTCGGCACCGGGATCGGGTCGCTCGAGGAGATCAGCCGGCAGACCGGCAAGCCGGTCGGCGTCGCGCTGGACAACGGCGCCCTGAACCGCAAGTTCGACAAGGGCGAGGCCGTCCTCTACGCGCTCCCCGCCGGCTACGACTACGAGGCTCGTCCGACTCCGGTGAACGTCAACATCGCCGATCACAAGCCGGTCACCGCCGACAGCACCCAGAGCGGGGGCGACTGGTCGCCGACCGCCGTCACCGACGGGCAGCGCTTCGCGCAGGGTGCCGTGAACGGGTGGAGCACGCCGGCCACCGAAGCCTCCCGGAAGGCGAACCTCACCGTCGACCTCGGCAGGGAAGAGACCCTGAACCGGATCGACCTCTACCCGGCGGGCACCGCCATCGACTACGGCGGCACCGTCCCGCGGGACTTCACCATCCAGGTGTCGACGAACGGCGAGTCCTGGCGAACGGTCAAGACCGTCACCGGTCAGGGCCGCGCCGCCGGTCCGCTCAGCTACAGCTTCGACGCCATCAAGGGCCGCTACGTGCGGATCGCCGTGCAGGGGATGAACCGGTGGGGCGGCGGCTACGCCGCGGCGTTGGCCGAGCTGGAGGTGTACCACGACGACGGCGGCACCGCGGCGCCCGAGTCCCCGCCGGCCACGCCCACGCCACCGCCGTACGTCGAGGGCCAGAACATCGCCAAGAACAAGACGGTGATCGTGTCCTCCACCACCCCCGACAGCACCTACGAGCAGTGGGGCTATGCCTCCAAGTTCCTGGTCGACGGGCGGACGGACAACGGTTGGACCAGTAACATCCGGCGCCACACGACACCCAACGCGCAGGAGTGGGCCGCCGTCGGGCTCCGCGCCGACTACGACGTGAGCGAGGTGAAGGTCCACGCGCTCGGCGCCTTCGCGGTCGACTACAAGGTGCAGCTCTCAACGGACGGTGGCGAGTGGACCACCATCGCCGAGGTGACGGGTGACGACGGCAGCACCGCGAAGCCACGGGTGTTCACCCTGGACAAGCCTGTGCGCGCCGCCTTTGTCCGGGTCATCAGCAGCAAGCTGCGCACGGGCGGCCATGCGGCCGACGGCTACCTCATGCAGGTGGCGGAGATCGAAGCCTTCGGCACACCGGCCAGCGACCGGCAGGCACTGCGGAAGCGGATCGCGGAGGCCGAGGGCAAGTCCGAACCGCAGTACACGGCCGACAGCTGGGCGGGCCTCACCGAGGCACTCGCGAAGGCCCGGACGGTCGCTGCGGCCGCCCACCCCTACCAGTACGAGGTGGACAAGGCCGAGCGGGCGCTGGCCACCGCCCTGAAGGCTCTGGTCCGTCATCCCGACTGGGAACGCACCGTCGAGTACCGCAAGGGCGCCCGCGTGATCCACAACGACCGGGCGTACGAGGCCCAGTGGTCAACGCGCGCCGAGGTGCCCGGCGTCTCTCCGTGGGGCGCGTGGGCCGAGGTGGGCGTCCCGGTGGAGACCCCCAAGGGCAAGCACGCCTCGTGGACGAACTCGTGGATCTACACCAGCGGCGACATCGTGGCCCACGACGGCCACCTGTGGAAGGCGCAGTGGTGGACCCGCAACCAGGAGCCCGGTGACCGGAACGGGCCCTGGCTCGACCTCGGAAGCTACTGACAGGTCGGTGAAGGCCGGGGCGCGGTCGTGACGACCGCGCCCCGGCCTTCTGGTCGTCAGCTCCGCGGCGATCGCCTGACGCCGTCGAGCGCGGCCGGCGACGGCGCGCCTGTCCGCCCACGTTGGGTTCGTCGCTGCTGGTCGCTGGAGCGGCGCACGACCAGCTCCGGCTGGAACACCACGTGCCGGTGCCGGTGCGTCTCGCCGGACTCGCCCTCCTCCAGCAGCAGTTGCGCTGCGGTGCGGCCGAGCTGCTCGCGGGGTTGACGCACCGACGACAGCGGCACCGCCGCCGCGCCGGCGAACTCGATGTCGTCGTAGCCGACGATGGCCACGTCGGCGGGCACCCGCATGCCGCGCGTGGTCACCTCCTGCAGCACGCCGAGCGCGATCAGGTCGTTGGCGCAGAAGACGGCGGTGGGACGTCGCCGGGCGGGCAGGGCCAGCAGGTCCTCGGCGGCGCGTCGTCCGGCGGCGACGGTCAGGCTGGTGGTCGTCGCGACCCGCAGTTCGGCGCCGTCACCGCGTTCGTCCAGCGCGGCGGCGGCCCCGGCGTGCCGATCGGCGACCTGGGCGATGGAGAACGGGCCACCGAGGTACGCGATGCGGCGGTGGCCCTGGTCCAGCAGGTGGTCCATGGCCAGCCGGCCGCCGAGCACGTCGTCGACGGCCACCGAACAGCGGCTGGCCCGGCCCGAGCCCCGGTCGACGAGCACCACCGGAATACCGCGGTCGATCAGCTTCTCCAGGTGGGGTCGGGAGCCGTGCTGGACCGGGGTGATGAGCACGCCACGGACCCGCTGCTCCTCCAGCAGTTCCAGGTGCCGACGTTCCCGGGCGCTGTCCTCGCCGCTGTTGCAGACGACGAGCATGGCGCCGGCCTCCTCGACCACCTGTTCGGCGCCGCGCACCACGTCGGTGAAGAACGGGTTGGCCACGTCCAGTACGACGATGGCGATGGTGCGACTCTGTCCGGCGCGCAGTTGGCGAGCGGAGTCGTTGCGGACGTAGCCGAGCTCGGCGATGGCCGCGAGCACCCGCTGGCGGGTGGTGGTGGCGACCGTGTCGGGCCGGTTGAGCACGTTGCTCACCGTGCCGACGGAAACGCCGGCGTGCTGGGCCACCTCTTTGATGTTCGCCGCTGCCATGGCTCCCTCGACGATCGGTGCGGTGGTTGGTTGCGGCCCGCGGCCGGGGTGCGGGTACCTCGGTCGCGGTGTCTTTGTTGCCGTACGGGCGGGTCGAAACGGGTCCGGCCGGTTGACGGCCGGGAGTCTATAGCGCTTAAAACGTTTCATGTAGCCAGCGGGCGGTGCCGGCGCGCCCCGGGGCTGGCCGTAGGCGCAGCTCCGGACCCGCCTGGTAGGTCCGCTCGGGCAACCGGCGAGAAATCGCCCGGGAAACCCTTGACGGGGTGAATGCCTGCCCCTACGGTCCAAGCACGGGAATGAAACGATTCAGGGGGTCGGATGAAGCCCGGCACACCGGGCGCGGACGGCGCTCCGCTGCTGGTGCTGGACGGCGTGGTCGTCCTCGGCCCGCCCACCGTCTCCGACAAGAACGACATCGACCAGTTCCAGTTCTGACCGCCCACCCCCGGGCGGTGCCGATGGGAGAGCCATGCCCCGCGTCTGCTTCACCTTGCAGGTCGATCCCGCCCGCCTGCACGAGTACCGGGCCCGGCACGCGCGCGTGTGGCCGGAGATGCTCGCCGCCCTGGCCGAGTGCGGATGGCGCGATTACTCCCTCTTCCTCCGTGAAGACGGCCTGCTCGTGGGGTTCCTGGTGACCGACGACTTCGCGGCGGCACAGGCCGCCATGCAGGCCCGCGACGTCAACGCCCGCTGGCAGGCGGAGATGGCGTCCTTCTTCCTCGACCTCGACCAGGGCACGGCCGACCGTGCCATGCGGCCACTGGACGAGGTCTTCAACTTAGAGGCGCAGCTCGCCGCCCAGACGGGAGAAACACCATGACCCAGACCGACGCGCCGACCGAGGAGGGAGTCAAGCAGGCCCTGCGCGCGCAGCGCATCGAGACCCCGTCCTGGGCGTACGCGAACTCCGGCACCCGCTTCAGGGTCTTCCCGCAGGAAGGTGTGCCCCGCAACCCGTACGAGAAGATCGCCGACGCCGCGACGGTGCACCGGCTGACCGGGGTGGCACCCACGGTGGCCCTGCACATTCCGTGGGACCAGGTCGACGACTACGCCGCGCTGGCGAAGCACGCGACCGACCTGGGGGTGGCGCTCGGCACGATCAACTCGAACGTCTTCCAGGACCCGGACTACATGCTCGGCAGCGTCACCAATCCGGACCCGCGGGTGCGACGCAAGGCGACCGACCACCTCCTCACGTGCGTCGACATCATGGACGCCACCGGCTCGCGCGACCTGAAACTGTGGTTCTCCGACGGCACCAACTACCCCGGCCAGGACGACATCCGCGCCCGGCAGGACCGCCTCGCCGCCGCACTGCGGGAGGTGCACGGCCGACTCGGCCCGAATCAGCGGATGCTGCTGGAGTACAAGCTGTTCGAGCCCGCCTTCTACACCACAGACGTGCCGGACTGGGGCACCGCCTACGCGCATTGCCTGGAGCTCGGGCCGAAGGCGCAGGTCGTCATCGACACCGGGCACCACGCGCCGGGCACGAACATCGAGTTCATCGTCGCGTTCCTGCTGCGCGCCGGAAAGCTCGGCGCCTTCGACTTCAACTCCCGGTTCTACGCGGACGACGACCTCATGGTCGGCTCCGCGGACCCGTTCCAGCTGTTCCGCATCATGCACGAGATCGTGCGTGGCGACGCCCTGCGCCCGGAGGCCGGCATCGCCTTCATGCTCGACCAGTGCCACAACATCGAGCCGAAGATCCCCGCGATCATCCGCTCGGTGCTCAACGTCCAGGAGGCCACCGCCAAGGCCCTGCTCGTCGACGCCGCCGCGCTCGCCGCCGCGCAGCAGGCCGGTGACGTGCTCGGCGCCAACGCGGTCCTGATGGACGCCTACAACACCGACGTGCGGCCGCTCCTCGCCGAGCTGCGCGCCGAGATGGGCCTGGACCCCGACCCGATCGCCGCCTACGCCCGATCCGGCTACTTCGAGCGCATCCGCGCCGAACGCGCCGACGGGCAGCAGGCCGGCTGGGGCGCCTGACACCACCCGAGAACGCATACAGGAGACGTGAGAACGATGCATCCCGAGGTACAGGCACTCATCGCGCGCAGCAACCGGCTCGGCGCCGACACGACCACCACCAATTACGCCGGCGGCAACACCTCCGCCAAGGGCGAGGCCATCGATCCGGTGACCGGTGCCCCCGTCGAGCTGCTCCGGGTCAAGGGCTCGGGCGGCGACCTGGGCACGCTGACCGAGGCCGGCCTGGCCGTGCTCCGGCTCGACCGCCTCCGGGCCCTCGTCGAGGTCTACCCGGGCGTCGAGCGGGAGGACGAGATGGTCGCCGCGTTCGACTACTGCCTGCACGGGCGGGGTGGGGCTGCGCCGTCGATCGACACGGCGATGCACGGTCTGGTCGACGCCGCGCACGTCGACCACCTGCACCCCGACGCGGGCATCGCGATCGCCGCCGCCGCCGACGGGCCGGAGCTGACCAAGGAGATCTTCGGCGACCGGGTGCTGTGGGTGCCGTGGCGGCGCCCCGGCTTCCAGCTCGGCCTCGACATCGCCGCCGTGGCGAGGGCCAACCCGCAGGCGATCGGCGTGATCCTCGGCGGGCACGGCATCACGGCCTGGGGGGCGAGTAGCGAGGAGTGCGAGCGAAACTCGCTGGAGATCATCCGTACCGCCCAGGCGTACCTCGACGACCGGGGCCGGGCCGAGCCGTTCGGCCCGGTGATCCACGGATACGAGCCGCTGCCGACGGACGAGCGGCGGGCCCGCGCGGCGGCGCTGGCGCCGGTCCTCCGGGGCCTGGCGTCGACCGACCGTCCGCAGGTCGGCCACTTCACCGACAGCGACGTGGTGCTCGACTTCGTCGCCCGCGAACGGCACCCCGCGCTCGCGGCGCTCGGCACCTCCTGCCCGGACCACTTCCTGCGCACCAAGGTCCGCCCGATGGTGCTCGACCTTGCGCCCACCGCCCCGCTCGAAGACGCGATCGTCCGGCTCACGGAGTTGCACACCGCCTACCGCGACGACTACCGCGCCTACTACGAGCGGCACGCCACCGGCGACAGCCCGCCGATGCGCGGTGCCGACCCGGCCGTCGTCCTCGTGCCCGGGGTGGGCATGTTCAGCTTCGGGGCCAACAAGCAGACCGCCCGGGTCGCCGGCGAGTTCTACGTCAACGCCATCAACGTCATGCGCGGCGCCGAGTCGGTGTCGCGGTACGCGCCGATCGACGAGGCCGAGAAGTTCCGCATCGAGTACTGGGCCCTCGAAGAGGCCAAGCTCGCCCGGATGCCCAAGCCCAAGCCCCTCGCCACCCGGATCGCCCTGGTCACCGGCGCCGGCTCGGGTATCGGCCGGGCCATCGCCCACCGCCTCGCCGCCGAGGGCGCCTGTGTGGTCGTCACCGACCGGGACACCGCCGCCGCCGACACCGTCGCCGGTGAGCTGGGCGGGCCGGACGTCGCGGTGGCCGTACCGGTGGACGTCACCGACGCCGAGGCGGTGGCCGCCGCGGTCCGCGCGGCGGTGCTCGCCTTCGGCGGCCTGGATCTGGTGGTGAACAACGCCGGGCTGTCGCTGTCGAAGTCGTTGCTGGAGACAACCGAGGCGGACTGGGACGTGCAGCACGACGTGATGGCCAAGGGCTCGTTCCTGGTCTCGCGGGAGGCCGCTCGGGTCCTCATCGATCAGGGAATGGGCGGCGACATCGTCTACATCTCCAGCAAGAACTCCCTGTTCGCCGGCCCGAACAACGTCGCCTACGGCGCGGCCAAGGCCGACCAGGCGCACCAGGTCCGCCTGCTCGCCGCCGAACTCGGCGGCTACGGCATCCGGGTCAACGGCATCAACCCCGACGGCGTGGTCCGCGGCTCCGGCATCTTCGCCGGCGGCTGGGGCGCCCGGCGCGCCGCCGTCTACGGAGTGCCGGAGGAGAAGCTGGGGGAGTTCTACGCCCAGCGCACCCTGCTCAAGCGCGAGGTGCTGCCCGAACATGTGGCCAACGCCGTCTTCACGCTCACCGGCGGCGAGTTGTCCCACACGACGGGTCTGCACATCCCGGTGGACGCCGGCGTCGCTGCGGCCTTCCTCCGCTGACCCGGCGTGGTGCGGGATGAGGACGACTGTGCTCGTGGAGGATCCGGTGCTCGACGAGGAGGACCTTCGGCTGCTGCGGTTGCTGGCGACGGGGGCGCCGCTGGAGACGGTGGCGCGCCGGTCGGGGATGTCCGGACGGACCGTGCGCCGGCGGATGCGGGCGGCCATCTGCGACCGGCTCGGCGTGACCGCCCCGATTCACGCGGTCGTGTGGGCAGTTCGGCGGGGAATGCGGTGAGCAGCGTCCGCCTCGCCGCCGTGGACCTGGGCGCGTCCAGCGGCCGGGTCATGATCGCCCGCGTCGGACCGGGCCACCTGGAGCTGGCCGAGGTGCACCGGGTTCCCAACGAACCCGTGCGGGTCGGGAACACCCTGCACTGGGACATCCTCGCCCTCTATCGGGGCATCCTCGACGGCCTGCGCGCCGCCGGGCCGGTGACCAGCATCGGCGTCGACTCCTGGGCCGTCGACTACGGGCTGCTCGACGCCTCCGGCGCGCTGCTCGGCAACCCGGTGCACTACCGGGACAACCGCACCGACGGGGTGGCCGAGCGGATCGCCGAGCAGCTGGGCGAGAGGCAGCTCTACACGACCACGGGCCTGCAACAACTGCCGTTCAACACGCTCTACCAGCTCGCCGCCGCGGCCGGCACGCCGCAGCTGGGCATCGCCCGCCGGCTGCTGCTGATCCCGGACCTTGTCGCGTACTGGCTCACCGGTCAGTTCGGCGCCGAGATCACCAACGCCTCGACGACCCAGCTGTACGACCTGCGCCGGCGGGCCTGGGCCACCGGCCTGATGGCCGACGCCGGCATCCGCAGCGAGCTGTTCCCGCCGCTGCGCGAGCCGGGCACCCGGATCGGCCCGGTCCTGCCCGACCTGGGGCTGCCCGGCTCGCCGCAGGTGGTGGCCGTGGGTTCGCACGACACCGCCTCGGCGGTGGTGGGCGTGCCGGCGGCGGGGAACCGCTTCGCCTACATCTCCTGCGGCACCTGGTCTCTGGTGGGAGTCGAACTCGACGCCCCGGTACTCACCGAGGCGAGCCGGCAGGCCAACTTCACCAACGAATCCGGCGTCGACGGCACGATCCGCTACCTGCGCAACGTGATGGGTCTGTGGCTGTTGCAGGAATCGCTGCGTACCTGGGGCGGCCCCGACCTGCCCGGTCTGCTGCGGCGGGCGGCCCTCGAACCGGCCTTCCGCTCCGTCGTGGACCCGGACGACCTGGTGTTCCTGCCGCCCGGCGACATGCCAACGCGCATCGCCGACGCCTGCCGGCGCGCCGGCGAGCCGGTACCCACCACCCCGACCGCCACCGTCCGCTGCATCCTCGACAGCCTCGCGCTGGCGCACCGGCGGGCCGTCCGCCAGGCGCAGCAGCTCTCCGGCCGGCACGTCGATGCCGTGCACATCGTCGGCGGCGGCGCCCGCAACGAACTGCTGTGCCAGCTCACCGCCGACGCCTGCGGGCTGCCGGTGCTCGCCGGGCCGGTCGAGGCCACCGCGCTCGGCAACGTCCTGGTACAGGCCCGCACCGCCGGTATCGTCGGCGGCGACCTGGCCGCCCTGCGGGCCGTGCTGCGCGAGACCCAACACGTCGTGCGGTACGAGCCGCGCGGCGACGAGGCCGCCTGGCGGGCCGCCGAGACCAGAATGGGTGGGTGAACATGCGCATCGCCCTGTTCGTGACCTGCCTCGCCGACACCCTCTTTCCCGAGGCGGCGAAGGCGACGGTGCGGTTGTTGGAGCGTCTGGGGCATGAGGTGGTGTTCCCGGCCGATCAGACGTGCTGCGGGCAGATGCACGTGAACACCGGTTACCCGGACGAGGCGTTGCGGCTGGTGCGCCGGCATGTGCGGGTGTTCGCCCCGTACGACGTGGTGGTCGCCCCGTCCGGCTCCTGCGTCGGTTCGGTGCGGCACCAGCACGCGATGCTGGCCCGCCGGGCCGGCGACGAGCGGTTGGCCGGTCGGGCGGAGGAGGTGGGCCGGCGCACGTACGAGCTGTCGGAGTTGCTGGTCGACATGCTGGGGGTGACGGATGTGGGGGCGTACTACCCGCACCGGGTGACGTATCACCCGACGTGTCATTCGTTGCGGATGCTGCGGGTGGGGGATCGGCCGCTGCGACTGTTGCGTGCGGTGCAGGGTCTGGATCTGGTGGAGTTGCCGCAGGCGGACGAGTGTTGCGGGTTCGGTGGGACGTTCGCGGTGAAGAACGCGGACACCTCCACGGCGATGCTGGCGGACAAGATGCGTCATGTGTTGGCGACGCGGGCCGATGTGTGTACGGCGGGGGACGCGTCGTGCCTGATGCACATCGGTGGTGGCCTGTCCCGGCTGAGGGCGGGGGTGCGCACGGTGCATCTGGCGGAGATCCTGGCAAGCACGGAGGGCTCGGAGACGGCGGGGGAGCGGGACCGGTTGGAGATGCGATCATGAGCCGCACGTTCCTGGGCATGCCGGCGACGGCGCCGCGCGGGGTGGGGCATCTGCGTGGCGACGAGCCGTTCCCCGCGGCGGCCCGGCGGGCGTTGGGTGACGCGCAGCTGCGCCGCAACCTGCGCCACGCCACCACCACCATCCGGGCCAAGTCGGGGGCGGTGATCGACGAGGTGCCGGACTGGGCGGAGCTGCGCGCCGCCGGATCGGCGATCAAGGCCGACAGCATGGCCCGTCTGCCGGAACTGCTCGAACAGTTGGAGGCGGCGGTCACCGCGGCCGGTGGCACCGTGCACTGGGCGGCCGACGCGGTCGAGGCGAACCGGATCGTGACCGAGTTGGTGGCCGCGACCGGCAGCGACCGGGTCATCAAGGTCAAATCGATGGCCACCCAGGAGATCGGCCTCAACGAGGCGCTGGAGGCGGCCGGGATCGAACCGGTGGAGACCGACCTGGCCGAGCTGATCGTGCAGCTCGGCCGGGACCGGCCCAGCCACATCCTGGTGCCGGCGATCCACCGCAACCGGGCGGAGATCCGGGAGATCTTCCGGCGGGAGATGCCCGACGTCGACCCCGGGCTGACCAGCGAGCCGGCGGCCCTGGCCGCCGCCGCCCGCCGCTACCTGCGCCGGATCTTCCTGAGCACCCGGGTAGCCGTGTCCGGGGCGAACTTCGCCGTCGCCGAGACCGGCACCCTCGCGGTGGTCGAGTCCGAGGGCAACGGACGGATGTGTCTCACCCTCCCGGAGACCCTGATCACCGTGATGGGCATCGAGAAGGTCATCCCCAGGTGGGCGGACCTCGGGGTGTTCCTGCAACTGCTGCCGAGGGCGTCGACCGGGGAACGGATGAACCCGTACACCTCGATGTGGACCGGGGTCACTCCCGGCGACGGGCCGCAGCAGGTGCACCTGGTGCTGCTGGACAACGGCCGCAGCGCGGTGCTCGCCGACGAGGTCGGCCGGCAGGCGCTGCACTGCATCCGCTGCTCCGCCTGCCTCAACGTCTGCCCGGTCTACGAGCGCACCGGCGGGCACGCGTACGGGTCGGTCTACCCGGGGCCGATCGGGGCGGTGCTGTCCCCCCAGCTGACCGGGGTCGCCGACAACGCCTCCCTGCCGTATGCCTCATCGCTCTGCGGCGCCTGCTACGACGCCTGCCCCGTCATGATCAACATTCCGGAACTGCTGGTGCACCTGCGCAGCCAAGTCCCCCACCCGCGCGCCGAAGCGGCGGTGATGGCCGCAGCCGCGTACACGATGGACCACCCGGCGCTGTACGCGGCCGCGCAGCGGGCCGCAGGCCTGACCCGGGTCGCCGGCCGCGTCCTGCCCCCACCGCTGAACGGCTGGACCAGCAGCCGCGACCTGCCGCAGCCGCCATCGCAGACCTTCCGCCAGTGGTGGGCCGAGCGGTGAACTCACGCCAGCTTGTGCTCGGCCGGATCCGCGCTGCCCTCGGCGACACCCCGGCGACACCGGCCGATGTGCCACGCGAGTACCGGCCCGCCGGCTCCGCCGCCGACCTCGACCTGCTGGTCCACCGCCTGACCGACTACCGGGCCATCGTCCACCGGTGTGCCGGCGGCGAGGTCGCGCAGGTGATCGGCAGGATCCTCGGCGGACGGCGCATCGTGATCCCGCCCGGCCTGCCCCGCCACTGGCTGCCCGACAGCGTTACCACGGTGATCGACGAGAACCTCACCGCGGAACAGATCGCCGCCGTCGACGGGGTCGTCACGGCGGCCGCCGTGGCCGTCGCCGAAACCGGCACCGTGGTCCTCGACGCCGACCCGGACCAGGGCCGCCGGATCATCAGCCTGCTGCCCGACGTGCACGTCTGCGTGTTGCGGGCCGACCAGGTCGTTGCCAGCGTGCCGGACGCCCTCGCCCGGGTTGCTCCGCACCGGCCGCTGACCTGGATCAGCGGGCCCTCCGCCACCAGTGACATCGAGCTCAACCGGGTCGAGGGCGTCCACGGGCCCCGACAGCTGCACGTCGTGATACTTCCCCCCGCCTAGCGCGGGTGTCCACAGTGCGGGGAGGCTCACCCGCGTCCTCGCTGTCAGAAGAGGGTCAACGGCCCGACCGGTATCGGTCGGGGCAGCGCATCCAGTTCGGGTACGCGTGCCCGTACGGCGTCGTGGAAGCGGCGGGCGAGCACGGGCGCCTCGGCGTTGTCCGGGGTGTGGACGAACATGGTGGGCGTGCGGCCCTCGCGCAGCCATCCGACGGTGACGTCGATCCACTGCTGCCAGCCCTCCACGGTCCGGGCGGAGTCGTCGCGGCCGAGATACCGGACGATCGGCCGGTCGGTCAGCGCGTGCGATCGGAGCGGCATGCGCGGCTTCCTGGTCCACGCGTCCCGTTCCGCGTCGCTGGTCGGAGGGCTCTGGAAGAACGCGGTGGTGTCGAACGGGATCCACTCGGCAGCCGCGGCGGCGAGCGCCTCCTCCAGGAGCGACGTCGAGCGGGGGTCGTCGAAGAACGCGGGGTGCCGGACCTCCACGGCATACCGGTGGGAACTGGGGAGCCGACGCAGAAAGCGGGCGAGCACGGCGACGTCAGCCGGGCCGAACGACCCCGGCAGCTGGATCCACAGGGCGTGGGCCCGGGGGCCGAGCGGCTCGATCGCGTCCAGGAAGACGCGAAGCGCCTCGTCGGCGTCGGCGAGGCGTCGCTCGTGCGTGATGAGCTTCGGCAGCTTGAGCACGAAGCGGAAGCCGGGGTCGGTCTGCTCCGCCCACGAGGCCACGGTGTCCCTGGTCGGGGTCGCGTAGAAGGTCGTGTTCCCCTCGACGGCGTCGCACCAACCGGCGTAGTGCCGCAGGCGCTCGTGGGACGGGAGCGGGTGCGCCAGCAGACGCCCCTGCCATGCCTTGTGGGTCCACATCGCGCAGCCCACGTGGAGACGCATCACCCCGCCCCCTTCCGGCCCGCCGTTGCCGGCGGGCGTCGACCGAACATGACCGGCGGCACTACGACGCCCGCAGCGCGGGGTAGGTCAGCTCTTCGCCGTAGGCGCGCAGCAACTCGGGCAGTACGTAGTAGTCGGGGTGGTCCTCGACCAGATGCAACCGCGTCAGCTCGCACACGAGTGGGTACACCTTGGTCGCGGAGACCAGGGCTAGGACGGCGGCGCTCCTCGTCGTGAAGTGGCTCTCCGGGTGGCGGGCCAGCAGTCGGAACAACCGGGCGGCGTCCGGGGTGAGCGCCGCGTACGACCAGGAGAACACCGAACGGATGTTCGTCGCCGGATCGCTGTCGGCGAGGACGTCCAGCCGCCGGCGCGCGTTGCGCAACTGTATGGCGAGGTAGCCGAGTGAGGTGCTGGGATGCCGGTTCGCGAAGGTGGCCGCGCCGGCCAGCGCCAAGGGCAGCCCCTCGCAGTGCTCGATGATCTCGTCGAGCGCCGGGTGGTCGGCGGCCGCCCGTAGGGCACCGAGCCGGCGGACGAGCAGTTCCCGGGCCTCGACCAGTGGCAGGCGAGACAGCGTCAGCAGGTCGGCGCCGTCGGCGGTGCCCAGGCCGGAAAGTCGGTCCCGGCTGGTCACCAGGACCAGCGAGCCTGCCGACCCTGGCAGCAGGGGACGGACCTGCTGGGCGTCGCGGGCGTTGTCCAACAGGATCAGCATCCGACGGTCAGCCATCAGGGTCCGGTACAGGCCGACCTGAGCGTCCGCGTCCGCCGGCATCTGGTGTGCCGGGAAGTGCAACGCCGCGAGGAGACTGTGCAGGGCCGCGCCGGTCGTCAACGGGCTCTGGTGTGGGTCGAACCCGCGCAGGTTGAGGTAGATCTGGCCGTCGGGGAACCGGTGGCGCACCCGGTGGGCCCAGTGAACGGCCAGGGCGGTCTTGCCGATTCCGGCGCTGCCCACGATCGCCAGGGTGACCGTCGCGCCGTCTGTGGCGGTCAGGCGGGCATCGAGCAGCCGCATCGGCTCCGCCCGCCCGACGAACGAGGGGATGCTGGCCGGAAGCTGCGCCGGCACCGGGCCCGGCATCAACTCCGTCACTGTCCGTGTTGGAAGTGCCCGAGATTTTGTGATCAACGCCGCCGCTTCTTCGTCGCTGAGAGTAAGCGCGTCGGCTAGTTTACGAAGTGTGCCTGTGTGTGGTTGCTGGATCCGGCCGGTTTCGAGGCCGCGGATCGTGCCCACGCTCAACCGCGAGAGGCTGGCCAGTTCTTCCTGCGTAAGTAGGGCCCGTCTGCGTAGGGCGCGCACGAGGCCGGCGAGTGAGGCGGCTGGCGCGGACGCGTCGTGACTCGGATCCTCCGCCAAGGCCGTGCCCCCAACTTGATGACTTATTGACGGTTAGTTATCTGGATCTCCCCGCGTGGTCGGGAGAAAGTGTAGCCACTCTCCGTCGATTTTCAGGAAGGGGGCTCACGCATCCTCATGGCCTCAAACCCGCCTGCCGCCTCGGCTTTCCGGCAACTGCTCAGGTACGTGCGTCCTCACCGTCGGGTCCTGGCGGTCGGCACCGTGGTCAGCTCCGCCGGCGGTGCCGCAGCCCTGGCGACACCGCTGCTGGCCAGGGAATTCGTCGATCGGTTGGGCTCCGGGCGACCGATCCTGGGGCTGAGCGTCCTGCTCTGCGGGATCGTGCTCGCCGGCGCCGTCGTTGCCGCCGCGGGCCGGTACCTGATCGACCGGACCGCCGAGGAGATCGTCCGCGACGTCCGGTCCGCCCTGGTCACCCGGCTGCTGCGGCTGCGGGTCGGTGCGCTCAACACCACGCCTCCCGGTGACCTGATCTCCCGGGTCACCGCAGATACCACGCTGCTGCGTCACGCGACCACCAACGACCTGGTGGACCTGGTGCTCGGGACGGTCGTCCTGCTCGGGATGGCCGGGTTCATGGCCTACCTGGACCCGGTCCTGTTCGGCGTGGTGGCCGCCGTGATGCTGGTGGTCGGCGGGGCCACCGCCCTGGTCATGCCGCGCCTCGGCGCGGCGAACCGGCGGGCGCAGGATGCCCTCGGCGACATCGGCGGCCAGTTGGAACGCGCACTCGGCGCGTTGCGCACCATCAAGGCCAACGGTGCGGAGCGGCGCGAGGCCGGGGTGATGCACCGGGCGGTCGACACGGCCCGCGACGAGGGGATCACCGCCGTCCGGTGGAGCGCCGTCGCCAGTTCCGCGTCCGGACTGGTCGTTCAGCTGTCCTTCCTCGCCGTCTTCGGGGTCGGTGGTGCCCGGGTGGCCGACGGCAGCCTGCCGGTGTCGTCGTTGATCGCCTTCCTGATGTACCTGTTCTACCTGTACTCACCGATCAACCAGCTGGTGCAGGGCGTCAGCGGGCTACAGGCCGGGATGGCCGCCGTGCGGCGCATCGAGGAGGTCGAAGCGCTCTCCACCGAGCCGGACGACCGGGTGACCCCCGTCGACGCCGGACGGGGCGCCCCGGCCACCCCCGTCGCTCCGAACGGCGCAGTCGGCCGGTACCCCGGCGGCGGCCCGTCCGCCGAGGTCGCCGTCGCCTTCCGCGCCGTCCACTTCCGGTACGCCCCCGACGGGCCGGACATCCTGTCCGGGGTGGACTTCGAGGTGCCGGTGGGCGGGATGACCGCGCTCGTCGGCCCCTCCGGCGCCGGCAAGTCGACGGTGTTCGCGCTGCTGGAACGCTTTTACGAGGCGGACTCCGGGGTGGTGGAGTTCGCCGGCCGCGACGTGTGTGACCTGCCCATCCCGCAGCTGCGCGCGGACCTGGGGTACGTGGAGCAGGACGCGCCCGTGCTGTCCGGAACCCTTCGGGAGAACCTTCTCTTCGCCGCGCCGGACGCCTCCGCCGCCCAACTCGCCCAGGCCATGGAACAGACCCGGCTGAACGATCTCGTCCGTCGCCTCCCCGACGGCCTGGACACCCTGGTCGGGCATCGGGGGATGAACCTCTCCGGCGGGGAACGGCAGCGCATCGCGATCGCCAGGGCCCTGTTGCGCCGTCCCCGGGTGCTGCTGCTGGACGAGGCGACCTCCGCCCTGGACGGGCTCAACGAGCTGAGCCTGCGCGACGCGATCGCCGAGGTGGCGCGGGTCAGCACCGTGCTGATCATCGCGCACCGACTCTCCACGGTGACCATGGCCCGGCAGATCCTGCTCCTCGACGGTGGCCGGATCCGAGCCCGTGGCACCCACGCCGAGCTGATCGACTCCGACGACCTCTACCGAACCCTTGCGATGACGCAGCTGCTCGACGCGCAGTCCGGCGCGGTTCGACGCACGGCCACCGCCTCCTGATCCACTGCGCAACGAAGGATTGGCCAGACAGACATGACACAGCAGGGCGAGATTGCGATCGTCGGGATGGCTGCCCGGGTTCCCGGCGCGGACAACGTCGAGACCTTCTGGAGCAACATCCTCGACGGCCACGAGGCGATGGCCGTCACCGACGACGAAGTCGCGCGCCTGCGGGGTGTCAAGGAGTCGACGCTGTCCCGGCCCGAGTACCGGCGGGTCTACGCCGGCGCCGCCGACCTCGACCTGTTCGACGCCGACTTCTTCGGCCTCAGTCCGCGGGAAGCCGCCCTGGCCGACCCGCAGTTCCGGCTCTTCCTTGAGCTGGCCCACTCCAGCCTGACCGCGGGCGGGCACGACCCGGCGGGCGACCTCGGCCGGGTCGGCGTGTACGGGGGCAGCGCGGCCAGCGACTATCGCGAGGACTACATCGAGGCCAACCCAACGGTGGCCGACGCGGCCGGCGGGATGAGCATCCGCATCGGCAACAGCCCCGACTACATCGCCCCCCTGGTGTCGTACAAGCTCGGTTTCCAGGGGCCGAGCCTGTCCGTGTACACCGCCTGCTCCACCTCCCTGGTCGCCGTGCACCTCGGGGTGCAGGCCCTGCTCCTCGGTGAGATCGACGTCGCCGTGGCCGGGGGCGTCCAGGTGGACCTCCCCCTGGACGTGGGCTACGTGTACGAGGCCGGGGGAATCCGTTCCGCCGACGGCCATGTCCGGCCGTTCTCCGCCGACGCCTCCGGCACCATCTTCTCCAACGGCGGAGCGGTGGTGGTGCTCAAGCGGCTGGCTGACGCGCAGGCCGCCGGGGACCTCATCCACGGCGTCCTGCTCGGCTCGGCGATCACCAACGACGGCAACCTCCGGGCCGGGTTCGCCGCGCCCGGAGTGGACGGGCAGGTCAAGGTGGTCCGCGCCGCCCTGGAACGCGCGGGGCTGACCGCCCGGGCGATCGGGCTGATGGAGGCCCACGGCACCGGCACGGTGGTCGGCGACCCGATCGAGGTGGACGCGCTGACCCAGGCGTACCGGGCGGACACCGACGAGGCCAGCTACTGCGCGCTGGGGTCGGTGAAGGGCAACGTCGGACATCTCGGAGCGGCCGCCGGGGTGGCCGGCCTGATCAAGGCGACCCTGGCGGTCCGGGAGGGAATCATCCCGCCGACGATCAACTGGGCCCCGGTGAACCCGGCCATCACGCTGGACGACAGCCCGTTCCGGCTGGCCACCGAGCCTCAGCCGTGGACCGGTGAGGCCCGGCGGGTCGCCGCGGTCAGCTCGTTCGGCATCGGCGGGACCAACGCACACGTCCTCGTGGCTCCGGCACCGGAGCCCGAGCCGCGGCCCGATCCGGTCGGGCCGCACCTGCTCACCCTCTCCGCCCGCACGCCGGAGGCGCTCGCCACCGTCGCGGACCGGCTCGCGGCACACCTGGAGGCCACCGACGTCCGCCTCGACGACCTCGAGTTCACCCTGCACGAGGGGCGCACGACGCACCCGGTACGACGGGCGGTGGCGGCCAGGTCGACGACGGAGGCGGTGGACCGGCTGCGGACCGCCGGTTCCCACCCGGCCGTCCCGGTCACCGGTCGCCGCGAGGTCGCCTTCCTCCTGCCCGGACAGGGCGCCCAACACCCCGGGACGGGGCGTGGGCTGTACGCGGCCGAGCCCGCGTACCGGGAAGCGGTCGACGCCTGTAGCGACCTGCTCGCACCCCTGCTCGGCCTGGACCTGCGCACCCTCCTGCACGCCGACCCGACCGACGACGCGGCGCAGGCAGCCCTGGCCCGGACCGCCGTCACCCAGCCGGCCATCTTCACCCTGGAATGGGCGTTGGCGGCCCTGTGGAAGGCCCGGGGAGTCGTACCGGCCGCGCTGATCGGGCACAGCGTCGGTGAGCTCGCCGCCGCCGCCATCTCCGGGGTCTTCTCCCTGGAGGACGCGCTGCGCGTGGTGGCAGCCCGGGGTCGGCTCATGCAGTCCGTCGCCCCGGGCGCGATGCTCGCCCTGCCGGTCGGCGTCGAAGCCGCGGCCGACCTGCTCCCGCCGGACCTGGAGATCGCCGCCGACAATTCCCCGTCGGCCTGCGTGGTCAGCGGCACCGGGGAGGCGGTGGCCCGGTTCGCCGCCGAACTGGAGGACATCGGGATCACCGGCACCCCGCTGCGCACCTCGCACGCCTTCCACTCGCGGATGATGGAGCCGATCCTCGACGAGTACGCCGCCGTGGTCGCCGAGGCCCGGCTCGCCGCACCCACCGTGCCGTTCCTGTCCAACGTCACCGGCGACTGGGCCGACCCGGAGCAGGTCACCCACCCTGGCTACTGGGTCACGCACCTGCGCCAGCCGGTCCGGTTCCGGGCCGCGGCCACCCAGCTGATCCGCCGGGGAAACCCGTTCCTGTTGGAGGTCGGCCCGGGACGCGCGCTCGGTGCGTTCGCCCGACAGACCGCGATCGCGCAGGGCATGACCCCGCAGTGGGCCGGCAGCCTGCCGACCGTGCGGGAGGGCACCGACGAGCGGGACCACGTCCTGGCGACCACCGGGGCGTTGTGGGCCGCCGGGGTGCCGGTCGACCTGGCCGCCGTCCGCACCGGGCCGGCACCCCGCCGGGTCGAGCTGCCCGGGTACCCGTACGAGCGACGGCGGCACTGGGTCGACCCCGACCCGACCGCCCGGACCGTGGTGGCCGAGACCGAGCAGATCCCGAACGAACCGTTGCAGACCCCGTTCTACGTGCCGGTCTGGACCCAGGCGCCGCGCACCGCCGGGGCCGCGGACGTCTTCGGCGAGCACTGGCTGGTCCTCGGGACCGACCCGACGTTCACCGCCGAGGTCGCCGCCGCGGCCCTCGCTCACGGCGCCAGTGTGACCCGACTCGACGCGGGGCCGGCGCTGATCGAGGACTTCGGCGTCTTCGAGGCCGACCCGGAGGACGCGACTCAGATCCGGGCGGTCATCGAGCAGCTGTGGGACAGCGGCCAGGCACCCGACCGGGTGGTCGTCGGCTACGACGTGCCGGGCCCGGAGGGGCACCCGACCGGCACCGACCCGACCCCGGCGCACCGGTCGTACCGGCGGGCTGCCGTCCTGGCCTGCGCCCTGCTCGACGTGGTCCGCGACCCGGTGGAGCTGGTCGTGGTCACCAGCCGGCTGTTCTCCGTGGCCGGTGAGGAGGCGGTGCCGTTCAGCGCGACCGCACTGGGTCCGTTCCGGGCGCTGCCGCGGGAGGCCTCGCTGGTGACGGTACGGCACATCGACCTGGACAGGATCGGCCCGGCGCGGGTGCTCGCGACCCGACTGGTCGACGAGATCAGGCATCCCGCCGACGAGGTGGTCGCGGTGCGCGGGCACCGGCGGGCGGTCAGGTCGTACGCCACCCTGCGACACGGGCCGGTCCACCGGTCCGCCCTGCGCCCCGGCGGGGTCTACGTCATCACCGGTGGTCTCGGCGGCCTCGGTGTCACCATCGCCGAGTCGTTGGCCGAGACGGAACAGGCCCGGCTGGTCCTGGTCGGTCGGACCGGCCTGCCGGAGCGGGCCCGGTGGGCGGAGCTGTCCGAGGCTGCGGGGACCGACGAGGCGGTGCGCCGGCGGATCGAGGCGGTGCAGCGGATGGAACGCCTCGGTGCCCAGGTGCGGGTGGTCGCCGCTGACATCACCGATCCCGACGCCCTGGCCGCCGTGCTGGGGGAGACCGTGGCGGAGTTCGGTGCCGTGCACGGCATCGTGCACGCCGCCGGGCTGCCCGGTGGGCAGTTGCTCGCCCTGCACGACGAGCAGAACGCGGCGAGGGTCCTGCGTCCGAAGGTGGACGCGGTCCTGGCGCTGTACGACGAACTCACCACCGAGAAGTATCCGGAACTGGACTTCGTCGCGCTGTGCTCGTCCATCATCGCGGTCACCTCCGGGTACGGCCTGTGCGACTACGCCGCGGCGAACCTGTTCATGGACGCGTTCGCGAACTCGGTGGCCGACCGGCCGGGCCGTCCCCGGGTCGTCTCCATCAACTGGGTCGGCTGGCGCGAGGTCGGCATGGTGGCGGACCAGGGCGCATCCCAGGGGGTGCAGGCACTACGGGCGATCAGCCAGGGCGGACGGACGGAACCCCTCGACCATCCGTTCCTGCAGTCGGTCACCGTAAAGGCGGACGGCACCCATCGGTACCAGGGGATGCTCACCCCGGACGGACACCGGGCCCTCATGGAGCACCGGATCGCCGGTGCGGCGGTGGTTCCGGCGACGATGCTCCTGGAGTCCGTCCGTGCGGCGGCCCACCACGCCCTGGGCGAGGTGCCGGTACGGATTGAGGACCTCCTCTTCAGCGACCCGATCGTGGTCACCGGCCCGCTCACCCTGAGCCTGTCGTTCGCGCCGGAGCGGGCCGCCGAGGGCGCCCCGTTCGAGATCACGGTCGGTGCGGACGGGGCGGGCCCACGGACGGTGCACTGCCAGGGCGTGCTGCGGACGATCGACAAACTGGCCGGTGAGACGGTCGACCTGGATCGGGTCCGGGCCGCGCTGCCGGCCGTCGACGCCCGACGGCAGTCCTCCGGGATGGTGGCCTTCGGCCCGTACTTCGACGTGGTCCGGGAGTACTTCCGCGACGGGGACGCCGGGCTCGCCCGGCTCGTGGCCGATGACGCCGACCCCCGGCTCTGGTTGCACCCGGCCCTGCTGGACCAGGCCGCCCACGGCCTGTCCGGCGCGGCGGCGAGCTACCTGCCGTTCTCGTACGCGGGTGTCCGGGTGTACGCGCCGATCCCGGCCGAGGCATGGGTGTTGCAGACGCACCGGCAAGACCCGGACCGACCCGAGTTCATCGAGGTCGACGAGATCATCGTCGACCGCGACGGGCGGGTCTGCGTGATGGTGGACAGCTACATCCTGCGAGCCCGGACCGCGGCCGGGGCAGCCTCCGCCTCCGCCTCCGCCGACGCGCCACCGACGCGCCCGGCGGCGGCCGGTGGGCCGACCGGGTCGTCGTCGGGTGACTCCCTGATGCTGATCAGCAGCGAGCAGGGGATCGAGCTGTTCCGCCGGATGATGGCGGTGCCGGACCAGCCACAGCTGATCACCTCGGTGGGTCCGCTCCAGAAGCGGATCGACGAGATGCAGGCCTTCTCCGCCGACGCGGTCACGACCCACCAGGACACCATGGCCGGCGCGGGCACCGCCCGCGCGGAGAACCTCGGCGGGTATGTCCCGCCGGAGACCGACGTGGAGAGCGCCATCGCCGAACTGTGGGCGCAGGCGCTCGGCATCGCCCCGATCGGCCTCGACGACGAGTTCCTCGTCCTCGGCGGCTCGTCATTGACGGCGGTCCAGCTGTCCTCGCGGACCCGGGAGCGGTTCGGCATCCAGCTGTCCGTCGCCGAACTGTTCGAACACTCGACGGTGCGTCGGCTCGCGGTCCTCGTGGACGGCCGGCTCGACGCGCTGTTGGACAGGCTCGTCGACCAGACCGCCAGCTCCGGGGACGGTTGGGCGTGAGCGGGGACCGGCCCACCCGGGCGGAGCTGCGGGCCCAGATCCTCGCCGGACGCCGGTCGTTCATGGCGCCGGCCCCGTCGCGGCCGGCGCCGCTCTCCGAGTATCCGGACCTGCTGCCGATGACGGAGGCGCAGCGGCGGCTCTGGTTCGCCGACCGGCTGGCCGGCCCGCAGCCGGTCTTCACGCTCAGTACGGAGATCGAGGTCTGGCCGGACCGGGACGTGATCGCGGCGGCCTGCCACACCCTGGTCGACCAGCACGCGGCCCTGCGCAGCGCCGTCGTGGTCGAGGCGGGGGCACCCTCGATCCGGCTGCGTCCCGCCGCCGACATTCCGGTGTCCCACGTCGATCTGGGCGGCCTCTCGGCGGTGGCGGCGCAGGCCGAGCTGGCCCGGCACCGTGCCGAGGCCGCCCGGTACCGGTTCGACCTGGAACACGAGCCGCTGATCCGCTTCACCCACCTGCGACTGCCGGACGGAAAGGGCCGTCTGCTGATCTCCGTGCACCACCTCACCTGCGACGGGCACTCCCTTTCCCTCCTGGCGGAGACGCTGAGCACGGGCCGGCCCACGTCGACGCGGATGGACTACCCCGACTACGCGGTCTGGCGCGACTCGGCGGAGCAACGTGCCGCGCTGCGCGCCGAGGTCGACCGGGCCGTGGCGGCGCTCGGCGACGCCCCCCACCCCGTACGGATCCCGGCCGACCTCGTCGAGGTTCCGGCCGACCCCGCGCCGGCCGATGGGCCCGCGGCGCCGCAGGTCGGTGTGCCGGCGGACGCCTTCGAGCACGACGTCGCGCTCCCGGCGGAGCTGCACGACGCGGTGCGGGCAGCCGCGCAGGCCCGCCGGACCACCGACACGGTGCTTCTCTTCGCCGCGTGGGCCCGGGTGGTGGCGGCCTGGACGGGCCGCACCGACCTTGTCCTGGGCATGCCGGTCTCGGTGCGCGACCACGAGGACGTGGCCCGGATAGTGGGGCTGTTCGTCAACACCGCTCTGGTCCGGGTCACCGTCGACCTGCTCGCTCCTGCCGGGGACACGGTGGCGGCCTGCGCGGCGGCGGTGGCGAGGGCACTCGGGACCACCCAGGCACCCCTGGAGGCGGTCCGGCGAGGCGTCTACGGCCCGTCGGCCGGCCCGTCCGCCGGTCTGGGCGTGTGCTTCAACAAGTTCTCCGTCGACCCGCGTCTGATGGATCTCGTCCCGCGACCCCCCTCTCCGGGTGCGGCCGAGATGCCGGTCGTCCTGGAGATCGCCGACGACAGCCGGCGCTATCACACCAAACTCGTCTTCGACCCGACCCTGTACCGTCCCGCCACGATCGCCCGGCTGGCCCGGGCCTTCCATGCCCAGCTGGCCGAGTTGGTCGGTTCGACCCCGCCCCCCGCACACCCCGTCCCGTCCGACCTGGGCCGATCCGTTGCGGAGCTGCCCGGGCCCGGGACGTCCGACGTGGCGCCGACCAGCTCCGAACGGCCGGCGGCCGACCCCGCCGGGGGGGCGGAACTGCTCGACGTCCTGCGCGGGCACGTGGCGGCCGACCCGACCCGCACGGCCGTCGACGGGGAGACCGGGACGCTGACCCGGCAGGACCTGCGGGACGCGGTCGACGACCTCACCGGTCGGCTGCGGGCGGCCGGGGCGCGCCCCGGCGACCGGGTGGTGGTGGACACCACGCGGGGCGTGCCGGCCCTGATCGGGCTGCTGGCGTGCCTGGCCGCCGACACGGTGTACGTGCCGCTGTCGCGGCGGCTGCCCGGTCCGCGCCGCGCCGCCGTCGTCGAGCAGGCGGCGGCCACCTGGGAGGTCACCGACGTGGGCGGCGCCGGGTTGACGGTTCGCCCGCTGCCGGGCCGACCCGGTCCGGAGCTGCGGACCGCCCCCGGATACCTGATCTTCACCTCGGGGAGCACCGGGGTGCCGCGCGGCGTCCACGTCGCGACCGACACCCTTCTCCGGCACGCCCGGGGCATGGTCGAGCGGCTCGCCGTCCGCCCCGCCGACCGGTACCTCCAGTTCGCCGAGCACGGCTTCGACGCGGCCATCGAGCAGGTCATCGTGCCCCTCCTGGCCGGTGCCACCCTGGTCCTGCGGGGCGAGCAGCCGTGGGATCCCGCCCACTTCGGTCGGATCTCCCGGCAGACCGAGGTGACCGTGGCGAACCTGCCCACGCCGTGGTTCGTCCAGTTCACGGGCGCACCGCAGGCCACCTGGGCGGACCTCGCCGGCAGTGCCCTGCGTATCGTCCTGGCCGGCGGGGACGCCCTCACCCCCGAGGCGGTCGCCCGGTGGGCGACGTCGGCCCCGCGGCGCATCGCCCTGCTCAACGCGTACGGTCCGACGGAATCGGTGATCACCGCGACGGTCGGCACGGTGTCTGTCACCGCGGGCGGTGCGGTGCCGGCGTACCCGTCGATCGGCGCGGCCGTACCCGGCCACGACGTCCTCGTCGTCGACGCCCGGCTCGACCCGGTCGCCCCCGGGGAGGTCGGCGAGCTGCTCGCCGGAGGGCCGCTCGCCACCGGCTACCTCGCCGATCCCCGGGCGACCGCGTTGGCCTTCGTACCGCACCCGACGCGACCGGGGGAACGGCTGTACCGGACCGGCGACCTGGTCCGCCACTCGCCGGCCGACGGCGGACTGGAGTTCCTGCGTCGCGCCGACGACCAGGTGAAGGTCCGGGGGGTCCGGATCGAGCTCGGTGACGTCGAGGCCGCGTTGCGCGCCCACCCCGACGTCGCCGAGGCGGTGGCCACGGTCACCGACGGCCCGGACCGGCACTTCGTGGGTTGGGTGGTGCTCCGCCCGGGCCGCGCCGTCGGTGAGGCCGAGCTGCGTGCCACGGCGTCCGGCCGGCTGCCGCAGGTCGGCGCGCCCCGCCGGGTGCACGTCCTGGACCACCTGCCCAGGAGCGCCGGGGAGAAACCCGACCGTCAGGCCCTGCGGGAGCGCACCACCGATCCGGCCGCGCCCGCCTCCGCCGTCTCCGCCCCCGCGCCCGCCGGTGGCGGCGCCGCGATGGTGGCCGCCCTGGCCGGGGAGCTGTTGGCCACCACCGTCGAGGTGGACAGCGACTTCTTCGCCTGCGGCGGGGACTCGCTGAGCGCGGCGCAGCTCGCCGCCCGGTGCGCCGAGGCATTCCACCGTGATGTCGACCTGGCCACGGTCTTCGCCAATCCGACGCCGGCCCGGCTGGCCGCGGCGATCAGCGCGCTACCGGAGGCCGGGCCGGACGACACCGGCGACGGCCCGCCGGTGCCCCGCCGGCCACAGCCGGGCGACCGGACGGCGCTGACCCCCACCCAGCAGCGGTTCTGGTTCGCCGCCCGGTTCCAGGGCCCGGCCGCCCAGGTCGTGCCGATCCCGTTGCGTCTGGCCGGCCCGCTCGACGTGGACGCGCTGCGCGCCGCCCTGACCGCGCTGCTCGAACGGCACGGAGTGCTCCGTAGCCGGATCGTCGGGTGGGGCGACGGGGTCCGCGCCGAGGTACACGGTGTCGACGAGGACGTCCTCGCCGGTCACCTCGCCCTCCGGACCGCCGGGGACACGGCCGGCGCCGACCGGGCCGTGGCCGCGGAGATCCGGCGTTCGTTCGACCTGCGGGAGTCGTGGTTCCGGCCGTACCTGACCGTGCTCGACGACGGTGAGCACGTTCTGCACCTGGCGGTGCACCACATCGCGGTGGACGGCGACTCGGTCGGCATCCTGGTCCGGGAACTCCTCGACAACTACCGGCGCGCCCGGCGGGGCGAGCCGGCCCAGCGGGATCCGGCGATCCAGTACCCGGACGCCGCCTGGGCGCAGGAGGGAACCCGCCGGGCGGCCGACCGGCTGCCCGACGCCGTACGGGCGCTGGCCGGCACGGTCGACCTCGACCTGTCGGCCGCCGACCCGGACCCGGGGGACACGGCGGCCCGGCGGCTCACGGTGCCGGTCGACGCGCATCTCGCGGACGCGGTGGCCCGGCGCCACGGCGTCACCCCGTACTCGGTGGTGATGGCCGCCTGGCAGCGGGCGCTGGCCCGGTGGAGCGGCTCCACCGGCTTCGCCGTCGGGCTGCCGGTGTCGCTGCGCGACGCGACGGGCGCCGGCATCCCGGGACCGTTCCTCAACACGGCAGCCGTCCGTGCCGTGCCGGCCGGCGGCACCCGCGCGGAGCACCTCGCCCGGGTGCAGGAGAGCCTGACCGTGGCGTACGCGTACCGGTTCGTGCCCTTCGACCGGGTGACGGCGCTCGCCGACCGGCGGCCGGACCGGGCCGTCCCGGTGTTCCGGACGATGGTGGGCTGGGAGCAGGGCCACGAGGCCGCGAGCGTGGGCGGACTGCGGGTGGACTGGTTCGAGCCGACCTCGCTCGGCCTGCCGGCGCCGCTGGTGCTCACCGTCACCGCCAACGGCCGGGCGCACACCCTGGCCGTCCGGTTCGACTCCGGCCAGGTCGGCCGGCGTCGGGCCGCCGACCTGGTGGACCTGCTGGTGGCGGAGCTGGGCGACGACCCGGGCGAAGATCCGGGCGACGAGACTCACGTCGGGCGGGCCGGCGCCACGGCCGGGGTGGTCGACCGGTTGGCCGACCGGGTGGCGCGGCAGCCGGGCGGGCCGGCCGTCGTGCAGGGCGAGCGGGTGTACGACTTCGCGGAGCTGGACCGGCAGGTGAGCGGGGTGGCGGCCGGGCTGTGGGCATCGGGTGTCGAACGCGGCGACCGGGTGCTGGTGTCGCTGGCGACCCGGCTGGACACGCTGGTGGTGGCGTACGCGCTGTGGCGGCTCGGCGCGGTGTACGTGCCGCTCGGCCCGACCCCACCGGTGGACCGGGTGCGCCGGATCGCCTCGGTCAGCGCCGCCGGATGGTTGGTCGCCGACCGGAACCCCGGCGACGTCCCCGCTACGGACGGCGCTACCGGCGGGGCGGGGTTGACCCGGATCGCCTGGCCGCTCGGTGCCCCCGCCGGCCCGTCGGACCACGTCGGGGCCGGGTCCACCGATGCTTCCGGTTACCGTCCGCTGCCATCCGAGGCGGCCTACATCATCCACACGTCCGGGTCGACCGGGGAGCCGAAGGGCGTCGTGGTGGAGCACGGCCAACTCGTCGCGTTCCTCGACGCCTTCGACGCCTTCGGCCCATGGGCGGGAGCACGGTGCATGGTCGGGCTCGCCGCGCCCACCTTCGACGCGAGCGTGCTGGAACTGTGCTGGCCGGCCCTGCGCGGCGGCCCGGTCGTCTACCCGCCCGAGTCGGTCACCTTCGACCCGGCCTCGGTGGTACGGGCGTTCGCGACCGCTCACGGTCATGGCTGGCCCACGGCGGCCTTCGCCACCCCCAGCCTCTGGCAGGAGGTGCTCCGCCTGGACGCCGACGCCGTACGCGATGTCGTCGTCGGCACCGGTGGCGAGCCGGTGTCGGCCGAACTCCTGTCCGCGCTCGGCGCGGCCGGCGCCCGGCCCAGCGTGTTCTACGGCCCGGCCGAGACGACGATCATCTGCGCCGGTGTCCAGGCCGATGCCGAACCCGGATCGGCGCTGGTCGGGGTGGCCCTCGCACCGAGCCGGCTGCACGTCCTGGACGACGACGCCCGTCCGGTCACCGAGGGCGAGGCGTACGTGGCCGGGCCCCTGGTCGCCCGGGGCTACATCGACGCCCCCCGGGACACCGCCCTGCGGTTCCTGCCCGACCCGGAGGGCGCCGGGGCCCGGATGTACCGCACCGGTGACCGGGTTCGTCGTCGTGCCGACGGCGTTCTGATCTTCCTCGGGCGCCGCGACGACCAGGTGAAGGTGCGCGGGGTACGGATCGAACTGGGGGAGGTGCAGGCGTGCCTGACCGCCCACCCCGGGGTCGAGGCGGCGGCGGTCGTCCTCGTCGGCGCGGGCGGGACGGCGCGGCTGGCCGCCGCCGTGGTCGCCCGCGATCCGGCCGCCGAACCCGGTGACCTGGCCGTCCAGGTGCGGTCCTGGGCCGAGTCCCGGCTCATCCCGCAGGCCGTGCCGGTCGTCGTGCCGGTCCCGGCCCTGCCGGTGTCGGAGAACGGCAAGATCGACCGGCAGGCGTTGCTGGGCCGGCTCGGGGGCGACGCCGCCGAGCCCGACCGGACCGCCGCGCTGGGCGACGACCCGGTCGTCCGGCTGGTCGCCGCGGTGTGGCAGGCGCACCTGCACGCCCCGGTCCCGTCGGCCACCACCGACTTCTTCGAGGCCGGTGGACACTCGATCGCGCTCCTGCACGTGGTGGAGACCATCGAGCGCATCTTCAGCATCGACTTCCCGATCGCGCGGGCGTTCGAGGTACGGACGGTCACGGCGATGGCGGACGAGATCCGGGCCATCGCCGGCGACAGCGCCGCGCCGACAGCGGGCATCGCGCTGGAGGTATTCGGAGGCAGCCCGCAATGACGTTGCAACTCAACGATCCGGAGCGGATGGCCGAGTTCCAGCGCCGGTTGGCCGCCGCCGGGCTCACGCCCGCGCCGGCGGTGGCGGAGCGGGCCCCCGGCACCGGGGCGGGCGCTGACCGGCGGGCACTGGAGCCCAGCGAGGCCGGGCTGTGGTTCCTCGACCGGCTGCACCCGGGCAGCCCCGAGTACATCGTCGCCGCCGCCGTCGCCATCCGGGGCGACCTGGACCCGGGTCGGCTCGCCGCCGTGTTCGCCGGGCTCGTCGCCCGACACCCCACGCTGCGCACCCGGTTCGCCGACAACGACGGCACGGCGTACGCCGAGACGACGCCGCAGGCGCACCCCCCGGCTCCGGTCGTCGAGACCCCACCGGACCTGGACACCTGGTTGTCCGCAGCGGCGGCGGAACCGTTCGATCTGCGTACCGCCCCGCTGGCCCGGCTGCGGTTGGCCGGTGACGGCACCCGTACCGTCGCGCTGCTGACCGCCCACCACATCGTGGTCGACGGCGCCGCGCTGGACACCCTGCTCACCGAGTTGTTCGCCGGGTACGCGGGCGCCCCGCAGCGCCCCGCGCCGGTCGTGCCCCGCCAGCACCCGCCGATGCCCCGGTCGCCCGAGAGCGCGGCCTGGTGGCGGGCCAGCCTGGACGGGGTCGAGCCGGTGGACCCGCCCACGGTCGGCGCCCGCCCGGCCGGTCCCCGCCGTGGCCGGCGCGTCGGCCACCGCCTCGACGCCGACCTGAACGAGGGGATCGACGCCCTCGTCCGGCGGTACGGGGTGACCAGGCCGGCGGTTTTCGCCGCCGCGTACCGGCTCGTCCTGCGGGCCCTGTACAGCCACGACGACATCCTCGTCGGCCTCCCGGTCAGCCTCCGCGCCAAGCAGGACGCCGGGGAACTGGGGAACTTCGTCAACCTGGTCTGCCTGCGCAACCCGACCCGGGCGACGATCACCGTCGCCGACCTGCTGCGTGCCGAGCAGCGGGCGCTGATCCAGGCGATCGCCCACCGGGACACCCCGTTCGACGAGGTGGCCGATCACCTCGCCGGAGGGGTCCGGGGCGGCGACCGGACGCTGGTCCGGGCGGTGTTCAGCCACCACCGCACCCAGGAGCGGGAGGCGACCCAGGTGGCCGGGCTGGTGGTGGAACGGCTCGACGTCGACCTGGGCACCGCGAAGTTCGACCTGACCCTGCAGGTGGAGGACGTCGGGGCCGGCTCCCGGCTGTGGCTGGAGCACGACGTCGCGGCGTACCCCGACGACATCGCCCGCTCCCTGCTGGACAGCTACCGGCGGGCGCTGACCGCGGTGGTGGCCCGACCGCAGGCCGCCCTGTCGGCGGTCCTCCTCGACGACCGCCGCCCGGCCGTCGCCCCCGGGTGGACCGGACGAGGCAACCGGGGCGTGGTCGGCTGGTTCGAGGAGACCGCCGCCCGCCACCCCGGCCGGATCGCGGTCGCCGACGGGACCACCTACGGCGAACTGGACGCCTGGGCGGACCGGATCGCGGCCCGGCTGGGCCCGACCGGCCCGGACGCCCCACCGGTCGCCATCCTCACCGGCCGCACCCCGGGGATGCTCGCCGCCATCCTCGCGGCGGCGAAGGCGGGCCGCACCTACGTCCCGCTGGACGCCGAGCACCCCCGGGACCGGATCCGCCAGATCCTCGACCAGGCGGGCGTCGACACCGTGATCGCCGATGCGCGCACCTCCGAGGTGCCGTCCGGCCGGCCGGTCGTGGACGTCGACGACTGCCGGCGGGCAGCGCGACCGGACACCGGACCGGATCGGGCGCCGATCCCGTGGTCCGCCCCGCTGTACCGGATCTACACCTCCGGTTCGACCGGCGCCCCGAAGGGTGTCGCTGTCACCCACGCCAACCTCGGCTCCCTGATCGACGGGGCCCGGGACCTGCTCGACCTGCGCCCCGACGACCGGTGGAGCGTGTTCCACTCGGTCGCGTTCGACTTCTCGGTGTGGGAGATCTGGGCGCCGCTGGTCGACGGCGCCACCGTCGTCCTGGTCGACCGGGACACCGCCCGGACGCCGCAGCGCTTCCTCCAACTGCTCCACGACGAACGGGTCACCGTCGTCAACCAGACGCCGACCGCGTTCGGGTCGCTGACCCAGGCCGTCACCGAGAACGGTCCCGGGACGCCGGACTCGCTGAGGCTGGTGGTGTTCGGCGGCGAGGCGTTGCGGCCGGCCACCCTGGCGGGCTGGTTCGAACGGTCCGGTGACCGGACCCCCCGCATGGTCAACATGTACGGCATCACCGAGACGACCGTGCACGTGACGTGGCGGGACATCACCCGCGCCGACATCGGCGTCGCGAGCCCGATCGGCCGACCGCTGCCCACCCTCACCACGGTGGTGGTCGACACCGACCTCAACCGCCAGCCCGTCGGGTTCGCCGGGGAACTCATGGTCGCGGGAGCAGGGGTGAGCCTCGGGTACGCCGGCTCCCCGGCCCGTACCGCCCTGCGGTTCGTCCCCGACCTCACCGGTGGCGGTGGCCGGATGTACCGCACCGGCGACCGGGTCCGTGAGCGTGCCGACGGCGACCTCGACTACCTCGGGCGCGTCGACGAGCAGCTCAAGGTACGCGGATTCCGGATCGAACCCGCCGAGGTCGAATACGCCCTGCTCGCCCACCCGGACGTGACGGACGCCGCCGTGACAGCCGCCCAGGTCGGCCGTGCCGGCGTCGGGTTGATCGGCTTCGTGCAGGCCGGCCCGGCGGCCGACCCGGATCAGATCCGCGCCTTCGTCGCCGTCCGGCTCCCCGACCACATGGTTCCCCGGGTGCACCGGCTCGACCGGCTGCCCCGCACCGTCAACGGCAAGCTCGACCGGCGGGCCCTGCTGGCCCTGGCCGCGGACCTGGCACCTCAGCGGTCCGGTCCGGCCGACGGCGGGCACCCCGTCGACGACCGGGAACGGGCGGCGGTCGCGGTCTGGCAGGACCTCCTCGGCGTCGCCGACGTCCGGGTGACCGACAACTTCTTCGCCCTCGGCGGGGACTCCATCCTGGCGGTCCAGGCGGCCACGGCGATGTCCGCCCGGGGGCTGCCGGTCACCGTCGCCGACATCTTCGACCACCAGTCGATCCGGGACGTGATCGCGGCCGTCCCCGGCACGACGGCGGCGGAGCCGACGGAGGCCGGGACCGCGCCGGACGCCCCGGTCGGCCGGGCGGACCACCGGCACCTGCTCGCTCCCGCAGACGCCGACCGGCTGCCCGCCGGGGTGGAGGACGCGTACCCGCTGACCCTGTTGCAGCAGGGGATGCTCTTTCACCAGCTGGACCAGAACAGCTACCTGAACGTCACCACCACCCGGGTGCGGTGCGCCGTCTTCGACGGTGAGCTGCTGCGGCAGGCGTTCGACCGGGTCGTCCAGCGGCATCCGGTGCTGCGCAGCGGTTTCGACCTCGCCACCTGTTCCGAGCCGCTGCAACTGGTCTGGCGGCACGTCGGCGTCGACCTGCCCGTGGTCGACTGGCGGGACCGGGACGACGCCGAGGTCCAAGGGGACCTGCGGGAATGGATGGCCGAGCAGCGCCGCCAGCCGTTCGACCTGACCCGCCCGCCCCTGGTCCGGTTCACCGCCCACCGCGTCTCCGACACGGAGTTCTGGTTCAGCGCGGTGGAGTGCCACGCCATCCTGGACGGCTGGAGCTTCACCTCCACCCTCACCGAGGTCCTGGAGGAGTACGACCGGGTGTGCGCCGCCGCCCGGGACAACCGGCCACTCGCCCGGCTCGTCCCGCCGCCGGACTCGTTCGGCGACCACGTCTGGCGGGAGCGGCGCACCCTGGCCGACCCGGCGGCGGTCGAGCTGTTCCGGGACGTCATCGCCCGGGCCCGGCCGGTGCGGATCCCGACCCGGGCCGAGGGCGGCGCGCCCGGACACCGGCAGCGGGCCCTGCTGCCGCTCGACCCCGAGGTGCAACGTGGGCTGGAGGCGGCGACGGTCCGGCTGCGCCTGCCGATGAAGAGCCTGCTGCTGGCGGCGCACGCGGTGGTGATGTCCGTCCTGTCCAACGCGGACGTGGTCACCCTGGGGATGGTGACCAACGGTCGGCCGGAGACGGCCGGCAGCACCCAGACCCGGGGCCTGTACCTGAACACCCTGCCGCTGACCGTCGGCGTCGGCGGGCGCACCCTCGCGGACCTGGCCCGGGCCTGCCTGGTCGAGGAGAGCCGGCTGCTGCGCTTCCGTACCTACCCGGGGGTGGCGACGGAACTGGCGTTCGGCCGGCAGCAGCTGATGACGACCGCGTTCAACTACACCCGGTTCCACGCGATGAAGCGGGTGAGCAGCGGCGGCGACGTCCGCCGGGTGGGGCACCTGGAGGAGGAGGCCCCCACCAACTACCCCCTGTACGTGTCGTTCGACCACGGTGCCGCCGACGACAGCGACCACCTGGTCCTCATCCTGATGGCCTCCCCGCAGCACTTCACCGACGCCGCCGTGGAGTCCCTGCTCTCCTGCTACCGCGCCGTGCTCACCGCGATGGCCGCCGACCCGAGCCTGCCGGCGACCGACGTGGCGTGGTCGACGGGGGACACCTCGACCGCCACCCCGGCGCCGGATCCGGGCACCCTCCCCGGGCTGCACGAGACCGTCATCGACCGGGCGGCCCGTTGGCCGGACCGGGTCGCGGTGCGCGACGCCGGTGGCGCGGTGCTCACCTACCGGCAACTGGCCGACGTGGTCGGGCGGGCCGCCGGTGGGCTGCGGACGGCCGGCGTGGAGCGGGGCGACACCGTCGGGGTCTGCCTGCCGCGCGACCACCGGTTGGTGGTGACCATCCTCGCCGTCCTCTGCGTCGGCGCGGTGTACGTCCCGGTCGACCCCGACCTGCCGGCGGCCCGCCAGCGGGTGATCCGCGACCGGGCGGCCCTGCGGTACGTGGTCGCGGCCACCCCCACCCGGTCCCGCCTGGCCCCGGAGATCCCGGTCCTCGACGTCGACGACCTGGCGGCACATTCCACGCCGGCGGGGCCTCCGGTCGCCACACACCCGGGGGAGCTGGCGTACCTGATGTTCACCTCCGGTTCGACCGGGGAGCCGAAGGGCGTCATGATCCCGCACGGCGCGTTGACCGCGTTCGACGTCGCGATCGGCGACCGGTACGCCCCGGGGGCGGTCATGCTGGCCGCCACCAACGCGTCGTTCGACATCTCCGTCGCGGAACTGCTGATCCCGCTGGCCCACGGGGCCGGGGTGGTGGTCTTCGACCGGGGCGGGCGTTTCGACCCGGACGAGTTCGCCACGGTGGTGCGTCGTGCCGGGGTGACCATGGTCCAGGCCACGCCCTCGCTCTGGACCGAACTGCTCGCCGGGGACGCCGACCTGCGCGGGATCGAGGCGTGGACCGGCGGCGAGGCGTTGACCGCCCGGCTGGGGCGGTCGCTGCTGGACCGGGCCGGGGCGGTGCACAACTGGTACGGGCCGACCGAGACCACCATCTGGTCCACCGTCCACCCGGTGACCCCGGACGACCTCGACCCGACGGTGGTGCCGGTCGGTCGGGCGCTGCCCGGTGAGGCCGCCCACGTCATCGGGGCGGGGCTGCGGCAGGTGCCCGACGAGATGGTCGGTGAGGTCTTCATCGGCGGCGCCGGACTGGCCCGTGGCTACCTCGGCGACCCGGCGCGGACCGCCCTGCGGTTCGTCCCCGACCCGTTCGGGGCACCGGGATCGCGGATGTACCGCACCGGGGACCGGGCCCACCGGCGGGCCGACGGGGTGCTCCACTTCGCCGGTCGCGTCGACGACCAGGTCAAGCTCAACGGGTACCGGATCGAACCGGGGGAGATCGAGGCGGTGCTGGCCGGGCTCGCCGAGGTCGCCCGGGTGGCGGTCGCGGTACGACACGGCCAGCTCGTGGCGTTCGTCGTCCCGAAGCAGGACGAGATCGACCTCGCCGACCTGCGGGGACGGCTGCGGGATCTGCTCCCGGGTCACCTGGTACCCCGCCTGGTCCGTGCCGACGACCTGCCGTTGAACGCCAACGGCAAGGTCGACCGGGGGCGGTTGCCGGACGTGGTGTTCACCCAGGACGTGTCGACGGCGGAGTTCGTCGCGGCGTCCAGCGCCGCCGAACGGACCCTGGCCGACGTGTGGCGGGAGGTCCTCGGCGCTGACCGGATCGGCGTCCACGACAACTTCCTCGACCTCGGTGGGGACTCGATCACCGCGTTGCGGACGGTCGCCCGGGTCAAGGCGCGGGGACTCCAGGTCGCGATCGCCGACATGCTCGGCCCGCAGACCCTGGCGGAGGTGGCTGCGGGGGCGACCACCATCGCCGCGCCCGGGGAGCCGGCGGCCGGGCCTGACGGGCCGGGCCCGGCCGACGGTGGACGGGCCGGATCGGCTGGGGCGGACGTCCCGGCCGGTTCCGACCCGGCGGACCGGTCCGCCCGGACCGGCGGCGGGGTGCACCCGAACGCCGGCGGGATCGTCGACCCGGCCGGCGAGCCGGAGCGGGCGGCCCACCCCGTCGCGTCGCTCGACGGCGTCGACGTCAGCCTGGCTGGCCTCGACGAGGAGACCGCCCGTGCCCTGATCGCGCGGCTGAGTAGCAACGGAGAGGAGCGTTCCCGATGAGCGGCCCGAGCCTGGTTGAGGCGATCTACCCGCTGACCCCGCTACAGGAGGGGATGCTGCTGGAGTCTCTCGACGCCGGAGACGCCCGTGCGTACCTGAGCCAGGTCCGCTACACCCTGCGCGGGGCGGTGGACTCCGATGCGCTGCGGTCGGCGTGGACCGCGGTCGCCGCCAAGCATCAGGCGCTGCGGGCCTGCGTGGCGTACACCGGGCTGACCGCTGCGGTGCAGGCCGTGTACCGCCAGCCGTTCGACCTGCTCGAGGTCGTCGACGGGGTGCACGACGACGACGCCCTCGACGAGCACCTCCGGCGGGACCTGGACGCCGGGTTCGACCTGGAACGTGCGCCCCTGCACCGGGTGCGACTCCTCGAACGCGCCGACGGCACGTGGGAGATGGTGTGGACCTCGCACCACATCATGATCGACGGCTGGTCCATCCCGATCGTGGTCAGTGACGTCTTCGTGGCGTACGGCCAACGGTGCGCCGGAGCCCCGATCGATCTCCTCCCGACCGCCGACTACCGCGACTACCTGCGGTGGACCGCCGGGCGGGACCGGGGGCAGGTGCTGGAACACTGGCGGCGGGCGCTGCGGGGGTTCACCGAGCCGACACCCCTGCCGGCGCCGGCGCCCGGGGCGGTCGACCGGGGCCGCCAGGTCCTCGCCGCGACCCTGCCGGCCGTGGAGTCGACCCGGCTCGTCCAGCGGGCCAAGCAGGAACGAGTCACCCTCAACACCCTGATCCAGGCCGCCTGGACGGTCGTCCTGGCCCGGTTCAGCGGCCGCGACGACGTGTTGTTCGGCGCCACCGTCTCCGGGCGGCCGGCGGCCGTGCCCGGGGCGGAGACGATGGTCGGCCTGTTCATCAACACCCTCCCGGTACGGGCCCGGCTGCCCCGACGGGTGCCGGTGGCGAGCTGGTTGCAGGACCTTCAGCGGCGTTTCCTGGCCAGCCGGGCGTACGAGGAGGCGTCGCTGCGCGACATCCGCTCGGTGGCCGAGGTGCCCCGACACCGGAGCCTCTTCGAGACCATCGTGGTGGTCGAGAACTACCCGCTGATCACCGACGACAGGTTCGGTGACCGGCGCCCTCCGGTGGACATCGTCGCGGCCACCTCCCGGGAGGAACTCGCCCACCCGCTCGTGCTCAGCGTGGCGGGCGGGACGGAGACGGTGGTCGAGCTGTTCCATGACGACGCCAAGGTCTCGGCACCGGCGGCCCAGGCGATGCTCGACGGGTTCGTCGCGGTCCTCCGGGCGCTGGCCGACGGCAGCGCGTCCGGGGTGGCCGACCTGCTGGCGGCGGTGCCGGCGGCGGCGCCGCTGACCGGCGGGTCGCCGGCTGTCGCGGAGCCGCAGCTGGTGCCGGCGGTGTTCCGGGCCATGGCGGCGGCGTCCCCCGACGCGGTGGCCGTGGTCGACGGTCCCCGCCGGGTGAGCTACGCGGCGCTGCTCCACTCCGCCGAGCGGGGGGCCGGTCGGCTGCGCCGGCACGGTGTCGTCCCCGGCGGGACGGTCGCCCTGCTCGCCGATCGTGGCGTCGACCGGGTCGCGGCGACCCTGGCGGTGTGGTTCGCCGGGGGCCAGTTCGTGCCGCTGGATCCGGCCTGGCCGGCGGCCCGGACCACCGCGCTGCTGGCCCAGGTCGACCTCACCGTGGTCCTCACCGACGATCCGGCCGTCGTGGCCACCGACGCCCCGGTGCTGTCCCTGACCGATCTCCTCGCCGCCGCCGACGGCGTCGACGCCCAGGAGCCGGTGGAGGCGGGCCGCACCGACGCGGCGTACACGATCTTCACCTCGGGGACCACCGGGCGATCCAAGCCGGTCGTCGTCGAGCACGGTGCCCTCGCCGCAGCGGTGGCGGGGTGGGAGACGGCGCACTCGTTCGCCGCCCGTACCCGCAACCACCTGCATCTGGCCAACCCGGCCTTCGACGTGGCGATCGGCGAGGTGCTCCGGGCGCTGTGCGCCGGCCGGACGGTGGTCGTGGCCCCCCGGGCGGCCGGGGAGGACCCGGCGGCGCTGCTCGACCTGATCCTCGACGAGCAGGTAGACGTCGTGGACATTCCGCCCAGCCTGCTGCGTCCCCTGATGGACGAGGTGGAGCTGTCCGGGCAGCGCCTCGACCAGCTCAGCACCGTCCTGATCGGCGGGGAGTCCTGGTTCGCCCGCGACTACGTCCGCCTTGCCGAGGTCGCCGGCGCGCGGACCCGGGTGGTCAACGCGTACGGCATCACCGAGACCAGCATCGACAGCGCGTACGCGGTCCTGGGCACCGTCGCCGGCCAGGCCGAGACGCTCTGGCTGGACGCCACGTACCCGGGGGTGGACGCGCTCCTCGTGGACGGGACCGGCCGGCCGGCCCCGGTGGGGGCCCGGGGCGAGGTGTGGCTCAGCGGCCCTACGCTCGCCCGCGGGTACGACCGGGATCCGGCCCGCACCGCCCTGCGGTTCGTCCCCGACGCCCGCCCCGGCCGTGCCGGCGCGCGGGCGTACCGCACCGGTGACCTGGGCACGATCGACGGACGGGGACGGCTGCACCTGCTCGGCCGGGTCGACGCGCAACTGTCGGTCAACGGGCACCGGATCGAGCCGCAGGAAGTGGAGGCGGCACTCCTCGTCCACCCCGACGTGGCCGGCGCCGCGGTCACGGTCCGCGACGGACACCTGGTGGGGTTCGTGACCGCCCAGACCGCGACCCTGGACACCGAACAGGTACGGGCCCACCTGCGCGCACTGCTGCCGTCGTACGCCGTGCCGATGCTGGTCCAGATCGACGCCCTGCCGGTCACCGCGAACGGCAAGCTGGACCGCGCGGCGCTGCCGGCCACCGTGGACGGCCGTCCCACCGTCACCGGCCACGTCGAGCCGTCCACCCCGACGGAGCGGATCCTGGCCGAGGTGTGGCGGGAGGTCCTCGGGGTCGACGTGGTCGGTGTCCGGGACAACTTCTTCGACCTCGGCGGTGACTCGATCGCCGGGTTGCGGGTCAAGGGCCGGGCCGCCGGGCAGGGCATCGACCTGCAACCGCGCGACGTGTTCGCATACCAGACGGTGGCTGACCTGGCCGCTTACGTGGACGCCCGGGAGCCCGACACGGCCGTGGCGACCCCGGTCCACGAGGGTGAAGTCCCGTTGCTGCCGATCCAGCGGCTGTTCCTGGACCACGCCGGCGTCGACCCGGCCCACTTCGACATGGCCCAGGGCATCCGGTTGGCCCAGGCCCTCGACCCGGACACCGTACGGGCGGCGCTGGAGGCCGTCGCCCGCCGGCACGGCGCCCTGCGGACCCGGTTCCGGCGCACCACCGACGGATGGCGGCAGTGGGTCGAGTCGGCCCCCGACCCGCTGGTGACCCTCCAGGTGGTGGACCTGCGGGGGCGTCCCGACGACCGGGCGGCCACCCACCGGTCGCTGCTTGCCGGCCACCGTTCCGGCCACGACCTGGCCACCAGCCCGCTCTGGTCCTGCCTGGTGGTGCTCGACGACGAGGAGACCACCCTCTACTTCGCCGTGCATCACCTGGTCATGGACATCTACTCGTGGCGGTTGGTGATCCAGGACTTCCTCGGCAACTACACCGCCCTGGCCGCCGGCGAACCGCCCCGGGACACGCCGCTGGCCGGCTACCCCGAGTACGCCGTCGCGGCGGCCGGGCAGACCAGGTCCCTGCGGGAGTTGGAGTCGGCCTGGCTGTCGACGATCGGCACTCCCCGGCCGGTCCCGACCACCGGGTCGGGCGGAGAGAACACCCTGGCCGGGGTCCGGAGCGTCGAGGGGGAGGTGTCCCCGACAGCCACCGACACGCTGCACCGGCTGCGGGCCGGCGGCACCGCCAGCCCCGTCCTGGTCACCCTTCTGGCCGTCTTCTCCCGCGCCTACAGCCGGTGGTCCGGGGAGGATCTGTACCTGTTCGTGGAGACCCACGGCCGGGACACCACCCTGGGCGGGGTGGACACCAGCGCCGCCGTCGGGTGGTTCACCGCGCTGTACCCGGCGACCGTGCCCTACCGGCCCACCGAGTCCTTCTCCGACACCTGGTGGCGGGTGCGCCGGCTGGTGGAGTCGGTGCCCCGCCCGGTGTCGTCGTTCGGGCTGCTCCGCGACGCCGGACCGCGGTCGGCGCTGGCCGATGTCCCGCTGCCGCAGATCGCGCTGAACCACACCGGGACCATGTCGGCCGACAGCGACGGCTCCCACCGGCACGGGTTGAGCGTGGTGCCGGTGCCGGCGCTGATCGCCGACCCGACCACCCGCCGCGACCAGCTGATCGACGTGGAGACCGGCGTCGCGGACGGCCGGTTCCAGTTCGCCGTCAACTACAGCTCCGCGCACTTCGACCAGGCCGGCATCGAGAAACTCGCCGCCCTGTTCAGCGAGGAGATGGAGAACCTGCCTGACCACATCGAGGAGGAGAAAACTCATGGCGCTCTTTGACGAGGACGACGACACCATCATCTACGCCGTCGTGGTCAACCACGAGGAGCAGTACTCCGTCTGGCCGGTGGACCGGGACGTACCGGCCGGGTGGCGCGAGGTCGGGGTGACCGGACGAGTCCGGGAGTGCCTCGACCACATCGAGAAGGTGTGGGTGGACATGCGCCCGCTCAGCCTCCGCCGAGCACTGGAGCCACAGTGACCGCCGTGGCCGACCACGCCCCGCACGAACCGGCCGGCCCGCTGCCGTACGGGCCGGACTGGGCGCTGCTGCCGTCGGTCTTCGCCCGGGTGGCCGGCATGCCGATGGACTGGCTCCTCGTCGAGCCGGGTGCCGACCACGCCTCCGCGCGGGCCGTCGGGGAACGGGCCCTGGCCGAGATCGTCCGGCAGCCGCTGTTCGCCGAGGCACTGACCTGGCAGAACCGGAACATGTTCCTGCAGGCGCGGCGCAACCTCGACTCCACGCGACCGCAGCGACGCCGCGAGGCGCAGCGTCGGCTCTGGTCGTACGCGGCCCGGTACTGCGCGAAGAACGACACCATCGGGTTCTTCGGGCCGATCGTCTGGGGATCGGTCACCACCGGCGCCACCGACGTCGGACCGGTGACGGGCCGGCTGCACCGACGTGGAGTGTTCTTCGAGCACTGGGCGCTGCGGGCGGTGGCCGCCGCGATCGAGACCCGGCACGGCCTCGACCCGTGGACCATCCCGAGGCTGGCGGCCGGGGTGGCCGTCGTCGCCGACGGGGTGCTGCTGGCCGACAACGCCCCGATGCGGCTGGCCGCGCTGCCGCGCCGGGTCGTCGAGGTGTGCGACGGCACCCGGACCGTCGCCGACGTGCTGGACGAACTCGCGGACCACCCCGCGCCGGAGGTCGACGCCGCCCTGACCCGGCTGCGGGCGATGGGAGTCCTCACCGCCGGGCTGGTGGTGCCCCGGCGGGTCGACCCGGAGGCACACCTGCGCGGCCAACTCGCCCGGGTCGCCGATTCGGATCGCCGGGTGGCGGCGCAGGCGGACCTGGCCGAGTTGGTGGCGGCCCGGAACCGGGTCGCCGACGCCGCCGGGGACGCCGACCGGCTCGCCGATGCCCTCGACGGCCTCGACCAGTCGTTCGTCGGGATCACCGGGCATGCCCCCCAGCGCGGCGCCGGCCGCTTCTACGCCGGACGGGGACTGGCCTACGAGGACTGCCTCGGCGACCTTCCGGTCCGCCTCGGCGCCGACGTGCTGGACCGGATCCGCCCCGCCCTGGAACTGTTGCTGTTCAGCGCGGCCTGGTTCACCCGGGTGGTGGCCCAGGAGTACGAGCGGTTCGTCGCGGACCTGATCGCCGAGCGCGAGCCGGCACCCGGCGCGGGGGTGCCGCTGTCGGAGGTCCTGACGGCGGTGGCAGCCACGACCGAGTGGGGGGCCGCGTCCCCGGCCGACGCCGTCGCGCAGCGGCTGCGCCGGACCTGGCACGCCCTCCTGGTCGCCGGAGCAGAACCGGGCCGGCGGCGGATCAGGCACGACGCGGCTGTCCTGCGGCCCCTGGTCGAGTCGGCCTTCGCCCACGACGTGGTGGGCTGGCGCGGCACCCGGCTGTACAGCCCCGACCTGATGATCGCCGCCCGGTCGGCGGCGGACCTGCGCGACGGGCGGTTCCTGGCCGTCCTCGGCGAACTGCACCCGGCCCACAACACCATGGACGTGTTGGCCGCCGACGCCTGGCACCCGGACCGCGACCGGTGGCACGCGATGCTGGACCGCAGCGCCCCCGCCGAACGGGTGACGCCGCTGTACCCGCTGGACCACGAGCAGATCAACTCCCGGACCGTCCCGCCGTCGGCCTACCTGTCGCCGTCCGCCACCTACCTGGGGCTGGGCTCCGGCGCGCCGTACCACCCCCGGGACGCCCGGCTGCTCCCGGTGTCGGCGCTGCGCGCGACCCGCGTCGGCGACCGGGTCGTCATCACCTCGTCGGTCGACCCGTCGTACGCCGGCGACGTGCCCACCGTCTTCGGTGAACTGCTGGCCAACGCGGCGGCCACCCGGTTCGGGGTCCTGCCGGCCGCCGACCACCGCCCCCGGCTGTGCATCGACGACCTGGTGGTGCAGCGGGAGAGCTGGACCCTGCCCTACCCCGAGCTGCCCAATGCGAGGCAGAGCACCGACCGGGCGTACGACGAGCTGCGGGCCACCGGCGCGGCCCGGGACATGCCCCGGCACGTGTTCGTGACCGTCGGCGGCGAGCGCAAGCCGTTCCACCTGGACTTCGACAACCCGCTGTCGGTGGAGGTGCTGCTCACGCACATCCGGCGACAGCGGCGTGCCGATCCGACGGGGCGGGTCACCTTCGTGGAGATGCTGCCCGCCCCCGATCAGCTCTGGCTGACCGACGGGGCGGGTCGCCGGTACACCGCCGAGTTCCGGATCGCCTGCGTCGACCAGCGGAGCGCCGGCAACGGACACCCCTCGTCCCCGGGAGCGCAACGATGAGTGCCGCCCGTCTCGTCCCCCCGCCGGGCCCCGCCGACGATCGCCCGGTGCTGGTCGTCGTCCCGTACGCCGGCAGCGGCGTTGCGCCGTTCCGGGACTGGGGCGCTGACCTGGCGAGCCTGGCCACGGTCACCGCCGTCCTGCTCCCGGGCCGGGAGCAACTGTTCGGCAAACCGGCGCTGACCTCGATGACCGGCATCCTGCGCGGGCTGACCCCTCAGGTCACCGCGCTGCGACCCCGACCGGTGGTGCTGTTCGGGCACAGCCTGGGCGCGGCGGTCGCCTTCGGACTGGCCCGCGAGCTGTGCCGGGAGGGCGTTCCGCCGGCCGCTCTGATCGTCTCCGGAGCCGGCAGCCCCTGCCGCCGGGACCCCACCGACGTGATGCACCTGCTCAGCGACGACGCCCTGCTGCAACGCACCGTCGACTACGGCGGGATGCCCCCGGAACTGCTGGCCAGCCGCGATCTGCTGGCCATGTTCACCCCGATCCTGCGCGCCGACTACCAGGTCCTGGAGACCTGGACCGTGGACCCGCTGCCGCCGCTGGACCTCCCGGTGACGGTGCTGCGCGGGGTCAGCGACACCTCGGTCACCGACTACCAGGCCGACGGGTGGCGCACCCACACCGTCGCGCCGCCCGTCGAACGGTTCTTCCCCGGCGGGCACTTCTTCGTCCACACCGCCCGGGAGGAAGTGCTCCACACCGTCCGCGACGTGCTGGCCGCCGTGCCCCGCCGCGCCTACACCTGACCCGCGCCACAACGATTAGGAGAAGTACCTTGCACGCGATCTCGTTGACCGGTCACGGCCCCGGAGGCCTGGAGATCCACGACGTGCCGGATCCGGTCGCCGCCGGCAACCAGACCCTGCTCCGCGTCCGTAGCGCGGGCGTCAACTTCTCCGACGTCCACCTCGTCGAGGGGACCTACTCCCTCAAGCCGCCGCTGCCGTACCGCCCGGGGATCGAGGCAGTGGGCACCGCCGCCGACGGCCGCCGGATGCTGGGCCGGGCCAGGCAGGGGGCCTGGGCGGAGGTCTTCGTCGCCGAACAGTTCCTCGACGTGCCCGATTTCGTCTCCGACCGGGCCGCCCTCGCGATGGCCACCCAGGGGTTCACCGCCTGGCACATCCTGCGGACCATGGCCCGGATCACCCGTGGGGACACCGTCGCGGTGATGGCCGCCGCCGGCGGCGTCGGGTCGGTCGCCGTGCAGCTCGCCAAGGCGTGGGGGGCCCGCCGGGTGATCGGCGCGGCGTCCACCCCGGAGAAGCGCGCGCACGCCGCCGCCCTGGGCGCCGACGAGACGGTGGACTCCACCGTCAGCGACATCGGCGCGGCCCTGGTCGAGGCGAACGGGGGTCGCATGGTCGACGTGATTCTGGAGATGCACGGCGGGCCACAGCTCGACTCGGCCCTCGCCGCGCTGGCGCCGTGCGGGCGGATGGTGATCTTCGGCGCGGCCTCAGGGGAGCCCGGCACCCCGATCCGGCCCGAGTCGCTGATGGCCGGCACCCGTACCATCGCCGGCTTCTCGGCGTACAACCTGGTCTCCGACCGGCACGAGGTGTTCCCGGAGACCATGGTGGGACTGTTCGGCATGATCAAGAAGGGGCAGCTCGACGTCGAGACGGGCCGGTCGTACCCGTTCAGGGACGTGGCGCAGGCCGTGACCGACATGCGGGCGCGGGTCACGACCGGCAAGGTCAGCCTGGACTTCGTGGGCTGAGCCGGATGGAAGCCGTCCCCGCCGGGATCCCCGCCGCCCTGGGCCGCGTCGTCGCCGCCCACCCCGACCGCACGGCGCTGGTCGTCGCCGACGACGCTGTCACGTACGCCGAGCTCGGCCGCCGGGTCGACGCGGTGGCCGTCGCCCTGGCCGGGTACGGGGTGGGCCGGGGCGACGTGGTGGGCCTCCGCCTCGACCGGTCCGTCGACATGGTGGTGGCCCTGTTCGGGGTGCTGCGGGCGGGCGCGGCGTACGTCCCGGTGGACCCGTCGCATCCGGCCCGGCGCCAGGCGGCGGTCCTGGCGGAGGCGGGCGTCACCCGGCTGATCACCGAACCGGGCACCCCGACCGGCCCGGACGTCGTGGTGCCGGATCTGGCCGACGCGTTGCGCGGGGAGGTCACCGTCGACGCCGCCGCGCTCGCCCGGCTGCCCGAGGTCACCGACGCGGACCTGGCGTACGTGGTGTTCACCTCCGGTTCCACCGGTCGTCCGAAGGGGGCGATGGTGCCGCACGGGGCGGTCCTGGCGCTGGCGGGCGGACTCCTCGCCTGCGGGGCGGCCGGGCCGGGACACGACGTGGTGGCGTGGAACGCCGGACTCTCCTTCGACGCCTCGGTCCAGCAGTGGTCGCGGCTGCTGCGTGGGGACACCGTGGTCCTGCTCCGCGAGGCCGACCGGCTCGACCCGGCCGCGTTCGCCGAGGTGCTACGCACCCGGCGGGTCACCGACCTCGACATCACCCCCACCCACCTGCGGGCGCTGCTGCCGTACCTGGACCAGTGCGGGGACCTGCGCATCCTGGTCGGCGGCGAGGCCATCGGGGACGGACTGTGGGCGGAACTGACCGCGCGGGCCGGGACGACGGCGTACAACGTCTACGGGCCGACCGAGTGCACCGTGGACACGGTGGTGGCCCGGGTCGGCGAGGTGGACGTGCCGGTGATCGGCCGGCCCCTGCCCGGCGTCCGCGCCCGGGTGGTCGACCCGACGCTGCGCGAGGTGGGGCCCCAGGAACTGGGGGAGCTGCTCCTCGCCGGCCCCCAGGTGGCCTGGGGGTATCTGGGGCGGCCGGCGGCGACCGCCCTGGCGTTCGTGCCGGATGCCGGCGCCGGACCGGGCGGGCGGGCATACCGCACCGGCGACCTGGTGCGGCGGCTTCCCGACGGGAACCTGGCGTACCACGGCCGCCGGGACCATCAGGTGAAGATCCGGGGAGTACGGATCGAACTGGGCGAGATCGAGCACGCGTTGCGCCGACTGCCCGGGGTCACCGATGCGGTGGCGCTGGTCCGCGACGACGCTGTCATGGCGGTGGTCACCGGGCGACCCGACCCCGCTGCCTGGCGTGCCGACCTGGCCGACGTCCTGCCGGCCGCCGCCGTACCCGCCGACTTGGTGGTGCTGGCGGCGCTGCCCCGCAACGCCAGCGGCAAAGCCGACCGGGCGGCCGTTTCCGCCCTGCTCCGCGCCGGCCGTGCGACCCCGGTCGACCCCGCCCCCGCCGGATCCGCCACGCCGCCGATGACCGACCGGGAACGCTACGTCGCCCGGCTCTGGACGGAGGTCTTCGGGGCCCGTGACCTCAGCGCGGACAGCGAGTTCGCCGCGCACGGCGGGCACTCCCTGTCCGCGATGGTCGTCGCCGAACGGGCGGCCCGGGAGACCGGACGGGCCGTCACCGTCGCGGACGTGCTGGCCGAATCCACCGTCGCCGGGTTCGCCGCCGTCCTGGACGTCCGGCCCGCCGCCGCCGCGCCGCCGCGACCCGCCCGCCCCGCCACCGGGGCCCGGCGCAGCGCTCCGCTGGCTCCCCAACAGGAGGGGCTGTTCCTGCTCCACCAGATGTACCCGCACTGCTCCGCCTACCACGTCCCGGCGCTGCTGCGCCTGCGTGGCCCGGTTGACCTGGATCGTCTCGACCGCGCGGTCGCCACCGTGCTGGGGCGGCACGCGGCCCTGCGTACCCGGGTCGGAATGGTCGCCGCCCGGCCGGTTCAACTGGTCGCGGACCCGCCGGAGTGCGGCGGCCTGGTGGTGGCCGACCCCACCACCACCGTCGAGGACTGGGCGGCCGAGGTGGTGCGCCGCCCGTTCCGGCTGGACACCGGCCCCCTGTTCCGGGCGGAGGCGCTGGTCACCGGAGCGGACACCTGCCTGCTCGCCCTGGTCGGGCACCACATCGTGGTCGACGGCTGGTCCATCGAGGTGGTCCAGCGCGACATCGGTCGGGCGTACCGGGGTGAGAACCTCCCCGAGCCGGTGCAGTTCCCCGCGGTCGCCGCCGCCGCCCGTTCCCCGGAGCACCGGGCCGTGGTCGAGGCGGAACTCGCCTGGTGGCGCAAGCGGCTGGCCGACCTGCCCGGTCCGGTCCGGCTGCCGTTCGCCCGCCGCCGCCCGGTCACCCCCCGGTTCCGGGCCGGGCGGGTGGCCCACCGGCTCCCCGAACAGGTGGCCGGAGAGCTGCGCGACCTCGCGGTACGTCACCGGGTGCCGCTGTTCCCCCTGCTCGCCCTGGGCCTGGCGACGGTGCTCAACCGCTACACCGGGCAGGACGACCTGGTCATCGGCACCCCGGTCGCGGACCGGGACGACGCGGACCTGGCCGATTCGGTGGGCTTCTTCAACAACTCGCTGGTCCTGCGCCTGGCCGTGGACCGGACCCGGTCGGTGCGGGACAACCTGCGCATGGTGGCCGACGAGGTCGCCACGGCCCTGGCCCACCGCCGCGTGCCCTTCGACGAGCTGGTTCGGGAACTCGCCCCGCCCCGGATCGCCGCGGCCAACCCGATCTTCCAGATCTGGTGCAACCTGCTGTCGTATCCGGCGACGCCGCTGGACCTCGGTCCGGCGACCCGGGTCGAGGTGCTCACCCCGCCGTTGCCGGGGGCGTTGTTCGACATCTCGGCGTACTTCGTCGACGACCGGGACGGTGTCGGGCTGGAGCTGGTCTACGACCTGGACCTGTTCGACCACGACCAGATCGAGGCGGTGGCCGACGACTGCGTCCGGGTGCTCGCCGACCTTCCTCGCGACGCTGCCCGGCTGCTCGGCGACGTCGGACGGGCCGACACGAGCACGGTACGGTCCCCCTGGCGGGCGTACCCGCCGGTCACCTCGTCCGCGGCGGAACTCGGGCGCACCCTCCTGGCCGCCCTGCGGCGCACCGGGAGCAGCCACGCGGTCCTGGCCGGTGACGAGACAGTGACCGGCGATCGGCTCGCCTCGACCGTCGTCGATCTCGGGACGGCGCTGGACCGCGTCGACCCCGGGCGGCGACGTGCGGTGGCGGTGCTGGGTGGCCGGAGTCCGGCGCTGGTCGCGGCCCTGGTCGCCGTGCTGGCCGGAGCCAGGACGTTTCTGCTGGTCGACGCCAACCTGCCGCCGACCCGCCGAGAGCGGATGCTGGCCGTCGCCGGCGACCCGGTCGTGGTCGATGCCACCGGTGACCGTCCGGTCGTGCGCCCGGACCACGCCACCGGCATCCCGGCGGCTCGGGCCGGAGCAGCACCGGTGTCCGGTTCGGAATCGCTGCCCACCGGGACGGCCTACCTCGCGTTCACGTCCGGCAGCACCGGTCACCCCCGGCCGGTGGCAGCCTCGGCGACCCCGCTGGCGGCCCTGCTCCAGTGGTACCCGGCCGCGTACCGGCTCACCGGGGAGGATCGCTTCTCCGCGCTCGCCGGGGTCGGCCACGACCCCCTGCTCCGTGAGGTCCTGGTCGCGGTGGCGGTGGGTGCGCCGGTGCACCTGCCGGCAGCCTCGGAGGCCGCGTCGCCGACCGCGCTGGTCCGCTGGCTCGCCGTCCGGCGGATCACCGTTCTGCACCTGAGTCCCGCCCTGGGGCGGCTGCTCGTCGCGGCCGGTCAGGCGTCCGGCGTCCGGCTGGTCGACGTCCGGCTGGTCGCCTTCGGTGGCGGCGCGGTGGACGCTCGGGACGTCGCCGGTATCGCCCGGCTCTGTCCCGGGGCGCGGGTGGTGTCGCACTACGGTGCCACCGAGACCCCCCAGGTGGCCGCCACGATCGACCACGGCTACCCCCGATCCCGGGAGAGCGCCGACAACCGACCGCTGGTCGGCCCGGCCTCGCCCACCGCCGAGATCCTGCTCACCGACGACGACGGGCGCCCGGTGCCGGTCAACGTGGTGGGCGAGATCCGGGTCCGCAGCCCGTACCTGGCCCTCGGGTACCCGGGGGACCCGACCGGCACGGCCCACCGGTTCGGGCCGGACCCGCACGGCGAGAGGGGCGTGCGGCTGTACCGGACCGGGGACCTCGGGATGGCCCGGCCGGACGGCACCATCGAGTTCCGGGGCCGGGCCGACCGGCAGGTCAGCCTCAACGGCACCCGGGTCGAGCTGGACGAGATCGAGGCGGTGCTGCGGGAGCACCCCGACGTGACCGACTGCCTCCTGCTCGCCGACGGGCCCGACGGGGTCACCGCGTACGTGGCCGGGCCGCCGGAGCTGACCGGGGACGGCTTGCGCCGGCACCTCGCCGACCTGCTGCCGGCCACCATGCACCCCGGTGACCTGCGGATCCTGGCGGCCATGCCGCTCACCCCGAACGGCAAGCCGGACATCGCCGCGCTGCGCGCGATCGCCGTCACGGCCACCGCACGCGCCGACGGGCCCATGATGCCGCTGGTCGAGCGGGTCTGCGCCGCCGCCCTGGGCCGCGACACCCTCGGCCCGGATGTCAACTTCTTCGATGCCGGTGGTTCGTCGCTCAGGCTGATCGAGGTGGAGGCCCGGCTCAGCCGCGCCCTGGGCGCTCCCGTCGGGCTGGCCACCCTCTTCCAGAACCCGACCGTCCGATCGCTGGCGGCGGCCGTCGACCGGGTCGCGACCCAACCATCGAAAGGGAGTGTCCCGGGTGAGTAGTCCGGACGATCGGCGGGCCCTGGTCCTCGTCGGGTACGTGCAGGGTTGGTTGCCGTTGCTGCGCCGCACCGTCGGCGACCTGCGGGTGATCATCATCGAGGAGCCGGCCGTGGCGTACGCCCGGGGGGCCCGCGCCCACCTCGCCGCCCACTGGCCCGAGTGTGACCTGTACGAACTGGACTTCCGACGCCCGATGGCAGCCGACCTGTTCCACGTCTGGCATCCGGACCTGCGGATCCAGGCGGTCGTCCCGGTCGATGACGCGGGGGTGGTGTTCGCGGCGCGGTTGGCCCAGCGCCTCGGCCTGCCCGGCGCCGGACCGGCGTCGGCGGAGATCCTCGGCGACAAGTTCCTGCTACGCCAGGTGGCGGAGGCCGGTGGCGTCGCTGGCCCGCAGTGGCGGCTCATCCGCTCGCCCGCCGACGCGGTGGCCTTCGCCGAACGGGTTCCCGGCGGGCTGGTGCTCAAGCCGACCGCGCGGGCGGGCTCGTCCGGGGTGCAGATCGTCCCGGACGCCGCCGACGTTCCGGCGGGCTGGGAGCGGATGGTCGCCCCGCCCGCGCACAGCAGCACGCGCTTCCCGGCGGTGGAGTCCTACCTGGCCGAGCGGCGCATGGTCGGGCGGCAGTACAACGTGAACCTGCTGGTCCGCCGGGGTGAGGTGCTCTTCCGTAACGTCACCGCCACCGAGGTCGCCCCGGGCGCGCATCCGGTGCCGGTGACCGAGACCATCGACCCGGACCTGCCGCCGGCGCAGTACGCCCAGCTGGTCGCCGAGGCGGAGCGGCTGGTCGCCGCAGTCGACTTCGACACGGGGTTCATCCACAGCGAGTGGATCCTGGAGGACGGCGTGGTCCGGCTGGTGGAGTGCGCGGGACGCCTCGCCGGCGGCCCGATCATGATGATGATCGGATACGCGTACTCCTACGACATCGTCGCGGCGTACCTGGCGGTGATGTCCGGCGAGCCGCTGGACGTGGCCCTGCCGGCCCAGCCGCGCTCTGCCTCGATGCTGCTGACCAAGCACGTCCGGCCGGGGCTGGTGACGGCGATCACCGGCGTCGAGGCGGCCCGGGATCGGGATGGTGTCCTGGCCCTGGACGTTCTCGTCACCGTGGGAGACCAGGTGGGGGAACTGGTCTCTCTGCCGAGCGTGGCCGCCAGGGTGGTCACGCTCGACCGGACCGTCGCCGAGGCCCGACGGGCCGGCGAGGACGCCCTCGCCGTCCTCGATGTCAGCACCGTCCCCTCTGCGGTCGAGGACGGCCGAGCCGGGAGTACGGCCTGAGCACCGGCTCGGCAAATCGTCAACTCCGGGTTGACGGGTGGCACGCGTCAACCTATGGTTGACGCATGACGAATCCTGCCCAGATGCCCAGTACGATCCGCCTCGACGACCTCATCGCGGGGATCAAGAAGGCCCACACCGACGCCCTCGACCAGCTCTCCGGGGCGGTCGTGGTGGCCGACCACCTCGGCGACCTCGCCGACCACCTGATCGGCCACTTCGTCGACCAGGCCCGCCGCTCCGGCGCGTCCTGGACGGAGATCGGCCGCAGCATGGGGGTGAGCAAGCAGGCGGCGCAGAAGAGGTTCGTGCCCAGGGCGTCCACCGAGCCGTCGGCCCTGAACCCTGCCCGCGTGTTCGACAACTTCACCCCCCGGGCCCGCAATGTCGTGATCGCCGCCCAGGAGGTGGCCCGCGCCGCCGGGAACGCCGAGATCCGCCCCGAGCACCTGGTGCTCGGGCTGCTCGGCGAGCCCGACGGCCTCGCCGCGCGGGCGGTCGTCGCCCAGGGCGTACCGCTGGAGCGGTTGCGGGAGGCCGCGACCGCGGCCCTGCCGGCGCCGACCGACACGCTGCCCGCCCTGATCCCGTTCGACCCCGGAGCCAAGAAGGCGCTCGAACTCACCGTGCGGGAGGCGCTGCGGCTCGGTCACCAGCACGTCGGCACCGAGCACATCCTGCTCGGCCTGCTGGAGGTGGAGAACGGTGCCGGCGTGCTCACCGGGCTCGGGGTGGAGAAGGCCGGCACGGAGGCCAGCGTCGCCGAGGCTCTCGCCGCCGCACAGGAGTAGGAGGGCCTCCCGCGCCTCCGGCGGGAAGGGCCTTCGCGCCGCCGCCCGCCGGGCGGCGGGCGGCGGCGGGCGGCGGCGGGCGGCGGCGGGGCGTCAGGAGGCCGTGGGCGGCACCGAAGAGTCGGGTGCGGCGGCGGGGAGGCCGTACCGGAGCGCGTGCTCGGGATCGGCCGGGTCGACCTGGCGGAGGCCGGCGTCGGCGAGCCGCTTGTTGACCTCGTCGAGCTGCTCGCGGACCAGCCGGGCCTCCTCCTCGGTGACCCGGCCCCGGTGCGGCTTGCCGGCGTGCTCGATGGTGCCGTAGTCCGGCTTCTCGGCGCCCTTGCGCGCCTTCGGCGGGCGGACCCGTTCGGCGGTCTTCAGCAGTTGGGCCATCGGCACGTCGGTGGCCATCGCGTCGAACTCGCTCGCGGTCAGCACCACCCGGCGGGGCTCGCCGCCGCCGTGGTGGTCGTGGATCTCCACCACCGCGACGTCCAGCGTGGCGTCGTCGATGCTCTCCACCTCGGCCGCGGTGGCGTCCAGCTGCACGGGACCGGCGACCAGGTCGGGGTGCTCCAGCACCACGACGCGGACCACCTCGTCGTCCGGCCGCAGAACGGTGCCGCTGAAGTCGGAGACGTGGATCGTCTTCTTGCCCATGCGCGGAGCTTCTCCTGTCGATGACCGGAATTTCGGACCAGAAGAAGTTACCCGACAGGTGTGCGAAAACCCCGGCTGGACCCGGCCGGGTGTGTCGTCGCCGACGGTGACCCGTTGCGCCCGCAGGGACGGCGGACCATGCTCACCCGATGGCTGACCCATCGGCGACCCACCGGCCACGCGGACCCGAGGCGCGAGCGCATCGGCCGCCGCGCACCGAGGCCGAAGCGCTCGCCGTACAGGACCGGATGCGACCCCTCGCCGACCTGGTCGGGCCGGGGCCCACCGCGCCCGCGACGGTGGCCGGCCTGGACGTCGCGTACGCCGAGAGCGGCGACCGGCTCGCGGCGGCCGTCACCGTGCTGGACGCCCGGACGCTGGCCGTGGTGGACCGGGCGGTCGGCGTGGGGCGGCCCGCGTTCCCCTACGTCCCCGGGCTGTTCGCCTTCCGGGAGCTGCCCGCGCTGCTGGACGCGTTGGAGAAGCTGACCGTCCGCCCGGAACTGCTGGTCTGCGACGGGCACGGGCTGGCCCACCCGCGCCGGTTCGGGCTCGCCTGCCACCTGGGCGTGGTCACCGGGCTGCCCGCGATCGGGGTGGGCAAGACGCCGCTGGTCGGCGAGTGGGAGCCGCCGGGGGCCCGGCGCGGGGCCTGGTCGCCGCTGCGCGACGGCGGGGAGGTGGTCGGCCGGGTGCTGCGTACCCGGGACGGGGTGAAGCCGGTCTTCGTCAGCGTCGGGCACCGGATGGGCCTGGACAACGCCTGCGCCCGGGTGCTCGCGCTGACGCCGAGGTACCGGCTGCCGGAGACCACCCGCACCGCCGACCGACTCTGCCGCGAGGCGCTGGCCGCCGCCTGCTGACGGACCTGCCGGCCGCCCGCGTGGCGGGCGGGGGGCGGTTTCCGTAACGCAAAGCACATCCGGGGCGCTCGACGAACTACCGGGCCACGCACCCGGTAGTAACCTGACCAGCGGACCCCACCCGGGGAGGAACGGCGAGGTGAGCATGTCGGTACGTCGGCGGGCGACGCGGATCGCGGCGGTCTGCGTGATGCTGGGCGGCCTCGTGGCCGTCGGGGCGACGCCGGCCCTGGCCGACGGCGACTCGGTGCGGGTGCGCTCGGCCGGCAGCTTCCGGCCGGGCGGCTCGCCGGGGGCGGTCAACGTCGAGGTGCGCAAGCGCACCGGGGGCTGCGTGCTGGTCCGTACCGGGTTGGGGCTGCGGCTCGACGGCCTCGCCGCGGACCACGCCTCCGTCCAGGTGGCCATGGCCGGTCGGTGGTGGCCGGTGTCGGTCTCCGGCGGCGGGGGCGGGGTGACCGCGAGTCAGGTCACGCCGACCAATCCCACGCTGTGCAAGGGCAAGAGCCTCACGGTGCGCTACCGGGTGACGTTCCGGGCGGGTACCCCGGGCGGCAGGCTGGAGCTGGCCGGCGAGGCGACCAACGCGTTCGGCCGTGCCCTCGGCCGGGACGCCACCACGGCCCGGGTGATCGGGGAGAGGAAGAAGCCGAGCCCGTCGCCCACCTCGTCGCGTACGCCGTCGCCGAGCCCGACCGTGGCGCCCACCGAGGCGGTGGACGTCGGCGGCCCGCCCCTGGCCGCGGCCGCCGCCCGGGCCGGCTCGGCAACCCCGGTCGCCGCCGAGGAGGACTCCGGCGGTCTGTCGGTGTTCATGCTCTTCGGCGTCGGCCTGGTCGTGGTGGGCATCGGCCTGATCGTGCTGCTGGTGCGCCGGTCCCGGGCCGACAAGGAGCCGGCCGCCGACCGGGGCGAGTACCCGCCGGTGCCGCTGCCGCGCAACCCGGGCGGCACCACGTACCGCTCCGGAGGCGGGGCGGCCACCCCGCCCGCGCCGTCCGCGCCGCCCAGCGGCGGGGTGTACGGCCGGCCGGCCGCACCCCCGTCCGGCGGGGCGTACGGCGCCCGCCCCGGCCCGCCGGCCGCCCCGCCGGTCGGTGGCGGCGGGGTCTACGGCGGTGGTGCGGCGTACCCGGCCGGCGACACCCCGCCCCGGCAGCCTGGCCCGCCCGAGGTGCCGGGTCCGGGTGGGACGCCCGGTCCGAGTGGGACGCCCGGTCCGAGTGGGACGCCCGGTCCGAGTGGGACGCCCGGTCCGAGTGGGACGCCCGGTCCCGGTGGGCTGCCGGGTCCGGGTGGGACGCCGCCCGGTCCGGGTGGGCCCCCCGCGCCCGCCGGTGGCGGCGACGCGACGACGATCATGCCCCGCCTCCCCGGCTGAGGCGGGGGAGGCCGGGGCGCTCCGATACGCTCAGGTGCGTTGAGGACCTGCGGCCAAGGAGCGGAACCTGTGTCTGATCTGTCCCGGATCGTAAAGGCGTACGACGTCCGGGGCACGGTGCCGGACGAGTGGGACGAGCGGGCGGCCGAGGCGCTCGGCGTCGCCTTCGGTCAGGTGCTCGCCGCCGCCGACGAGCCCGGCGACGCAGTGGTGATCGCGCACGACATGCGGGCCAGCGGTCCGGCCCTGGCCGAGGCGTTCGCCGCCGGCGTCCGGGCGCAGGGGCGGTCGGTGATCGAGCTGGGGCTGGCCTCCACCGACATGCTCTACTACGCCTCCGGCATCCTCGGCCTGCCCGGTGCCATGTTCACGGCCAGCCACAACCCGGCCAAGTACAACGGCATCAAGTTGTGCCGCTCGGCTGCCCGCCCGATCGGGCAGGACAGCGGCCTGGCCGAGATCCGGGACCGGGCGCAGGCGCTGCTCGACTCCGGCGCCGCGCCCCCGGCCGGGGTGCCGACCCGGCCCACCGAGCGGCGCGACCTGCGCCCGGAGTACGCCGCCTACCTGCGCGGGCTGGTCGATCTCTCCGGCATCCGGCCGTTGAAGGTCGTGGTCGACGCCGGCAACGGGATGGGCGGTTGGACGGTGCCCAGCGTGCTCGGCGACGCCGTGCTGCCGGCGCTGCCGCTGGAGATCGTGCCGCTCTACTTCGAGCTGGACGGCACGTTCCCCAACCACGAGGCCAACCCGCTGGACCCGGCGAACCTGGTCGACCTCCAGCGGGCCGTCCGCGAGCACGGCGCCGACCTGGGGCTGGCCTTCGACGGCGACGCCGACCGCTGCTTCGTCGTCGACGAGCGCGGCGAGCCGGTCTCCCCGTCGGCGATCACCGCCCTCGTGGCGGTCCGCGAGTTGGCCCGGCATCCCGGGTCCACGGTGATCCACAACCCGATCACCTCCCGCGCGGTGCCGGAGATCATCGCCGAGCACGGCGGCAAGCCGGTGGTGGCCCGGGTCGGGCACTCCTTCATCAAGGCCGAGATGGCCCGCACCAACGCCGTCTTCGGTGGCGAGCACTCCGCCCACTACTACTTCCGGGACTTCTGGTTCGCCGACACCGGCATGCTGGCCGCGATGCACGCCCTCGCCGCGCTCGGCGAGCAGGACCTACCGCTGTCCGAGCTGGCCCGGGAGTACGAGCGGTACGTCGCGTCCGGCGAGATCAACTCTACGGTGGCCGACCAGTCGGCGAGGGTGGCCGAGGTGCGCGCCGCGTACCCGGAGGCGACCACCGGCGAGCTGGACGGGCTCACCCTGAGCTTCCCCGACGGCGCCTGGTTCAACCTGCGTGCCAGTAACACCGAGCCGCTGTTGCGGCTGAACGTCGAGGCGCCGACCGAGGAGCGGATGATCTCACTCCGCGACGAGGTGCTCGACCGGGTTCGCCGATAAGATCGCCTGCGCCGGTCGGCACCGTCGACCGCCGTCCCCGCACCGTGGAAGGAGCCGCACCATGGCCCTGGACCCGCAGTTGCTCGAGATCCTCGCCTGCCCCGACACACACCACGCCCCGCTGGACTACGACGCCGGGGCGCAGACGTTGACCTGTACCGAGTGCGGCCGGATCTTCGAGGTGCGCGACGACGTGCCGGTGCTGCTGATCGACGAGGCGCGCGGCGGACCCGCGCAGCAGCCGTGATGGAGGGAACGGCCGGAGTCAGCGGCCGACGCGACGCCGACGAGTCCCTGCTGGACGACCCGGACGCCCTCGCGGAGCGCGACCCGGGCGGCATGCTCCGGTTCACCGCCTCCGCCGGGGCGCAGGTCCGGGAGTCCGCCGCCCTGACCGCCGAGACGAACCTGACCGCGCTCGCCGACGACGGCCGCCCCCGGGCGGTCGTCATCGCGGGCATCGGCACGGCCGGGCGCACCGGGGACGTGCTGGCCACGGTCGCCGGGCCGCGCTGCCCGGTCCCGGTCATCCCGCACCGCAGCGCCGGCGTGCCCGGTTGGGTGGGCGCCGCCGACGTGGTGATCGCGGTCAGCGCCTCCGGCCGCAGTCCCGAGGCGCTCGGCGCGGCCGAGGCCGCGCACCGCCGGGGCGCCCGGCTGGTCGCCGTCGGCGCCCCCGACTCGCAGTTGCAGGCGGCGGCCGAGCGGGCCCGCGCGCCGTTCATCCCGGTGCCCCGCCGCGCCCCGGCCCGGGCCAGCCTGTGGGCGCTCACCGTGCCGGTTCTGCTCGCCGCCCGTACGCTCGGGCTCGTGAAGGTCAACGAGGCGGATCTGGCCGAGACGGCGGCGCGGCTCGACGCGGACGCCGACCGGTGCCGTGCCACGGCCGAGTCGTTCGTCAACCCCGCGAAGTCGCTGGCCCTCGGGCTGGCGGGGTCGATCCCCATCGTCTGGGGCTCGTCGCCGCTGGCCACCGTGGCGGCCCGCCGGTTCGGTGACACCCTGTCGGCCAACGCCCGCTACCCCGTGGTCAGCGGGGCGCTCGGCGAGGCCGGCCGGGGGCGGGTCGGCCTGCTCGACGGCGTGTTCGGCGGCCTCGCCGAGGGAATGCGGGACATCTTCGCCGACCAGGAGGAGACCGAGGTGGAGGGCACCCGGCTGCGGCTGGTGCTGCTGCGCGACGGCGGCCTCAACCCCGAGGACGACGCCGACGAGCCGCTGGCGGTCGAGGAGCGTCGGGCCGACGCCGTGCAGACCCTCGCCGAGCGGCGCGGGGTGCGCTGCGACGTGGTGACCGCCGAGGGCGGCTCCGCGCTGGAACGGCTCGCCTCGCTGGTGGCGGTGCCGGACTTCGCCTCCGTCTACCTGGCCCTGGCACACGGACTGGACCCGATGGCGGTTCCGGCCATCACAGAAATGAAGGAGCTGGCAAACCAGTGAGCACGTGCGGCATCGAACGGGGAGCGGCATGAGCGCCGACGGCGGTACCAAGGCGATCGTCGCGGCGCTGTTCGCGAACGTGGGCATCGCGATCACGAAGTTCATCGCGTTCCTGTTGACCGGCTCCTCGTCGATGCTGGCCGAGTCGATCCACTCGGTGGCCGACTCCGGCAACCAGGGCCTGCTGCTGCTCGGCGGCCGGCGGGCCAAGCGCGCCGCGACCCCCGAGCACCCCTTCGGGTACGGCCGTGAGCGCTACATCTACGCGTTCATCGTGTCGATCGTGCTGTTCAGCGTCGGCGGCCTGTTCGCGCTGTACGAGGCGTGGCACAAGGCGGCCGAACCGCACGGGATCACGAGCTGGCACTGGGTGCCGGTCGTCGTGCTGGTCTCGGCCATCGTGATGGAGAGCTTCTCCTTCCGCACGGCGATCAAGGAGTCCAACCACGTCCGGGGCAACCAGTCCTGGGTGCACTTCATCCGCCGGTCCAAGGCCCCGGAGTTGCCGGTGGTGCTGCTGGAGGACTTCGGCGCGCTGGTCGGTCTGGTCTTCGCGCTGTTCGGCGTGGGGATGACCCTGATCACCGGCAACGGCATGTGGGACGCGGCCGGCACCGCCATGATCGGCGTCCTGCTGGTGCTCATCGCGATCGTCCTGGCGATCGAGACGAAGAGCCTGCTGCTCGGTGAGGGCGCCGAGCCGAAGGACGTGGCCGCGATCGAGCGGGCCGTCACCGCCGGCCCCGAGGTCGAGCGGATCATCCACATGAAGACGCTCTACCTGGGCCCGGAGGAGCTGCTGGTGGCCGCGAAGGTCGCGGTCCCGGCGTGCGAGAGCGCCGAGGAGTTGGCGCGGGGGATCAACGCCGTCGAGATGCGGATCCGCGCGGCTGTCCCGGTCGCCCGGGTGATCTATCTGGAGCCGGACATCTGGTCCGTCGCGGCAGAGCGGGCCGGCACCGGCACCGCGGCTTCCACGGCCGCCCCGGACGCCGCGGTGCACCACGCGACGGAGACCGCTACCGACGAGACCCGCACCGGGAGCTGAGGTGGAACGGCTGTACGGGCCGATCCGGGACTACGCCTGGGGTTCCCGTTCGGCGATCGCCGAGTTGCAGGGGCGCCCGGTGCCCAGCGGGGGGCCGGAGGCCGAGCTGTGGCTGGGTGCCCACCCGGGTGCGCCGGCCACGGTGCGGCGCGGTGGCGCGGCGGCGAGCCTGGTCGACCTGCTGGCCGCCGAGCCGGGGCGCTGGCTCGGCGACCGGGTGGTCGAGCGGTTCGGCCCCCGGCTGCCGTTCCTGCTCAAGGTGCTCGCCGCGGACGCCCCGCTGAGCCTCCAGGCCCACCCGGACCCGGAGCAGGCCCGTGCCGGGTACGCCGCCGACGCGGCGCGCCCGGCGGGGGAGCGCAACTACGCCGACCCGCACCACAAGCCGGAGTTGCTGGTCGCGCTCTCGCCGTTCGAGGCGCTCTGCGGGTTCCGCGACCCGGCGGAGTCGGCCGGGGCGCTGGCCGCGTTCGGTGTACCGGCGCTGGAGCCGGTGGTGTCGGCGCTGCGCGGCGGCCCGGCGGGGCTGCGGGAGGCCGTACGGCTGCTGCTGAGCTGGCCGGCGGCGGAGCGGGCCGGGCTGGTCGCGGACGTGCTGGCGGCGCAGGCCGCGGGGCCGGACGCGGAGCTCGCCCGAGCGCTGGCCGGCCACTACCCGGGCGACCCCGGGGTGCTGGTGGCGTTGCTGCTCAACCACCTCCGGCTCGCCCCCGGGGAGGCGATCTGGATGCCGGCCGGCAACCTGCACGCCTACCTGCGGGGCACGGGCGTGGAGATCATGGCGGCCAGCGACAACGTGCTGCGCGGTGGGCTGACCCCGAAGCGGGTGGACGTCGACGAGCTGCTGCGGGTGCTCCGCTTCGAGGTGCTCGACGACCCGGTGGTCGCCCCGGAGCCGGTGTCCGCCGGGGTGGTCCGCTGGCCGGTGCCCGTCGACGACTTCGCGCTGCACCGGGTGCGGCTGGACGCCGGCGCGCCGCCGGTCCGGCTCACGGCGCCGGGGCCCCGCGTGGTGCTCTGCCGGGCCGGGAGGCTCTCGGTCGACGACGGTCGGGGCGCTGTCGCCCTTGTGCCGGGGCAGTCCGCGATCGGCCCGGCCGACGCCGGTCCGCTCGTTCTCGACGGCGAGGGCGAGGCGTACGTGGCCACCCCAGGGCTCGACTGACCGTCACTCCCCGTAGAGGGAAGGCCGACCCACCCGGCCGACACATATCCGAAATTCCCGGAATGGCTTGACGCGGCGCTGGCCTGGTGTGACGCTATGAGTACGCAGCGTTAACGAGACGAAGGTCCGGGGGCGCGCGGGGAACCAAACCGGGGGGATGCGCGGGGCGGCCGGACAGTGGGCGGGAAGGTCCGTTCACGACCGACCGCCCCGCGCGCTGTCCGCCTTCGCGCGTAAAGTGAAGGGTCGCGCAGCACTTCGTTCTTCGACAGGAGCTTCTATGACCAGCACCCTCCCGGCCGTCCCCAGTGGCACGCCGTCCGAGGCCCGGCCGAGCACCCTCGCCGAGGGCGACTTCAAGGTGGCGGATCTGTCGCTCGCCGAGTTCGGGCGCAAGGAGATCCAGCTCGCCGAGCACGAGATGCCGGGCCTGATGGCGATCCGGCGTGAGTTCGCGCAGGCGCAGCCCCTCGCGGGGGCGCGGATCACCGGTTCGCTGCACATGACCATTCAGACGGCTGTGTTGATCGAGACCCTGGTGGCGCTCGGTGCTGAGGTTCGTTGGGCGTCGTGCAACATCTTCTCCACCCAGGATCATGCCGCCGCCGCGATCGTCGTCGGCGCGGACGGCACGCCCGAGGCCCCGGCTGGTGTGCCGGTGTACGCCTGGAAGGGTGAGAGTCTTCAGGAGTACTGGTGGTGCACCGAGCAGGTGCTGGCCTGGCCGGACGGTCAGGGTCCGAACATGATCCTCGACGACGGCGGCGACGCCACCCTGCTCGTGCACAAGGGTGTCGAGTTCGAGAAGGCCGGGACTGTTCCGTCCGTCGAGTCCGCCGACTCCGAGGAGTACGCGGTCATCCTTGAGGTGCTGCACCGTTCCCTCGCCGAGGACGGCCAGCGCTGGACGCGGATCGCCGCCGGCATCAAGGGCGTGACCGAGGAGACCACCACCGGCGTGCACCGGCTCTACGAGATGCACCGCAACGGCACCCTGCTCTTCCCGGCGATCAACGTGAACGACTCGGTGACGAAGAGCAAGTTCGACAACAAGTACGGCTGCCGCCACTCGCTGATCGACGGCATCAACCGGGCCACCGACGTGCTGATCGGCGGCAAGATGGCCGTCGTGCTCGGCTATGGCGATGTGGGTAAGGGCTGCGCCGAGTCGTTGCGTGGCCAGGGTGCCCGGGTCGTGGTGACCGAGGTCGACCCGATCTGTGCCCTTCAGGCGGCGATGGACGGCTACCAGGTGGCGACTCTGGACGATGTGGTCGGGCAGGCGGACATCTTCGTCACCGCCACCGGCTGCTTCGACGTGATCACGAACGAGCACATGGCGCGGATGAAGCACCAGGCCATCGTGGGTAACATCGGTCACTTCGACAACGAGATCGACATGGCTGGCCTGGCCAAGCGTTCCGACGTCGAGCGGGTGAACATCAAGCCGCAGGTCGATCTGTGGAAGTTCGCCGACGGGCACTCGATCATCGTGCTGTCCGAGGGTCGGCTGCTGAACCTGGGCAACGCGACCGGGCACCCGAGCTTCGTGATGTCGAACTCGTTCGCGAACCAGACGATCGCGCAGATCGAGTTGTTCACCAAGCCCGAGGACTACCCGATCGGCGTCTACGTGCTGCCGAAGCACCTGGACGAGAAGGTGGCCCGGCTGCACCTGGGTGCGCTCGGCGCGAAGCTGAGCACGCTGACCAAGGAGCAGGCCGCCTACCTGGGCGTCTCGCAGGAGGGCCCGTTCAAGCCGGAGCACTACCGCTACTGATCCGCACGACAGGGACCGGGCCCGCCGCGACGCGGCGGGCCCGGTCCCTGTCGTGTACCGGGCCGCCGTGTGGCCGGGTGACGTCGTCCGGAACAACTTGACGAGGCACCGGAACGGGAGGAAGGTATGGCTGCCCTAAGTTAGTTGAGGCTGCCTGACGGATCATGGAGTGTCGATGTTCGCCACCTACCTGATCGGCCTGCGGGAGGGCCTGGAAGCGACCCTGGTGGTCAGCATCCTGGTCGCCTTCCTCGTGAAGTCGCAGCGCCGGGACCGGCTTCCCCAGGTGTGGGCGGGCGTCGGCCTCGCGGTGACACTTTCGGTGCTGTTCGGCTGGCTGATCGAGTACACCTCGACCTCGCTGCTGGCCCGCTCCGAGGACCGGGAACTGTTCGAGGCGGTCACCTCGGTCGCGGCCGTCGTCTTCGTCACCTGGATGATCTTCTGGATGCGCCGGGCCGCCCGGACCATGGCCGGTGAGCTGCGCGGCCGGCTGAGCGAGGCGCTCGCGGTCGGCTCCGTCGCGGTGGCCGGGATGGCCTTCCTCGCGGTGATCCGGGAGGGCCTGGAGACCGCCCTCATCTTCTACTCCGCCGCCCAGGGCGCGGCCGGGGACAGCGGGCCGCTGCTGGCCCTGATCGGCGGTATCGCCAGCGCCGTGGCCATCGGCGTGGGCCTCTACTTCAGCGCCCTGAAGATCAACCTGTCCACGTTCTTCACCTGGACCGGCGCCCTGCTGATCCTGGTCGCCGCCGGCATCCTCAAGTACGGCGTGCACGACTTCCAGGAGGCCGGCGTGCTGCCCGGCCTGAACGACCTGGCCTTCGACATCACCGGAGTGCTCGACCCGAGCACCTGGTACGCCGCCCTGCTCGCCGGGATGTTCAACGTCACCCCCGCGCCGAGCGTGCTGGAGATGGTCGCCTGGGTCGCGTACGCCCTGCCGGTGCTGCTGATCTTCCTGCGCCGGCCAGCCGCCCCGCCCCGGCCCGCCACGAACACCGCCGCTGAATCGTCCGGCCCGGCGGCCTCCGGCACCGACTCTTCCACCACCAGCGGAACCGGGCCGGCGACCGCGTCGCCGCGCGCCTGACCTCACGAGGAGAAACTCCTGATGCGTACCACCCGCTTCCTGGCTCTGGCCGCCACCGGCGTGCTGGCCACCACCGGCGTCGCCGCCTGCGGCGGAGCGGAGAAGGACGGCGCAGCCGGCGACGGGGGCCCGATCACCGTCAAGGCGACCGACACCGGGTGCGAGGTCGGCCGGACCGACCTGCCCGCCGGCCAGACCTCGTTCAAGGTCACCAACTCCGGTGCCAAGGTCACCGAGTTCTACGTCTACGCGGCCGGGGACCGGGTGATGGGCGAGGTGGAGAACATCGCCCCCGGGCTCAGCCGCGAGCTGCGCGTCGAGCTGCCCGCCGGGACGTACGAGACGGCCTGCAAGCCTGGGATGATCGGCAAGGGCATCCGGGGGGCGCTGAAGGTCAGCGGCACCGCCGCGACCGTCGCTCCCGACGCCGCGCTGGCCGAGGCCACCGCGAGTTACCAGCGTTACGTCAACAGCCAGACCGCCGCCCTGCTGACCAAGACCGAGGAGTTCGTGGCCGCGGTCAAGGCCGGCGACGTGGCGAAGGCCAAGGCGCTGTACCCGGTGGCCCGGACCTACTGGGAGCGGATCGAGCCGGTGGCGGAGAGCTTCGGCGACCTCGACCCGAAGATCGACGGCCGCGAGGAGGTCATCGAGGAGGGCATGGAGTTCACCGGCTTCCACCGGATCGAGAAGGACCTCTGGACGACCGGCGACATCAGCAAGGACGGCCCGATCGCCGACCAGCTCCTGGCCGACGTCAAGGCGATCGTGGCCAAGGCCAACGCCGAGAAGCTCACCCCGCTCCAACTCGCCAACGGCGCGAAGGCGCTGCTCGACGAGGTCGCCAGCGGCAAGATCACCGGCGAGGAGGAGCGCTACTCGCACACCGACCTCTGGGACTTCAACGCCAACCTGGAGGGCTCGAAGGCGGCGATCGCCTCGCTCCGCCCGGCTCTGGAGCAGCGCTCCCCGGAGCTGGTCGCCCAGCTCGACAAGGAGTTCGCCAACGTGGAGACCGCGCTCGGCAAGCACCGCGACGGGGACGGCTGGAAGCTGCACACCGCGCTGAGCAAGGCCGAGCTGAAGGAACTATCGGACAGCATCAACGCGCTGGCCGAGCCGGTCAGCAAGGTCGCGGCGGTCGTCGCCCGGTGACCGACCGCCCCGGTGGGCGCAGCGACGAGGCAGGGAGGGTGACGGCATGAGCGGGAACCAGGTGTCCCGGCGGAGGGCGATCACGCTCGCCGGCGCGGGGGTCGCCGGGGTGGCCGGCGTCGCCGCCGGGGCCGGCGCGTTGGCCCGGGGCGGGGGCGACCGCGCCGCCGCCGATCAGGGCGCGGCGGCCGGCGCGGTGCCGTTCCACGGTGAGCACCAGGCGGGCATCACCACCCCGGCCCAGGACCGGCTGCACTTCGTCGCGTTCGACGTCGTCACCAAGGACCGGACCCGGCTCGTCGAGCTGCTCCAGGAGTGGACGGCCGCAGCCGCCCGGATGACCGCCGGGCGGGACGCCGGGGTGATCGGCGCGGTCGGCGGCGTCCCCGAGGCCCCGCCGGACGACACCGGGGAGGCCCTCGGGCTGCCCCCGTCGCAGCTCACCCTCACCATCGGCTTCGGCCCGACGCTGTTCCGCGACGCCCAGGGGAAGGACCGGTTCGGCCTCGCCGGCCGCCGACCCGCCGCGCTGGCCGACCTGCCGCACTTCGCCGGGGACGCGTTGCGCCCGGAGCTGTCGGGCGGGGACCTCTGCGTCCAGGCCTGCGCCAACGACCCCCAGGTGGCGGTGCACGCCATCCGGAACCTGGCCCGGATCGGCATGGGCGTGGTGAGCGTCCGATGGTCGCAGCTCGGCTTCGGGCGCACCTCGTCGACCTCCCGGGGACAGGCCACCCCGCGCAACCTGTTCGGCTTCAAGGACGGCACCGCCAACCTCAAGGCCGAGGACGCCGGACTGCTGCGCGAGCAGCTCTGGGCCCAGCCGGGCGACGGGCCGGACTGGATGACCGGCGGGTCCTACCTGGTCACCCGCAAGATCCGGATGCTGGTCGAGACCTGGGACCGCAGCTCCCTGGTCGAGCAGGAGCAGATCGTCGGACGGACCAAGGGCAGCGGCGCTCCGCTGGGCCGGGGCGACGAGTTCGACGAGCCCGACCTCGCCGCGAAGGGCGACGACGGGCAGCCGCTGATCGCCGAGACCGCGCACGTCCGGCTCGCCCACCCGAGCCAGCACGACGGCGCGCGCCTGCTACGCCGGGGCTACAACTTCGTGGACGGCTCGGACGGGCTGGGCCGGCTCGACGCCGGGCTGTTCTTCATCGCCTACCAGCGGGACCCGCGCAAGCAGTTCGTGCCGATCCAGACCCGGCTGGCCCGCAACGACGCGATGAACGAGTACCTGCGGCACGTCTCCAGCGGCATCTTCGCCTGCCCGCCCGGGGTGCGCGACGGCGGCGACCACTGGGGCCGGACGCTCTTCGGCTGAGCCGCCCGGCCGGGCCCTGCCGGCGTCGGCGTGGGGTGTCGCCCGGCCCGCGTACCGGCGGGTCAGCCGCCGGTCCCGGCAGCCCGCGACCCGCCCCCGGCCGCTGCCGGGGCCAGCTCCGGCCACAGCGTCGCGGTGCGGGCCCGGGCCCGGTGCAGCCGGTGGGTCGCCCGGCGGTGCCGCTCGGCCAGCACGGTGGCCAGGCACATCCCCTCCGGTACGCCGGCCGGCGGCGGCGGTGTCGTCACGGCCGCCACCTCCGCCCAGAGCGCCCCGGCCAGCCGGGACCGGGCCGGCTCGGCGAACCGGTGCGCCCGGGTGACGTACTGCCGGACGGCCAGCGCGAGGTCGTCGTCGAGACGGGTGAGGTCCAGCGCGTACGCCCAACCGGCCAGCGCCGGGGCCAGCAGCGGGGCGGGCCGCCAGGCGGTGGCGACGCGGGTGTGCACCACCATCGTGCCGGCCACCAGGTCGCCGAGCCGCCGGCCCCGCCGGTCGGTGAGCATCACCGCCACGCTCGCCACCCAGCTCAGCAGGGGCAGCACCAGGCCGGGCCACTCCACGGCCACTCCGACCAGGGCCCGGGTCAGCGACTGCCGCAGCCCCACCGGCCCGCCGTCGACCCGGACCACCCGCAGCCCGACCGCCAGCTTGCCGGGCGTGCGGCCCCCGGCGAACCGCTCCCACAGCGTCGGGTAGCCGACCAGGACCAGGATCACCCCGACGGTCCGCAACGCGCTGCTGAGCGCCGAGTCCGCGAGCCCGGCGGGAAACGCGGCCACCGCCGCCGACAGGCAGACCACCAGGACCATCGCGATCCCCGCCTGCGCCACCAGGTCGAGCAGCAGCGCCAGCACCCGGGAGCCGATTCGGGCGGCCCGGACGTCCAGCGCCACGGCCTCGCCGCTGACCAGGCCGGCGTCCCCGCCGGACGCGCCGGCGACCGGTGCCGGTGGTTGCGCGTTCACCAGCACAGTGAACACTATGGTCGCCGGACGGGGGAGGACCAGTGGATCTCGACGCGTACGTCGCCGAGCACCGGGGCGGGTGGCGCCGGCTGGAGGAGCTGTCGGGCCGGCGTCGACTCTCCGCCGCCGAGGCCGACGAGCTGGTCGCGCTCTACCAGCGGGCCGCCACCCACCTGTCCGTGCTGCGCAGCCGATCGCCCGAGCCCGGGCTCGTCGCCGAGCTCTCCCAGCTCGTGCTGCGGGCCCGGGGCCGGATCACCGGCCGGCCCCGCCCGTCGTGGGCCGCCGTGGGGCGGTTCCTGCTGGTCGGCTTCCCCGGGGCGGTCTACCGGGCCTGGCCGTGGTGGTGCGCGGTGGCGACCGGTTTCAGCCTGCTCAGTGGCTTCCTCATCTGGTACGTCGCCGGGCACCCGGACACCGCCGCCGCGTTCGTCGGCGAGGAGGCCGCCGCCGAACTGGTCCGGTCCGGATTCGCTAGCTACTACACCGAGTTCTCCGCGCCGACCTTCGCCTTCCACCTGTGGACGCACAACGCCTGGCTGGCCGCCCAGTGCCTCGCCTCCGGGGTGCTGGTCGTGCCGGTGCTCTGGCTGCTCTGGCAGAACGCGCTCAACATCGGGGTGGTCGGTGGGGTGATGGTCTCCTACGGCCGGGCCGACGTGTTCTTCGGCATGATCACCCCGCACGGCCTGCTGGAGCTCACCGGTGTGTTCGTGGCCGCCGGGGTCGGGCTGCGCACCGCGTGGGCGTGGATCGCGCCGCCGCCCCGGCTCACCCGGGGTCGGGCGGTGGCCGAGGCCGGCCGATCCGCCGTGCTGGCCGCGGTGGGCCTGGTCGGCGTGTTCGCGGTCTCCGCCGGCCTGGAGGCGTTCGTCACCCCGGCCCCGCTGCCGGCCGCGCTCCGCATCGGCGCCGGCGCGGCCGTCTGGCTCGCCTTCCTCGCGTACGTCGTCGTGCTCGGCCGCCGGGCGGTCGGTGGGAGCGGCGTCCGACCGGGTACCACCGCCGGGTCCACGGTCGACGCCCCGGGGCTCAGAGCTGGCCGAGGGACTTGAGGCGGAGGTAGGCGTCGGCCACCTCCGGGGCCAGCCGGTCCGCCGGGGCGTCCAGCACCGTGACGCCGTACCGGGTCAGGGCGGCGCGGAGGCGGTCCCGCTCGGCCAGGGCGCGCCAGGCCGCCGCGGCGGCGTACGCGTCGGCGGGCCGGCCCGGTGCGGCGGTGGTCAGCGCGGTGAGCACGGGGTCGTGGGTCGCGGCGACGATCACCCGGTGCCGGGCGGCCAGCCGGGGCAGCACCGGCAGCAGCCCCTCACCGAGCGCCCCGGCCTCCAGCGCGGTGAACAGCACCACCAGGCTGCGTTGCCGCTCCCGACGCAGCACCTCGCCGGCGATCAGCGCGAAGTCGGTCTCCACCAGCGCCGGCTGGAGCGGGGCGACCGCGTCCACCAGCCGGGCCAGCAGCGCCGTCCGGCCCGCGCCGGTCACCACGGTCCGGACCACGGCGTCGGCGGCGATCAGGTCGACCCGGTCGCCGGCGCGGGCGGCCAGCGCGGTGAGCAGCAGCGCGGCGTCGAGGAAGGTGTCCAGCCGGGGCTCGTCGCCGATCCGCGCCGCCGAGGTCCGCCCGGTGTCGAGGACGCAGACCAGCCGCCGGTCCCGCTCGGGGCGCCAGGTACGCACCAGTACGTCGGAGCGGCGGGCGCTGGCCCGCCAGTCGATCGAGCGGACGTCGTCGCCGACGACGTACTCGCGCAGCGTGTCGAACTCGGTGCCCTCGCCCCGGCCCCGGGTCACCTGGGTGCCGCCGATCACCCGCAGCCGGGCCAGCTTCTCCGGCAGGTGCCGGCGGGAGTCGAAGCGGGGCAGCACCCGCAGCGTCCACGCCGGGGTGGCGGGGCGGCCGGCGCGCTGCCGGAACGCCAGCCGCAGCGGCCCGTACGAGCGGACGGTCAGCGCGACCGCCGGCCGGTCGCCGCGCCGCGCCGGGGTGAGCCGGGTCGGCAGGTCGACGCCCGCACCCGGGTCCACCCGGACGACCTGCTCCGGCGGCACGTCCGGCCGGGCTCCGGCCGACGGCACCCACTCGTCCCGGACCCGGGCGCGCAGCGTACGGGCCGAGACGTTGGTCAGCCGCAGGGTGACGGTCGCGGTGCCGCCGAGCCGGACCCGCCGGTCCCCGTCCCGGTCGGCCGCGATCCCGGCCGGCGGCGCGGCCAGCGCCCAGTCGACGGCGGTCAGCGCCAGCACGGCCACGGTCATCAGGGCCACCCCGACGAACGGTGCCGGCCACAGCGGCAGGGTGGCGGCACCCGCCCCCAGCAGCGCCGCCGCCCGCCAGGTCATCGCGGCGTCGGCACGGTGGCCAGCACCGTGTCCAGCACCGAGTCCACCCCGACCCCCTCCAACTCCACCTCCGGGCGCAGCCGCAGCCGGTGCCGCAGAGTGGGGCGGGCGACGGCCTTAACGTCATCGGGGGTGACGTGGTCCCGCCCGGCCAGCCAGGCCCACGCCTTCGCGGTGGCGAGCAGGCCGGTCGCGCCCCGGGGGGAGGCGCCCAGTTCCAGCGCCGGCACGGCCCGGGTGCCCCGGCACAGGTCCACGACGTAGCCGAGCACCGGTTCGGCCACGTACACCCGGCCGACCGCCGCCCGGGCGGCGGCCAGGTCGTCGGCGGTGGCCACCGGCCGTACGCCGGCCGCGGCCAGGTCGCGCGGGTCGAAGCCGCCGTGGTGCGCCCGGAGCACCCCCAGCTCCTCGTCCCGGTTGGGCAGCGGCACGGTGAGCTTCAGCAGGAATCGGTCGAGCTGCGCCTCCGGCAGCGGGTAGGTGCCCTCGTACTCGATGGGGTTCTGGGTGGCGGCCACGATGAACGGCTCCGGCAGCGGGCGGCGCTCGCCCTCCACCGAGACCTGCCGCTCCTCCATCACCTCCAGCAGCGCGGACTGGGTCTTCGGCGGGGTCCGGTTGATCTCGTCGGCGAGCAGCAGGTTGGTGAAGACCGGCCCCTCGCGGAAGGTGAACGCGGCGGTGCGCGGGTCGAAGATCAGCGACCCGGTGACGTCGCCGGGCATCAGGTCCGGGGTGAACTGCACCCGCTTGCTGGTCAGGTCGAGGGCGGCGGCGACGGTCCGGACCAGCAGCGTCTTGGCCACCCCGGGCACCCCCTCCAGCAGCACGTGCCCCCGGCAGAGCAGGGCGAGCACCAGGCCGGTGACCACCCCGTCCTGCCCGACGACCGCCTTGGCCACCTCGGCGCGCAGCCGGTGCAGGGCGGCGCGGGCGTCGTCCGGGCCGGCGGTCGGCGGCTCGGCGGTTCCGGCGGGTCGGGTCACCGGGGGTCCTCCTTCGGCGGGGCGGAACGGGGGCGGGGGACGGCCGCCGGCCGGTCGGGGCCGGGCGGGTCGGCTGGTGGGTCGGCGGCGGCAGGTGGATCGAATCGGGTCGGGGCCGGTGGACGCGGGCCGGCGTCCGCCCGGGCCGCCCCGGGCGTCCCCGCGACGACGGTACGGCTCAGCAGGTCCAGCGAGCGGGCCAGGTCCAGCAGCTCGCGGTCGGTGGTCGGCTCGGCGCCGTACAGCAGGTCGTGGGCCTGCGCGGCGGTGCCGCCGGCCCGCGCGGCGACGGCGGCGGCCACCGCGTCGGGGGGCGGGTCGGCGGGCAGGTTGAGCCGGGGCAGCAGCCGGGCCAGGGCGGCGGAGCGCAGCGTGTCGGCGGCCGGGCCCCGGGCGCGGGCCCGTTGGTAGAGCCGGGCCCGGCCGAGCACCGTCTCGGCCGAGCGGACGGCCACCGGCAGCGGTTCGGCCACCGGCGGGCCGAGCCGGCGGGCCCGCCAGAGCACCAGCAGCAGCGCGGCCAGGGCGAGCTGCGTCAGCAGGGCCCAGAACCAGGCGGGGAAGGCCGCCCAGAGCGGGCTGGGCGGGGGCTGGCCGTCGGCGGCGGAGCCCTCGTCGCCCCGGTTCCCGCCGGACGTGCCCGGTCCGCCGTCGCCGCCGCCGGGCGGCCCGTCGGTGCCGGTCCCGCGGCCGGAACCCTCGCGATCGGCCGGCCAGCTCGGCCCGCCGGTGCCGCCGGGGCCCGGTGGGGGCGGGGCGGGGCCGTCCAGGTCGAGCCAGACCACCCGGCCGGTCGTGCCGAGCAGGCCGGTGGCCAACTCCCGGTTGCCCCGCTCGTCGATCCGGTCGTTGCGGAACGGGTCGCTGGCCCCGATCACCACGGTCTCGACCGATGAGGGCACCCGGGCCAGCCCGCCGGCGTAGCAGCGGTCCACGGCCGCCCCGGACCGGCCGGGCGGGACGGCGTAGCGCTGCCGCTCGGCGGCGGCGACCCCGGCGCGGGCTGCCTCGGGCAGCGTGCAGGGCCGCCCGCCGGCGTCCGGGCCGACCGCCCGGGTGGCCCACCGCCGGCCGGCGGGGACCAGGGGCACGCCGGCGGCCTCCAACACCTGCCGGGGCGGGTCGACCAGCACGAGTCGGGTCCGGCCGGGCAGGTCGCGCAGCGCGCCGAGGGTGTCCGGGTGCAGCAGTCCCGGCGCGGGCACGAAGAGCGTCGCCCGGCCGGCGGTGGCCAGCACCGCCAGCAGCGGGTCGGTCTCCCGCTGCACGACGACGCCCCGGTCGCGCAGCGCGTCGGCGAGCCGGCTGCCGCCGTCCGCGTCGGTGGCGACCGGGGAGAGGAATCCCGGCTCGGTGGGGTCGGGCTGGTCCACGGCGTGGGTGACCACGGTGATCGTGATCAGCAGCCCGGCCAGTCCCAGCGGGATCGCCAGCCGGTGCCACCGCCGGCGGCGCGGTGCGGCGGCGGGCGCCGACGCGGCGGGCCCGATGTGGTGCGGCACGGCGGTCACGCCCGCTCACCGCCCTGCGGGGCCGGGGCCGTGAGGACCAGGTGCAGTTCCGCGGCCAGTTCCCGCATCCGGTGGTCGTGTTCGGCGGCGGCCGGGTGCTGGGCGTACCAGAGGTCGGAGAAGATCCCGGCGGCGGCGGCGAGCGGCGGGCCGACCGGGGGACGGCGGGCCGTGGCGGCCGAGGTCAGCTCCGCGACCGTCATTCCCGGGCGCTGCTCCACCACCCGCCGGGCCGCCAGTTCGCCGAACATGCCGCGTAGCCGCTCCCGGACCGCCTCGGCGTAGCGGCCCTGTGCCGCCAGCCGGTCGGCCAGGGCGCCGGCCCCGTCCGGCGGGGCGGCGTCCGGCGCGGGCGCCGCCGGCCCGGCGGTGACCGGGCCGGTGCCCCGGTGTCGCCGGAGCCGGGGCAGCCGGAGTCGGGGCAGGTGGCGGGGCACCCAGGCCGGGTAGTGGTACCAGCCGAGCGCGACCAGCCCTGCGGCCAGCAGCAGGAGCAGCGCGGCCAGCGGCAGCGGCAGGTGGTCGCCCAGCGCGGCCGTGGTCTCGGTCCACCACCGGCTGAAGCTCACCGGTCGCCCGCCAGCAGCGCCGGCTCGCCGAGTCCCGCCGGGGCCCGGGAGAGCCGGATGTCCAGCCCCTCGGTGCGCATCCGGCCCTCCAGGTGCAGGACCGCGTCGAGGCAGGCCAGCGCCGGGTAGGCGACGCCGTTCACGCCGGCCCAGATCGCGCCGGAGACCGGCACGGCCCAGGCGGGGTCGGTGAGGGCCGCGAGGCCCAGCTCGCGCAGCCCGTAGAAGACGCCCACGCCCAACCCGACCCGGACGATCCACCAGGCCAGGTAGCCGAGGAGGCGGATGGCGGCGGCCCGGCAGCCGGTGCGCAGGGCGAGGGCGGCGGCGCGCAGCGGCGCCCGGGCGGCGGCGACCCGGTCCACGACCAGCGCCGACGCGACGGAGCCCAGCAGCGCCCAGGCGACCACCCAGCCCGGCCCGAGCAGGGCCGCCACGAGCATGACCGCGCCGACCCCGGCGGCCAGCAGCGCGGTCGCCCCCGGCCGGGCCCCGGCGGGCCGGACCAGCTCGCCGGGGCCGGCGGTACGGCCCAGCACCGCCGCCCCGGCGGCCCGGGCGGCCGGGTTGCCGAGCAGCAGGACGATCACCGCCTCGGTTGCCGCCCCCACCGCGAGCAGCCCCCAGTACGGGGCGAGCTGGCCCAGCTGGAACGTGAAGCCGGGCGGCCCGGCCCCGGCGGCGACCCGCAGCGGGTGCAGCAGGAACTGCTCGGCGGTGGCGAGGACGAGCGCGGCCGGGATCAGCACCCGGGCGTGCCCGCGCAGCAGCAGGACGGCGGAGTCGAGCAGTTCCCCGACGGTCAGCGGCCGGCGCGGGAGCACGGCGGTCGGGCCGGCGTCTGGCACGCGTACTCCCCCCGGGGACGGCTGGCGATGGCCGGGGCTCGGCGGCACCCGCACCGGTCATGGTGACACGACCCCGCGCGCTGGACGTGCGGTGGACGGCCAACCGGCAGTACCGTGCCGGGTGACGCCGATCCCGGCGAACCGCCGACGCCGTCAGGGTGACGCCGGTCCCACCGAGACGAACGGGGATGGAAGTATAAATCCCATGAGAGCCCGGGTACTGGTGGTCGACGACGACCCCGCGCTCGCCGAGATGCTCGGCATCGTCCTGCGCAGCGAGGGCTTCCTCCCCTCGTTCGTCGCCGACGGGGAACGGGCGCTGGCCGCGTTCCGGGAGAGTCGGCCCGATATCGTCCTGCTCGACCTGATGCTGCCCGGAATGAGCGGTATCGACGTGGCCCGGGCGATCCGCGGCGAGTCCGGCGTGCCCATCGTGATGCTCACGGCGAAGAGCGACACCGTCGACGTGGTGCTCGGGCTGGAGTCCGGCGCCGACGACTACGTGGTCAAGCCGTTCAAGCCCAAGGAGTTGGTGGCCCGGATGCGGGCCCGGCTGCGCCGGGGCGAGGACGTGGCGCCGGAGATGCTGACCATCGGGCCGCCCGGCAACCAGATCAGCATCGACGTGCCGGCGCACACCGTCAGCCGCAACGGCGAGGAGGTGAAGCTGACGCCGCTGGAGTTCGACCTGCTGGTCGCGCTCGCCCGCAAGCCGCGTCAGGTGTTCACCCGGGAGGTGCTGCTGGAACAGGTCTGGGGATACCGGCACGCCGCCGACACCCGGCTGGTCAACGTGCACGTGCAGCGGTTGCGGGCCAAGATCGAGCCGGATCCGGAGCGACCGGAAATCATCCTCACCGTCCGGGGCGTGGGCTACAAGGCCGGCACCGGATAGCCTGGGGCGCACTGTGACCACCTCCCCGACGTCCGGTCCCTCACCCGCGGTCACCCGCCGGCCACCCGCCGCGCGGGAGCTGTGGCGCGTGCTGGCCGGGAAGGTGGCCCGGTTGGTGGCCGGCGTGCGCCAGACCTGGCGCCGCTCGTTGCAGGTCCGGGTGGTGACCATCACGCTGGTCACCTCCAGCCTGCTCGTCGGCGGGTTCGCGTACCTGATCGCCGACAAGATCACCAACATCCTGGTGGAGAACGCCGAGACCGATGTCCGGCTCCGGCTCAGCAGCGGCAGCGACTACGCGGCCAAGCAGTTCAGCCTCTACAGCCAGGCTCAGGAGGCCCAGCTCCAGGACACCATCGACGGCACGGTCAACTACCTGGCCGGCGGGGACCCGCAGCAGACCAGCGGGGTGGTGGTCGGGATCATCGCCGACGACTACACCGGCATCATCGAGCCGCGCTTCTCCCCGGACGTGGAGGTCCGCCCGCTGATCAGCCGCGAGCTGCGGGCCACCGTCGCCGGGGGCAAGATCGCCAGCCAGATCCGCACCGGCCGGCTGGCCGCCGACCCCACGAAATACCTGGTGTACGGCTCGCCGGTGCCGACCCGCTTCGGCCAGGTGGAGCTGTACTACCTGGTGCCACTGACCCGCCAGGACGCCACGGCGGCGGACGCCCGGGCCACCGTGGTGGCCACCGGGGCGGCGCTGGTGCTCCTGCTCGGCCTGCTCGCCGCCCTGGTCACCCGGCTGGTCGTGACGCCGGTGCGGGTGGCCGCCCGGACGGCCCAGCGGCTCTCCGCCGGCCTGCTCGACCAGCGGATGGTGGTCAACGGGGAGGACGACCTGGCACTGCTGGCCGCGTCGTTCAACCAGATGGCCACCAACCTGCAACGGCAGATCCTCCGGCTGGAGGAGATGTCCCGGTTGCAGCGCCGCTTCACCTCCGACGTCTCCCACGAGCTGCGTACCCCGCTGACCACGGTCCGGATGGCCGCCGACCTGATCTTCGCCGAGCGGGACGAGTTCGACCCGGCGGTGGCTCGCAGCGCCGAGCTGCTCCAGGCCGAGCTGGACCGGTTCGAGGAGCTCCTCACCGACCTGCTGGAGATCAGCCGCTTCGACGCCGGGTTCGCCATGCTGGACGCCGAGCCGACCGACCTGGTGCCGGTGGTGCACCGGGTCGCCGACCGGCTGGCCGGGCTGGCCGAGCGGGTCGGGGTGACCATCGAGCTGGACGTGCCCGACGCCCCGGTGATCGCCGAGGTGGACCCGCGCCGGGTCGAGCGGGTGCTGCGCAACCTGGTCGGCAACGCCGTCGAGCACGGCGAGGCCAAGCCCGTCCTGATCACCCTCGGGCACGACCAGACGGCGGTCGCGATCACCGTCCGGGACCACGGGGTGGGGCTCAAGCCGGGCGAGGAGAAGCTGGTCTTCAACCGGTTCTGGCGGGCCGACCCGTCCCGGGCCCGGCAGACCGGGGGCACCGGTCTCGGCCTGTCCATCAGCCTGGAGGACGCCCGGCTGCACGGCGGCTGGCTGGAGGCGTGGGGCGCGCCGGGCCAGGGCGCACAGTTCCGACTCACCCTGCCGGCCCGGGCCGGAGACCGGCTGACCACGTCCCCGCTGAGGCTGGTACCCGGCGACGCGGCCCTGCCGTTCGGCGGCCCCCGGGACGGCGGGCTGCTCGCCATCGGCTCCGGAACCGGGGGCGCGTTGGCCATCGGGCCCGCCCCGGCGACCGGCGACCGCGCGGAGGTGGGGTCGTGACGCCTCGCCGCCGGCTCGCCGTGCCCCTCGCCGGGCTGCTCCTGCTCACCGGGATCGCCGGCTGCGGCATCCCCAAGGAGTCCGAGGTCAGGGTCGACGGGCAGGTGACCGCCGCCAGGTCCGGCTCGTCGAGCTACCGCCGGGACGAGCCACCGGGCCCCGCCGCCAGCGGCACCGACCGCAAGGCCTTCGTCACGAACTTCCTCTCCGCCGCCGCCGGTGAGGCGGACCGGGCCTACTACCGGGTCAAGCAGTTCGTCGCCCCGGACGGGCGCAGCCGGATCCAGGAGAAGCAGCCCAGCGAGGTGGCTCTCACCGTGGTGCGACTGCGCGAGACGCCGGTGATCACCGAGACCACGGACGGCATCAAGGTCACCCTCCGGGTGCAGCAGATCGGCCTGTTGCGCGCCGACGGCACGCTGGTGCCGCCGGTGGCCACCGACACCGAGTACCGGTTCAAGCTGAGCGCCGCCCAGGAGGACAAGCCGGACGCCGGCTGGTACGTCAAGGACCCGCCGCCGAACGTGCTGCTGCTCAGCGACGACGCGCTGCGGCAGTACTACCAGACCCACACCGTCTACTTCTGGAACACCGACCGCACCCGGCTGGTGCCCGACCAGCGCTACCTGCCCCTGGCCGTGCCCGACGAGCGGCGGGTCACCGAGGTGGTGAAGTGGCTGACGGCCGGGCCGTCGGAGTGGCTGGGGTCGGGGACGCGCCGGCTGCCGGACGGCACCCGCCTGATCAACAACGCGACCGAGTCGGACGGGCAGTGGGAGGTCAACCTCGACATGCCCGTCGACGCGGACGACAAGCGGGTCGAGCAGTTCGTCGACCAGCTCGCCTGGTCGCTGTCGGAGCTGGACGGCCAACTGGAGCTGAAGATCCACAACCAGTCCCGGAAGAAGGTGCCCGACCTCGCCGCGCACCGCCGGGCGAATCCGGCGTACCCGGTCACCGGCGACCCGCAGCGGTTCTGCGTCTACGACGGGGCGGTCCACCCGCTCGCCTTCGCCGGCGAGGCGAGCGGCCGGGTGCCGGTCGTGGCGGCGTACAACAAGGGTGTCGTGTCGGCCGGGTTCAGCCGCTCCGACGACACGGTGCTGGCCGCCCTGGTGACGGCCGGGCCGGACCAGCGTCAGCGGCTCACGGTCGGCGCCGGCGCGGAGCCGGTCAGCATCTTCCAGCGCAGCCCCCAGTCGTACGCCTCGATGGGTCGGCCGGTCTGGCTGCGCTCGCCCGACCCGGAACGCCCGCAGGGGCTGTTGGTGGCCGACGGCCAGCTCTACCGGTTCGACGGGAACGCCCAGCTCCGGGTGCTGCCGCTGACCGTCGAGGGCGAGGTGACGGCGGTGGCCGCCTCGCTGGACGGGCACCGGATCGCGGCGATCGTCGGAGGCGATCTGTACGTCGCGGCGGTCAACCTGAACGGCGGGGTGGTCTCCGTGGGCCCGGCCCGCCGGCTGGTCACCTCGCTGACCGACCTCTCCGCGGTCGACTGGGCGACGGAGAACAGCCTGGACCTGGCCGGGTCGGTGGGGCGCCCGGCGGTCTACCAGATCAGCGTGGACGGTGCCCTGGAGACGGCGCTGCGCAACGACGTCGGCGCCCGGGTGACCCACCTGTCGACGTACCCGCTCAACCCGGTGGTGCCGTTCTCCAGCGGGAACCTGATGTACGAGGCGAACGGGGTGGCGTACCGGAACAACCCGTTCGACACCATCAAGCGGGACCAGGTGCTGGAGGTGACCCCGCCGCCGGCCGGGGTACGGGCCGGCAACCCGACCGCCCCGTTCTTCCTCTACTGAGCGGGCGCGGTGCGCGGCGTCGGCGGGCTCTGGGCGGACCTCACCGACCTGGTGCTGCCGGTGGAGTGCGCCGGCTGCCGGGACCGCACGGCGACCGTCCGGCGCGGGTTCTGCCCCCGCTGCGTGGCGGCGCTGGAGGCGCTGGGTCCCCGCCCCGTACGTCCGACCCCCGCCCCGGCCGGCCTGCCGCCGTGCGTCGCTCTCGGCCCGTACGCCGGGCCGCTGCGGGAGGCGCTGCTGGCGTACAAGGAGCGGGGCCGGCACGGGCTGGCCCGGCCGCTGGGTGGGCTGCTCGCGGAGGTGGTGGCCGATGCGGTGGGCGGGACGAGGCCGGTGCTGCTGGCCCCGGTGCCGGACACGGCGGCGGCGGCCCGCGCCCGGTACGGCGACCACCTGGACCGGCTGGCCCGGCACGCGGCGGTCCGGCTGCGCCGGGCCGGGTGGCCGGTGCGGGTGGTACGGCCGCTGCGGGCGCTGCCCCGGCCGGACTCGACCACCCTGGACCGCGCCGGCCGCGCCCGGGCGGTGGAGTCGGCGTTCCGGCCCCGCCCCGGGGCGGCCCCGCCCCGGCCCCGGGCCGGCGTGCCGACGCCCGTGGTCGTGCTGCTCGACGACATCGTCACCACCGGGGTCACCCTGGCCGCCGCCGGTCGGGCGCTCAGCGCGACCGGCCTGTCACCGCAGGTCGCCGCGGTGCTCGCCGCGACCGAGAAACGGTGTCATTGATGACGTTTCGTGTTTTGTGTTTCACCCGACCGTGTCCATCCTGTGAAAGTTCTGAGCCTTTCCGCGGCGGGGGGTGACTCGCGGACGAATAAGGGTTAGCGTTTTCGTGTCGGGGGTAGGAAGGCATTCCCACCCGCCCCCGGCGGTGAGAGGAGGCGGAGCCGCACTGACCCGGTCGACGCCGCACGGGCTGCCCAGAGGGCGAGCCGGCCGGGATTTCCGAATCGAAGGCCGTCCGAACAAGGGAGGTCACGTGGACATCGTGGTCAAGGGCCGCAACGTCGAGGTTCCAGATCATTACCGGGTGCACGTAGCCGAGAAGCTCGCGAAGATCGAACGTTACGATCACAAACTAATTCGTGTTGACGTCGAGTTGTTCCACGAGCGCAATCCACGCCAGTCCGACCATTGCCAACGGGTCGAGATAACGTGCGTTTCCCGTGGTCCGGTGATTCGGGCCGAGGCCTGCACCGACGATTTCTACAGCGCGCTCGACGCCGCGATCGCGAAGCTGGACAACCGGCTGCGCCGGGCGGCGGACCGCCGCCGGGTCCACCGGGGCCGGCACGCACCGATCTCCGTCGCGGCGGCCACCGCCGACCTGCCCGTGGCGGATCTCGGGTCCCCCGTCGCGGCCCTGAACGGCTCGCGAACGGCCACCGCCGTCGCGGAACGGGTCGAGGAGGAGTACGACGACCAGCCCTGGCACATCGCCCGGGCGAAGGTGCACCCCGCCGAGCCGATGACCGTCGACGACGCGCTGTTCCAGATGGAACTGGTCGGGCACGACTTCTACCTGTTCCACGACAAGGAGTCCGGCCGCCCCAGCGTCGTCTACCGCAGGCACGCCTACGACTACGGCATCATCTCCCTCGACGCCTGACCCCGACCGGCCGTTCCCCGCTGGCCCGCACGGGTCAGCGGGGAACGTCGGTGGCGAGCAGGCCGTAGATGAGGGAGTCGTACCGGGTGCCGTCCGGGCCGGGCAGCCGGCCGCGCAGCAGGCCCTCACGGGAGAAGCCGACCTTCTCCAGCACCCGCTGTGAGGCCACGTTCTCGGGGCGGGTGCCCGCCCACATCCGCGCGATCCCGACCTCGTGGAACGCCCAACCGACGACGAGGCGGGCCGCCCGGGTGGCCAGGCCCCGGCCCCGCCCGGCGGGCAGCATGCTGTAGCCGATCATCGCCTGCCCCGTCGCCGGCTCGTCGTGGTACAGGGCGCACCCGCCGACCAGCTCACCGGTCGCCGCGTCCAGGATGGCCAGGTCGGCGGCGAGCCCGGCCAGCCAGCGGCTCCCCGCGAGGCGGCAGCGCCGCTCGATGTCGGCGAGCGACGGCAGCTCCGGCGGGACCCGGTTGGCGACCACCTCGGGCCGGCGGTGCAGCCGGTACATCCCCTCCACGTCGTCCGCGCCGACCGGGCGCAGGGTCACCACGCCGTCGGTGAGCCGGCCGCCGGGAAGGTCGGGCAGGGTCCGGGTCACGGGCCCGGGCGGGTCGTCGGCCAGCCGTACCCAGCAGACCCGGTCGTGCCGGCTGCCGTCGCGGGCCGGGGCCGCCCCGCGGCGTACCCCCTCGTGCCGGAAGCCGGCAGCGAGCGCGACGCGCTGGCTGGCCGTGTTCTCCGGGTGGGTGAGCAGCTCCAGCCGGGCCGTGCCGTGCGCGAACGCCGCTGCGGCCAGCGCCCGGGTCGCGGCGGTGGCCACCCCGCGCCCACGCGCCCACGGCGCGACCCAGTAGCCGATCTCCGCCTGCCCCCGAGCCGGAACCGGGTTGCTCAGGCCGATGCTGCCGAGCAGCCGGTCGGTCGCCGGGTCCGCGACCGTGTACGCGGCCCCGCCGGTGGCCCAGACCGCCGGGGCGCCCTCGGCGAACCACCACCGGGCGTCCGCCTCGGTGTACGGGCTGGGCAGGCCGGGCAGGAACCGCTGGGTGATCGGGTCGGAGCAGGCCGACGCGGTGTCCGCGACGTCGTCGACGTGGAACGGCCGCAGCCGGACCCCCTCGGCCTCTACGGTGGCGGGGGGCGCGCTCATGCCAGGTCCCTGGGGAGCAGCGAGCCGGTCCAGGCGTCGCCCCGGGCGCCGCCGCGGAGGGTCAGCGCCGCCCGGGCCACGCCCTCCATGACGAAGCCGGCTTTCTCCGCCGCCCGGCGGGAGGCGGAGTTGCCGACCAGCGCCCGCCACTCGACCCTCGCCAGGCCGAGGGTGGTGAAGCCCCAGGTGGCCAGGGCGGCGGTCGCGGCCGGCACGTACCCCCGGCCCCGGGCGTGCGGCGCGGTCATGAAGCCGACCATGCCCTGCACCGGGTCGGCGGCGCAGATCCGCAGGTCGATCGAGGCTAGGTACCGGTCGTCGCCGTCGGCGACGGTGAAGTACGCCCCCGTGCCGCGCGCCCACGTCGCCTCGGCGATGTCCCGCTTGAACTCCTCGGCGTGCGTCCGTTCGTACGGGGCCGGCACCGTGGTCCACTCGATCGTGTGCGGGTCGCGGCAGGTCTCGGCGATCGCGTCCAGGTCGCGCTCCTCGAGCGGCCGCAGCCGCAGCTCCCCGGCGCCGACGGTGGCGAACAGGGTGGGCTGCGCCCGGCCGAAGACGGCGGCCCGGCGGGCGTCCAGGGTTTCCGGTCCGGCCGGCCCGGGGGCGCCCGGCGCGGGCAGCTCGCCGGGGAACAGGGAGCCGAGCCAACCCTCCCGCCGGCCGTCGGGCGCCGGGTGGGCCAGCCGCAGCTCGCCCTCGACCCGGAAGCCGGCGCGCAGCGCGGCCAGCCGGGAGGCGTGGTTGCCGATCTCGGCCTGCCAGAGCAGCCGGCGCAGCCCGAGCGCGTCGAACGCCCACCGGGCGACGGCCCGGGTGGCCCGGGCGGCGACGCCCCGACCCCGGGCCCAGGGGGCCACCCAGTAGCCGATCTCACCGGTGTCGGCCCCCTTGTCCAGCGCCACCAGGCCGCAGGAGGCCAGCAGTTCCCCGGTGGCGCCGTCGCAGACGGCGAACGGGGCGCCGGTGCCGTCGCGCCAGGCCGCCGTGCTGAGGTCGGTGACGAACCCGTGGGCATGTTCGGGCAGGTACGGGCGAGGTACGGTGGTCCAGCGCTGGATGTCCGGGTCCTGGCAGGCCCGGTGCACGGCGTCAGCGTCGGTTGCCTGCCAGGGCCGCAGCAGCAGACCGTCCTCGGTGAGTTCCACGGGTTCCATCCGAGCCATCGTGCCGGATCGTTCGCGCTGGGCGTAACCGGATATCCCGCCGCCGGCCCGCGGTCCGAGCGTTATGTCGGTTTAGGTCGACCGGACCGCCGCCACCAGTGACCATCGGGCCGACGGAGCGCCTACGATGGGTCGAGACTGTCTAGGGGAGCGTTGATCCGTGTCGATTCTGGAAAAGGTCCTCCGCGCTGGCGAGGGCCGTATGGTGCGCCGGCTGAAGGCCATCGCCGCCGCCGTCAACTCGATCGAGGACGACTACGTCAACCTCACCGACGACGAGTTGCGTGGCCTCACTGACCAGTACCGGGAGCGGCTGGCCGACGGTGAGACCCTCGACGACCTGCTGCCGGAGGCCTTCGCCACGGTGCGCGAGGCGTCCGCCCGGGTGCTCGGCCAGCGGCCGTACGACGTCCAGGTGATGGGTGGGGCGGCGCTGCACTTCGGCAACATCGCCGAGATGAAGACCGGTGAGGGCAAGACCCTGACCTCGGTCATGGCGGTGTATCTCAACGCGCTGTCCGGCAAGGGCGTGCACGTGATCACGGTCAACGACTACCTGGCCCCGCGTGACGCCGCCTGGATGGGTCAGGTGCACAGGTTCCTCGGCCTCACCGTCGGCGTGGTGCTGCCCAACCGGCCGGCCAGCGAGCACCGCGCCGCGTACGAGTGCGACATCACCTACGGCACCAACAACGAGTTCGGCTTCGACTACCTGCGCGACAACATGGCCTGGTCGAAGGACGAGCTGGTCCAGCGCGGCCACAACTTCGCGGTGGTCGACGAGGTCGACTCGATCCTGATCGACGAGGCCCGGACGCCGCTGATCATCTCCGGCCCGGCCGAGCACTCGGCCCGCTGGTACGGCGAGTTCTCCGGCGTGGTGGCCCGGCTCCAGCCCGGCAAGGACGGCGAGGGCGACTACGAGGTCGACTACGCCAAGCGCACCATCGCGGTGACCGAGCGCGGCGTGGCGAAGGTGGAGGACCGGCTCGGCATCGACAACCTCTACGAGTCGGTGAACACCCCCCTCGTCGGTTACCTGAACAACGCCATCAAGGCCAAGGAGCTGTACAAGCGCGACAAGGACTACATCGTCAGCGACGGCGAGGTCCTGATCGTCGACGAGTTCACCGGCCGCATCCTGCACGGGCGCCGCTACAACGAGGGCATGCACCAGGCGATCGAGGCCAAGGAGGGGGTGGAGATCAAGCAGGAGAACCAGACCCTGGCCACGATCACCCTCCAGAACTACTTCCGCCTCTACGAGAAGCTCTCCGGCATGACCGGTACGGCCCAGACCGAGGCGGGCGAGTTCAACAAGGTCTACAACGTCGGCGTGGTGACCATCCCGACCCACCGGCCGATGGTCCGGCAGGACCGGGCCGACGTCATCTACAAGACCGAGAAGGCCAAGTTCAACGCGGTCGTCGAGGACATCGCCGAGCGGCACCAGGCCGGTCAGCCGGTGCTCGTCGGCACCGTCTCGGTGGAGAACTCCGAGATCATCTCCCAGCTGCTGCGCCGTCGGGGCATCCCGCACTCCGTGCTGAACGCCAAGTTCCACGCCAAGGAGGCGGAGATCGTCGCCCAGGCCGGGCGCAAGGGCGGGGTCACCGTGGCGACCAACATGGCCGGCCGGGGCACCGACATCCTGCTCGGCGGCAACCCCGAGTTCCTCGCCGCCAACGAGCTGCGCCAACGCGGCCTCGACCCGGCGGAGAACGAGGAGGAGTACGCCAAGGCCATGGAGGAGGTCCTGCCCAAGTGGAAGCAGGCCTGCGAGGCCGAGGCGGAGGAGGTCGCGGGCGTCGGCGGGCTCTACGTGCTGGGGACCGAGCGGCACGAGTCCCGGCGGATCGACAACCAGCTGCGGGGTCGGGCCGGCCGGCAGGGTGACCCGGGCGAGTCCCGCTTCTACCTGTCCCTGCAGGACGAGCTGATGAAGCGGTTCCGGGCCGGCGCGGTCGAGGCGGTGATGGACCGCTTCAACATCCCCGAGGACGTGCCCATCGAGTCGAAGATGGTGACCCGTCAGATCAAGAGCGCCCAGGCCCAGATCGAGGGCCAGAACGCCGAGATCCGCAAGAACGTCCTGAAGTACGACGAGGTGCTCAACAAGCAGCGCCAGGTCATCTACGCCGAGCGCCTGCGGGTGCTCAACGGCGAGGACCTCTCCGACCAGGTCCGCAACATGATCGACGACGTGATCGGCGCGTACGTGATCGGCGCCACCAGCGACGGCTACGCCGAGGACTGGGACCTCGAACAGCTCTGGGCCAGCCTCAAGCAGCTCTACCCGGTGGGCATCGCACTGGACGAGCTGGAGGAGGAGATCGGCTCCCGGGCCGCTTTCGACCAGGACCTCCTGCTCGCCCGCCTCAAGGAGGACGCGAACGCCGCCTACGACCGGCGCGAGGAGCAGCTCGGCGAGGAGGGCACCCGCGAGCTGGAGCGGATGGTGCTGCTTCAGGTCATCGACCGCAAGTGGCGTGAGCACCTCTATGAGATGGACTACCTCCAGGAGGGCATCAGTCTGCGGGCGTACGCCCAGCGCGACCCGGTGGTGGAGTACCAGCGCGAGGGCTTCGACATGTTCGCCACCATGATGGACGGCATCAAGGAGGAGACGGTCGGCTTCCTCTACAACCTGGAGGTCCAGGTCCAGGAGGCCGAGCCTGAGCCCGAGGCCGAGGACGTGCAGCTGCTGGACAAGCCGGTGGAGATCCGGGCCAAGGGCCTGGGTCGCGCCCCCCAGCAGCAGGGCCTGCAGTACTCCGCGCCGACCATCGACGGTGAGGCCGGAGCCGGGGCGGTCGCCGTGGAGCGGCCCGAGGAGAAGGCCCCGCCGGTGCGCGCGGCCCGCTCCGAGCGGCCGGCCCGGCCGGCGGCCCCGCCGGCCCCCGAGGCTCAGCGCCGTCCGGCCGCTTTCGGCGGGAGCGGGCAGGCCGTGGCGGCCAGCTCCGCCCGGCAGACGGCCCCGGCCCGGGGAGAGGCCGGCGGCCCGTCGCGTAACGCGCCCTGCCCGTGCGGCTCCGGCCGCAAGTACAAGCGGTGCCACGGCGCCGCCAACGGCGGCAACTGACCCGTCCGGCGCCGCCGACGACGGCGTCCGTTCCACCAGCGAGCGACAGCAAGGGGCCCCGGCGACCGCCGGGGCCCCTTGCTGTCCGCCAGGTCGCCCCGGCTTCGGCTCCGTGCCCGGCCTGGCTGCCGGCCCGCTGCGGGAATTGACTTCCGGCCCCGGCCTTCGGGGCGCGGGCGCAGCCGTCGGGGGCGGTCAGACGAGCTGGAGTACGGTGCAGAGCCAGCGACCGCGCCGATGTTCCAGGCGGAGCGCCATCGCCCAGGTGTGCCCGGCGGCGCTGCCCAGGACGGCGGCGGCCTCCACGGCCGCGGGGCGGGGTTCGCAGACCCGCAGCCGGCGCAGCCGCACGGTCGGACGGGTGGAGCGGCGACGGACCGGGCCGGTGCGCGCCGCCGCCCTGGTCAGTTCGGTCATCACGTCGGCCGAGCAGGCCGGCTCGCTCATCGGGCGGATCTGCCCGAGCGGCCGGTATCCGTTGAGGATCTCCAGGCAGGTGGTGACGAAGCGCTGGGCGGCCCGGGTGGCCTCCGGCGTGGCCGTGACCAGCGCGGCGGGCGGCGGAGCCGGTGGAGTGGCCCGCCCGGGACCGCCAGGGGCGGGACGGGGGTCGGGCGGGCGCCCGCCGGGGCGGGCCGGGATGCGGCGGTGCGCCTCGAACAGGTCGAGGGCCAGTTGGGCGGCGACCGGGCGGGGCCAGCCCTCGGCCGGCTCCTCGGTGAACGGCGGGTCGAGCGGGGGCGCCGGTCGCACCCGGACCGGAGGACGGACGGGCCCGGGACGACGGGACTCAATCATCGAAACCCCCGATGCTTGCGTTTGCCTTCGTTTGCCTCCGACAGGCTCGATTCTCGGCCAGGACAACGCCCGCGGTCAATGCCGCTCGGTGCGGTGGCCGCTACTCGGCGTCGCGGTCGTTCAGCGGGTTGTCCCGGACCCACTCGGCGGTCTCGGCGTATTTGTGCTGGATGTACTCTTCCAGGCGGGCGCGCTCGACCCGCCAATGCCCCCGACCGCCGACCTTGATCCCGGGCAGCTCACCGCTGCGCACCATGTGGTAGACCTGCGAGTCCGACACGTTGAGCTCGGCGGCCACGTCGGAGAGCAGCAGGAACCTCGGCTCCATGAAAACTCCCGGGGTTGACGTCGTTTGCCTCAGTTTGCCATCCACTGCCGACAGCGTCGCCGACCCGCCACCCGCGCGGCAACCTTCCGTGCGGCGGGTGCGGGGTGTATGACGGTCAGGGCGTACGGCATTATCGGCGCCCAGGGCCGGCGCACGCCGGCCGGCAGGCGGAACGGGGGAGACGACCGGTGACCGAGGAGCTTGTCCGGGTGTACGTGCCGGCGATCGTGCCGATGCTGGCCCGCCTCCCCGAGCAGGGGCTGCCCGAGACCGACGCCCACACGGTGACCCCTGCCCTGCGCGAGTGGTACGTCGAGGGCGACGAGGAGGAACTGGAGTACGTCGCGTTCACCCGGGCCGCCCAGGACGCGCTGCTCCTGCTCCGGGACGATCCGGCCGCACCCCGTCGGCGCGCGGTGGTCGCCGTCGACGTCCCCGCCTCGGCGCTGCGGCGCACCGACGACGTGCTCGGCTCCAGCGCGGTCCGGCTGGTCCGACCGGTGCCGGTGACGGCGGTGGCCGCGCTGCACGTCGACGGCGACGACGCGCGTGACGACGTGGCCGCCGCCGCTGCCGTGGTCGCCGAGGCGCTGGCCGACGACCCGGACGCCCAGTTCACCGTCGACGGGGCCGAGGACCACGAGCTGGAGTGGTACGACGTCAGCGAGCTGGAGCAGCTGCTGCGCGCCGCGTCCTGACGCCGCCCGCGTACCCGTGTCCGCCGTACCGGCGGGCCGGGGGACGGCTCGGCCCCGTCAGCGGTCGGCCGCCGCCCCCGCCGTCGCCCCGTCGTCGGCCGCTGTCCCGGTGGCGTCGTCGCCCGGAGTGGGGCCCAGCGTGCGGCCGAAGGCGATGAGCGCGGTGAGCGCGCCGACGAAGAGCACCCAGATCCCGTTGTCGATCCGCGAGGTGCCCAGCGAGGTCTGGGCGACCGCGTCCGCCTCGCTCAGCGCGCCGGCCAGGTCGAGCAGCGAGCGCCCGCCGACCCGGATGATGATCTCGGCGAGCAGCAGGAGCAGGCCGGGGCCGGCCCCGGCCAGCAGGTAGCCGGGCCAGCGGGGGGCGGGCGAGGCCTGGTCGCGCCGCCTGGCCCAGGTGAGGTAGCCGAAGGCGAGCAGCCCGGCCAGCAGCCCGGCGAGCAGGGACTCCGACCGGGACACCCACTTCGCGGCGCCGACCATCGACTCCTGGGTGTCGCCCGCGCCGAAAAGGTCGAACAGCGGGTCCCGGGCCCGGCTGAACGCCACCACGAAGACCAGCGCGCCGAGCGCGGCGGCGATGATCGCGCCGGCCACCCGGGCGTTGCCCACGCCGGCCACGGCGCCGCCGATGATCGCCGCTGCGGCGGTGGTGCCGGCGATGACGTTGGTGGTCGTGTTGTCGAAGTAGGTCAGGTTGATCGCCACCGCCGCCGCGAGCCCGACCAGCACGCCGGTGCCGACCGCGACGGCGAAGCGCAGGGTGACCCGCTCGGCGCCCCGCCGGGCCAGCAGGTTGGTCGCCGCCAGGGCGACCGCCGCGCCGGCCACCAGCGCGGCCGAGATGACCCCGGGCAGCGCGAACGCGGAGAGGCTGATCGCGGTGATCCCCGCCTCGGCGGAGGTGATCACCGCCCGCGTGGACCAGAGCATCGCCGCCAGCCAGGCCACGGCCAACAGCGCCAGCACGACCGCCCCCGGGGCGCGCGCCGGCGTCGTACCCTCGGCGGTCGGTGCCGGCTCCACGGCCGACGCCGGTCCGGCGGCGTCGCCTGGCTCGTCGGTCCCGGCCGGGGCGCCCTGCACCGGCTGGTCCGGCTCCGCGGCGGTGGCGCTGCCGGGCTGGTTGCTCATCGTCTTCCCTTCGACGGACGCCCGGACCCGGCCGGGTCTGCCGGCGCACGGGCGGGGCTGGTCACCGGCCATCCAGCGTACGCGCCACCCCACCGCCGGCCCGCCGCCCGTCCGACGCCACCCCACCCGCCCGTCCCGTGCCCCGGGCGGAGCGGGGAGCGGGCGGCAGCGGGCGAGGAATCGTAAGGGCGGCGGGTGCTGGGCGAGGGAATCGCCGGAGGTGAAGGCGGGTCGGGCGGTGATTCGCAGGGCAGGTCCGACGGGGCGGCGCGGGCCAGGTCGGGTGGGTGGGGCCGGGGCGGGGCGAAACCGGGGGTGCCGCGTGGGAGAATCGGCGCAGGTCCCGCCGCCGCGGCCGGTGCAGCCCGCGGCGTACGGCGTCCGGCCGCCCGGCCGGTGCCCGCGGGTCCGATTTCGCCACCGCTGCCGAGATCGCCAGGAGCCCCGATGGACGCCGTGTTCTCCGTACCCGAGCCGCGTAACGAGCCGGTCCATGCCTACGAGCCGGGCAGCGCCGACCGGGAGCGGCTCCAGCGACGCCTGACCGAGCTCGCCGGCGAGCGCCTGGACCTGCCGATGACCATCGCCGGCGAGCAGCGGATGGCCGGCGGTGAGCCGATCGACGTGGTGCAGCCACACCGGCACGCGCACGTGCTGGGCGTCACCGGCCACGCCACCCACGACGACGCCCGCGCCGCGGTGCGGGCCGCCAAGGACGCCGCCCCGATGTGGCGGGCCCTGCCGTTCGAGGAGCGTGCGGCGATCTTCCTGCGCGCCGCCGAGCTGCTTGCCGGCCCGTGGCGGGACACCGTCAACGCCGCCACCATGCTCGGCCAGTCGAAGACCGCCGTCCAGGCCGAGATCGACGCGGCCTGTGAGCTGATCGACTTCCTCCGGTTCAACGTGCACTTCGCCCGGGGCCTGCTCCAGGAGCAGCCACTCTCCTCCCCGGGGGTGTGGAACCGCCTCGACCACCGCCCCCTGGAGGGCTTCGTCTACGCGGTCACCCCGTTCAACTTCACCGCGATCGCCGGCAACCTGCCCTCCGCCCCGGCGCTGCTCGGCAACACCGTGGTCTGGAAGCCGAGCCCGACCCAGCAGTTCGCCGCGCACTTCACCATGCGGCTGTTCGAGGCGGCCGGCCTGCCGCCCGGTGTGATCAACATGGTCACCGGGCGGGGCGAGGAGGTCTCCGACGTGGTGCTCGCCGACCCGGACCTGGCCGGCATCCACTTCACCGGCTCGACCAAGGTCTTCCAGCAGCTGTGGAGGACCGTCGGTGACAACATCCACCGCTACCGGGGCTACCCCCGGCTGGTCGGCGAGACCGGCGGCAAGGACTTCGTGGTCGCGCACACCAGCGCCGACGTGGACGCGCTGCACACCGCGCTGATCCGCGGCGCGTACGAGTACCAGGGCCAGAAGTGCTCGGCCGCGTCCCGGGCGTACGTCCCACGGTCGCTGTGGGAGGGCGGGCTGCGCGACCGGCTGGCCGCCACCGCCGACTCGTTGACCTACGGCGACGTCACCGACTTCACCAACTTCGGCGGCGCGGTGATCGACGCCAAGGCGTTCGACCGGCACACCGCAGCCCTGGAGCTGATCTCCGGCGACGGCTCCTGCACCGTGCTGGCCGGCGGCACCGCCGACGACTCGGTCGGCTGGTTCGTCCGGCCGACCCTGTTCGAGTGCACCGACGCCGCACACGAGACGTTCACCACCGAGTACTTCGGCCCGATCCTCGGCGTGCACGTCTTCGACGACGCCCGCTTCGACGAGGTGGTCGCCCAGGCCGAGTCGATCGCCCCGTACGCGCTGACCGGGGCGATCTTCGCCACTGACCGCCGGGTGGTCGACGCGGTGGCCGAGCGCATGCGGTATGCGGCCGGGAACTTCTACATCAACGACAAGCCGACCGGCGCGGTGGTGGGGCAGCAGCCATTCGGCGGCGCCCGGGCCAGCGGCACCAACGACAAGGCCGGCTCCTGGCACAACCTGGTTCGCTGGATGTCGCCCCGGACGATCAAGGAGACCTTCGTCCCACCGACCGACCACACCTACCCGCACATGGGCTGACGCGTCCGGCGAGGGCTCCCGCCGTGTCGCGGGGGCCCTCGCCGTGCGCAGCGTGACCGGCCCTCAACGGACTGTCGCCCGCCGACAGTGCACAAAGGAAACCCTCCAGGGTGGCGAAACTGGCAAATCCTGGACGCCGGGTCGGCAAAGTGGCAGCGTAATGGGCATGGCGGATTCCGGAGTGAACCCTACGGCAGCGGCCCTCCTCGGGCTGCTCCACGAGGGTCCGATGACAGGCGGTCAGCTGATGGCCGCCGCCGAGCGCAAGCTCGCCCCGTACTGGTCGATGACCCGCAGCCAGGTCTACCGCGAGCTGCCGGTGCTGGCCGAGCGCGGTCTGGTGCGGTTGGGTAAGCCCGGCCCCCGATCCAGCCAGCCGTATGCGATCACCGCAGCCGGCAAGCGGACCTTCTCCCGCTGGCTGGCCGAGGACCCGGGGCGGGACACCATCCGCAACCCGATCGCCCTGCGGGTGGCCTTCGGCGGCCTGCACTCGCAAGCCCAGCTGCGCAACCTCCAGGCCTCCGCCAACGAATACCACAGCGAGGCCCTGGCCCGGGTGCGGGAGCAGGTGAAGAACGCCAAGAAGGAGGGCGACTCGTACGACGCCAGCGCGCTGGAGTTCGCCGTCGCCTACCACAAGGCCGCCCTGTCCTGGCTGAAGTCCGCCCCCGTCGGCTGACCCGATCGACGGCCCGTCACCCCGCCACCGGGCCGTCGCCGGGGCTGCGTTCGCCCGTGACCAGCGCGGCCGCCAGGCCCGTGCCGGTCGGCCGCGCGGACACTTTTCGGCCGCCACCGTGGGGCTCGCAAGCTGACCTGCCGTATTCGCAGTAGTCTTGTCTGTCGTGACCGCTGCCGATTACGCCGAACAGCTCAAGGAACTCGACGCCATCCTGCGCAACATCGAGGCTGTGCTCAACCTCGATCGACTGCACGAGGACAAGGCCCGGCTCGAGGAGCAGGCCTCCGCGCCGGACCTGTGGGACGACCAGGCCAAGGCGCAGCAGGTGACCTCCCAGCTGTCGTACGTCAACGGCGAGATCAGCAAGCTGGGCAGCCTGCGCTCCCGGCTCGATGACGCCCGCGTGCTGCTGGAGCTCGCCGAAGCCGAGGACGACCCCGGGGTGCTCACCGAGGTGGAGACCGAGATCGGCGGGCTCACCAAGGCCATCCAGGAGATGGAGGTTCGCACCCTGCTGTCCGGCGAGTACGACTCGCGGGAGGCGCTGGTGGCGATCCGGGCCGGGGCCGGCGGCGTGGACGCGGCCGACTTCGCCGAGATGCTGCTGCGGATGTACCTGCGCTGGGCCGAGCGGCACGGCTACCCCACCGAGGTCTACGAGACCTCGTACGCGGAGGAGGCAGGCCTCAAGTCCGCCACCTTCGCGGTCAAGGTCCCGTACGCCTACGGCACGCTGAGCGTGGAGTCCGGCACCCACCGCCTCGTGCGAATCAGCCCGTTCGACAACCAGGGCCGCCGGCAGACCAGCTTCGCCGGCGTCGAGGTGCTGCCGGTGACCGAGCAGACCGACCACATCGACATTCCCGAGAACGAGATGCGGGTCGACGTCTACCGGTCCTCCGGCCCGGGCGGGCAGAGCGTCAACACCACCGACTCGGCGGTGCGGCTCACCCACATCCCCACCGGCATCGTGGTGACCTGCCAGAACGAGAAGTCCCAGCTCCAGAACAAGGCGTCTGCGATGCGGGTGCTCCAGGCCCGGCTGCTGGAGCGCAAGCGCCAGGAGGAGCAGGCCAAGCTGGAGGGGCTCAAGGAGAACGCCGCCGGCTCGTGGGGCGACCAGATGCGTTCGTACGTCCTGCACCCGTACCAGATGGTGAAGGATCTCCGAACCGAGCAGGAGACCGGCAATCCGACCTCGGTCTTCGACGGCGACCTGGACAGTTTCATCGAAGCTGGTATCCGTTGGCGCAAGCAGCGCCAGCTGGCCGGCGACTCAGCGTGATCGATCGCGGGCGGAGCGCGTCGTTGATCTCCCCTTGACCGGGTGTTTCGATGACGCGCCTCGCATCGGCGGGCGTGGGGGCTTGGCTCATCGGTTACACCGCGTAGACTCACCACCCGTGATTCAGCTTGAGCAAGTGACGAAGACGTACCCGAAGGCGTCCCGGCCTTCGCTCGACAACGTGTCCGTCTCGATCGAGAAGGGCGAGTTCGTCTTCTTCATCGGTCCATCAGGCTCCGGCAAGTCCACCATCATCAAGCTGCTGCTGCACGAGGTGACCCCGAACAAGGGGCGGGTCGTCGTCAACAGCAAGGACGTCACCTCGATGCGCTCCTGGAAGCGACCGCACTTCCGGCGTTCGATCGGCTGTGTCTTCCAGGACTTCCGGCTGCTGCCGAACCGCACCGCGTACGAGAACGTGGCGTTCGCCCTCGAGGTGATCGGCAAGACCAAGGCGGTCGCCCGCCGGGTCGTACCCGAGGTGCTGGAGTTGGTGGGGCTCGGTGGCAAGGAACACCGCTACCCGCACGAGCTCTCCGGTGGTGAGCAGCAGCGGGTCGCCGTCGCCCGGGCGTTCGTGAACCGTCCGCTGATCCTGCTCGCGGACGAGCCGACCGGAAACCTGGACCCGGACACGTCGATCGAGATCATGCGCCTCCTGGACCGGATCAACCGCACCGGCACGACCGTCGTGATGGTCACCCACGACTCCAACATCGTGAACCAGATGCGGCGTCGGGTCATCGAGATCGAGAGCGGTCGCATCGTGCGCGACCAGGCCCGTGGCGTCTACGGGTGAGCCGGCGCTCCACCCCTGTGCAGCCTGACGACGATCACCTCACGCCGGAGACCCGGAGGAATTCCCGATGCGCGTGAAATACGTCCTGTCCGAGGTACTGGTCGGACTGTGGCGCAACGTGACCATGACCATCGCGATGATCATCACGATGGCCGTGTCGTTGACCATGCTCGGTGCCAGCGGTCTGATGTACCGCCAGGTGAACGACATGAAGGACCTCTACTACAAGAACATCGAGGTCTCGATCTTCCTGAAGAAGGAGGCCAACGAGCAGCAGCGCGCCGACATCGACACCAAGCTGAAGAGCGATCCCCTGATCAAGGAGGTCGACTTCGTTGACAAGGCCGAGGCGTACAAGCGCTTCCAGGAGATGTTCCAGGACGCGCCCGACCTGCTGAGCGCGGTCAAGGCGGACAGCCTGCCCGAGTCGTTCCGGCTCAAGCTGGTGAACCCCGAGCAGTATCGGGAGATCTACAACCAGTACAAGGACACTGAGGGCGTCGACGAGATCGTCGACCAGAGCCAACTCCTGGACAAGATCTTCAAGATCCTCACCTCGATCCAGAACATCGCGCTGGCGGCTGCGGCGGTGATGGCAATCGCCGCGTTGCTGCTGGTCGCGAACACGATCCAGGTCGCCGCGTACAGCAAGCGGCGTGAAGTCGCGGTCATGAAGCTGGTCGGCGCGTCCAACTGGTTCATCCAGGCGCCGTTCGTGCTGGAGGCCGTGGTCGCGGGCCTGATCGGCTCGCTGCTCGCCCTTGTCGCCCTGATAGCGGCCAAATACCTGCTGTTCGACGGGGCGCTCAGCGACCTTCAGGGGCTGCTCTCCCCGGTCGGCTGGGGCGACATCCTCGTCGTTTTCCCGATCATGGCCGGCGTGGGCGGTCTGGTCAGCGCCGCCACCGCGTGGGTGACCCTCCGGTTCTACCTGCGGGTCTAGTCACCCTCGGGTCCGTCCGACGCGGCAGGGCCCTCCGGCGCGGAATAATCCGCGCCGGAGGGCCCTTGTCGTTCGGGTAGCATGATCTCCGCTTCCGGCCCCGGCCGGGAGCCGCAACGAGGGGAGGTGGCGCCGATGCCACGGGAGAAGGGGCGCAAGGTCGTCGCCTCCAACAAGAAGGCGCGCCACGACTACGCCATCCTCGACACGTACGAGGCGGGCATGCAGCTGACCGGCACCGAGGTCAAGTCGCTGCGGGCGGGGCGGGCGTCGCTGGTTGACGCCTTCGCCCAGGAGCGCGACGGCGAGCTCTACCTGCACTCCATGCACATCCCGGAGTACACCCAGGGCACCTGGACCAACCATGAGCCCCGGCGTACCCGCAAGCTGCTGCTCAAGCGGCTGGAGATCGACCGGCTGATCGGCAAGACCCGCGAGGGCGGCCTCACCATGGTCCCGTTGCAGGTCTACTTCTCCGACGGCTGGGCCAAGGTGGAGATCGCCCTGGCCAAGGGCAAGAAGTCGTACGACAAGCGGCAGGACCTCGCCAAGCGGGACGCGGACCGGGAGATCGCCCGGGCCGCCGGCCGGCGGGGCAAGGGCATGGACGACTGATTCATCCCGTTCATCCGTTTCGGCGCGCCGGAGCGGCCCTCGGGATGAAACCGGTTGCGGAAGGCGTTAGGCTTGTGTGGAGCCGCCGACAGGGGCGGCCCGTCGAGGGGGTGACTGGTTTCGACTTCGTACGCAGCGACAGGGGAAGCGAGCCGAGGAAGCCGACGTCGTCTCGAGAATCGGTCGTCGGAAACTTATAAGCGCCAAGAACAATCGCGCTGACTTCGCTCTCGCCGCCTGAGGCGAGTAGCTGAGTCTGTCGGCCTGGGAACGCCTTCGTCCCAGTCAGCCGGCATCAGTTAGAGGGCTGGCCAATCGGACCCGGTCGCGGGGTCCGTGCGGCGAGATTAATCAGCGACTGGGCCCGTCACACCAACTTGCTCGCGTGAGCGGTGGGGCCGAGTAGAGGCATAGCGAGCTGCGCTCGGAGAAGCCCTGACAAACCGGCGAAGGACCCGGGTTCGATTCCCGGCACCTCCACCACCTGACTGTGCGCCCCGGCCCACTCGGACCGGGGCGCACAGCCGTGTCCGGGCCGCACAGTCGTTCGGGCCGGTGGTCCAGGGCAATTGCCCCCCGACTTCGACAACGCAACGACCCTGCCGGTGACCCGAGGCCGGGGAACCGGAAACGGCACGGGCGCGTCGAAGGGATATGCGTCCAGTTCTCGCCCTGGTGGGCCTGCCCCTGCTCCTCATCGCAGCCGGTTGCGCCCCGGCCGGGTCGGAGCCGGGCGCCGGCGGCACCCCCGGCGGCGCCGACGACCGGTCGGAGCCGTTCCACCAGCGGGCCGCCGAGGTGGCCGAGGCGTGGCGGCCCGGGAACGCCTGGACCGCCGGCTACGTGCCGCTCCAGGAGCCGACCGTGCTGCTCGGGGACCCCGATTTCACCCCGGAGACCGAGCAGGCGTTCCGCAACGGCTGGTACCGGGAGCAGGTCGCGGTGCCCACCGCCGAGCCGGCCGACGCCGCGATCCGCTTCCCCGACGGGACGCTGACCGTGCCGCTGGTCAGTGCCGGCACGGCGTACCGGCAGCTCGCCCAGGGAGACCCGCCGCCGTGTGCGGGACGGCCGCAGCGGCCGACGCCCGAGAAACGGCCGGGCTTCCGGCCGAAGCCCGGTGCCACGGACGGGCCCGTCATCGAGCCGGGCCCGGACGGTCCGATCATCTCGCCCGGTCCGGACGGGCCGATCATCGAGCCCGGCGCCACGGGCAGGCCGACCATCGAACCGGGGCCGGACGGGCCGGCGAGCAGCGTGCCGTCGGCCGCCTGCGTGCCGCTGACCGTCACCGCCGTGCGGCTCGGTACCGCGCCGGTGCGTACCAGCCGGGGCGAGGCGCAGGTCCCGGCCTGGGTGTTCACCGTCGAGGAGCTGAAGGCCCCGGTGGCCCGGCTCGCGGTCGCGCCCGGCTCGGTCACCGCCGTGCCCCAGGGCGTCGCGCCCACCGGGCCGGTGCCCGACGGCGTGGTCAGTGCCCAAGACCTCCAGGCCGTCGACGGGGCCCGGCTGACCTGGCGGATCGGCGTGGGCGCCTGCGACACCGCGCCCACCCCGCTGGTGCGGGAGCGAGACGACGTGGTGGTGGTCGGCGGCGGCGTCACCCCGGCCACCGGCATCTGCACCGATCAGCTTCTGCTCAAGCCGGTCACCGTCACCCTGAAGGCGGCGCTCGGCGACCGGACGGTGCTCGACGTGGCCACCGGTGCGCCGCTGGTCCTGCGCCGCTGAGCCGCCCGTCCGGGGCTCAGAGCAGCTGCGGGATGTCGGTGCTGATCGGCACCGGCAGCACGGTGGGCCGGTCTGCGGCCAGCGCAGCGCGCAGCGCGTCACCCAACCCGTCGGGTTCCTCGACGACCGTGGCGGCGCAGCCGTACCCTCGGGCCACCGCGGTGATGTCCAGGCCGGGCAGGTCCAGGCCCGGAACCCCGGGGGTGTGCTTCAGTTCGGCGAACGACTTGAGGATCGCGTACTGCTGGTTGACCGGGACGACGACGGCGAGCGGCAGGCGCAGCCGCGCGGCCGTCCACAGGGCCTGTACCGAGTAGTGGAACGAGCCGTCCCCGATCACCGCCACCACCGGGCGGCCCCGCCCGGTGTCCCGCTCGGCCAGCGCGATCCCGACCGCCGCCGGTAGCCCGAAGCCGAGCCCGCCGCTGGCCATCGTGAAGTAGGACGCGGGCCGGGTGGCCGGCAGCCGGCGGCGCAGCGCGGCCAGGTTGGACGGTGACTCCTGCACCAGAACCCCGTCGGGCGGCCAGTGCCGGGCCAGGATGGCGAAGAGGCCGTCCGGGCTCAGCGGCGGGCCCAGGTCGGGCGGCTCGGGGGCGGGCCGGGGCTGCGGGGGCGGGCGCTCGGCCGCCGGGAGCAGGTCGACCAGGGCGGCGAGCGCCAGACCCGGGTCGCCGAGCAGGCTGTCCCCGACCGGCGCGCGGGCCGTCTCCTCCGGGTCGTCGGTCACGTGCAGCAGCCGGGAGCCGGCGGGCAGGTAGTCCCCGGGCACGTGTGGGTAGTACCGGAACACCGGCGCGCCGACCACCAGCACCGTGTCGTGCCCGCGCAGAGCGTCGGCCAGCGGCCCGATCGCGTACGGCAGCACACCCCGGTAGTGCGGGTGGTCCTCGGGGAACGCGGCCCGCTCCGGGGCCGGCGCGGACCAGACCGGGGCGGCCAACCGCTCGGCCAACGCGACCGCCGCCGGCCACGCTCCGGCTCTGTCGACCGCCCCGCCGAGGACGAGCGCCGGGGAGCGGCTGGCGGCCACCGTGGCGGCGAACTCGCGCAGCCGGGTCGGGTCCGGGGCGTACCGGGTGGCCACCGTGCGCACCTCGGGCGCCCCGCCCGCCGGCTGCTGCCAGTCGTCCAGCGGCAGGGAGAGGAAGACCGGCCCGGCCGGCGGCTGCACCGCCGTGGCGTACGCCCGCATGAACGCCGCCGGGATGTCCTGCGCGCGGGGCGGCTCGTAGCTCCACTTGACGTACGGCTGGGTCAGCTCGACCGCCCGGCGACTGGTCAGCCGGGGCTCGATCAGCAGCATCTCCCGGGTCTGCTGGCCGGCGGTGACGATCAGCGGGGTCTTGTTGTGCCAGGCGGTGACCAGGTTGCCCATGCCGTTGCCGGTGCCCGGGGCGGTGTGCAGGTTGACGTGCGCGGGGCGGCCGGTCGCCTGGGCGTACCCGTCGGCCATCCCCACCGCGGACGCCTCGTGCAGGGCGTGCACGTAGTGGAAGTCGGCGGGGAACTCCTGTAGGAACGGCTCCTCGGTGGAGCCGGGGTTGCCGAAGACGGTGGTCAGGCCCAGCGCCCGGAGCAGGTCGTACGTCGTCTCGCGGACCGTTGCCATCGGTGGGCCTCCGTGTCGCGGCGCGGGCTGCCTCCTCGCCGGAGACGACGCGGCGATCGGGCCCCGACCTGCCGAATCTATCCGGAAAATGCTCACCTACCGGGTAATTCGCCCTAGTCCGCAGTGATCGCCGCCACGCCGGCCCTGGGTCAGGGGAGGGGGAAGGGCAGCTTGATCCCGTCCAGCGCCCGCCCGCACGGGCAGTCCCGCCCGGCCGGCAGGGCGGCGACCGCGTCCAGCAGCACCCCGCGCAGCCGGTCGGTGTTCTCGCCGAAGACCCGGAAGACCTCCTCCTGGGTCACCGGCTCGCCGCTCTCCACCCCCGCGTCCAGGTCGGTGACCAGGGCGATCGGGGTGTAGCAGAGGGCCAACTCCCGGGCCAGCACCGCCTCCGGGTGGCCGGTCATGTTGACCACCGCCCCGCCGATCGCGGTGAACCAGCGGGACTCCGCCCGGGTGGAGAAGCGCGGCCCCTCCACGACCACCATCGTCCCGCCGTCGACCGCCGACACGCCCCGCCCGGCCGCCGCGTCGAGCAGCGTCCGGCGGCCCACCGGGCAGTACGGGTCGGCGAAAGTCACATGCACCGCGCCCCGGTCGTAGTACGTCTGGACCCGACCGCTGGTGCGGTCGACGAGCTGGTCCGGCACCACGAAGGTGCCCGGCCCCAACTCGGGACGCAGCCCGCCGACCGCGCACGGGGCGAGCACCTGGCGTACCCCGAGCGACCGCAGCGCCCACAGGTTCGCCCGGTACGGGATCAGGTGCGGTGGGTGCCGGTGGTCGCGCCCGTGGCGGGGCAGGAACGCCACCCGCCGGCCGCCCACCTCGGCGATCGTCACCGGGTCCGAGGGCTCCCCATACGGTGTCTCCACCTGGTGCTCGGTGGCACCCTCCAGGAGGGCGTAGAGCCCCGAGCCGCCGATCACCGCGATGTCCGCCGTCGGCCCCATCGTCACCCCCTCCGGTCCCACTCGATCATCCACCGGTCAGACCTTAACCAGTGCCCCGACCGCAAGCTATGGTGCCAGGCATGGCGTTGACAGCAGGGATGAGCGCGGAGTCCCGTGCCGACCGGGTGTGGCCCTCCACATCCCCGCTCGGCCCCGGCGTCGATGCCGTCCGGTCCGGCCGCGGTGCCGACGTCCGGGGCGACGGCCCCCGTCCCTCGGCGCGTGGCTGACGGATGTCTGACATGCAGGGAGAAGACCAGGCGATCGGCGGGCGTGCGATGGAGTCGATGACCGGACGGCTGCTGGTCGCGACCCCGACGCTCAAGGACCCGAACTTCGACCGGACGGTGGTGCTGCTCGTCGCGCACGAGCCGGGCGGGGCGCTGGGCGTGGTGCTCAACCGGGCCACCGAGGTCCCGGTCGTCGATGTCCTCGGTGACTGGAGCTACCTGGCCCGGAACCCGGCGGTGCTGTTCGAGGGCGGGCCGGTGCAGCCGGACTCGGCGATCTGTCTGGCCCGGTTGCGCGGCCCGGTCAAGCGGTTGCGCGGCTTCCACCAGGTCGCCGGCGCCGTCGGCACGATCGACCTCTCCGCCGACCCGGAGCGGATGCGGGAGAGTGTCGGCGGCATCCGGGTCTTCGCCGGCTACTCCGGTTGGGGTGCGGGCCAGCTCGAACAGGAGATCGAGGACGGTTCCTGGTTCGTCTTCGACGCGCTGCCCGGGGATGCCTTCGTCGACCGCCCGGACGACCTGTGGCCGATGGTCCTGCGCCGGCAGGGCGGCATGATGGCGGCGGTCGCCCACTTCCCGCCGGACGTCGCGCTGAACTGACCCGCGGGGCGGGGGCCCGCGAGATGACCATGGCGGCCGGCGTGTGTATAGTTCTCTCCGTGCCCGGGCAACCGGGGGCAAGGTGAGGGGCCGTGGCGCAGCTGGTAGCGCACCACACTGGCAGTGTGGGGGTCAGGGGTTCGAGTCCCCTCGGCTCCACCCTTACGAAACGCCCTGGTGAGAGACAGAATCTCGCACCAGGGCGTTCCTCGTTTTCGCCATTCTCGGGGCGCTCCGTGCCAGATCAGGCGCTGACCTTGTCTCGCGCCTCTTCGATCAGCGCGTCCAGGGCGGCGGCGATGGCGTGATCGCGGTCATGGGTGGCGTGCCTCAGCCCGGACGGCAGACTGATCGGTCGTTTTCCCGCCTCGGATTTCGGGTCGTCGTCAATCTGCCTGCCATCCTCCATTTTCGCCGTGGCGCGGCGTACCCGTAGTTCCATCGTGCGCAGGTCGATGTCTCGGCGGCGCAGCGCTACTAGTTCGCCGAACCGTAGTTGCGCGAATGCGGCCAGGCAGCGCGGCTACCCACAGTGCGGGCCAGCCCGATTCCCAAGCTGACAGTGCGGGTTCGATTCCCGTCACCTCCTCCAGCGCGGCCCCGTCGCGGGACGGCCCAGCTCGGCGGCTGGCCGTAACATGAGCTTCCATGGCCCGTTCCACGTCGATAGAACCGCCGGCCCGCCGGCTTACAGACGGCACTGTCGCCTTGCGGCTTCGGCGGGCTTCTGACCTCGGCGCGATTGCCGCAGCCAGTCATGACCCCGAAACCCGTCGGTGGCTGGACGACGAGCCGATGGATGAGGAGGCGCGCCGTACGAGCTTGGCCCGGGCCGACGAGGCATGGCGGAACGGGAGGGGTGCCCCGTTAGTAATCGCAGACGCTGTGACCGACGAGCCCGTTGGGATCATCAACCTTCAGTTCCGAAGCGATGACGTCGCCACTGTCGCCTACAACGTGTTCCCCGAGAACCGTGGCCGGGGTATCGCCCCGATGGCCGTGCAGTTGCTGGCGGCCTGGGCGTTGTCCGACCTTCGGGTGAAGCGGCTGATCCTTGAGGCGAGCGACGGGAACACGGCATCGATCAGGGTGGCCGAGAAGTGTCACTTCCAGTACGTCGGCACCCGCACCGAGACGCCGGAGGACGGCGAGCAGCAGCACACTACGGTCGTCTTCGCACTTGAAGGACTCAATTCCGCCCTTGGGTGATCTAGCTGGGTGACGACGGGGGCGGGCGAACATGGATGCCGGTACCTGCTGGGTCGGGCCGGTCGCATCGAGTGACCGAATTGCCCGCGCTGGACGCGCTGGCCGTCGCCGTCGCGCGTAGCGTGATCGTGCAGCTGGAAGAAACCCCGGGAGGAAACGAATCGTGACCCTGTCCACCCCCGCGCCCGCACTCGCGTACTTCGGCGTCGACGCGCTGATCGACGACGACACCCGGGCCCTCCAGACCGCCGTACGTGGCTTCGTCGACCGGCGGATCCGCCCGGAGATCGCCACCTGGTACGAGGACGGCAGCCTGCCCGTCCGGGACCTGGCCCTCGAACTCGGGCAGCTCGGCGTGCTCGGCATGCACCTTGAGGGCTACGGCTGCGCCGGCACCTCCGCCGTCGCGTACGGGCTGGCCTGCTTCGAGCTGGAGGCGGGCGACTCGGGGGTGCGCTCCCTGGTCTCGGTGCAGGGATCGCTCGCCATGTACGCCATCTGGCGGTTCGGCTCCGAGGAGCAGAAGCAGCAGTGGCTGCCCAGGATGGCCGCCGGTGAGGCCATCGGCTGCTTCGGCCTGACGGAACCGGACTTCGGCTCCGACCCGGCCGGCATGCGGACCAGGGCCCGCCGCGACGGGGACGACTGGGTGCTCAACGGCACCAAGATGTGGATCACCAACGGCTCCGTCGCGGATGTCGCCGTGGTGTGGGCCCGCACCGACGAGGGCGTCCGCGGCTTCCTCGTCCCCGCCGGCACCCCCGGCTTCACCGCCCCGGAGATCACCCGCAAGCTCTCCCTACGCGCCTCGGTGACCTCGGAACTCGTCCTCGACGACGTGCGGCTGCCCGCCGACGCGATGCTGCCGGAGGCCGCCGGCCTGTCCGGTCCGCTGTCGTGTCTCAACGAGGCCCGCTTCGGCATCGTCTTCGGGGCGCTGGGCGCGGCCCACGACTGCCTGGACACGACGATCGCGTACGCCCGCAGCCGGCTGATCTTCGACAAGCCGCTCGCCGCGTACCAGGCCACCCAGCTCAAGTTCGCCGACATGGGGCTGGAACTGGGCAAGGGGATGCTGCTGGCGTTGCAGATCGGCGCGATGAAGGACGCCGGCACCCTCGACCACCGGCAGGTCAGCCTGGGCAAGCTCAACAGCGTGCGGGAGGCCATCGCCATCGCCCGCGAGTGCCGGTCCATCCTCGGCGCGGCCGGGATCACCCTCGACTACCCGGTCATCCGCCACTCGGCCAACCTCGAATCCGTGCTCACCTACGAGGGCACCTCCGAGGTCCATCAGCTGATCATCGGACAGGTGCTGACCGGCCACGCCGCCTTCAAGTGAGCGGGCCCGGCCTGGCCGGGGCGGTGAGACTCGTTCGCACACGGCGGTGAACTTCGTGTGTAACGCGGGCGCGGGGCTCCCCGTTGGCGGCTCGTCGTGCAGCCGGTCGGCCAGTGCCAGAACGTTGCCTGGCGCGGGAGCGGTCAGGTCCGGCCGGCTGTTTGGCGGGGACCAGGAGCAGCGCCGCGAGGAGGTCGGTTTCACCGCGGCGGCGGCTGGCCGCGCCATCGGCATCATCCAGGCGTACGTCTCCGGAGTGGAGGCCGGCAAAGTGAAGCTTCCGGCCTCCCGGTTGGCTCAGATCGTCGAGGCCTACGAACTGGAGCCGACCATGCAGTCGCTGATGGACGGTCGATCGGAAAGCCGACAGACATAACTGCACGCATCGCCGCCTCCGTAGCCTCGTCAGCACCGCACGCCGAGGAGGTTGGGTGTCTCACGTCCGCATCCGGATCGACTTCACGCCGCTCGACGACGACGACGAGTTCGTCCTCGGCCAGCTGACCGACGAGCTGGCGGACGACCTCCGCGAGGCCGGCGAGGTGGAGCGCGTCGAGCGGCCCACCACCGATCCGGCTGCCAAGGGCGTCGGCGAGGTGGCGCTCGGCGTGGTGACCGTGCTGGCGGGCGTCGACCCTGGCTACGTGCAGGCGCTGGTCGACGTGGTCCTGGCCTTCCTGCAACGCCACACCGGCCGCCGGGTGCACCTGCGGGTCGGTGACATCGAGCTGACCATCGACCGGCCCACCCACGGCCAGACCGACGAACTGATCAGGACGGTGCGGGCCGCGATCGAACGGTCCCGCCACTGATGGGTCGGCACGCCCTGCTGCTCGGCACGGCCGCCTGCCACGTCGACCGCGAGCTTGCGCCCCTTCCCTCGGTACGACAGGACGTGGCGCAGCTCAAGGCCCTGCTGGACGGCGCCGGCGAGTTCGACACCGTACGCGCCGAACTGGACCTGCCCGCCGCGCACCTGCGTCAGGTCGTCGAGGAGTTCTACGGCGCGCGGCGCAACGGCGACCTGGCGCTGCTGTACTACTCCGGCCACGGCGTGCTGCACGGCGACGGGCAGTCACTGTTCCTGGCCGCGACCGACACGGTCTGCGGGCAGTTGCACGCGACCGCCTTCGACACCGACGGCACCCTGCGCCATCTGCTCAACCACACCAAGGCCAGCCAGAAGGTGGTCCTCCTCGACTGCTGCTTCTCCGGCGCGTTCACGACCCGGCACCGTTTCCGGGGCGGAGTGCGCGAAGAGCCGCGCCGCGCCAAGCGTGAACGTGGCACCTTCATGCTGACCTCCAGCACCCACCTCAAGGCGTCGAAGGCGCAGGGACCGGACCAGCCGTCGATCTTCACCGAGGTGCTCCTCACCGGCCTGCGGGGCGCGGCCGAGGGGACGGCGGACGACGGTTGGATCACCACCAACGACCTCTCCCGGTACGCCCTGACCGAGATGGCCCGGCGTCGTCAGCACAACCCGGTCGAGTCGAGTGAGGGAGTCACCGAGCCGATCCGGCTGGCGACCGTGCCCGGATCCGCAGCCGCCGCGAGGCAGGTCGTAGCCGCCACGGCGAGCCCGGCGGACGAGGCGCCGTTCGACGCCGACCAGTGGCGTCGCCTGGTGACCTACTACGTCAACTGCATGCAGCGGTCGACCGTGCTGCAGTCCCTCATCGATCCCCAGGCAACCGGTACGTACGTCGCGGCTCCGCCCGGGTCCGAGGCCGTCCTCACCTCGGACACGCCCGTCCGGCTGGGCGGTACAGCCGCCAAACTCGCCGCGCGGGCTCGCGCCGACGGCAGGGAGGTGCAGTACGGCTATCCGGTCGTCGCCGTCCGGCCCGGCCGGGGCAGACCTCCCCGGCTCGCCCCGCTCCTGGTCTGTGATGTCACCGTCGGCGCGGACGACATCCTGCACGCCTCCTTTCCGCCCCGTCCAAGCTCAGCCCTCGTCGACCTGTTCCAGCTCTCCGAGGTGGAAGCCGACGAGCTGCGGCAACGCGTCGAGCAGGTCTTCGTGCCGGGTGACCCCGCTGCCCTGGTCGCCACCGTCGACGTGCTCATGAAGACGTTCGGGCTGGACCCGGTGGTCGAGATCGACCCGGCGATGCTCGTCGGCACCATCCGGCCGGGACCGGTGCGCGGGGTGCAGAACGCGGCCATCCTCTACACCGTCGACGCCACCGAGTCACCGCAGCGGCAGCTCGTCGACGACCTGCGAGGCATGGTCAAGAATCCGAAGCTCATCGAGCGGACCGCCCTGGGCGCGCTGGCGCTCCGTCCCGACGAGGTGCCTCCGACGCCGGCCGTGACGGTGGCGATGAGCGCCACGAACGAGGCGCAGGAGGAGATCATCCAGGCGGCGATGTCGCAGCCGTTGACCGTCGCCCAGGGGCCTCCGGGCACCGGCAAGAGTCAACTGGTCACCGCCCTGTTGGCCACCGCCACCGCCGCCGGCCAGAGCGTGCTCATCGGTTCCACCAGCAATCAGGCCGTCGACTCGGTGCTCGGCCGGGTCACCGACCTGATCGGTCCGGGCCTGCTGCTGCGTACCGGCAACAAGGAACACCGGCTGCAGGAACCGAAACATCTCGCCGACATCCTCGGGGCCTATCCGCCGGCGGAGCACCGCACCGAGCCGGACGACCGTACCCCGCTGCACGAGCTGCGACTGCTGGCGGAGAAGGCTGCCGGATTCCGGGGGACGCTGGACAAGCTCCGTCTGCTCGAACGCGACCTCGCCGAGCTGGCCGTCGAGCGTGACTCCGACCCGGGCTCCGGGGCGGCCACGCTGCCGGACGACGACAGGGCTCTGGCGCAGCTCGTCCACCTGACCGATCGAGCGCTCGCCAGCAGGTGGCTCGGGTGGTGGTACCGGTGGCGGCTGCGGACGTACCGGGTCGTCGACCGGGCCGCCGTCGAGGCGCTCGCCGAGCGGGCGGTGATCGAGCTGCGTTGGCGCGAACGCCGGCAGCGTCTCGCTGAGCTGCCCGACGGCGACGCTTCCTGGCGGGAACTGGTCGAGCTGGTCGGCACCGACAGGCCCGCGCTCAGCATCAAACTGCTGCGGGCGCAGATCGCCCGCCGGGTGGCTGCGGGGGCGCGCCTGTTGCAGGACCGGGCCGACGAGATGGCCAAGCCGCAGTCGGACAGCTGGGCCTACTTCCCCGAGCTGCTGCGGGTGCTGCCGGGCTGGGCGGTGACCGCGCTGTCCGCCCGGCGCTTGCGCAGAAGCCCCGCGTTGTACGACCTCGTGGTGATCGACGAGGCGGCGCAGTGCACCATTCCCGCGATCCTGCCCATGCTCTACCGCGCCAAGCGGGCGCTGATCATCGGCGATCCGCGTCAGCTCGCGCCCGTCGTGGACCTGCCCGAGGCTGACGACGTCACCGAGCGCGCCCGGGCCGAGGTGAGCACCGGCTGGCTGACCACCCGTCGGCTCACCTACACGGGCCACTCCGCGTACGACGCGTTCGCCGCCGCGGCGGGCTCGACGCACCTCCTCGACGAGCACTACCGGTGCCACCCGGACATCGTCGACGTGCCGAACCGGGAGGTCTACCAGGGGCGGCTCACCGTGCTGACCGACCCGGCCCGACTGGCCGCTGCGGCCGAGCCGGCGGTGCGCTGGCGCGACGTCCCCGGGAGGTTCAGCCCCGGGGCGACCGGTTCCGGGCGTAACCAGGTGGAGATCGATCAGGTGGTCACCGAGGTGGCGCACCTGCGGGCGGCGTACCCCGATGCCTCGATCGGGGTGGTCACGCCGCTCGCCGCGCACCAGCGTCGCCTGGCGGCGGCCCTGCGCGACGCCGGCCTCACCGACAATCTGCTCTGCGCGACCATCCACAAGTTCCAGGGCAGCGAACGGGACATCATGGTCGTCTCGCCGGTCGGGGCGTACGGCATTCCGGACCGTACCCGAGGCTGGCTCGTGTACCAGACCAACCTGTGGAATGTCGCCATCACCCGGGCCCGGTCCCAGCTCGTCGTGGTCGGCGACCGTTCGTGGTGGTCGGGGCAACGTGGACTGCTCACCGCGTTGGCCCTCGGCCGCGAGGCCGCCGACAGGGCGCCGGATGCCGCAATGGCGGCTACCGACCGGTTGCATCGTGCCCTTGGGGGAACCGGCCTCGCCGTGCGGCGTGACGCCTCCCTGGCCGGGCGGACCGTCGACCTCCTGGTGCGCCACGCGGACGCCGAACTGGCCGTCGTCGTTGACGATCCGGCGGGCGATTCCGACGGCCGGGGACTGCGTAAGGTGCTCGCCCAGCTCGACATCACCGCCGGCCTCACCCCCGTCCGTCGGGTACCGGCCTGGCGTTGTCTGGCGGAGCCGGAGCAGGTAGCGGCCGAGTTGACCGACGACCTGCGCCGGTTGGCAGGAACGGACGCCCGGGAATGGTGATGTCGGTCAGCCCGTGGCTCTACCCAGAGGATGTTGGTGGGGCGCTTCGCCGACGCCGATGAAGTGGTCGTGCCAATCATTTTCGCGCCAAGGCGTCGGGCATTGTCAGGCCAGGTGACGGTCGATCTCGGCCAGCTCCTCTGCGGTGAAATCCAGGTTGTCCAGGGCCGCGACGTTCGTCTCCAACTGCGGCACGCTGCTCGCCCCGATGATCAGGCTGGTCATCCGGGGGTCGCGCAGCGCCCAGGCGAGCGCGAGCTGGGCCAGGGACTGCCCGCGCCGCCCGGCGACCCCGCCGAGCGCCCGTACCGTGGTCATCGTCTTCTCGTCCAGGTTGCTCTCGTTTAGGAAGACGCTGGTGCGCACCCGGGAGTCGGCGGGGACGCCGCCCAGGTAGCGGTCGGTGAGCAGCCCCTGGGCGAGCGGGCTGTACGCGATGCAGCCGGCCCCGACCCGCTCCAGCGTGTCCAGCAGCCCGTCGCCCTCCGTCCAGCGGTTGAGCATCGAGTACGACGGCTGGTTGATCAGCAGCGGCGTGCCCAGGTCGCGCAGGATCGCGGCGGCCCGCTCGGTCTGCGCCGAGTCGTAGTTGGAGACGCCCACGTAGAGGGCCTTGCCGGAGCGGACGAGCGCGTCGAGCGCGCCCATCGTCTCCTCCAGCGGGGTGTCCGGGTCGAACCGGTGCGAGTAGAAGACGTCGACGTAGTCCAGACCCATCCGGCGCAGCGACTGGTCCAGCGAGGAGACCAGGTTCTTGCGGGAGCCCCATTCGCCGTACGGGCCGGGCCACATCAGGTACCCGGCCTTGCTGGAGATCACCAGCTCGTCCCGGTACGGCTTGAGGTCGGTGGCGAGGAGCCGCCCGAAGTTCTCCTCAGCGGCACCGGGCGGCGGGCCGTAGTTGTTGGCCAGGTCGAAGTGGGTGATCCCGAGGTCGAAGGCGCGGCGGACGATGTCGCGCTGCCGCTCGAAGGGGCGGTCCGGGCCGAAGTTGTGCCACAGCCCGAGCGAGACGGCGGGCAGCCGCAGCCCGCTGCGCCCACTCCGTCGGTAGGTCATGGTCGTGTAGCGCTCGTCGGCAGCAAGGTAGGTCACGCCACCGACCCTATCGACGCCCCGGTGGCCGGGAGGTTCGCGCCCGCGCGGTGGCGGTGTCGGCGCGAACCTCCCGGGCTGTCGGGACCGGTCAGGCCGGGGTGCAGGTGGGCGTGGGAGTCGGGGCGGACCCGCTGCCGATCAGCCCGAGGGTGGCGGTGCCACCGGGGGCCAGCCGGCCATTCCAGCCGACGTTGCGGGCGGTGACGGTGTTCCCGCTGGTCGACACGGTGGCGTTCCAGGAGTTGGCCACGCTCTGACCGGCGCCGAACGTCCAGCGGACCGTCCAGCCGATGATCGGCGCGGTGCCCGAGTTGCGCACCGTCACCTCCGCCTGGAAGCCGCCGGGCCACTGGTTGACCAGCTTCCAGCTCGCCGTGCAGCCCGCAGGCGCGGTCGGCGTCGGGGTCGGGGGCGGGCTGGTCGGCGTCGGGGTCGGTGAGCCGGTGGGGCTGACGGTCGGTGTCGGGCTCGGGCCCGCGTGCTTCCAGTCACCCAGCTCGTCGAGGGTGAGTACGTGCGGGTCGTCCCGGTAGACCCGGCGCAGGAAGTCCAGCGGGTTCGACTGCCCGTCGGTGAGGAAGTCGCCGGACCAGGTGACGAACCAGCTCCAGTCGGCCCGGTAGACGCGGGTCAGCGCCGGGTCCGGGATGGAGCCCACCTCGCCCAACGCGACCAGCTTGCGGTCGCCGCCCAGGGCCACCAGCTTGTCGTACGACGCGCTTACCGGCCCGTGGTCGCCGGCCGGCGGGTACGAGTCGACGCTGACCACGTCGACCACGTCGTCGCCCGGGTACCAGTCGGTGCCGACCGAGTTCCACACCCAGACCAGGTTGGTGAGCTGGTGGTGGTTGGTGAGCCGGTCGTACATCAGCCGGTAGAGCTGCTTGGCCGGGCCGGGGCCCTTGGCGCCCCACCAGAACCAGCCGCCCTCGGCCTCGTGCAGCGGTCGCCAGAGCACCGGCACGCCCGCGTCACGCAGCCGGGTGAGCTGCACGGCGATCGCGTCGATGTCGCGGATCAGCAGTCTGTAGTCGGCGGAGTTCGGGTCGGCCAGCGCCGCCGCCACGTCGAAGGTGGTGGCGTCGGTGTAGAAGCCGCGCCACCACTCCTTGCCGGGGGTGTCGATCAGACCGCTCGGCGCGTTCCAGTGCCAGGCAAAGGTGACGATGCCACCCCGGGCGTCCCAGGCGAGCGCGTTCTCCACCTCCGTGGAGGTGGTGCCGCGTTCGACCCGGCTGGGCGAGTAGTCCATCAGGTCGAGGCCGGCGATGGCCGGCGCCTTGCCGACGTTCTCCTCCAGCCAACGCACCCCGCCCATGTCCTGTTGGCCGGAGAGCACGTCAGTGCCGTAGTGCGCGGTCAGGTAGCGCATCAGCGCCCGTGCCGGGGCGTCGGCGTCGGGGTTGACCAGCGCGCCGGTGAACTGGTGCGGGGGCGGGTCGCTGACCGGGGCGAGCCGGATCGCGTCGATCTCGTACCAGCCCCAGTTGTTGCGTACCGTGATGGTGTTGTCGCCGGCGCGCAGCAGCACCTTGCCGGCCGCGACGGTGGTCCATTCGGTGCTGGCCGGCAGCACGACATCGCCGTTGCCGGCACCGTTGAGCAGCAGCGAGGCGGTCTTCTGGCCGTACGGCGCGCGGTAGGCCACGGTCAGCTCGAACAGGCCGCCGGGGGAGTTGGGCACGGGAACGGCGACCTGGTCGTCGGCGGCGTCGAAGCCGGCGACGTAACCGGTTCCGGAGTAGCCGGCGGCGGCGGTCTCGACGGTCACCCCGGTGAGGGCGCCGCTCTCCGCCTCGTACACGGTGGGGCTGGCCGCCGAGGCGGCCGGGGCGAGGCCCGGGATCAGGGGCGCGAGCAGCAGCAGGGCGGCGGCCAGCGCCAGCCGGGCGGGACGGGACCGGAGACGGGGACGGGGACGGGTCATGACGGGCTCCCGGAGCGGTGACGGTGGATGGAAGCGCTCCCACAATCGATCCACGGCTATCCGTTTGTCAACTCGACGGAGAGGAAAAATCGCCTTCCTGCACGGAATGTGCTGATAAGGTGCCCTACCTTTCGCGTAGTTTCGGGGGATGCGCTTCGTCCAGCTCGACACCCCCAAGCCCATCTCCAAGATCGGCCTCGGCACCTGGCAGTTCGGCTCGAAGGAGTGGGGCTACGGGCCCGACTACGAGCGCCGGGCGGAGGACATCGTCCGGCGGGCGCTCGACCTCGGGGTCACCCTGTTCGACACCGCCGAGGTGTACGGCTTCGGCCGCAGCGAGCGGATCCTCGGCGCGGCCCTCGGCGACGACCGGGACAGGGTCGTGGTGGCCAGCAAGATCTTCCCGCTGCTGCCGGTCGCCCCGGTGGTACAGCAGCGGGCGGTCGCCTCGGCGGCCCGGCTCGGTGTGCGCACCATCGACCTGTACCAGGTGCACCAGGCCAACCCGGTGGTCGCCGACACCACCACCATGCGGGGCATGCGGGCGTTGCAGGACGTCGGCCTGGTCGTCGAGGTCGGGGTGAGCAACTACAGCCTGCGCCGCTGGCGGTTCGCCGAGGCCGCGTTGGGCCGGCGGGTGCTCAGCAACCAGGTCCGCTACAGCATGGTCGACCGCGGGCCCGAGGACGACCTCCTGCCGTACGCGGAGCAGGCCGGCCGGATCGTCATCGCGTACAGCCCGCTCGCCCAGGGCTTCCTGTCCGGCCGGTACGACGTAAAGAACCCGCCGAGCGGGGCGGTGCGCCGGGCCAACCCGTACTTCCTGCCCGTGAACCTGGAGCGCGGCGCCGTGCTGATCGGCGCGCTGCGCGAGGTGGCCGACGCGCACGACGCCACACCCAGCCAGATCGCCCTGGCCCACCTGCTGCGCCACCCCAACGTGGTGGCCATCCCCGGTGCGTCGAGCGTGGAACAGGTGGAGCGCAACGCCGCCGCCGCCGAGATCGACCTGGCCGACGACGAGTACGCGGCGCTGGCCGCCGCCGCCCGCGCCTTCCGCCCGGTCACCGGCCTCGCGGCGGTGCCGATGCTGATTCGCGCCCGGGCGGGGAGATGAGGGTCCGGGCCCGTGCGGGCGACGGGGCGGGGCGGCGGGCCGGGCCGCGCTAGCGTTGGTCGGGTGACTGAGCCCAACCAGGTTCTCCCGGTCCCGCCCGCCGACCTGCCCGCTACCCTGGGCGAGCTACGGGCCGTCGGGCACCGACACCGCACGGTCAAGCAGGAACTCCGCGACAACCTCCTCGCCCGGATGCGCACCGGCGAGGACCGCTTCCCCGGCATCGTCGGGTACGACGACACGGTGCTGCCCCAGGTCGAGCGGGCCCTGCTCGCCGGCCACGACATGGTGCTGCTCGGCGAGCGCGGCCAGGGCAAGACCCGGCTGATCCGTTCGCTGGCCGCGCTGCTCGACGAGTGGACCCCCGTCATCGCCGGCTCGGTGCTCAACGAGCACCCGATGCGCCCGCTCACCCCCGCCTCCCGCGCCCTGGCCGAGTCCGCCGGCGACGACCTGCCGGTCGCCTGGCTGCACCGCTCGCTGCGCTACGGCGAGAAGCTCGCCACCCCGGACACCAGCGTCGGCGACCTGATCGGCGACGTGGACCCGATCCGGATCGCACAGGGACGCACCCTCGGCGACCCGGAGACGATCCACTTCGGGCTGGTGCCCCGCACCAACCGGGGCATCTTCGCCATCAACGAGCTGCCCGACCTGGCCGAACGGATCCAGGTGGCGCTGCTCAACGTGTTGGAGGAGCGGGACATCCAGATCCGGGGCTACCAGCTACGGCTGCCACTGGACCTGTTCCTGGTGGCCAGCGCCAACCCGGAGGACTACACCAACCGGGGTCGGATCATCACCCCGCTCAGGGACCGGTTCGGTGCCGAGGTCCACACCCACTACCCGCTGGAACTGGAACTGGAGCTGGCGCTGATCCGGCAGGAGGCAGACCCGGTCGGCGAGGTGCCGGAGCACGTGCTGGAGGTGCTCGCCCGGTTCGCCCGCGCGGTCCGCGAGTCGCCGTCGGTCGACCAGCGCTCCGGTGTCTCCGCCCGGTTCGCCATCGCCGCCGCCGAGACGGTAGCCGCCGCCGCGCTGCGTCGCACCGGCCTGCTCGCCGCCGGCTCCGACCCGGCGCCCGAGGTGCCGGTGGCCCGGATCGGCGACGCCGTGTCGGTGACCTCGACGCTGCGCGGCAAGGTCGAGTTCGAGAGCGGCGAGGAGGGCCGGGAGACCGAGGTCCTGGATCACCTGCTGCGTACCGCCACGGACGACACGTTCCGGGCACGGCTGGCCGGGCTGGACCTGTCCGGCTTCACCGCGCTGGTGGACGACGGCCGGGTGGTGGAGACCGGCGAGCTGGTCTCCTCGGCCGAGTTGCTGCGCCAGGTCGGCACCGTGCCGGGGCTGGCCAAGGCGCTCGACCGGCTGGGGATGGGCGACGCGCCGACGCCGGAGCAGGCGGCGGCCGGTGTGGAGTTCGTCCTGGAAGGGCTGCACCTGACGCGCCGGCTCGGCAAGGACGTCACCGACAGCGGGCGCACCGTCTACGGCAGCCGGGGCTGAGCCGTGGCCGGCAACCGGTTCCGGTACGGGCAGTGGCACGGCGGGCCGGATCCGCTCGCGCCGCCGTACGACGTGCGGGCGGCGGTGGACGCGGTCGGCGCGGAGATGCTGGCCGGCGGCAGCCTGCGGAAGGCGCTGCGCGACCTGCTGCGGCGCGGCCCTCAGGGCCGGGGCGGCCTGGACGACCTGGCCGCCCGGGCCCGGCGGCTGCGCCGGGAGGCGCTGCGCCGGGGCGACCTGGACGGGGCGGTGACCCGGGCCCGGGCGCTGCTGGACCAGGCCCTCGTCGCCGAGCGGGACGAGCTGCGCGGGCGCACCGACGAGGCGGCCCGGTTCGCCGAGGCGGTGCTGGACAACCTGCCCCGGTCCACGGCCCGCGCCGTGCAGGAGCTCTCCGGGTACTCCTGGGTCAGCGCCGAGGCCCGGCAGGCGTACCAGCGGATCCTCGACGGGCTGCGCGGCGACGTGCTGGAACAGCGCTTCGCCGGGCTGCGGGCCGCGGCGCGGGCCGCAGCCGACCCGGCCGCCCAACGGCAGCTCGCCGAGATGATGCGCGACCTCAACGACCTGCTTGCCCGGCATGCCCGGTCGGAGGACACCACCGACGCGTTCGCGGAGTTCATGGGTCGGCACGGCGAGTTCTTCCCGGAGCGGCCGAAGGACGTCGACGAGCTCGTCGACGTGCTGGCCCGGCGCGCGGCGGCGGGGGAGCGGCTGATGCGGTCCCTGTCGGACCGGCAGCGCGAGGAGCTGGCCGGCCTGATGCGCCAGTCCCTCGGTGACCGGCTGGCCGGCGAGCTGTCGGCGCTGGACGCGAACCTGCGGGCGCTGCGACCCGACCTGAACTGGAATCGGGGCGAGCGGGTCCGCGGCGAGCAGTCGCTCGGGTACGGCGAGGCGGCCGACGCGCTCGGTGAGATCGCCGAGCTGGACGAGCTGCTGGACGCCCTCGACCAGGACCAGCCCGGGGCCACCCTGGACGACGTGGACGTCGAGGCGGTGTCCCGGACGCTGGGCCGCGACGCCGCCGACGACGTGCGCCGGCTGCGGGAACTGGAACGGGAGCTGCGCAGGCAGGGCTGGGTGACCCGGGACTCCGACGGGCTGACGTTGAGCCCGAAGGCGCTGCGCCGGCTCGCCGGCACCGCCCTACGCCGGGTCTTCGCCGACCTGACCGCTGGGCCGCGTGGCCAGCACGACCTGCGCTCGGCCGGGGCCGCCGGCGAGGCGAGCGGGGCGTCCCGGCCATGGGAGTACGGCGACGAGCAGCCGCTCGACGTGGTGCGCACCCTGACCCGGGCGGTCACCCGGGCAGGCCCGACGGTGCCCGTCCAACTCGCGGTCTCCGACTTCGAGGTGGTGGAGACGGAGCGCCGGGCGTCGGCGGCGGTGGCGCTCTGCGTGGACCTGTCGTACTCGATGATCTCGCAGGGGCGGTGGGGGCCGATGAAGCAGACGGCGCTGGCGCTGTCCCACCTGGTGGCGACCCGGTTCCCGCAGGACGCGTTGCAGATCGTCGGCTTCGGCCGGGAGGCGGCGCCGTTGACCCAGGCGGAGCTGGCGGCGGTGGAACCGGACCAGCAGCAGGGCACCAACCTCCAGCACGCGCTGCGGCTGGCCGGCCGGCACCTGCGCCGCCATCCGGACGCGGAGCCGGTGGTCCTCGTGGTCACCGACGGCGAGCCGACCGCCCACCTCGACCCCGACGACGGCGAGGCGTACTTCAAGTGGCCGCCGCTGCCGGAGACGATCGAGGCCACGATCCGGGAGGTGGACCGGCTGACCCGGGCCGGCGCCACGCTCAACCTGTTCATGCTCGGCGACGACCCGGGCCTGCGCCGCTTCGTCGACGCGGTGGCCCGCCGTTCCCGGGGCAGGATGTTCACCCCGGACCTCGACGACCTCGGCGAGTACGTGGTCAGCGACTACCTCCGCGCCCGCCGGGGCCGCCGCTGACGCCGGCTTCCGGGCGGGCGGACCGCCCCGCGCCCGGCGGTCCCCTGCCCGGGTGCCGAGGGGCCAGGCCCCGCCTGCGCCCAGCACCAGCGGATGCCGCAGGTGACCTCGCGTGTGCCCGGCGCCCTGGTCCGTGTGCGCGTTAGCCACCCCGTCCGGCACGCGGGCCGGACCGGGGTGGGCGGGGCGCGGGGCCGATGTCGTGAACGACTCAGCTCCAAAGGACCCGCGAGAGCACCTCCGACGGCCGGTCCCGTCCGGGTGAACCGGGGACGGTAGCCCGCCGATGCCCGCCCGGCCCCGGGGTTGACTGGGGGTCGTGGACAGCACGGGGTTGCGGCGGGCGTACGACGAGGTGCTCGCCGAGGTGGAGGCGGGCGGGTTCGAGCCGCCGGTGGGCGGGGAGCTGAGCGCCGAGCAGATCGTGGCGCACCTGGCGGCCAACGACGAGCTGATGAGCGAGGCCACCGAGGCGGTGCTGGCCGGGTCGCCGTTCGCGTACTACGACCTGGAGACCGTGCACCGGCCGCAGCTCGACGCGCTGGTCGCCGAGCACGGCGGGCTGGTCGGGCTGGCCGCCATGCTGCGCGCGACCAGCCAGAAGCTCTGCGTACTGGTGGACCGGCTGGGTCCGGCGGTGGCGCAGACGCTCGTCGAGACCCGCCTGCACGAGGACGTCGACCTACGGGTCGACGAGGCGCTGCCCTGGGGTCGCACCCTCGATTTGCACACCCGGGTGCACCTGCCCAAGCACCTCGACCAGCTCCGTGCCCTGCGCCCGGAGCTGCACGCGCACCGCGGCTGACGACCGGGTCTCGCCAGGGGATCCCGGTGCGGTACCGGTACCGATCGCTTCCACGACCCGACGTGGTCGGCCCAGGGCCTGCCCCTACGCCGATGTTGCTGGGCAGCGGAGCAGGGATGCGGTCCCACTGCTCGTCGGTGAGGCGGCCGTGACGGGACATCGGGAACAGGACGCCCGTCCGGGCGAGCGCGCCGGCAGGAACTGCCTGCCGGCGCTCGCCCGGACGGGTCAGTCGATCGCCTTGACCACCCGCGCGGGCACTCCCGCGACCAGCGTGCGGGCAGGCACATCACGGGTGACGACAGCGCCGGCAGCGACCACCGAGCCCGCACCGATGGTCACGCCCTGGGTGACCACGGCGGCCGCGCCGATCCAGACGTCGTCCTCGATCACGATCGGGGCGCTGGTGATGTACTCGCGCCGCTCGGCCAGGGGCAGCGGGTGCCCTCCGGTGATGAGGCTGACCTTCGGGGCGATCATGACGTTGTCGCCGATGCGGATGCCGCCGTGGTCCATGAACGTGCAGCCCTGGTTGACGAAGACGTTCTTCCCGAACCGCGTGTTCATGCCGTGCTCGGTGAAGAACGGCGGGTAGATCGTCACCAACTCCGGCAGCGGACCACCGAACACAACCGCCAGTAGTTCCGCACGCGCCTCGGTATCGCTGAACGGCAGCACGTTCAGCCGCGAGGTTGCGTCGGTCACCTGTGCGATCCGCTCCGCATAGCGCGCGAACTCGGGCGTCTGGACATACATGGCCTGGTCTGTGGTGGTGGGCATGCGCTGATCCCAGCACCTCGGCGAGGTGCGATCAAACAACCCCGAATGCGCCCAGACACAACCACTGGTTGTGGCCGTAGAGTGGGGTGTGGATGTCGAAGCGCTGCGCACGTTCGTGGCCGTGGCCGGGGCCGGCCAGTTTCAGGCCGCGGCAGACGAGCTCGGGATCAGCCAGCAGGCGGTCTCCAAGCGGGTCGCGGCCCTGGAGAAGTACCTGGGGGTCGCGCTGCTGGTACGCACCTCCCGCGGCTCCCGGCTGAGCCTGGACGGGCAGGTCTTCCTGCCGCACGCCAAGAAGGTCCTGACCGTCGCCGGGCAGGCCGAGCAGGCCGTGCGCCCCGGGGTACGCCCGCTGCGCGTGGACGTCCTCAATCGGCGCATCGCTCCGGCCCAGGCCGTCTACCGCTTCTACCGGTCCCGTCCGGAGGCCGGCCTGGACGCGGTCACGCTGGCCGAGGAGAACGCCGTCCAGGCCGCCCGGGCCGTGCTCGAAGGAACCATCGACGCCTCGTTCCGCGCCCTGCCGGCGGACCAGGTCCCGGCCGGGATCAGCGCCGAACGACTCCTGGACTCGCCCCTGGAGCTCCTGGTCGGGCCGAGTCACCCGCTGGCCAGCGCGGCCTGGGTCAGGCCCACCGACCTGGCCGGACACCGCATCTGGATCCCCGGGATCAGGCCGGGCACCGAGTGGGCGCAATTCTACCGGTCGCTGTCGCAGGCCTTCGGCCTGAGCATCGACGCGCTCGGCCCCGACTTCGGCGACGAGGCCCTGATGGACGCCCTGGCGGACTCGGCCTCGCTGGCAACCCTGGTCGGCAGCGAGGACCGCTACCTGTGGCCCCAGAGCTACTACCTGCGCCGCATCCCGCTGCGCAAACCGACCCCGCGCTACCCGCACGTGCTGCTCACGCGCACCGGGGACCAGCACCCCGTGCTGACCGCGTTGCGGGACCACCTGCGAGCCTCAAGACCGCAGACCACCGATGAGGTGTGGGTCCCGGACTGGGTGGCCCACTGAGCGGGCCGCCCGATTTGGCAGGCACGTCCTAGTCGACGACCGTGACGTCCTTCCAGAAGGCCACCCGGTCGCGCACCATCTCGGCTTCCGGCTTCGGCTCCGGGTAGTACCAGACCGCGTCGGTGCTGGTCCGCCCGTCGTGCTCCAGCGTGTAGTACGACGCGGTGCCCTTCCAGGGGCAGAAGGTGTGCGTCGAGGACTCCCGGACCAGGTCGTCGCGCAGGGCGGTGCGCGGGAAGTAGTGGTTGCCCTCGACCACCACCGTGTCGGTGCTCTCGGCGATCACGAGGTCGTTCCAGACGGCGCGCGGCATGCCGTCCACGGTATGCCGTCCACGGTATGCCGCGCGCGTGGGAACGGCCACCGTGGACGTCCCACGGGTTCGGCCCTGTCGCGCGTACAGTGATCGCATGTGTGCTGTCCGTGTGGATCATGGCATTGACCACGACGGAGCGGTGGATCTGCTGCGCCGGTCGTACGCCGCGGTCCCCGCCGGTGAGACCGTGCGCCTGGCCAAACGCACCTCGAACCTGTTCCGCCCGAGATCGGCGCCGAGCGTCCCCGGGCTGGACGTCAGTGGCCTCGGCGGGGTGATCGGGGTCGACCCCGAGGCGCGCACCGCCGACGTGCAGGGCATGTGCACCTACGAGCGGCTGGTCGACGCCACCCTGGCGCACGGGTTGATGCCGCTGGTGGTGCCGCAGCTGCGCACCATCACGCTGGGTGGCGCGGTGACCGGCCTCGGCATCGAGTCCACCTCGTTCCGGAACGGCCTGCCGCACGAATCCGTCCTGGAGATGGACGTGCTCACCGGCGCGGGCGAGATCGTCGCCGCCCGCCCCGACGGGGAGCACGCCGACCTCTTCGCCGCCTTCCCCAACTCGCTGGGCAGCCTCGGCTACGCCACCCGGCTGCGCATCGAGCTCGCGCCCGTGCGGCGGTACGTGGCCCTGCGCAACGTCCGTTTCACCGACCTGACCGCGCTGACCGACGCCATCGGCGAGGTCACCGCCACCCGGTCCTGGGCCGGGGAGCCGGTGGACGCGATGGACGGGGTGGTGTTCAGCCCCGGCGAGGCGTACCTGGTGCTGGCGGCCTTCACCGACGCCGCGCCGAGGGTCAGCGACTACACCGGCCAGGACATCTACTACCGCTCGCTGCGCCGGCTCACCCGCGACTGGCTGAGCACCTACGACTACCTCTGGCGCTGGGACACCGACTGGTTCTGGTGCTCGGCGGCGTTCGGGGTGCAGCACCCGGTCGTCCGGCGGGTCTGGCCGGCCCGCTGGCGGCGCAGCGACGTCTACCACCGCCTCGTCCGGCTGGAGCACCGGCACCAGGTCGCCGCGCGCATCGACCGGCTGCGCGGCCAGCCCGCCCGGGAGCGGGTGGTGCAGGACGTGGAGATCCCGCTGGAGGGCATGGCCGACTTCCTGCGCTGGTTCACCCGCGAGGTGCGGATGTCCCCGGTCTGGCTCTGCCCGCTGCGGTTGCGTGAGCCGGCCGGCCCCGGATCGGCCCGGCCCTGGCCGCTGTACCCCCTACGCCCCGGGCAGAACTACGTCAACATCGGCTTCTGGGGGACCGTGCCGATCGCCGAGGGCGCCGCCGACGGCGACGTCAACCGGCTGATCGAGCGCGCGGTGTCCGACGCGGGCGGCCACAAGTCGCTCTACTCGGACGCGTACTACGACCGTCAGGCCTTCGACCGTCTCTACGGCGGCGAAACCTGGCATGCGGTGAAGGACCGTTACGACCCGGACCACCGGCTCACCGGACTTTACGAGAAGGCGGTAGCACGAAGATGAGCCTGACCGATCGAGAACAGGGGGCGGCGAGCGTCCCGTCCACCCCGCCGGCCGGCGGCCGGCGCCCGGCCCCGACCGTGGCCGACGTGGTCCGCGCCGTCACGGCCGGACCCCTGCCGGTGCGGATCACCGGGTACGACGGCAGCGCCGTCGGCCCGTCCGACGCCGGGATCACCCTGGCCGTCCGCTCCGAGCGGGGCCTGTCGTACCTGCTCACCGCGCCCGGCGACCTGGGCATGGCCCGGGCGTACGTCAGCGGCGACCTGGCCCTGGGCGGGGTCCACGCGGGCGACCCGTACGAGGCGCTGCGGGTGCTCAAGGACGAGCTGAGGCTCCGCCCGCCGGCACTGGCCGACGGGCTGGCCCTGGTGCGCGGGCTGGGCTGGGAGCGGCTGATGCCGCCGCCGCCCCCGCCGCAGGAGGCCGCGCCGCGCTGGAAGCGGGTGATGAACGGGCTGCGCCACTCCCGGTCCCGGGACAGCACCGCCATCTCGCACCACTACGACGTCTCGAACGCCTTCTACGAGAGGGTGCTCGGCCCCTCGATGACGTACACCTGCGCGGTGTTCCGCGGTCCCGACGACACGCTGGAGCAGGCCCAGGCCGCCAAGTACGACCTGGTCGCCGGGAAGCTCGCGCTCAAGCCGGGGATGCGGCTGCTCGACGTGGGCTGCGGCTGGGGCGGCATGGTGCGGCACGCGGCCCGCGAGTACGGGGTCAAAGCGCTCGGGGTGACCCTGTCGAGGGCGCAGGCGCAGTGGGCGCAGGCGGCGATCGAGCGGGAGGGGCTGACCGAGCTCGCCGAGGTGCGGCACCTGGACTACCGGGACGCGCCGCGCGAGCAGTTCGACGTGATCTCCTCGATCGGTCTGACCGAGCACATCGGGGTGCGCAACTACCCGGTCTACTTCGGCGCACTGCGGAACCGGCTGCGGCCCGGTGGCCGGCTGCTCAACCACTGCATCACCCGGGCCGACAACCGGGCCCCGCACCGCTCCGGCGCGTTCATCGACCGGTACGTCTTCCCCGACGGCGAGCTGCCCGGCCCGGGCCGGCTGATCAGCGAGATCCACGATGCCGGGCTGGAGGTGCACCACGAGGAGAACCTGCGCCAGCACTACGCGCTGACCCTGGCGGGGTGGTGCCGCAACCTGGTGGCGAACTGGGACGAGTGCGTGGCCGAGGTCGGCGAGGGCACCGCCCGGGTGTGGGGCCTGTACATGGCCGGCTCCCGGCTGGCGTTCGAGCGCAACGAGATACAGCTGCACCAGGTGCTGGCCACCCGCAACGGCCCGACCGGGGTGAACGGCTACCCGCTGCGCCCGGACTGGACCGCCTGACCCACCGTAGGACAAAGGGGCGGCCATCCTCGGCCGCCCCTTTCGTCGAACCGATTGACAAGCAAGTTTTTTACGTACAAACTTGTTTTTGTTATGAGAGACGTCCTGTACCTCGAAGAGATGTCGCAGGCCGAGACCCTGCTCAAGCCGCAGCGGATCGAGGTGCTGCGGCAGCTCGCCGACCCGGGCACCTGCACCGAGGTCGCCAACCGGCTGGGGCAGACCCCGCAGCGGGTCTACTACCACGTCAAGCAACTCGTCGCGGCCGGCCTGGCCGAGCAGGTGGCCGAGCGCAAGGTGCGCGGCATCAGCGAGGGCATCTACCAGGCGGTCGCCCGGTCCTACTGGCTCTCGCCCCGGCTCGTCGGCCGGATCGGCGGGCTGCGTCGGGCCCGCGACGAGCTGAGCCTCGGCCACCTGGTCGACCTCATGGAGGAGGTCCAGGCGGACGTCGCCGCCCTGGACCGGGCGGCCCCCGAGCTGCCCTCGATCGGGGTCTCCGGGGAGATCCGGGTGCCGGCCGAGCGCCGGCAGGAGTTCCTCGCCGACCTGCGCACCACCCTGCAAGAGCTGTTCACCCGCTACGGGGGCGCCGAGGGGGACGCCTTCAAGCTCGCCGTGGCCTGCTATCCCAAGGGAGAAGACCGTGACTGAACCGATGACCCTGCGCGCCCGGCTCGCCGCGCCCGTCGAGGCCGTCCACCGGGCCCTCACCGACCCGGCCGAGCTGCGCGCCTGGCTGGCCGAGCACGCCGAGGTGGAACTGCCCCACCGGTACGCGTTCTGGGGGCGCTACACCCCGGAGGGCGATGCCCCGCACCAGCGGCTCCTGCACGCCGACGAGCGGATACTGCGCTTCGCCTGGCTGCTCGACGGGGTCGAGACCACCACCGAGATCGCCCTGGAGCCGGAGGGGGAGTCGACGATCCTCACCCTGCGGCAGAGCCACTTCGACTTCGCCGAGGCGATGAGCGGCAGCACGATCCGGGGCGTGTTCCAGACGTACTGGGCCCTGGCGATCGCCAACCTGGCCGCCCACCTGGAGGGCCGCCAGCTCCTGCCGCGCACCGACTTCACCTCCGCCGACCTGCGCGGCGAGCTGCTCATCGCCGCCCCGCTGCCGAAGGTGTACGAGTCGCTGACCGACTCGGAGCAGGCCAGCGCCTGGTTCGGGTACCCGATCGGCATCGAGCCCTGGCTCGGCGGCCGGTACGCCATGGGCGGCTTCGAAACCGGCTACGCGGCCAAGGTGGTCGACCTGGACCCGGGCCGGCGGATGTCCGTCGACTGGGGGCCGACCGGCGTCACCACCTGGGAGCTGGCCGAGTCCGACGGGAAGACGAAGCTCACCTTCGTGCAGAGCGGCTTCGACGAGCAGAACCCGCCGTACGCGGCGTGGAGCGGGACGGTCTCCGGCCTCGGCGAGCTGGTCCGCTACCACCAGCTGCCGGACTGGCAGCCCATCTGGCTCCCGGAGGAGCCGGCGACCGCCGACGCGGCCCGCTGAGCAGAGGTGCCCGTCCGCCACGCCGACCAGTCGTGGCGGACGGGGGCCGTCTCGCCCCGAACCTCTGGAGTTGTGGGCGGCCTTCGGGGTGCAGAAGGCTGCGCGAGTGGGTAATGCGGGGCGATGTTCTTCATATTCGGACTCCGCACCAAGGTCGACCGGTCGGGCGTGGTGCAACAGGTGTGCCGCAACTGCGGCAACCACGCCGCCCAGGTGATCACCCGCCGGTCCACGAGGTTCACCCTGTTCTTTGTCCCGCTGATCCCGATCCGCACCCGGTACGCGAAGCAGTGCACCTTCTGCGGCGCCCAGTACGACATCGCCAAGGCCGAGGCCGAGCGCCTCCCGGTCGGCTGATCCCTCGTGGCCCGCTTCCTCTGCTGGCTGATCGGCCGCCAGCCGGCCGGCATCCCGGTCGCGCCGGTGCACACCGTCTCCCGCCCGCCCTGCACCCCCGGCCGCCGCCCGCGTCGCCGTACCCGCCGCCCGCTGGCCGGCACCGCCCTGCCCCGCTCGCCCTGGAACCGCTCCGCCGGCCGCTGAGCCCCCTGGAACCGCCGGCCCGACCATCGGCACCTACCCTGAGACGGCCGCGAAGAACGGGGAGGATCGTGCGTAACCGTCCGGCCGTCGTGCTCGTCGCCGTCCTGTTGTCGACTGTGTCGCTGCCCATCTCACTGACCGGCGCCTCGGTCGCGTTGCCGGACATCGGCCGCGACCTCGACGCCGGGCTGGCCGGGGTGCAGTGGGTGGTGAACGGCTACAACGCCACCTTCGCCAGCTTCATGCTCGCCACCGGCGCGCTCGCCGACCTGCTCGGTCGCCGCCGGGTCTACGCCGCCGGGCTGACGATCTTCGCGGTGGCCGGGCTGGCCGGCGCGGTCGCCGGGAACATCGTGCTGCTCGACGTCGCCCGCACGCTCGCCGGCATCGGCGCTGCCGCCGCCGCCACCAGCGCCGCCGCCCTGCTGGCCGACGCGTTCCAGGGGCCGGCCCGGGCCCGCGCGTTCAGCCTCTTCGGCACGTCCATCGGCGTCGGCCTCGCGTTCGGCCCGTCGAGCGCCGGGCTGCTGATCGAGGCGTTCGGCTGGCGGGCCGTCTTCGCCGTGCCGGCGCTGGCCACCTGTGCGGTCCTCGCCCTGGTCCCGTTGCTGCCGGAGTCCCGCCCGGCGCACGCCGGAGGGGTGGACTGGGCGGGCACCGTCACGTTCACCAGCGCACTGCTGCTGCTCATCTTCGGCTTCGTGCAGGGCCCCGAGTTCGGCTGGTCCGCCCCGGTGATCGTGGCCGCCTTCGTCGCGGCGGCGGCCCTGCTGGCGCTCTTCGTCCGGGTGGAGCGCCGTCGCGCCGAGCCGATGTTCGACCTGGCCCTGCTGGCGAGCCCCCGGTTCCTCGGCGTCTGCCTGGCGGCGGCCACCATCGTCGCGGTGCTGGTGCCGCTGCTGGTCTACCTGCCGTCGTACCTGACCACGGTGGTCGGCATGAGTCCCGGCGCGGCCGGCGGGACGCTCATCCTGCTCACCGCGCCCACCCTGGTGCTACCGCTGCTCGGCGGCGCGCTGACCCGGCTGGTGCCGGCCCCGGCGGTGATCGTCGCTTCCGTGGCGGTGGTCGCCGTCGGGGCGGCCTGGGCCACCGTGCTCGCCCCGGACAGCGGTGCCGCGAACCTCGCGGGACCGCTGCTGACCATCGGGGTGGGGATCGGCCTGTCGATCGGGCTGCTCGACGCGATCGCGATCGGCAGCGTCGCGCCGGGCCGGGCGGCCACCGGCGCCGGGATGATCAACACCGCCCGGCTGTCCAGCGAGACGATCGCCATCGCGGTGGTCGGCGCGGTGCTGGCCAGCACCACCGCCGGCCGGCTCGCCGACCCGGGCTTCACCTCCGGGCTGCGTACCGTGCTCTGGGTGATGGCCGGGACGGCGCTGGTCGCCGCCGCCACGGTCGCCGTGCTGGTTCGGCGCGGCGCGGCCCGCGCCGAACCGGCGGAGAGGGCCTATCGTGGCGTGTCGTGACGAGCACCGCGCAGCGACTGGCCGAGATCCGGGGCGACGCACCACCTCGGCGGCACAACGCCCGGACGATCGCCGCCCTGACCGGTAACCCCGGCTGCGCCCGCCGGGCCGTGCTGGACAGCGCCGGGGTGGACAAGCCGAAGCTGGCCGAGCGGGTCGGCTTCCCGGCCCGGTTCGGCCAGTCCCGGTTCGCCATCACCCGGGGCAACGCGTTCGAGGCGCAGGTCAAGGCAGACGGCGGGGCCGAGCTGCTCCGGCTGGTCGCCGAGCGGCTCGGCGTCGACCCGGGCGGCCCGGCGACGTGGACCGACCTCGGCGCCGACGACCGGCCCGGCCAGTCCGACCGGTCCGACCGGTCCGCGCGGTCCCGGGCCGCGCTGGCCGCCGCCGCGCCGACCGGCGCGGGGGGCCCGGCCGCCCTGTTCGACCATCCGCTGCTCGGCCTGGACGTCGCCGGCCAGCGGGTGCACCTGGAACCGGACCTGGTCGCCGCCCGGCTCGCCGGCCGGTTCCACGTGGTCGAGGTCAAGTCGTTCCCGGTGATCGACGGGCAGGCCGACCCGGGCAAGGTGGCCGCCGCCGCGATCCAGTCCGCCGTCTACGTGCTGGCCCTGCGCGAGCTGCTCGCCGCCGAGGGGCACGATCCCGAACTGGTCTCCTCGGACGTGCTGCTGGTCTGCCCGCGCGACTTCGCCAACCAGCCGGTGGCCAGCCTCGTCGACGTGCGCAAGCAACTGCTGGTGCTGCGCCGGCAGCTCGACCGGGCGGCCCGGATCGACGACCTGCTGGCCGACGTGCCGGCCGGCTTCACCGCCGACCCCGCGGCCGACCCCGCCGACCTGCGCCGGTCCCTGCTGTCGGTGCCGGCCCGCTACGCGCCCGACTGCCTGGCGGCCTGCGAGCTGGCGTACTTCTGCCGGCACGCCACCCGCGCCGAGACGGCCACCCTGGGCCGGCCGGTCCGCGAGGCGCTCGGCGGGGTGGCGACCGTGGCGGAGGCGCTCGCGCTGGCCGGCGGGGAACACGCCGGCCAGCCGGAGCAGGCGGAGGCCGCCGCGCTGCTGCGGGCCGCGGCCCGGCTGCGCGCCGACGCCCTGGCCGGGCGACCCGCATGAGTACGCTGCGCGCGCTCGCGAAGGCCCAGGCGCTCGCCGCCGGGGTGGCCCAGCCGGTGGCCACCGTCCGGCACCTGCACCTGTCGCCCCGGCCGCTGGTGCTGGTGCCGCTCGCCATGGCCGGCGAGGCCAACGCCCCCCTCGCGGCGCTGGCCGGCACCGCCCCGGGCGACGCCCGGCTGCTGATCGTGCCGCAGCCCCGCAACCGGGACCAGCGCTTCGCGTTCGCTGCCGAACTGGCCGGGATCGTGCTGCCCTACCTGGACTCCTTCCGGGGAGTGTCCGAGGCCGTCGCGGTGGACCGGGGCCGCGACGTCCGGCACCGGTACGTCGACGCGCCGCAGCTGCTGCTGCCGAACCCGGCCGGGGTCGCGTTCCTGCGGCTGTTCGGCCGTTCCACCCGGTTCCGCCGGCCCGACGGCGAGTACCCCGTGCACCCGTCGGTGCCGCTGCTCGGGCGCTGGCTGACCTTCTTCGCCGAACGGGCCGAGCACCCCGGCTCGTCGGCGCTGCTGGCGATGACCGAGGCGCTGACCCTGCACTGGGCCACCGGGCAGAGCGCGGTGGAGGACCTGCACCTGCCGGCGGTGCTCGGCTGGCTCGACCCGCCGCCGGGGCTGGACGGCGTGCGGGCGGCGGCCCGGGCCGAGGACCCGGCGGTCTGCCCGCCCGCCGGCCCGGCCACCGACCCCGAGTTCGACAACAAGGTGCTCGCCCCGGCCATCGCCGCGTACACCGACGCGGCCGACGACGACACCGCCCGCCGGTCCGCGTACGCGGAGCTGGAGCGGGAGCTGCGCGGGCAGCTCGCGCCCACCTGGGAGCTGATGTGGCGCGGCGTGGGGCTGCTCGCCGCGTTGCCGCCCGGCGCACGCGTCGAGGGACGCTGGGCCGGCGACCGGGACGCCTTCACCGCGCACGCCGAGCACGTCGACGCCGGCGGCGGGCCGCAGCCGCGCCGGGACGGGGCGGTGGCCGCGGCCGCGCGCCTGCACCGGCTGGAGCGGGCCGGCGCCTCGTACGCGGTCCAGCGCGCCTACGACGACCCGCTGGTGATGGCCGAGCACCGGCTGACCGGGGAGGCGTTCGTCGGGGACGTGACGCTGGCCGACCCGAGACGGGTGGACGACACCGGCAAACGGCCGGTGCTGCGGCCCCGCATCCAGGTGGTCACCACCGAGCCGGTGGCGGTGCCGGTGGGCGCGACGCTGTACTCGACGGCCAGGCCGGGGCAGAAGGCGAAGGTGGTCTTCCTGACCCCGGCCGCCGACGGCAAGACCGAGGTGGTGCTGGAGCTCTCCGGCGGGATGGGCCGGGGGCTGACCGCCCCGCCGGGCACCGTGCCGGAGGTGGGGGAGCGGCTCAGCCTCACCACCCTGTCGGACGGGTTCCTGCCGGCGGGGGCGTTCCCCGACCCGGCGGATACCCCGTGGACCCACGGCGGCCCCCCGGCCGCGACCACCCCCGCTGCTGGCGCTGCTGGCGTTGCGGTTCCGGTGGTCGGCTTGCCTGACGGCGACCCGGCCGAGGAATGGGCCTGACCGCTCCTCGGCGTAGCCCGGTGGGTGCCCTCCCTGGCGCCTTTGGAACTGCCCGCATGAACGGGGCACCGGGTGATTACCCGTCTCTCACCGTGCCGGCCGTCTCTCACCGTTCCTGGTCACCTCTGGCCCCGCCTAACCGCCCCGTCTGTGCGGGCAGCTCCAAAGGCGCCGACGACACCGCTACCCCGCCTCGGACAGGCCTGGCCACCCACCAACTCACTGGAGGTGTGAACCGGCCCTGGGACCGCCGCACCAGCCCACCCCGACCCGGGGCGTGTCCGGGCCGCGCCGACCCCCACGAACCATGGCAGCACTCGCCGGCGGCGGCCGGAAGACCCTGGCGGCCCGCCCGTAGGCTGACTACGCTTTCGTCGTTCGCCGTCAACGACCGGTCCTCACCGTCGAGGTGCGCAAGGAGAGGAAGCCGGAGCGACCGCTGTGCTGCCCCACGACGCGCCTCACCTCCGCACGACCCCCGCCGGGGCGAACCGGCCCGGTCGGGCCGGACTCGTCGTGGCCGCGATCGTCCTGCTCGCCGAGGCGGTCTGGCTGGTCGCCCGACTGCCCGGCGCGGCCCTGGTCAGCGATCTCGGCGCGGTCGCGGTGGCGGGCTGGGCCGGCTACGCGTGCGTCGGCGCGGCCCGCCGGCACCCCGCGCCGCTACGCCGATTCTGGACGCTGCTCGCGGCCACCATGGGCTTCGCCGTGCTCGGCCGGGCACTGTGGACGGTGCAGCGGATCGGCGACGGCGGCCTGCCGAACACCCCGCTCATCGGGTTGCTGTTCACCCTCGGCATCGTCACCGGCACCGCCGCGCTGCTCTGCTCCCTCGCCGCCCCGCGCAGCGCCGTCGGGCGGGCCCGGACGGTGCTGGACGGCGTCATCGTCGGGCTCGCCCTCATCCCGATCGGCTGGGTCGTGGTGTTCCGCGGCATCGCCGCCGCCGACCTGATCGACCCGCTGCGCACCTTCGGGCTGCTCTACCCGATGCTCGATCTGGTGCAGTTGACCATCCTGGTCGCGGTGGCCGGGCCGGCCCGGCCGATGTGGCGTCCGCTGACCCTGATCGGGGCCAGCCTGGTCACCCGGGCGGTCGCCGACGCCACATACGTCTCGCTCTTCGCGAACGGCAGCTACGTCCCCGGCCACCCGATCGATGTCTGCTGGCCGCTGAGCTACCTGCTGATCGCCGCCGCCAGCCGGTACCCGCTGCCCCCGGCCTCGGACGACGTCGACGAGCCCACCGAGTCGCCGCTGCCGCCCTGGTGGCGGGTTGCACTGCCGTATTTGCCGGTGGGCGGGGCGATCGTGGCGGTGGTACTGGCCCGGCGGCCCACCGGGCAGACCCCGCACATGGTCTTCGTCGGCATGATGGCGCTGCTCGGTGTCCTGGCGCTGCGGCAGGGGCTGGCCGCCAACGAGAACCTCCGGCTGGTCGCCCGGCTGCGCCAACTCGCCTACACCGACCAGCTCACCGGCCTGCCGAATCGGCTGATGTTCAACCGCCGGCTGCGCGAGGCGCTGCGCGACGAGGCCCCGGTCGCCGTGCTGCTGCTGGACCTGGACGGCTTCAAGCAGGTCAACGACCGGTTCGGGCACGGTGCCGGTGACATCCTGCTGACCAGCATCGCCGGCCGGATGGCGCGGGCCGTGGCCGACGACGGCAGCATCGCCCGGCTCGGCGGTGACGAGTTCGCCGTCCTCGTCGACGGCGACCGGCAGGTCCGGCCGGAGCGGGTGGCCGAGCGGCTGCTCGCCGCCCTGCGGCCCTCCCCCGGGGAGGAGGAGGCGGGCGTGCACCCCTCGGCCAGCATCGGCATCGCCGAGTACGGCCCCCAGCACGCCTCCCACACCGACCTGCTCCGCGACGCAGACATCGCCATGTACGCCGCCAAGGCGGGCGGCAAGTCCGTGTACCGCACCTGCACCCCGGCCCTGCGGGAGGCGACGGTGAGCCGGGCCGAGCTGATCGCCGATTTGCGCCGCGCCGTCGACGAGGAGCAACTGCACCTGGAGTACCAGCCGATCGTCGACCTGGTTACCGGCGAGGTGCGCAGCGCCGAGGCGCTGGTGCGCTGGCGGCATCCCCGGATGGGGCTGCTCACCCCGGCGCGTTTCCTGCCGCTGGCCGAGGAGACCGGGCTGATCCTGCCGATCGACCGGTGGGTGATCCACGAGGCATGCCGGGCCGCCGCCACCTGGCGGGACCGCGCCCCGGAGGCGACGGTCGCGGTGAACATCGCCGCCGCGCACCTGCGCCGGCCGGACCTGATCGCCACCGTCACCGCGGCCACCGCCGGCGCCGGCCTGGCGCCCCGCGCGCTGACCCTGGAGCTGACCGAGTCGGCGCTGATCGACGGCAGCGACACGGTGCTGGAGCGGCTGCGTCAGCTCCGCGAGCTGGGCATCCGGATCGCCATCGACGACTTCGGCACCGGCTACTCGTCGCTGAGCTACCTGCACCACATCCCGGCCACCGAGCTGAAGATCGACCGGTCGTTCGTGGCCCGGCTCGGCGAGGACACCCGGGCGTACGCGACGGTGGAGATGGTGACCCGGTTGGCCGGGGCGTTCGACCTGACCGTGATCGCCGAGGGGGTGGAGACCGACGAGCAGCACGAGGCGGTCACCGCGATCGGCTGCGTCCACGGCCAGGGCTGGCGTTACGGTCGCCCCACCAACCTCGCCGACCTGCGCGCCGCACTGGTCCCGACGGTGCGACCCCGGGGTTGACCCTCACGCGACGGGAGGCGGCAGGCTCGTCACCCACGCTGCACCACTACGCCGAAGGCGCACCTGCGCCGGCGACACGAGCTGTTCCCCGGCGGCCGGTCAGGGCGTCACAACAGCAGGTCGAGCAGCAGGACGCCGGCGAAGCCGACCACCGAGATGATCGTCTCCATCACCGACCAGCTCTTGATGGTCTGCCCGACGGTCAGCCCGAAGTACTCCTTCACCAGCCAGAAGCCGGCGTCGTTGACGTGCGAGAAGAACAGCGAGCCGCAGCCGACGGCCAGGGCCAGCAGCGCCACCCCGGGCCGGTCCAGGGTCGCCGCCAGCGGGGCGACGATGCCGGCCGCGGTGATCGTGGCGACCGTCGCCGAGCCGGTCGCGACCCGGATGCCGACCGCGACCAGCCAGCCCAGCAGCAGCGGGGACAGGCTGGCGTTCTCCGCCGCGTCGGCGACCAGGTTGCCCACCCCGGCGTCCACCAGCACCTGCTTGAACCCGCCGCCCGCCGCGACGATCAGCAGGATGCCCGCGATCGGCGGCAGTGAGCCGCCGAGCACCGACGAGACCTGCTTGCGGCTGAACCCGGCCTGGAAGCCGAGGGTGAACATGGCCACGATCACCCCGGCCAGCAGTGCCACGATCGGGGCGCCGACGATGTCCAGGGCCTTGCGGCCGGCGCTGCCCTCGGCCAGGGCCAGCTCGCCGACGGCCCGCAGCAGCATCAGCGCCACCGGCAGCAGCACGGTGATCACTGCCGGCCAGAACTTCGGGGCCCGGCGGGCGGTCTCGGTGCCGGAGTCGTCGACCGGCGCGCCGGGACGGCCGGTGCCGGGGTTGAGCAGGTCGTCCTCGGTGAGCAGCTCGCCGTCCACGCCGTCCTGCTGGCGGCCTGCGGCGCCGCGGTCGGTCCCGCCGCCCCCGCCGCCGGCCGGCGTACGGGTCGGCAGCAGTCCCTCGGGGATCGTCGCGGGGACGTACCGGGAGATGATATTGCCGAAGACCGGCCCGGCGATGATCACGGTCGGGATGGCGATCAGCAGGCCCAGCCCCAGCGTCAGGCCCAGGTCCGCGTTGAGCGAGGAGATCGCCACCAGCGGGCCGGGGTGCGGCGGGACCAGGCCATGCAGCACCGACAGGCCGGCCAGCGCCGGGATGCCGACCTTCATCAGCGGCACGTCGGTGCGCTTCGCGACCAGCAGCACGATCGGCACCAGCAGCACCACGCCGACCTCGAAGAACAGCGGCAGGCCGATCAGTGCGGCCACCCCGGCCATCGCCCAGGGCAGGGCCGACCCGGAGACCTTGTTGACGATCCGGGTGACGATGCCGTCCGCGCCACCGGACTCGGCGAGCAGGCCGCCGATCATCGCCCCGAGGGCGATCAGCAGACCGACCCCGCCGACGGTGGAGCCGACGCCGCCGCTGAACGACGTGACGATGGCGTCGGGCGCCACCCCTGCGACGACGCCGAGCACTGCCGCGCCGAGGATCAGTGACAGGAACGGGTGGACCTTGCCCCAGGCGATCAGGACCACCACCGCGGCGATGCCCAGCAGGGCCGCGACGATCAGTTGGGCGTTACCGGCGTCGGTGAGTTCCGCCGGTGCGGCGAGCAGAGTGACCACGGCTATCACGACCTTCGGACGGCGTCCGTGCCAGCAGGGTACGGGCGATCACATGGGTGGAGAGGTGGGCGGTGGCTCCGGCGGCAGGCTCGGGGCCAGCCGTCGCAGTGACGTGAACGTCGGGACGAGCGCGCCGTACAGCTCGGAGAAGAGCGGTAGCAGGGCGGCGTAGACGGCGGCGGCGGTCGGGTCGGGGCGTACCGTCTCGTCGATCTTCACCAGGTCGGCGGCGACGTCGACGGACGCGATCAGACCGAGGGCCTGCATGCCCAGCAGCGCCGCGCCGAAGCTGGACCCCTCGTGGCCGGCCGGGAACCGCACCGGCATGCCGAGCGCGTCGGCGAGCATCTGCCGCCACAGCGGGCTGCGGGCGAAGCCGCCGCTGGCCCGCACCTCCCGCACCTCGTTGCCGGCCGCCCGCACCGACGACAGGACCAGGGCGAGCTGCTGGCACACCCCCTCCAGCGCCGCCCGCACCAGGTGCTCGCGGCGGTGGCCGTGGGTCAACCCGACGTACGCCCCGCGCGGCAGCGCGCTCCAGTGCGGGGCGCGCTCGCTGAGCAGGTACGGCAGCATGATCAGCCCGCCGGAGCCGACCGGCGCGTGGGCGGCCAGGTCGAGCAGCTTCTCCTCGGACTCCTCGCCCAGCTCGGGGGCGAGCGCGTCGCCGGCCCACTGCAACACGATCCCGCCGTTGTTGATCGCGCCGCCGACCACCCAGCGGTCCTCGGTCAGCGCGTAGCAGAACACCCCGCCGAGCGGGTCGACGGCGGGTCGTTCGACCATCACCCGCATCGCCCCGCTGGTGCCGATCGAGCAGGCCACCACGCCGGGGTGCACCGCGCCGAGGCCCAGGTTGGCCAGCGGGCCGTCGCCGGCGCCGACCACGATCGGGGTGTCCGCAGGCAGGCCGGTCGCGGCGGCGGCCTCCGCGGTGAGCCCCGGCAGCACGGTGGTGGTCGGGACGAGCTGCGGGAGCTGCTCCTCGGTGATCCCGGCGATCCGCAGCGCCTCGGCGTCCCAGGCGAGCCTCCGGATGTCCATCAGGCCGCTGGCCGAGGCGACCGAGTGGTCGGTGACCAGCGTCTCGCACAGCCTTAGCAGCACGTAGTCCTTGATGCCGACCCAGTGTGCGACCCGCTCGAACAGTTTCGGCTCCTGCTCGGCGAACCAGACCAGCTTCGGCAGCGGCGCCATCGGGTGCACCGGGGTGCCGGTTCGCCGGTGCAGCGCCAGCCCCGACGGGACCGCCCGCAGCCGCTCGGCCTGCCGGCTTGCCCGGGAGTCCGCCCAGGTCACCGATGCGGTCAGCGGCTTACCGGCCGGGTCGAGCCCGATCAGGCTGTGCATCGCGGTGCTGAACGACAGCCCGGCGATCGGCTCGGACAGCTCCGCCACCACCGCGCGGACCGTCTCCACCACCGCGTCGAAGATCAGCAGGGGGTCCTGCTCGGCGTAGCCGGGGTGCGGCTCGTCCAACGGGTAGCCGACGGAACAGGCGGCGAGCTGCCGGCCGTCCGTGTCGAACGCGACGCTCTTGGTGCTGGTGGTGCCGATGTCGACCCCGATCACGACACGCGGGCGCTGGTCCGGGCCGGTCACGGGTCCCCCCTCGCGTCGGTGCTGCCGGCGCGGCATCGCGGCCCGGCTGCGGCTGACGTTACCCAGCGGGCCGCCGCTCCACACGGCGTCGCCGAGGACCGCCGACAGAACGTGAATCGACGCGACGTCATCCGCCTCTCGTCCGCTCTTGTCCGCCGATCAGGTGATTCGTCCGCTTCGCCGGGTCCGTTCGACCGGTCGGCTCCGTTGATCCGGATGACACCCCGGTTGGCGGCTCGCGCGGCTAAGGAGTCGGCGTGGCGAAGACTGATTCGACGGGTTCCACGTGGCGGTACCGGTGGGCGTACCGGCAGAACGAACGACGACAGCGGACCTACCGCGACGCCGCGCAGGCGTGGCGGCGGCGCGACGAGGAACTGCGGCGGCTGCGCGCGGCGGCGGCCGATTTCGGCCGGCGCGCGACGGCGGACGCCGGCCTGCCCCTGGAACTCGCCCCCGGCGAGCGGGTCCACTGGGCGCTGCCCGCCGCGCAGCTGGTCGAGCTGCGGCACACCGCGGTGCTCCCCGCCCCCGACCTCAGCGTCGACCCCGGCCGGCCGGCGCTGCGCCACCGCCGCCCCGACGGGGTCAAGGTCACCGACGCCGGGATCGCCGTGCTCACCGACCGCCGGCTGGTCCTGCTCGGCGGGCGCGGCCGGTGTGACTGGGCGTACGGGAAGATGACCGGGCTGGCCCACGACCCGGCGGCGCCGGTCACGCTGATCCAGGTCCTCGACCGGCGGCGCACCTCCGGGCTGCTGCTGCCCGCCGAGGCCGCCGCCGAGTTCCGGTTCACCCTCACCGTGGCCTTCGCCGAGGCCATCGAGCAGCGAGGCACCGTCCTCGCCAAGCTCGACGAGCTGATCGCCGCGCACGACCAGACCCGGCCGTTCCGCCCGGCCATCGCCACCCCCGGTCAGGCCCGGATCACCGCCGCCGTGCCGGGCGGCCGGCGTACCGTCGCGGTGGCCGCCGCCGCGGCGCTGCTGCTGCCCGCGGTGCTCTTCGAGTCGGACCCCCCGGTGCGGCCCGGCTCGGACGTCGCCGCCGCCGCGACCGTCGCCCCTACCCCGACCGTCGCCCCTACCCCGACCGTCGCCCCCGCCCCGACCGCCGCCTCCGACCCGCCGCAGACGGCGCGCCCGACCTCCCGCGCCGCCGCCGTCGGCCGGGCCGCCCCCAAGCAGCCCCGGCGCGGCACCGCGTCACCCACCCCGGAGCGCGACGGGCTCTGCGGGGCCCCGGCCAACCCGTTCGGGTACGACTACTGCGGCGGCTCCCGCATCCGCAAGCCGGATATCCGGGTGTGCGACTACTTCGACTGCGGGCAGGACTTCTGGGCCGGCCGGGGGTACCTGGTGCAGTGCCGCGACGGCGCGCTCAGCCTCACCGGGGGGCGTGCCGAAGCGTGCGCCACCCACGACGGCCTCCGCCGTACCGTCTGGACCTGAGCCCGCCTCCCCGGCCGGCGGGGTGGCGCGGGTGTCGCACCATCGGCGTCGTGATCAATCTGAAGCGGAACCACCACCGCAAGAAGAAGCGGCGTGGCGATTCCTGCACCGACTGCGACTGCGACGGCCCGGACTGCTGCGACTTCGGGCTGTTCTCGTTCATGCTGACCCTCGGCTCGGTGGCCGCCGGAGCGACCCGGGCACCCGTCGTCGACCGGGTCGGCCGGGCCGCGATCCTCGGCTACCGGCGCTGGCTGTCGCACCGCTGGCCGGGCCAGTGCCGTTACACCCCGACGTGCAGCGCGTACGGGCTGGCCGCCGTCGAGCGGCACGGGCTGGCCGTGGGCGGGCGGATGGCCGCCGATCGGCTGCGCCGCTGCAAGCCCCACGTGCCCCGGGGCACCCACGATCCGGTCCGCTGACCGCCCTGCGCCGCCCGCCCTGGCCGTCTCGGCGGCCGGGGCACCGCCCGCCCCACCCGCCCTGGCCGTCTCGGCGGCCGGGGCACCGCCCGCCCCACCCGCCCTGGCCGTTTCGGCGGCCGGGGCGGCGTCAGGCGGTGCCGAAGTCGGGGACGGTGAGGGTGCCGTCGGCGGCGAGCGGGAAGCCCGGATTCCAGGCGATCTCCCACAGGTGCCCGTCCGGGTCGGCGAAGTAGCCGGCGTACCCGCCGTAGAAGGTCTCCCGGGCGGGCCTGGTGACCGTCGCCCCGGCCTCGACCGCCGCCCCGATCACCTCGTCGACCTCCTCGCGGGACCGGACGTTCTGCGCCAGGCTCAGCCCGCCGAAGCCGCCCGCGCCCGCGTCGCCGATGTCGGCGTCGGCGGCCAGCTTGTCACGCGCCCACAGCACGACGGCCAGGCCGCCGGCCTGGAAGAAGACGGTCTGCTCGACCTCCTGGCCGCGCCAGCCGAGTCGCTCGTAGAAGGCGCGGGCGCGGGGCAGGTCGGCGACGCCGAGGGTGACGAGGCTGATCCGCTGTTCCATCCACGTACGGTAACCGCCGGCCGGGGCCGGCTCACCCGTCGGCACTCATTCCGGGGCACTTGTCGGTCAGCGGCCGAACAGCCGTTCGTGCTGGGCCCGGGCCAGCTCCACCAGCCGGCGCCGCACGTGCGGCAACTCGCCCCCACCGAACTGGAGGTTGGCCGGGAAGTCGAACTCGTCGCCGGTCCGCATCGTCTCGTCCAGCCCGTCGGCGGTCAGGTCGCCGGCGCTGTGGTCGAGCAGCCGCGCCGGGTCGTACCGGCCCGTGGCCAGCAGCCGGCGCCACTGCGGGGTGCCGGGGTGGGGGCGGAACTCGAAGATGCTCGCCCGGAAGGTGCCGGGCGCGTTCTCGGTCAGGTCCCACAGCTCGCGTACGTGCCGGACGGTCGCCTCCAACTCGGCACGCGTCTCGGTGGGCCGGCCGAGGACGAAGTGACCCCTGACGTTGATGCCCCGGCGGGTGAGCCGGCGGACCACGTCCCGGGTCAGCTCGGGCCTGATCCGCTGGCCGAGGTGGCCGAGAACGCGCTCGCTACCGGACTCGATGCCGAGCCCGACCTCCCGGCAGCCGTTCGCCGCGAGCGTCTCCAGGAAGGCGTCGTCGGCGTGGGCGAGGACGTTGATTCGGCCAGGGGCGTCCCAGACGTACCGGCCGCCGACGTCGGCTTCGGTGAACGCGGGCATGCAGCGCCGGGCGAACCGTTCGTAGCCGAGGAAGAGGTCGTCGACGAACCGGAACGCCCGCACGCCGTACCGGACGTTGAGCTCGTCCATCTCCGCGATGATGTTGGCCGGCTCCCGGGTGCGGATGGCGACGTCCAGGTTGGCGCTGACGGCCGCGCCGCAGAACGAACACTCGTACGGGCAGCCGCGGGCGCCCACCATCGCCGCCTCCCACGGCCCGTCGCCCGGCCGGTACGGGTCGGCGGCGAAGAACCGTCGGTCGACGAACGGCAGGGCGTTGACGTCCGGGGCCAGGTGCCAGGCCGTACCCGGCACACCCCCCGTGACCGGCGTACCCAGGACCGGGTCCCGCCACATCACGCCCGGAAGCCGTACCCGCTGGTGGTGGTCGTTCAGCAGCTCGACGAGCCGGGTCTCGGCCTCGCCGACGACCAGCGCCTCCAGGCGGGCGAACCGGGGGTCCGCGATGACCGCCTCCGGCTTCGCCTTCGCCTGGTGACCGCCGACCATGATCTGGATCTCGGGGTCGAGGCCGGCGGCGATGCGGGCGCTCAGCTCGTACGTCGGCGCCAGCAGGTTGAACCCCACCCAGCGGGGCGCGGCCTCGTTGACGATGCTCTGGATCTTCTCGACGCTGAGGCCGAGGGACTCCCCGTCGAGGACGCCCACGCTGAAGCCCTGCACGGTGGCGTAGGTGGCGAGGTAGCCCATGCCGAGCACCGGCAGCGGGGAGCTGTTGACCCGGGGGCGGAGCGTGTAGTCGCGCAGCGGCGCGTTGACCAGCAGCAGGTCGAGCGGCGTGCCCGGCTCGACGCCGAGGATGGGCTGCTGCTCGGACGGCCCCGGCCGGCCGGCAGCGGAGGGCGGGGGCGATGTACGTGCCCAGGTGCTCACCGGTCACCCGTCGTGGGCGAGAAAGGCGGTGACGGCGCGCCGGAGCGGCCCGTGCCCGAACGCCATGCCACTCTCGGTGCGGTCATCATTGCTCAGGGTTAGCATGTGGGCGGGAGATGGAGAAGGGTGAATGTCCTTCTCATCGGATGGTGCAACCCCGTCCCGAGAGCGTCGGGCGGGAAGCAGGGTCAGGCGGCGATCGTCCGGGCGGCGGAGTACATGTCGGCGGGTAGCGGTTGGGACAGCTCCCAGACGATCCGCATCGGCCGGTCCCCGCTGTGCTCCCGGTACGCCATCGGCCCCGCGTACAGGTAGGCCGGCGCGCCGAGGTCCCGGTCCGGCACCCGGGTCTCCCGGACGAACAGGTGCACCGTCGACCCCTGCTGCTCGTGGTTGACGTACCGCTGCCCGGTCGTCGACACCGCAGACGTGGTGCTCTGCGACTCCCACTGGAACAGCCGGTCGGTGATCGCCCGGTCCGCGTACATGGTGGTGGGGGAGTAGTGCTGCTCCGACTTGACCAGCGTGACGAAGAACAGGTCCGCCCGCTCGGACTCAAGCCACTTCACGCCCTCCCGCAGCGACCCCGGGTTCGGCATCCCGAACGCCGCGCACGCCTCGTTGCGGCTGTACCGGGCGTGCACCCGCAGCGCCCCCGCCCGCGTCGTCACCCGGTGGATCCGCTCCCGCAGCACCTCGGCGACCTGGCGCAGCTCGACGCAGCGTGCCGGCTCCGCCCACAGCCGCGCCACCCGCTCGTCCCGCGAGGACAGGGAGGCGTTCGGCCCCCACAGGTCGAAGTGCAGCATGTCCCAGAGTCGGCCGGCTGTGGGCCGTTCGCCGGCCGCGACCCGGGCCAGCAGGTCCAGCCGGTCCACGTCGTCGAGGTGCAGCATCCGCCCGACCGCCCGCCCCAGCTCACGGTCGTCCGGGCCGGGCGTCGACGCCTCAAGGCCGGCGAGCCGCCGCAGCCCGGTCCACCCACCGACCGACGCCGACCGGTACACGTCCTCGATCTCCAGCCCGGTCTCCCGCAGGAATCCGGCCAGGCTGACGTCCCCGAGCTGCCGCAGCTCCGCGACCAGGCCCTTCTTCGAGGTGGGCATGGCGCTCTTGAGGTTGCTCAGCACCACCTCCTTCGCCACCCGGTCCAGCTCGACGTGGCAGCCGCTCGGCAAAGAGGGGAAGTCTTGCCGCACCGCCTCGGTGATCGCCCGCCGGGTCACCCCGGTCAGCGCCCGCCAGCGCAGGTCGAAGCGGAAGTTGGCGTGCTGCCCGCCGATGAAGTCCAGCACCGTGAGGCAGGGCTTGTCGTCGTCCAGCCGCAGGCCCCGGCCGAGCTGCTGAAGGAAGATCGTGGCGCTCTCCGTGGGCCGAAGCATCAGGATCGTGTCGACCATCGGCAGGTCGACCCCCTCGTTGAACAGGTCCACCGTGAACAGCACGCGCAGCTTCCCGGCCTTGAACTCCCGAAGCAGCTCGTCCCGCGACCGCCCGGCGCGGTCCGCCCGGGAGGTCACCGCCGCCGACGGTACGCCCCGGCGGGTGAACCAGTCCGCCATGAACTCGGCGTGCCCGATTCCGACGCAGAACCCGAGTGCCCGCATCCGGTCCACGTCGACCTTGTCCCGCACGGCCTTGAGGATGAGCCGCGCCCGCGCCTCGTTGCCGGTGTAGACGCCGCCGAGCTCGCCCAGGTCGTATCCCTGGCCGCGCTTCCACCGCAGGTGCGACAGGTCCACGTCGTCGTGCATCCCGAAGTACTGGAACGGGGCGAGCAACTGCCGCTCCAGGGCCTCCCACAGGTGCAGCTCCACGGCGGCGTGGCCGTCGAACCACCGCCGCACGTCGCCGCCGTCGGCCCGGTCGGGGGTCGCCGTCAGCCCCAGCAGTACGCGCGGCTCCAACCGATCCAGCAGCTGGGCGTACGTCGGCGCCTCCGCGTGGTGGAACTCGTCGACGATCACCATGTCGTACTTCTCGGGGTCGATCTCCCGCCGGTGCAGCGACTGGATCGACGCGAACACGTGCCGCCAGTCGGTCGGCTCCCTGCCGCCGACCAGCAGCTCGCCGAAGCTACCGTCGCCCATCACCTGGCGGAACGTCGCGAGGCTCTGCTTGAGGATCTGCTCCTGGTGGGCGACGAAGAGCAGCGAGTCGACGGTCCTGCTGCGGTGCAGCCGGCGGTAGTCCAGCGCCGCCACGACCGTCTTGCCGGTGCCGGTCGCCATCACCACCAGGTTCCGGTGCCGGCCGTGCACCTGCCGCTCGGCGTCCAGGTCGGCCAGGATCTCCGCCTGGTACGGGTACGGCCGCACGTCCAGGTTCGCGATCTCGGTGACGGTGTTGTCGGACCGTTCGCCGCGCAGCGCGTGCCGCAGCCGCTCGGCGTCCCTCCCCGGCTCGTACGCCTCGAAGGCGGGGTCGTTCCAGTAGTCCTCGAACGTGGCGGTGAAGGTGTCGATGACGTGCGGCTGCTCGATGTTCGAGATCCGGACGTTCCACTCCACCCCGTCGACCAGCGCTGCCTTGGAGAGGTTCGACGAGCCGACGTACGCCGTGGTGGTGCCGTTGTCGCGGCGGAACAACCACGCCTTGGCGTGCAGCCGGGTGGTCCTGGTCTCGTAGGAGACCTTGACCTCGGCGCCCAGCTCGGCGAGCCGATCCAGGGCCCGCTGATCGGTGGCGCCCAGGTACGTGGTGGTGATGACCCGCAGCTTGCCGCCTCGGCCGATCAGCTCGCGGATGGCCGGCTCGACGATGCGCAGGCCGTACCACTTGATGAACGCGCAGAGCAGGTCGACGTGGGTGGCCGAGGCCATCTCGTGGGTGATCTCGTGGCCGATCCGGGGCTGGTGGCGGCCGTTGACCAGGAGCGCGCCGGTGGAGAGCGGGGTGGTGGGGCGCTGCGGGAAGGCCGGCTGCGCGGGTGGGGTGGGTGGGGCGGCGATGGCGTGCAGGAGGTTCCTGGCGTCGGCTACCTGGTCGTTGGGGCCGGCGGCGTCGGGGTTGAGGTCCGCGATGGCGGTGGCGAGGCGGTTGGCCAGGTCGACCTGGCGGTGGAGCTTGTCGTCGCCGCCAGGGACGGCCTGTAGGGCGCGGCTGATGAGGGTCGCGAGGTGACGGGTCAGGTGCTTGTGGGAGTCGGCGGGGTCGAGGGGGCGGCGCTGGACCCGGGCGGAGTCGAGGTGGTGGAGCTGGCCGGCGAGCTGGTGAGTAACCAGGTGCTCGTAAATGCCGCGCTCAAGATCCGCCACCCGGGCACAGTAGCTGCCGGTACGACGTGCGCAAGCTGGCTGTCGGGTCCTTGACAGTTCGATTTCCCTACTCGCCGGTAGGTGAATGCGCCTATGTGGGTATAGCAGCGCCTGGTCGTTGCCGCAATCCCGGCTGACCAGCGGAAACGGCAGATCTCCCCAGATCTGGAGATCCAGGAGTATCGCCCTGGCATTCCCATTGCTGGATCCGGGCATTACCGCGTTCGTCAACCGGGTCTGGATCGTGAGCCTCGGTGACAGGGCTCTTGCCTGTAAGGTGCCCGGAGCGTCTCGCTGGAGCGAGAGGGCGATGCTTTGCAGGCTGGGGGTGCCGCCCGCAGTTGAGCTCCTGACTCATTCGTCCTTGCGCTTGATGGTCCGTGCTCAAGTGCACTGCGGCCCCGGCGGTATTGCAGTCCGGGGTCCACCATTTGACCCTCGTCGTTCATGCCCGCCTACAGCCAGGCTCAACATCTACAGAGGACGGAGTAAGCGGCCGATGTTCTTCGCTGAGCTGGGCCTGACCCAGCACGATTCCCTTACCGCTGCCCAACAAGCCGCGAGCGAGGCTGCCTCCGCTTCCGGCGGACGCTCATTCACCTGTGTGGTCTTCCACCAGGGTGGGCGCCTAATGCTTACCACGGCCTTTTCGAACGCGTTTCTCATCAATCATGTCGTTGCCGAGCCGGCTACCAAGGGCGGCAACCCGCGCATGGCGACGAACCGTCCGGTGGACTCGGCCCATGTCCGGGCTATTGGAAAATACCTTGTCGAGAACGAGCAGAACTACATCCTGCCATCCCTTACCTTGAATGTTCGCTCGGTTCCTGCGATTCACGTGCCACGCGGCAACTTCGCCACTGCCGTTGGTTTCGTCGTCATTGGCGACGAGACCAAGTTCTCTGTGACCGATGGGCAACATCGGCTTGCCGCGATAGCGAAGGCGAGTGAATCGCTGACCGGAGCCGACTCGACCTTCATGAGCGATAGCATCTCGGTGGTTATCGTCGTCGAGCCCGATCTTGCCCGGATTCATCAGGATTTCGCCGACGCGGCGCAAACGAAGCAGATTCCGGCCAGCCTCTTGGCGGCATTCAATACCCGAGAGCCATTGAACCGGGTGCTCACCAAGATTGTGGATGGCTCCAAGCTTTTCCATGGGCGTATTGACGAGACTTCGAAGAGCCTGTCGAAGAACTCTCCGGCGATCTTCTTGCTCAACCAGGTTCGCGGCATGGTCAAGGAGCTGTTGTTCCGTGATTACGCGCTCAGCGAGTCCAGCATCCCTGCTCGAAGCAACCAGGTGATCGGCTTCACGGAGCGGCAGGACGCCTTCGTTGACCGGACCCTGTCGATGATGGAAATTTTGACCAAGCACATGACGCCCTGGGCGGCGATTGCGGATTTGCCCACCTCCGGTGGACCCGCTAACCAGGTGGTCGATTACCGCAAGCATCACATCAACATGACGGCCACCGGTCTGGTCATCATCGGTCACGTGGCATACGAGATCGAGAAGAATCCAGATCCCGCCTGGCGTGCCGCTCGCTACGTCGACCTTGCTACCAAAGTCGACTGGCGACGTGACGCTGAGATCTGGCAGGGTACGATCATCTCGGGCGACAAGATCAGCACCACTCGCGCACCAGGGCGTTTGGCGGCCAAGAAGGTAATTGCCGCAATCGGATTGCCGGTCACCGATGCTCTCGATAATGCCTTGCCAGGTATGGAGCCGCTCGCCAGCGTCGGAGTTTAGTCACGGCCGCTGCCCCACGGCCTGTTGCCGTGGGGCAGCGGCCATCTTCACATTGCTTGGTCCTTCTCGCCGCCGGGCAGGGTTGCCCCTGCACGACGTGCTGGCCTACGAGTAGCAACGATCGAGGGCCCGGCGCGAGGCACTGGACGAACTCACCGGGGACGCAATCGACATGGGTGTCTACGACGAGGCGATGCGGCGTGGGCGCGAGCAGCCGGGGTGTGACGACCCGGTTCAGGTTCCAATGTCCGCTGCTGGCGGCGGGAAGAGCAGCACTCGGACCTCGGGCAGCTCGTCGAAGGTGGCCACGATCAGCGGTCGGACCTCGTCCCAACTCAGCCCGCCGTTGCCGCAGCCGAGGGCCGGCACCGCGATTGATTCGATCCGCCGGTCCCGGACGACCCGAACCAGGTCCGCCAAGCCTGTCCGCACGTCGGCGAGCGTCGAGCTGGATCGCCAGTGCCCCTTCGTCGGAAAGTTGACCACATACCGGCGATGGCCCTGCCGGCCCGAGTCGAAGACCAGCGTCCGGCCCAGCTCGACGTTTCCTGCCTTGCATGCCGCTCGGTATACGGCGTAGTTGTCGGGGTAGGAGTGCTTGAACTGAAGGGCGATGCCCTTGCCCATCACACCGACCGTGTTGACCGCGTTGACCAGCGCCTCAACATCGGCGGTGAGTAGATCACCACGACCTACCTCGATCACCTTGCACCTCCTTCGGCCCGAGAAGGTGGTACCAGGCCGGTACGACACCGGCCGGGCGCAGCCGCGGTCAGGGCGTCGGCTCTGGTGCGGTAGGGACGGTGGGTCAGGCTGGGAGGTGATGGTCGTCGGCGGGGGCCCGGGCACCCGCCACCGGAGTGGTGACAGGTGCCCGGGGTGGTGTCGGGTCAGGTCAGGCGGTGCCGCCCGGCTGGACCACTCCGTTGACCTTCAGCGTGTACGGCGCGTACTGGTTGACCTGCTCGGTCGGCTCGTCGTAGGCGACCACGGCGACGACCTTCGGGAACAGGCTGAGCAGGGCCAGCTGCGCCCGGTTCAGCGTCAGGCTCGACTTACCGTCGAACTCGAACTGCGCGGCGACCGAGTGCTTTTCGTCGATGCCGATGAGCCGCAGGTTCCAGTTGTTGACGGTGATCGGCTTGATCTCCGTCGGCGAGTCGAACGGGGCGAGGCTGGTGCCGTCGCTGACCGCCGTGCCGCCGACGGTGATGTCGTCGACCAGCAGACCGCCCTCGTTGACGCCGCCGTCGCTGACGTAGCGGAAGCCGAGCAGGATCGTCTTGCCGGCGTACGCGGACAGGTCGTACGAGTGCGCCTCGAACCCGTCGGTCGTCCCGTTGAGCGCCGGACCGAACGGCCCGTCGATCGTCTTGTCGCCCGGGATGGCGGTGTAGGTCGCGCCGCCGTCGGTGGAGACGGTGACGTAGCCGTAGTCGAAGCCGAACTCCGCGCCGTACTTGGCGGCGAAGCGCAGCGTCGGGTCGGCGGTCGGCACGGCGACCGACGTGACCGCCGCGGAGTCGATGTTGTTGCCGTTCCCGGACCACAGGACCGGGTTGCCGGAGCGGTCCGGGTCGTTCGGCACGACAGTCCACGACAGCGGCAGCGGCGGCAGCGTCTTGGTGCCCGCGAACGACAGCGACCGTAGGTCACGGCCGCGCAGGAGTTGCCCGTCGGCCTTCTGCAGCGGCACGAAGTCGGCCCCGTTCGGCGCCGCCCCGGGGGTGGCGTTGGCGGCCGGGTTGGCCAGGTTGACCGTGGAGCGCAGGCTCGGCGTGGTCACCCGGCTCTTCGGTACGCCGAGCATGATCCCGCGCCGCGAGTCCCCGACGATCTTGTCGACCAGCGTCATCGTCTGGTAGTCGTGGATGACCTGGTACATCTTGTTGATGCCCTTGGCCTTCAGCGCCGCGTCCAGGCTGGCCAGCCCCTGCCGTTCGCCGTCCTTGTGCAGCCGGGAGATGATGTCCGTGCCGTACCGGTCGTACAGGAACTGCATGAACGAGTACGCGTTGCCGTAGTCGGCGAGCACCGCGTTCGGGTTCGGGCTCTCGCCCCACAGGGTGAGCGAGTTCTCCGGGCCGCCGCAGTCCCGCGGGTTGACGTTGTACGGCGTCTGCACCGTGCCGAAGCCCTGGTAGCAGTAGAGGTGGCTGTCGGCTCCCCGGTCGAAGACGGTCGTCGTGGTGTCGACGTAGCCGGTCAGCGTCTGGGCGAAGTCGGCCAGACCCTCGTTGATCCAGTTCCCCTCGAAGGGGTCGGTGTAGTAGTGCGCCAGGTGCTGCCACTCGTGGGCGAAGGTGCCCTCGTAGTTGAAGGGGCGGGCCGGGCGGCTGGTGCACAGGTCGTCGGTGGGCTCGTTCGGCGGGTTCGCCCCGGTGCGGTGGGCCCAGTCGAACGCGTCGACGGTCATGACGTTGCGGTCGAACAACTCGTTGAACTGGGCCGAGAAGAAGCCGGCGATGTACGTCGGGTTGGCCGGGAACTCGTAGTAGTTGTCGTCCCGGACGTTGTCGATCAGGGTGACCGTCTTGTTGCCGCCGCCGGTGTAGTCGCCGCCGTTGCCGTTGGCGTCCGGTCCGAGCAGGGCGTTGGTGCCGTCACGGTCCGGCGGCGTGCTGAACGCGGCCGTCTCCTTCGGGTACATGTTGGTGTCGAACTCGTGGACGAAGCTCGCCACCTGCTCGTCGGTGATCTGCGTCGACGAGGGGATCTGGGTCCGGCAGTCGCCGGCCGGGAAGGCGATGTCGTTGGCGACCCACACCTCGACGTTGTTGCCCGAGCCCCGCAGCGTGTAGTCCTTGCGGTAGAGCTGGCCCTGGATGTCGTCCATCCCGAGCCACTGCCGGACCGTGCCGACCGGCGGCGTCGTCGCGGCGGACGTGGTCTTCGAACGCTCCTGCGCGCGTGGCTGGTACCGGGCCGGCGTCTCGACCTTGCGGCCGTCCAGCGTGAAGTCCTTGCGGGTGAGCTCCCGGGTGTCGCTGGGCTGAGCCTGCTTCGCCGCGGCCTGCGCGGGCGCGGCCGTCGCGGCTGACGCGGGAAGGACGCCCATAAGTGGTAAGACGAGTGTGATGGCTGCTGCACCGGCGATGCGGTTGCGCGCCATGGGCCCCCCTTTGGGATGATGTGAATCCGGTTGACGGGGTCGCCGTCACAATCCACCGGGATGACATCCATGTTTGTATTGGCATTGATTGCCTTTGGCAATCGTCCTACCGCTTGATCCGTCTGCACCGAGTCGGCTCTCCTGCCCCGTGGACGCCGCGTGCTCCCTACCGCAGCCGTGCGGCGGCAAGCCGTGGGTACGGCCGTGTCGGTGCCTGCGGGTAGGGTGCGCAGCACCTGGTGGGAGGGGAGATCGATGCTCGGGCTGGAGGTGCCGCCCGCCGTCGAGGCGGAGCGGGTCATCACGGCCGTGCTGGCCGACCTGCGCTCCGGCGATCACCGGGGCGTGGTCGTCGACTCGCCGCCCGGGGCCGGCAAGTCGACCCTCGTGGTCCGCGCCGCCGTCGAGCTGGCCGCTGCCGACGAGCCGCTGATCATCATCGCGCAGACCAACGAGCAGGTCGACGACCTCATCGACCGGCTCGCCCACAAGGCCCCCGAGCTGCGTATCGGCCGTCTCTCGGCCACCGAGTACAGGCCGACCGACCGGGTGAAGGGGCATGCCACGGTCAAGGTCGCCGCGAAGGTCGCCGATCTCGGCGGGCCGGCTGTCATCATCGGTACGGCGGCCAAGTGGGCCATGGTCACCGACGGTTCCTGGCCGTGGGCGATCGTCGACGAGGCGTACCAGATGCGGTCGGACGCCCTGTTGCGCGTGGCAGGCAGGTTCGAGCGGGCGTTGTTCGTGGGGGATCCGGGGCAGCTCGACCCGTTCTCGACGGTCGAGACCGCGCGGTGGACGGGGCTGACCTGGGATCCGATGCAGTCTGCGGTGGCGGTGCTGCTGCGACACAACCCTGAGCTGCCGGTGTACCGGCTGCCGGTGTCCTGGCGGCTGCCCGCGTCGGCGGCGCCGGTGGTCGCGGCGGCGTTCTACCCGTTCACCGGGTTCCGTGCCGGCACGGGTCGCGACGACCGGGCGCTGGCGTTCACCGAGGCCGGTCCGGGGGACGCCGTCGACGCGGCGGTGGAGCTGGCGGCGTCGTCGGGCTGGGCGCTGTACGAGCTGCCGGAGCGGCACACCCTGCGTACCGATGGGGAGGCTGCCGCCGCGTGCGCCGCGCTGGCGCTGCGGGTGTTGCAGCGGGGAGCGGTCGCCGTCTCCGAGCACGCGCCGGCCGGCGCGCCGGTCGCCGCCGACCGGATCGCCGTCGGGGCCGCGCACCGCGACCAGGTCGCGGCCATCCGCGCGCACCTCGGCGAGGCCGGGGCGGGCATCACGGTGGACACCGCCAACCGGCTCCAGGGCCGCGAGTACGACGTGACGATCGTGTTGCACCCGCTTTCCGGGCGGCGGGACGCGACGGCGTTCCACCTGGAGTCGGGGCGGCTGTGCGTGCTGACGTCCCGGCACCGGCACGCGTGCGTGGTGGTGGCGCGGGCGGGGATCGCGGAGCTGCTGGACGCCCACCCGTCGACCGAGCGGGTGCACCTCAACGTCCCGGTGAAGTTCCCCGACGGCTGGGAGGCCCACCAGCATCTGCTGGCCAGGCTGTCTGACCCGATGGTCAAGGGCTGACCGGGGATTTCGTCGCTCCGCTCAGCCCAGCCCGACGCCGCGACACGCCAGTCGGGCTTCGAACGCTGGAAGGATGCGTGACGGAGCGACCAGCGTGAACGAGGGGCGGAGCGATGAGCGATCGCGCTGGCTGGACCGAGGCATGACCCAGTCGGCGGTGGCCCGCTTCGAGGCTGGCGGAACGGTGCCGACCCCGATGGTGCTCGAACGGCTGGCCAGGGCTTTGAACATGGGACTGGACGTCACGTTCGCTCCTCGGGCGGACGCGGCCTGATCTCTACTTCGGAGACTCTGGCCCCGTGCCCATGACGGCGGCCCGTGCCGGCGCTCTCCCGCGCCCCTGGCGCCGAGCCGGCCGAGCGGGGCGACAGCGCGTTCGCCTGTCGGGCGATGCGCTGACCGTGGCGCTGGGCCGCCACCGGCCCGGTCAGGACTTCAACCTGTGCGGGTCGCTGCTGGGACGCGGCGCGACGCTGAGAGACCGAGGGGGCTACTCCGGCCCATCAACGTCGCCGTGACGAGCCAGACCGTGTTTGCGCCGGTGCCGCAGGCGAGCGCGTACTGATCGGCGTCGGAGCAAGTGCTTGACCGTTCAACTTTCCCAGTGGTAACTTCAATCGATAAACTTCTCTTGGAGAGGAAAATCGTGCTACTGAAATCCATTGCCCTTTCTCTATCAGTCGCAGGTCTGATGATGGCCGCCCCCGCTGCATCGGCGTCGGCTTCCGTGCCATCAGATGAGGCATGGCCACCCGGGAACTGCCCGCAGGGCAAGTTCTGCGTCTGGCCCAACTGGGCGTACCCGGCGCCCGCACCCGTGGAGACTCCGTCTCTTGCGACTGCCAGCGAGTGGACCGGCAGTGTCCCGGGGCTGACCTACTACAATTACACGTCCCGGAACGTCGACATGACGCATTCCTACACGTTCCCCGACGGTGAGGTCAGGGTCAGCACGAACTGCATTCCCCCGGGCGGCAACATCTTCTATATTCCGCAGACCGTGACGAAGCTGCGTTGGCACCAGGGCTCCTGCTGAGTCTTCAGCGCGCCTCTTTCACGAGAACCTTCGACCCGGAATGCGCCTACCGAAGTGCCGGAGACGAACAGATTCGGGTCTGGGGACATCTCATCGCTGCGACACAGGCCGAGCACTTCGCTGCGCGCCGCGAGAGACTTCACCGATTCGCTGCTGATCGGCACCACCAACCATCCCCGCCGCCACAACTATCAGTTCGCACACGAGGTGCTGGGGCGCAGGCCGGTGGGCGCCTGAGTACAGCCGCCCACCGGCTGCGGCGCCAAGGCGCGCAGTAGGACGTCGAAAGTTGGGGCATGTTCCCAGTTGGGCCGCAGTTTGTTGACCGGCTGCCAGCCCCAGGACCGGTAGGCGGTTTGGGCGGGTGCGTTGTCCGGGTCGGCAAGGAGGGTGGCCCGTTTCTCGGCCCGGCCTCCGAGGAGCTCGTCGTGCAGGGCCCTGGCGATGCCCCGGCGTCGCCACCCGGGGGACACCATGAGTTCGCTGATGGCGAACGTGCGCTTGCCGTCCTCATCGGTGAACCCGGTGGGGGCAGGTTCCTGCATGCCTGTCCACCAGCCGGTCTCGGCGGGCAGCGGGAATCCGTAGATGTATCCGACCAACTCTTCGTCGGTCGTGGCGGTCACCAGGTCCCATCCGTCTCTCTGCATGTGCCCGGCGAGCTGGCGACGGTAGCGGTCCTCGCTGTGGAACTCGTTTCCGTCCGCGTACACCTTCAGGTAGAGGCCGACGAGCTGATCAACTAGCCCCGCCGCCTGCGCGGCGGTGTGGTGGCGGAGCTTCATGTTCTCCATCATCGGGACACCGCCTCGTCGTAGGCGTCGACGAACTCGCGGGTGGCGGTCGTCGACCGTTGCGGCTGTCCCAGGCTCGACCGGACCTGCGCGAGGTGACGGCTCACCCGCCCGGAACTCACCTGGCCCGTGGCGGGCAGCACGCTCATGGCGATCTGCGCCGCCTCATCGAGGCTGCCCTGTCGGCATTCCGCATCGGCAAGTTGCACCGTGTAGTAGATCCGGTTGCGCCGAAGTGCGGGGGAAGGGTTCCCCGCGATCGTGCGGAAGGCTCGGGCCGCGCGTTCGGGTCGGCCCAGGGCGAGGTACGACAGCCCTTCGATGCCCCTGAGCTCCTGCGGGGTTACGAAGTGAAGGAACGGCATGTCGTCCTCAGTCGTTCCGCGGTCAAACTCGCGGTGGGCCTTGGCCATCGCTCGGCTGAAGCTGCTCATGTCCTTCATCGTGGCGTAGGTGTGGGCGGCCCGCAGGTGCAGCAGGGTCGCCAGTCGAGGGGTTCCCCAGCCGACGGAGGACCGCAGAGCGGCATCGGCGCTCTGTAGCGATTCGCCGGGGTGATCGTCCCGAATCAGCAGGGAGAGGCAGGCAAGGGCGCGGACTTCCATGCGCGGGTCGTCGGCGATGCGGGCCCGGGTGATCGCCTCGTTGAGGTACGCCCTTGAGGTCGACCGCCGATCAGCGTCGATCGTGAGCCAGGCGGTTTCGATGGCGAGGTCCGCCAGCGCGGTTTGCAGGGCGTCGCCGACTTCTCGGCTGTAGGTGGCCTTGGTGGCCCAGGTCGACAGGTGGGCGTGGACTCGGACGGCGATGTCGCAGAGCTGATCGGCCCCGGCGGCCGCGTCGGCGCGGCGGAACTCTTCGACCAGAGAGCTGGCGAAGCGCACCTGCTCCATGCCGATGCTTCTGGGTGCGTCGGTCGGTGTGGCGAGCAGGTCGAGGGAGCCGGTCGCGGCGATGCCCGCCAGGGCGGCCAGGGCGTGGAACTGTCGGCGGTCCGTGATGTCACCTCCTTCATCCGATGCCGTGGTCACGGCATCCGCCAGGGCTGGTGGGGTCGCCAGTCCGGCTGTTTCCTGGGAGCCGGCCTGCTGGTGGCCCGGCTGCTCCTCGTCTGCTTCCGGCCCGAAGTGACAGGGCTGGTTGGGTAGGGCGAACCACAGACGCTTGGCCGGTATTCGCAAAACCTGTGCCCAGTGGGTCAGCCGGTCCAGGTGGACTATCGGTGAGCCGTTTTCGACTCGGCTGAGCTGCGCCTGCGTTATTCCGAGCCACCCGGCGACCGCGCTCTGGGGCAGTGGGTTCCGCCCGTGGTACGGGTGGCAGCGGTAGGCCCGGATCACCCGCCCGAGATGCCGCGCGGCCAACGCTCGCCGTACCGGCTGGTGTTCCCAGAAGTTGGCCGGCACCACCGGCGGTCGGCTCAATCGGTCCCGCTCGGCGGCCTGGCACGGTGTGCACCGCCCGCTGTCGTTGTCGCGGGCCAGCCGGCCACCGCAGCGGGGGCAGTTCGCGTGTGTCACGGGAAACCTCGCCATTCGCGGGTGGCTTTGTCCGTAGCGCCTCGTCGAGCCTATCCATTTAAATCCGCTCCGTGGAGGACCGGTATACGTACCGCGCATACCGGTGAGACTGCCGCCGGCATGCCACACAGGCGTAGCCGTTCCGATCCGGAGATATGTCCCTTGTGCGGGGCGATGCTTCGAGTGGAGTCCTGGGGCCACGGATGAAGGCCGAGACGTCGCACCGCGCTTCCCCCGCCATGATCCCTGAGCACTCGGCGGCATACGCACCGTTCATGCTCATGAATTGATCGTCGTCATGGCGCGCGGGGCCTCGCCCGGCAGGCTGCTTCACATGGCCCGGGGCGGGTGCTGGCTCCGGGGACGAGTCCTCCCCCGACGCGTCCCCGCTCCCGCCCGCCCCGGTGCCATACCACCGATCAATCGGGGCCCTCCCTCCACCGAATCCGAGGACGAGGGCCCTCCTTCCAGCAGGGAGCGTGAGTGTGGCGTACTCGGACGAGGTCGTGCGGGAGGCCGTGTGGCAATGGCTGCGGCTGGTCGCGGCGGACGCGGAGCTGGAGTCGTACCTGGTCGGGGTCGATCTGGGCCGGCTCGCCGACCACCTGGCGGCCGCCCTCGGCGCGGCGCTCGACGGGCGCGCGGTGGCGGATGCCTGGCCGGGGCTCGGGTTGGGGGAGGAGCAGCACCGGCGGCTGGTCGACTACCTCGCCGGGGCGCTCTGGGCCCTCGACGTGCCGCAGGCCGCCATCGCTGCCGCCCGCGCCGTCTTCGCCGGAGAGGCACGTCCAACCGGGACCGCCGGGGAGGTACGCCCAACGGGGACCGCCGGGGAGGGACGCACAGCCGGGACCGTCGGGAAGGCACATCCAACCGGGGCCGGCCGGTGAGCGGCGTCGACCTCGCCGCCTCCTGGGCGGTCACCGTCGCCGGCATCGACCGGGCCGCCGACCACTTCTGGTGCACGCTCGCCGACCGGATGCCCGCCCTGCTGCCCGAACGCGACGCGCCCCTGTTCCTGGCAGCCCTCGGCCAGTTCGCCACCGGCGACGACGACCGCGCCGGACGGGCCGCGCTGCTGACCGTCCTCGGCCGGGCCTGGCGCGACTGTCAGCTCGGCCCGCACCACCAGGCGCTGGTCGGCGAGGCCCTGGTCGCCACGGTGGCCCGCCACGCGCACCCACAGTGGACGACCGCGCTGGCCGCCGCCTGGGAGCAGGCCGCCCGCCGCACGCTGACCGCCGTCCGGCACGCCGCCGACCGCGTCGGCGACGGCCCGGCCTGGTGGCCGGTCGAGGTGCTCGACCACGACCGGCCCTCCGGGGGCGTCGCCATTCTCACCGTACGTCCCTGGCGGCGGCTGCCGTTCCGCCCCGGCCAGGCCCTCCCGGTCAGCGTGCCCGGCCTGCCCGGCCGGTGGCGCTGGTACTCGCCCGCCAACGCGCCCCGCCCGGACGGCACGATCGAGTTGCACGTCCGCGCCGCCGGCGCCGTCTCCCGCGTCCTCGTCGACCGGGTACGCCCCGGCGGGCCGCTCTGGCTGGGCCCGCCCCGGGGCGCCGGCCTCACGCTCGCCCCCGACTCGACCGCCGACCTGCTTCTCGCCGCCGGGGGCACCGGCCTCGCCCCGCTGCGCGCCCTGGTTGAGCAGGTCGCCGCCGAGCAGGCGACCAGGGGCGGCCGGCGGGTGACCCTGGTCGTCGGCGTCCGCGCCTTCGCCGACCTGTACGACCCGATCAGCCTCGACAAGCTCCAGGTCGCCCACGACTGGCTGACTGTCGTGCCCGCGTTCTCCCACGACGAGCACGCCGAGCCCGACGAGCGGGGCGACGCCCTGACCGTCGCGCTGCGGCACCATCGGCCGGGCCAGGAGGTGTACGCCTGCGGTCCGCCCGCGATGGTGGCCGGCGCGCGGCTGCGGCTGCTCGCCGCCGGGGTGCCCGCCGCCCGCATCCACCTGCCCGACGACTGCGACCGCTGACCCGAACCCCGCTCCGCCCAGGGGGAAGCCACGAAGGGTCCACACGCGATGATCGACGGGTCAGCGGTCCGGCGATGTGACGCCTACGCTGTGTGGGGGCGCCGGCCGCCCGGGAACCTCCGGTGGGCCGGAGCCTCTCCTGGCCGCACGAACGATGAGGATTCCCGTGGGTTCCGCAACCCCTCAGGACGACCACACCGCTCGGCTCTCCGACCGTTTCGACACCAGCGTGCCCCACCCCGCCCGGCGCTACAACTACTGGCTCGGCGGCAAGGACAACTTCGCCGTGGACCGGGAGTCCGGCGACCGGATCGCGGCCGCGTACCCGGCGATCCGCACCCTCGCCCGGGAGAACCGGGCCTTCCTCCAGCGGGCGGTGCGGTACCTGGCCGCCGAGGCCGGCGTCCGGCAGTTCCTCGACATCGGCACCGGCATCCCGACGGCCGACAACACCCACGAGGTGGCCCAGGCCGTGGCCCCCGAGTCGCGCGTTCTGTACGCCGACAACGATCCGATGGTGCTGGCCCACGCGCGGGCGCTGCTGACCAGTTCCCCCGCCGGCACGACGGCGTACCTGGACGCCGACCTGCGCGACCCGGAGCGCATCCTGGCCGCCGACGAGCTGCACCGCACGTTGGACCTGTCCCGGCCGGTGGCGCTGCTCCTGGTCGCGGTCGCGCACTTCCTGACCGACGCCGACCGGCCGTACGAGGTGGTCGGCCGGCTGGTCGAGGCGCTGCCGTCGGGCAGCTACCTGGTGCTGAGCCACGTCACCATCGACCTCATGCCCGCCGAGGTCGTCGAGCGGATGCGCGTCGAGCTGGCGGCGCGCACGGTCGAACGGGATGCCGTCCCCCGGTCCCGGGCGGAGTTCGCCCGGTTCTTCGACGGCCTTGACCTGGTCGAGCCGGGCGTCGTCCCGGTGACGCAGTGGCGTGCCGAGGTGCCCGAGTCCGAGCGCCCGCCGCTGGCCGAGGCGTCGATCTACGGCGCGGTCGCACGCAAGCTCTGACCTCCGGCGCGCTCCGCCGTGCGCCCGCCGTGCCGTTGCCATCCGCCGCCGCGGTTCCGGTGGGCATGGTCGCGCTGCTTTCGCATGCCTCGATCGGTGTGAGATCGTCGGTGTCGATGCGTGGCCATCTCGGCACAGGGGGTGATCGGCATGGGGATCGCTGGTGGGCCGTCCGAGTGGTCGGTGCGGAAGTTCGGGCCAACCCTCGCGGCGTCTTTGCGCCGGGAGATCCCGGCTGCCCTGCATCGTGCGGTCGAGCTGGCCCGAGGCGCTCGGGAGGCGTCCGAACTGGACACCGACCACGCCTTCGGGCCGGTGCGCTGGAAGCAGCAGTACGAGGTGCTGCACGAGCACCTGCGCGAGCTGCCTGACGTGACGGACGTTCATCCTCCCGGCGCGCAGGTGCGGGTGACCATCTGCCGCGACCACCTCCTGTTGCCGTGGCGGTACGCCAAGCGCGCCGACGTGGACATTCGGGACGCCCGCCCCGGCCGTGACCTCAGCCGGCTGATCCGGGACCTGTTGGTGCTCTTCGGGCCGGAACCCAGCCACGAGGAGGTGCCCCTGCCGATGATGCCCCGCAGCCCCGAGGAGGCCCGCGACCGTGAGCCCCTGCGGGAGATCGTGGCGCAGTTCGCCGCCCGGCCCGAGGTGGTACTCGTCGGGTTCGCCTGCAACTCCGACGCGGGCCTGCTCCGCGTGTCCTGGGGTGAGGCGGCACTGATCCGCGACAACGAGCTGGAATGGGGCCACGTCGAGGACCTGCCGTTGCCTGTCGGCCAGTACCCGCGCCGGCCTGCGGGATGAGGGCGATGGCGTACGCCGGAAGCGCCGACCGGCTCGACTTTCGGGCGACGATGGCGAACCTGGTCGAGACGCTGGAGGTGCGGCCCCCGGCCCGCCGAGCCGACTGACCGGTATCGGCCTTTTCGCCGGGCGGCGGGTGGTGGCTCAGCTGGCGTACTGGTCGCCGAACTCGCGGACGCCGCCGACGTCGAGGGTGATCCGGCTGTTGTCGATCCGCGCCCCGGTCGCGGCCCGCCAGCTCGGGTCGTCGCGCTCGTCGATGTCGCTCCAGTTGGGCCGGTGGAGGCGGAGCTGGATCAGCCCGGTCGACGCGCCGGGGGCGAGCACCCCTTCGGTGAAGGTCAGCTCCACCCAGCCGGGTGCCGGCGTGCCCGGCAGCGGGTAGCGGGTCGGCGTTGGCACCGGCGTCGGGCTGGGCGAACTGCCCGGGGGCGGAGGCGGGGGCGCGGGCGGGATGAAGAAGAAGAGTTGACGCCGGATCCGGTCGCAGCCCAGCTCCGCCCAGTCGCACTCGGCCACCAGCGAGGTGTTGCCGCCCTCGAAGAGCATGTGGTACCGCACCCGCACGGAGGTGAGGCTCAGCGGCTGCGTACCGGTGTTGGTGATCAGCAGGTCGAACTGGGCCTGGTTGTCCGTCGGCGACCAGTCGCGGTTGAGGTAGCTGACCTTCGCCTTCCCGTACACGGTGCGCAGGCTGGCGGCGGCCGAGGGGATGGAGTAGCCGCCGATCGCGTACGCCTGGATCGCGATCCGGTAATCGGTGCCCGGTGCCAGGTCGGTCAGCGTGATGCTGGAGGTGTCCACGTCACCCAGGCCCCGGTACGTGTGGGGACCCAGCGGCATCATCACCTGGTATCTGATCGGACCCGCGCCCTCCGGCTCGTCCACCCAGGACGAGGGTGTCCACGACAGGGTGAGCCGGTGGGGCTCGTCGACGACCACGACGGGCACGCCCGGGGTGGTCAGCGCCGGGGTGTCGTCCGCCTGGGCGGCGGTGACGGCGAGCAGGCTCAGCAGCGCGGCGACGGCGGCTGTGGCGATGACACGACGGGCATGCATGATATCGATGCTAGAGGCTCCATTGGTAAGCATCAATGTGCGTTCGGCCGGATCCTCGATGCCGAGACCGTACCCACACCCGCCGACGCGGCGGGTTGTCGGTGCTGTGCGCTTGACTGTGCGCACCGAGCACTGAGGAGGCCGCATGGGCGGGACGTCGGCGGGGGTGCGGATCGAGCGGTGGGCCGAGGACGACTTCGACCTGTTGCGTCGGCTCAACATCCACGAGGTCCGGGCGCACACCGGGGGCCCGGAGACCGAGGAACAGGTCGTCGCCCGGCACGCCCGCTACGTGGCCGGCCCCGGCCCGGGCAGCGGGAACATGTTCACCGTCGTGCTGCCCGAGCGGGTCAAGGTCGGCAGCGTCGGCTACTGGGAACGGGTCTGGAACGGCGAGCCGGTGTACGAGATGGGCTGGGCGATCCTGCCCGCGTACCAGGGGCGCGGGCTGGCCACCGCGGCGGTGCGCGAGGCGCTGGCCCTGGCCCGCGCCGAGCGGACCCACCGGCACGCCCACGCGTACCCCTCGGTGGGCAACCCGCCGTCGAACGCCGTCTGCCGCAAGGCCGGCTTCGTGCTGCTCGGCGAGACCGACTTCGAGTACCCGCCGGGCCGGTGGATGCGCTGCAACGACTGGCGCATCGCGCTCACCGGCTGACCGCCCCGTCGGCCGGAGCCGCCCCACGCCGCAGTCCGGTGCCGCTACCAGGGCAGGACGCCGTACCCGCCTTCGCCGTTGGCGAGGTGGCCCCGGAGGACGCCGCTCTACGTCGCCGCTCCGGGCTCGCCGACGGAAGCCGCATGAATCTGATGGAGACGGGGAGTGTCCGGCCGGAAACGGCGCGCGACGTGAGCGAGTTCGTCGGGATGATGCGACAGCTCAAGGAGCTGCCCGGGTGCACCCTCCGGGAGTTGGAGCAGCGTGCGGTCGCCCGGGAGAAGCGGGCCCCCGCCGGCCGTGGAGGCGGTGACGAGGGCCCCGACGCGTCCGCTCAGTCGGGGATGCGGTCGAAGGTGTCCGGGTTCGGCCCCTGCCGGCCCGCCTCGCCCTTGTCCAGGCTGCTGATCCGGGCCATCGTCGCGTCGTCCAGCTCGAAGTCGAAGATCCGGAAGTTCTCCTCGATCCGGCTCTGGGTGGCCGACTTGGGGAAGACGATGTCGCCGCGCTGCACGTGCCAGCGCAGCACGACCTGGGCCACGGTCCGGCCGACCTGCCCGGCGATGTCGAGCAGGGTCGGGTCGTCGAGCACCTTGCCCTGCGCGATCGGCGACCACGCCTCGGTACGGATGTCGTGCGCGCTGCCGTACGCGCGCACCTCCTCGTTGCCCAGGTACGGGTGCACCTCGATCTGGTTGACGGCCGGCGTCACGTCCGCCTCGGCGGCGAGCCGCTCCAGGTGCGGCACCTGGAAGTTCGACACCCCGATGGAACGGGCCCGGCCGTCGCGCCGGAACTCCTCCAGGACCTTCCAGGTGGAGATGAAGTCGCCGTCGTAGCGGGTGGGCAGCGGCCAGTGGATCAGGAACAGGTCGATGTGGTCCATCTTCAGCGCCGCCAGCGTGGAGTCGAACGCCCGGCGGGCGTCGTCCGGGCGGTGGAAGGCGTTGTTCAGCTTGCTGGTGACGAAGACCTCGCCCCGGTCCAGGCCGGAGGCGCGGACCGCCTGGCCCACCTCGGCCTCGTTGCCGTACATCTCGGCGGTGTCGATGTGCCGGTAGCCGATTTCCAGGGCCCGGCCGACGGCCTCGGCGGTGTCCTTCGGCTCGATCTGGAACACCCCGAAGCCGAGCTGCGGGATGGTATTGCCGTCGTTGAGCGTGATGTCGGGAATCGTGTTCGCCATTCGGCCGCCTCTTCCAATCGTCCGGGGCCGGCCGGCGCGGGAGCGCTTTTCCGCCCGCCGACCGGTCCGGCCGTGCCACCCGATTCTCGTACCCCTTCCGGCCGCTTCCTCACGGTCCGGGGCGGGTGATGTGCGACAACCGGGTGGCTCCGGCGGCCCGACGCGGGTGGTGCCGGCGAGGGTCAGCCCCAGATCGCGGCGGCCCACTCCGGGTGGTCGATGAACGGGTTGCGGTTGCCCTGCCAGCGGTCGTAGATGACCTGGTTGCGGCGCTTCTCGAAGGCGTCCGGCGGGTCGAGCTGGTTCCAGGAGAGCAGCACCGACAGCTTGCCCAGGTACGGCGCGCTGCCGTTGGACACGGAGTTGTTCATCTCCAGGTTCGCCCAGCCGTCGCCGCCCTCGTACCGGATCGCCATGTACATGATCATGCGAGCCACGTCGCCCTTGACGGCGTTGCGCGGCTCGAACGAGTCGGAGTCGGTGTAGCAGCCGGCGGCCTCCGAGACGGCGCTGCCGCCGTTGTCGAAGTCCTTGTTGCCGCGCGTCGAGTTGACCGAGACGTCCTCGGGGCGCAGGTGGTGCACGTCGGTGCCCGGCCCGGTGGCGGTGCCGAAGTTCCCGTGCGACTTGGCCCAGACGTGCTCCCGGTTCCAGTCGTTGACCCCGCCGCCGTTGGTGGTCTTGCTCTGCGACCGGCCGGTGTAGAGCAGCAGCACGTTGTTGGCGTTCGCCGGGTCCTGGTCGGTGTCCTTCAACGCGTCCCACACCTGTTCGTAGCTGAGCTTCGTCTGCGGGCTGATGATGGTGTGCAGCGAGTTGCGCAGCGCGGTGCCCGTCTTGCCGACGGCGTTGGCGTAGTACGTCGAGTCGTACGGGCCGCCGGTCGGGCTGGGCGTCGGGGTGGGCGTGGCGGTGGGGGTGGCGGTCGGCGTCGGGGTGGGCGTCGGGCCGGGGGTGGCGCCGCCGAGGCTCATCGCGGTCGGGTTCTTCAGCCCGCCGTGGCTGAAGTACGCGGTCAGCGCCCCGGTGGTGGTGATCTGCCTGCCCCGCAGCCCCGGGTTGGTCAGCAGCCCGAAGCCGCTTCGGTACGCGGCGGTCACCTGGACGTAGAGCATCCTGCTCGTGCTGGTCTCGGCGGTGGTGTCGGCGATGGCGATCGCCGTGTCCGCCGTGTAGCCGGACGTGATCACCGTGGACGTCGCGGTCGGCTGGCCGATGACGTACCCGGTGACGGTGGCCACGCGGCCGTCCTGGGCGGCCAGCGCCTGAGCGACGGTCAGCGAGGCAGCCGCCGACGCGGAGGTGCTCGCCACGACGGGTGTCACCAGTGCCACGGTCAGTGCGAACGCCGTGATCAGCCGCCCGGGAAGCGAGCGGGTGACGCTCTTTGTATTCATGGTCAGCGATGTTAACGGCGGAGGCGTGAACTCCGGGAGAGCGCCGGGGAACTTTACGGGGGTGAATCTGCCGATCGGGGTTCGAACAGCACCGGCCAGGGGCGCAGGGCAGGGGTGAGCGGGTCGGTCGACCGCGTCGGCTCCGCGTCGGCCAGCACCTCGGCGGCCAACTCCCCGAACACCGGCGCGGCGGGGTGGCCGGCGCGCTGCGGCCAGGCCGCCGAGGTGCGCTTCACCAGCGGCGACCCCGCGACCGGCCGCCAGGCGATGCGCGGCTCCCGGCGGACCGTCGTCGCCGGCTCGACGGCCACCGCCCCGCCGGCCAGCACCAACCCGAACAGGAACTCCGGGTTCCGGGCCGGCCGCACCCGCCGGGGCGTGAAGCCGTGCCGCCGGCACACGTCCAGGACGTGGTCGTGCCACTGGGGTGCGGTCGTCCGGGGCGCGGCGATCAGGTCCAGGCCGGCCAGCGTCGCCAGCTCGACCTCCCGGGGCCGCGCCAGCGGCGACGCGCGGGGCAGCACCACCCCCAGCGGTACGGCCACCGCCGGCCCGAACCGCAGCCCGTCGGCGCTGACCGGGTGGTGCACCAGCCCCACGTCCAGCCGCCGCTGCGCGAGCATCCGGACCTGCTCGGCGCTGGTCAGCTCGTGCAGGTCGACGTCCAGGCCGGGGGCCCGCGCGGCGAGCCGGTCCAGCAGTTCACGCAGCGTCACCGCTGGGGTCTCCGGCGGCACCCCGGCCCGCAGTACCCCGAGCGTCCCGGCCCGGACCTGGCGCATCAGGTTGCGCGCCCGCTGCTCGGCGGCGAGCAGCTCGTCGGCCTCGCCGAGCAGGAGTTGACCGGCGGTGGTCAACCGCACCTGCCGGCGGGACCGGTCGAACAGCTCGACCGTCAGCTCCCGCTCCAACCGCTGGATCGACTGGCTCAGTGGCGGCTGCGCCATGCCCAGCGTCTCGGCCGCCCGGCCGAAGTGCAGCTCACGGGCGACCACCACGAAGTGCCGCAGGTGCCGGAGCAGGTCCACGGCCGCCGACCCTACGCCAGCGACCCGACCGGCGGGGCGGGGAACCGGGGCGGCGACGGCCGGGGCGGCCCCGTCCGCGCGCCGCAGGCGGTGGGCCGACGTCCGGGCCTCGCCCGCCGGTACGGTGCCGGGGTGACGGTGGGGGAGCGGATCGCGGACGTCTTCGGCCGAGCCGGGGTGGCCGCCAGCCTGCACGTGGTCGACGTCGACGACGACCCGGAACGGGCGGGCGGCGACGACGACCCGGAACGGGCGGGCGGACCGGTCCGCGAGGTGGCGGTGCGCGCCGACGAGCAGGTGGTCATCGCGTCGGTCTTCAAGATCCTGCTGGTGCTGGAGTTCGCCCGGCAGGCCAGCGTCGGGCAGCTCGACCCGACCGAGCGGGTGCTGGTCCGGGCGGCGGACCGGCTCGGCGGCTGGGGGGTGGCCGGCTGCGCCGACGACGCCGAGGTGTCGCTGCGCGACCTGGCGTACTTCGCCATGTCGGTCAGCGACAACACGGCCGCCGACCTGCTGCTGCGCCGGGTCGGCCGGGATGTGCTGCCGATGCTCGCCGCCGAGCTGGGGCTGCCGCGCACCCGGATCGTCGGCGGGCCCCGAGAGCTGGTGGAGACGATGCTCGCCGACGTGGGGGCCCGCACCGAGGCGGAGTTCGCCCGGATTTTTCCCACCCTCTCCGACGAGCGGGTCCGGGCCATGCGGGTGCTCGACCCCGCGCACACCACGTCGAGCACCGCCCGGGAGATGACCCGGCTGCTCGGCCTGATCTGGCGAGACGAGGCCGGCCCGGCGCCGGCCTGCGCGACGGTCCGGGAGTTGATGGACCGGCAGCTCTTCTGGACCCGGCTCGCCTCCGGCTTCCCGCCCGGCGTGCGGGTCCGCGCCAAGACCGGCACCCTGCCCGGCCTGCACCTGGAGGCCGGGGTCGCCGAGTACCCCGACGGTCGCCGGTACGCGATGGCGGTGTTCGCCCGCACCGAACGGCTGGCGACCCGCCGCATCGACGTGGACCTGGCCATGGGCGAGGCGGCGCGGATCGCCGTCGAGGCCCTGCGGGACGGCTGATTTCCCGGCCCGTCGCCGCCGGGCAGGGGCGCTGGGCTGGGCCGATACCCGATCGCGTATCGGCCGTGCGTGCCGTCGATCTTGGACGCGGCCGGGGCTGCGGTGGTGAGGTCGAGTGGTCCCACCCGCACGACCTGACGGGGAGAACCCACCATGCCCGAGAACCACCTCGACCGCCGCCGCCTGCTGCGCGACGCCGCCGCCGGAGCCGCCCTGGTCACCGTCGGCGGCCTCGCCGCCACCGGACCGGCAGCCCCGGCCCGGGCCGCCGCGCCCGCCCCGGCCCCCGCCCCCCGCCGCCCCGGAGCCGTCAGCTTCCGCTGGTGGGGCACCTCGGGCTGGCGGATCGACATCGGCGACCGGACGGTGCTGGTCGACCCGTACCTGAGCCGGTACGACACCGGGCTGTTCACCGGGAGGTTCAACCAGGAGACGCCGCTCACCGTCGCCGAGGACGTCCTCGACCGGTACGTCGACCGGGCCAGCACGATCCTGGTCACCCACACCCACTGGGACCACTTCAACGACGTGCCCCGGATCGCCCAGCGCACCGGCGCCCGGGTGTTCGGCACGCTCACCGCGTACCACCTCGGGCTGGCGTACGGGCTGCCGGTCGGGCAGCTCAGCCCGGTCAAGGGCGGGGAGGTGCTCCACTTCGGCGACCACACCGTCGAGGTGGTCGGCTCGCTGCACAGCCGCAACGCGTCGTATTCGATGGCCTTTCCCGGGGTGCGGGTGGCCCCGCCGGCCCGGCCCGAGACGATCGCCGACCTGCCGGAGGGGGACACCCTCGCCTACCAGGTGCGGATCGCCGGCGGCCCGGCGGTGTTCCTCATGGGCGCCAGCGACTTCGTCGAGCGCGACCTCGCCGGGCTAGCCCCGGACGTGGCGATGGTCGCCCTCCAGTCCAGCACCGCCACCGCCGACTACGTGGCCAGGCTGATGGCCGCGCTCGACCACCCGAAGATCGTGGTGCCGGTGCACTGGGACAACTTCGAGACGCCGTTGGTCAACCCGCCGACGGTCGCGCCGGCCGACCGCGAACGGCTCGACGCGCTGGTCGCGGCGGTGCGCGCGGCGTCCCCGCGGACCCGGGTGCTGGTGCCGGAGTACGGCACGGCGTACCGCTTCTGACAGCCGCCCCGGCCGGGACCGTCGGTGCTAGAGTCTGGCCGGCTCGGCGCGTCCTTGGGGGGAGGAACTGCGATGGTGGGAGCCTTCCGCGACACCCTGTCCCAGTTGCTCAAGGCCCGTGTCCCGATGCTCCAGGTCTGCTCGTACGAGGAGCAGCGGGTGCTCGGCGAGATCGCCGCCGTCGCGCACGACGTCGCCCTGGTCCGGACCCCGCGCGGGGTCTGGACCTGGTCGGCGACCCGGGGCCTGGTGCCGCCCGACGGCAACCGGCGGCAGGGCACCACCGATCCGGTGGCCGCCCTCGACGCGGCGCGGCGGATCGACGAGCCGGCCCTGGTCGTCCTCGCCGACCTGCACCCCGCGTTCGGTGCCGGTGGCCGGCCCGTCGACCCCGGGGTGGTGCGCCGGCTGCGCGAGCTGGCCGTCGCCTACCGCAGTGGCCCCGTGCCGCGCACCCTGGTGCTGTTGTCCCCGGTGCCGGACCTCCCGATCGAGCTGACCAAAGACGTCACGGTGGTCGACTTCCCGCTGCCCACCGAGCCGGAGATCCGCGCGGTGCTGGAGGGGATCATCGCCGCCAACGCGGCGACCGGGCGCATCCGCATCGACCTGGACGAGCGGGGCCGGGAACGGCTGGCCAAGGCGGCCCTCGGCCTGACCCTGCACGAGGCGGAGAACGCGTTCGCCCGGGCCATGGTGGACGACGGCGTGCTCGACGCCCGCGACCTGCGGCTCGTACACGAGGAGAAGCGGCAGGCCGTCCGGCGCAGCGGGCTGCTGGAGTTCCTCGACGACCCGGTGCCGCTCGCCGACGTCGGCGGGTTGGAGAACCTCAAGCGCTGGCTGGCCAAGCGGGACGGCTCCTGGCTCGCCGAGGCCGCCGCGTACGGGCTGCCCGCCCCACGCGGCGTCCTGATCACCGGCGTCCCCGGCTGCGGAAAGTCGCTGACCGCGAAGGCGGTCGCCGCCGCCTGGGGGCTGCCGCTGCTGCGGCTGGACATCGGCAAGGTCTTCGCCGGGCTGGTCGGCTCCAGCGAGCAGAACATGCGTGAGGCGATCCGGGTCGCCGAGGCGACCGCGCCCTGCGTGCTCTGGCTGGACGAGATCGAGAAGGGCTTCGCCGGCGGCGTGGGCGGCGACTCGGGCACCTCCGCCCGGGTCTTCGGCTCGTTCCTGACCTGGATGCAGGAGAAGACCCGGCCGGTCTTCGTCATCGCCACCGCCAACGACTTCGCCGCCCTCCCGCCGGAGCTGCTGCGCAAGGGACGCTTCGACGAGATCTTCTTCGTCGACCTGCCGACCCGGGCCGAACGCGCCTCGATTTGGAGCCTGCACATCGCCCGCCGGCTGCGACACCCGGCCGTGGCCGGGGAGCTGACCGTCGACTCGGGACTGCTGGCCGAGCTGTCCGGGCTCAGCGACGGATACTCCGGCGCGGAGATCGAGCAGGCCGTCGTCGCCGGGCTCGTCGACGCGTACGCGGAGCGTCGGCCGCTGCGCCGCGACGACCTGTTGCGTGCACTCGTCAACATGGTTCCGTTGAGTGTCACCCAGGCCGAGCGGATCACCGCCGTGCGGAGCTGGGCGGAACACCGGGCGGTCGCCGCGACCGCCGCCGAGGACTGGGACCTCGACCCCCGTCCGTCGGGTGGCCCGGGGCTGCCGGGCGGCGGGCACGGGGGCCGGGCAGTGGAGTTCTGATGCCGGTCCCCGCCCCCATCACCACCACGACGACAGGAGAGCGCCGGTGAGCATCTCGCTGATACTCGTACCCCTGGCGGTGGCCACCGTGGCCGCCGCGCACGCCGCCACCGCCGACCGCGACGGCGACGGCCGGGTGGTCTGCCAGGTGCAGACCCGGATGCGCGACGAGACGCTGCTCGCCGCCGCGCTGCGGGACACCGGCGCGGCGGTGACCGCCGCCACCGACGAGATCACCGCCGACTGGGCCGGGGTACGGGCCGGCTTCCTCCGCGGCCCGGACGGCATCTGGACCGCGCACCTCAGCGGCGAGGTCGACGAGGGTCGGGCGGTGGAGATCGTCCGGTCGGTCGACGCCGCGTACGGGCGGCAGGTGCAGGGCGCGGTGCTGGAAAGGCTGCGGGCCCAGGCCCCGGCCGCCGGGCTGCGCCTGGAGTCGGAGCAGGTCACCGAGGACGCCTCGGTCCGGCTGGTCTTCGCCGTGCAGGAGCGGGACCGGTGACCGGCCAGCCCCGCGTCGTCGTCACCGTCAACCCGGACGGCTCGGTCAGCGCCGAGACCCAGGGCCTGCTCGGCGAGAGCTGCCTCGACTACGTGGCCGTGCTGGAGGACCTGCTCGACGCGCGGACGGTGCGCAGCGCGTACACGGCCGACCGCGACCGGGTGGCCACCGTCCTCGCCGACGAGCAGCACGATGTCGACCGCGCCTGACGGTTGGCCGCCCGCGACGGGCCCGGCGGTATACCCGCCGACCAGCCCGCCCGGGTACCCGCCCCCGCCCGGTCCGCGCACCTGGGCCGCCGCGCCGCCGGTGCGCTCGCCCAGGGGCGGCGTCTGGTGGCGGCTGCTGCACAGCTGGTGGTTGCTGTTGCCGATCTTCGGATTCAGCTGCTTCGGCGGGATCGGCTTCCTCCACGTCGGCATCCGGGCCCGACGCTCGGATTGGTGGATTCCCGGCATCCTCTACCTGCTCGCCGGCTGGGGCGGCTTCATCGGGGGCGGCGTCGTCGAGAAGGGCAGCGCTGCCAGCGCCTATTGCTTCGGCCTGTGGTTCGCGGCCTGGGTGGTCAGCGTGCTGCACGCCCTCGGGGTCAACGTGTTCTGGTTGCGGTGGCGGGCCGGCCGCCGGCCCGGGTACGCCCAGCGCGCGCCGGGCTGGCCCGGGTCCGCGTACCCGCCCGGGGCCCTCGCCCCGCCGCCCGGCCCGCCGGTGGGCGGCGGGTTCGGCAGCCCCGTCTCCGGACCGCCCGTCGTCGGACAGCCGGGCGGGTACTGGGCCACCGGCCCGGCCGCGACCAAGATCCCGGGCGACCCGACCGCCGGACCGCCGCTGCCCATGGTCGACCCGACCGCCGCGCCGCTGGGCTTCGGCACGCCGCTGGACTTCGGCACGCCGGTCTTCGGCCCGCCCACCGGCCCGCCGTCGACCGGGGTCGGGGAGCCGGCCGCCGTGCCGTCCCCGGTGGACGTCAACACCGCCAGGGCGGAGCAGCTCGCCGCGCTGCCCGGCTTCGACGCCGCCCGCGCCGGCCGGGTGCTCGCCGCCCGGGAGGCCCACCGGGGGTTCGGCAGCGTCGCCGAGTTCGCCGCCGCCGCCGAGCTGGCCCCGCACGAGTACGCCCGCCTGCGCGACCTGCTGGTCTGCGTGCCGCCCGCCGGCCCGACCGCTCACCCGGGGACGTCCGGTGGACGCGTACTCGATTTCTGAGACCGGCCCGGTGCGGCGCTCGGCCACCGGGCCCGGCCGGGTGGCGCTGGCCCGGTTCCTCGCGTCGACCCGGGCCGAGGGGCCCGGCGAGCGGACCGCCCTGTGGGTGCAGGGCTGCGCGATCCGCTGCCCGGGCTGCTTCAACCCCCAGCTCTGGACCTTCCGGGGCGGGGAACTCGTCGCGCCGGCCGAACTGGTCGAGCGGGTCCTCGCCGCCGGCACGCAGGGGGTGACCCTGCTCGGCGGCGAACCGTTCGACCAGGCCGGGGCGCTGGCCGAGGTGGCCGCCGGGGTGCGCCGGGCCGGCCGGTCGGTGATGACCTTCACCGGCTACACCCGCGACGGCCTGCGCCGCGCCGTCGACAGTGGACGCGAGGACGTGGCAGACCTGCTGGCCGAGACCGACCTACTGGTCGCCGGTCCGTTCCGGGCCGACCTGGTCGACACCGACCGGCCCTGGGTGGGCTCCACCAACCAGGAGTTCGCGCTGCTCAACGACCGCTTCCCGGGGCTGCTCGACGAGCTGCCCCGCACACCGGACCGGGTCGAGGTGACCGTCGACGCCACCGGCCGGGTCTCGGTCAACGGCTGGGCCGAGGTCGACGCGCTGGACGAGCTGCTTGCCTCGGTGGGCCGCCCCCAGCGCCGGTCGGCCAACGCCGAGCGCCGGTAGCCTCACCCCGGGGCCGCCCGGCGGGTCAGCCGCCAGTACTGCCGCTTCTCCTCGTCCCGCACCACCACCCCGAGCCGGGCCAACTCCCGCCGCAGGTCGTCGGCGTCCCCGCGCCGGCCCTGGTCCACCGCCCGCTGCCGCGCCCGCAGCAGGGCGTCCGCCCCCGCCGGCAGCCCCGGCAGCCCGTCCACCCACCGCCGGTACGCGTCCCGGTGCGGGTCCGCGTCCGCCCAGGGCCAGCCGTGCCCCCGGAACGCGGCGGCCAGCCGCCCGGCGCTCACGTCGCCGCGCTCCCGGGCCAGCTCCTCCTCCCCGTCGCCCAGCAGCACCAGGTCCCGCCGGTCGACGAACACCACCCGCACGGTCCGGCGGGAAATCTCCCGGTCCCGCCCGTCGCGGCGCAGCCGGACCCGGTCCGCGTCCACCTCGACCCGCAGCCGCTCCCAGGTGCCGATTCCGGCGACGACGAGCCCGGCCAGCGCGCCGAGCGCCAGCGCCCCGGCCGGGGCCCAGGGCTGGGGCAGCCCGGCCAGCAGCTCGAACCAGCCCTGCGCGGGCACCCACGGCAGCCCGGCGACCGGGCCGGCGACGACGGTGAACAGCCAGCCGATGCCGGCCCCGACCAGCGGGAAGCCGCCCCACATGACCGCCAGCTCGCCCGCCCCGCCGTCGACCCGCGTCGGGGCGTCCCCGGCTCCCACGGTCAGGACACCTCCCGGCGCAGCGTGCGGACCAGCCCGGCCGCCAGCGGCAGCACCGCCCAGACCAGCACCGACACGGCCATCCGCCCCCACTGGCCGGCCGTCACCTCCGGGCCGAAGAGCGGCTCCATGGTGACGCTGGTGTCCAGCCAGCGGGCCGGCTCCCGCAGCGCCGCGATCATGCCGGCCAGCACCGCCCAGACCGTCGGCAGCAGCAGGTAGGTGACCACCGCCAGCGGGGTGTTCAGCAGCAGCAGGCCGAACGCCGCGCCCATCAGCACCCCCAGCACCTGCAGGACCACCGCGTGGAACAGCCGGGCGGCCTCGAACGACCAGGCGCCCGACCCGCCCGTCGCCTTCGCGGCCAGCGTGCCGACCGCGGCGACGGCCAGGGTGACCAGCACCGACGCCAGCGCGGCCAGCACCACCGCGGCGAGCTTCGCGACGAGCACCCGCTCCCGGCGGGGCACCAGCGCGTACGTGGTCAGCGCGGTGCGCTGGGACCACTCCCCGGTGATCGACAGGATGCCCAGCACCGGCAGGAGCAGGCCGGCGGGGAGCAGCTGCGGGACGAAGAACGCGGTGAACGTCTGTTCGTCGTCGGCCAGCACCCACAGCTGCACCACGACGATCGCGACGGAGACCAGCCCGATGCCGACCAGCAGCCACCGGCCGGCCCGGGTGTCGACGAGCTTGCGCAGCTCCACGGCGGTCAGCCGGGCCAGCGACGGTCCGCGTACCCCCGGGTGAGCCGGCGGGGCGACGGTGGGGGCGGTGGGGGCGGTGCTCGCGCTCATGCGGTGGTCTCCTTCGTCGACGTGCCGCCGGTGAGGGTGAGGAAGAGCTGTTCCAGGCCACCGCCACCGGCCGGGCGCAGCTCGGTGAGGACGACCCCCGCGTCCGCCGCTGCCTGCCCGACCACGCCGGGCTCGGCCTGGACCAGCAGGCCGCCGCCGGGCGACGCGGCCGGGCCGGCGGCGACCGTCGCGGCGAGGCCCGCCGCAGCCAGCGCCCGCCGTAGGGCCGCTCCGTCGCGGGCCCGAACCAGCGTGCCGGCGTCGGCCAGCAGTTCGTCCGTGCCGCCGGAGGCGACCACCCGACCACCCCCGATCACCACCAACTGGTCGGCCACCGCCTCCACCTCCCTGAGCAGGTGGGAGGAGAGCAGCACGGCACCGCCCCGGTCGGCGAAGTCGCGCAGCAGGCCGCGCATCCAGAAGATGCCCTCCGGGTCCAGGCCGTTCGCCGGCTCGTCCAGGATCAGCACCCGGGGGTCGCCCAGCAGCGCGTGCGCCAGGCCGAGCCGCTGCCGCATCCCCAACGAGTACGCCCCGACGCGCCGCCGCGCGGCGGTCGCACCCAGTCCGACCAGGTCGAGCTTCACGTCGACCTCCCGCCGGGACACGCCCATCGTGGCGGCGGCCAGCGTCAGCACCTCCTGCCCGGTCCGCCCGGAGTGCTGCGCCGAGGCGTCCAGCAGCACCCCGACCACCCGGCCCGGGTTCGCCAGCCGCCGATACGGCACCCCGCACACCCTGGCGGCGCCACCGGTGGGCGGGGCCAGCCCGCAGATCATCCGCATCGTGGTGGACTTGCCGGCCCCGTTCGGGCCGAGGAAGCCGGTGACGCTGCCCGGCGCGCAGGTGAAGCTGACGTCGTCGACGGCGGCGCGACCGCCGTACCGCTTGGTCAGGTGCTCAACTTCGATCATGGATCGAGCCTGCCCGCGCCACCCGGCCGGGCGCTGCGGTCACCGGTCGAGAACCACATCGACCTACGGCCACGGCCGGCGTCGACTTTGGTAGCTGTCGGCGGGGCCCCGGCCTTCCTAGCATGGGATGGTGACCAGCGCCGTCGTACCGGACCACCCCTGGCTGCTGCCGGGTGCCCTCGCCGACGTGGCGTCGTCCGGGACGCGACCCCGACGGACCACCCGCGACTGGCTGGTGGACGCCCACCTCTTCCTGTTCGCCCTCGGCTGGGCCGTGGTGGCCGCCTGGGACGCCGGCCAGCCCGTTCCGGAGCTGGCCGGGCGGCTGCCGTACGAGTGGTTGCAGGGCCTCGACACCGTGCTCGGGCTGCTGGCCTGCGCGGCGCTGTGGCTGCGCCGCCGCTGGCCCCTCGGCCTGGCGGTGGCCACCCTGCCGCTCGGGCTGTTCTCGGTGACCGCCGCGGTGGCCCTCGTGGTCATCATGTTCACGGTCGCGGTGCACCGGCCGCTGTCGCGGGCCGCGCTGGTGTTCGGCGGCAGCGCGCTGACCAGCGTCAGCTACGCGGCGTTCCGCCCCGATCCGGCGTTCGGATTCCGGGGCGAGCTGGTCTGGGCGGCCGTCTTCACCGGCTCGGTGCTGGCCTGGGGGATGTTCGTCCGGGCCCGGCGGCAGCTCATCCTCTCCCTGCGCGACCGGGCCGACCGGGCCGAGGCGGAGCAGCAGCTCCGGGTGGCGCAGGCCCGGCAGCTGGAACGCACCCGGATCGCCCGGGAGATGCACGACGTGCTGGCGCACCGGATCTCCCTGCTCAGCCTGCACGCCGGGGCGCTGGAGTTCCGGCCGGACGCGCCGCCGCAGGAGGTCGCCCGGGCGGCCGGCGTGATCCGGGAGAGCGCCCACGCCGCCCTCCAGGACCTGCGCGAGGTCATCGGCGTCCTCCGCGCCGACGACCCGCCCTCACCCGGCCCGGCACCGGCGGGCCAGGTGCAGACCGGGTCGGCCCGCCCCGGACCCGCCCCCGCCCCGGCGGCCCGGTCGGCGTCGACGCCGCAGCCGGCCGCGGTGGAGCGGCCACAGCCCACCCTGGCCGACGTTCCCACGCTGGTCGCGGAGTCCCGGGCCGCCGGCATGCGGGTGGAGGTGGTCGACACCGTCGAGGCGGCCGGGACCGCACCCGTCGCGATCGGGCGCGGCGCGTACCGGATCGTCCAGGAGGGGCTGACCAACGCCCGCAAGCACGCGCCGGGCGCGGCCGTCACCGTCCGGCTCGCCGGGGCACCCGGCGATGGGCTGACCGTCGACGTTCGCAACCGCCGGCCGGTGGGGGCCGGGTCGCAGCCCGCCATCCCCGGCACCGGGACCGGCCTGGTCGGCGTCGCCGAGCGGGTCAGTCTGGCCGGTGGGCGCCTGGAGCACGGGCGGGACGGGTCCGGCGACTTCCGGCTGACCGCCTGGCTACCCTGGCCGGCATGACCGGGCGGGAACACGACGACGGCGGCCCCGGACAGGGCGACCCGGGGGAGCCCGTGCGGGTGCTGATCGTCGACGACGACGCCCTGGTCCGCGCCGGCCTGTCGATGATCCTCGGCGGCGTGCCCGACCTGCGGGTGGTCGGCGAGGCCGCCGACGGCGACCAGGTGCCGGCCGCCGTCACCGCCTGCGCGCCCGACGTGGTGCTGATGGACATCCGGATGCCCCGGGTGGACGGGCTCGCCGCCACCGAGGCGCTGCGCGCCCGGCCCCGCCCGCCCGAGGTCATCGTCCTGACCACCTTCGACGCCGACGACCAGGTGCTGCGGGCGCTGCGTGCCGGGGCGGCCGGGTTCCTGCTCAAGGACACCCCGCCCGCCGAGATCGTCCGGGCGGTGCGCCGGGTCGCCGGCGGGGAGGCCACCCTCTCACCGACGGTCACCCGGCAACTGATCCGGCACGTCACCGCGTCCGGGCCGGCCGGCTCCGACGCCCGCCGCGAACGGGCGTTGCGGTTGCTGGGTGGGCTCAGCGAGCGGGAACGGGAGGTCGCGGTCGCTCTCGGTCAGGGCCGGACCAACGCCGAGATCTCCGTCGAGCTGTTCATGAGCGTGGCGACGGTCAAGGCGTACGTTTCCCGCCTGCTGACCAAGCTCGACCTGAACAACCGCGTCCAGGTCGCCATCCTGGTCCACGACGCGGACCTCGTCTGATCCGGCCGCAGCCGCCTGCCCGAGCTGATTCTTGTGATGTGAGGGCCGAAACGGTACGCGGGGCGCGGCGTGACGGAAACGTGACTCGGATCCGACGAAGGGTGACTGCCGGGGCGCGAGCGGCCGGCGGTAACGTCACCGAGGGCTGGGGGAGGTGGCTGTGGCACGTGGTGGCGTCTTCTGTGTCGAGGGGCAGTGGCACCGCGACCTCAACGAGCGCGGATCGGTCCTGCCGACCCTGGAACTGCTCGAACGGCTTGGCAAGATCAGGTTCATCCACAAGGACGCGGCCACCCGGGACGAGCTCTTCTACTTCCTCGACCGCTGGCTGCTCAAGCAGTACGCCGACTACCGGGTGGGCTTCTTCGCCATGCACGGCGAGCCGAGCCGGCTCTGCCTCACCGACTGGGACTCCGTCGACCTCGCCGACGTGGCCGAGCGGATGGCCGGTCGGTGCGACGGCCGGCGGCTCTACTTCGGCAGTTGCTCGGTGCTGCGGGCGTCCGACACCGTGCTGCGCGACTTCCTCGACGCCACCGGCGCCGCGTTGATCTGCGGCTTCACCCGCGAGGTCGACTGGGTGGAGTCGGCCGCGTTCGAGACCGTGCTGCTCGACGTGCTCGCCAACGGGCACCGGCACAACGCCGCCGAGCTACGGATGGGCTCCGCGCACTGGGCCCCCCTGGCGGCGTACCTGGGCTTCCGGGTGATCTACGCCAACGGCCGGGCGTGGCGGCCGACCGTGCGACCCCGGGTGCCGGCCCAGCCCACGGGGCGGACCGCGGCCCGGTCCCGCTCGTCGGGCACTGGTAGAAACGACTGACGGCGCGCGACATCGCGAGCAGTGCCCGCCGGCTCAGTGCCTGCCGGCTCAGTACCCTGCGGCTCAGTATCCGGCGGTGAAGCGCATGTTCTCGAAGCGCGGGTGCTCGATCTCGTCCACGACGGCGACGGCCAGGTCCTCGTAGCTCAGCACCGCGCGGCCCCGCTCGTCGGTGACCGGCTCGTCCGTGCCGGTCCGGTAGCGGCCCGTGCGCTCGCCGGGGTGGAACTCCAGCGGCGGTGGGGAGACGTACGTCCAGGTCACCCCCTCGGCCGAGGACCGGTACCAGGCCAGGGCGTCGGCCTGGCCCAGCGCGGAGTCCCGGTACTCCTCGGGGAAGTCCGGCTCCTCAAGGAACGGGACGCCGCTCGGGTTGAGCAGGGTCGCCCCGCCGCCGACGTGGATCACCCGGGGCGGGTTCGGCAGGTCCCGCAGCACCGTGATCAGGTTCTCCGCCGCGTCCCGCCACAGCGCCCGCTCCCCGCCGCCGACCGCCACCACGATCGCGTCCGCGCCCGGGGCCAGCTCCCGCACGCTGCGCGCCGAGGTGGCGTCGCCGGTGACCAGGTCGACGCCGGCCGGCAGGTAGCTGACCGCCTCCGGCCGGCGCACCGCCGCGGTCACCCGGTGGCCCCGGTTCACCGCCTCGGCGGTGATCCGCGAACCCGCCGTGCCGCCGGCCCCGAACACCACGATGTCGCTCATCGCCTGACCGCCTCCCGCGCCGCACCCGTCCGCGCGGCCGTCGTCGTCCGTCCCCAGGCTAGGGAGCCGAGCGCCCCGGCGGTGCCGTTCCGGCGATCCCGGGCGGGAGGCCGCGACCGGCGGGCCCAACCGGGCTCAGTCGACGAGGGCGGAGTAGACGAGCTGACGCAGCTGTGTTCGCAGCGGGTAGGTGCTCGACGGCAGGAGCTGGGTGAACAGCAGCGCGGTGATCTCCTCCACCGGGTCCACCCAGAACGCGGTGCTGGCCATCCCGCCCCAGTAGTACTCGCCGACGCTGCTCGGTACCCGGGCCGGGACCGGGTCCTGCACCACGGCGAAGCCGAGGCCGAACCCGACGCCCTCCAGCACCGTCTCGGCGAACCCGGACGGGGAGAACGAGGCCAGGTCCCGACCGCCGGGCAGGTGGTTGCGGGTCATGAAGCGCACCGTCCGGGGCCCGAGCAGGCGCACGCCGTCCAGCTCGCCACCGCGCAGCAGCATCTGGGTGAAGCGGTGGTAGTCGGCGGCCGTCGAGACCAGCCCGCCGCCGCCGGACAGCCACGTCGGCTCGGTCAGGGCGGCCCGGCCGATCGAGTCGGCCCGGAATGCCTGGCCGGTCGCCGGGTTCGGGGCGTACAGGGCGGCCAGCCGCTTGGCGTCCGGCTCGTCGACCCACCAGCGGGTGTCGGTCATGCCCAGCGGGCGCAGGATCCGGTCGGCGAGGAACTGGTCCAGCCGCCGGCCGGAGACGACCTCGACGAGCCGGCCGAGCACGTCGCTGGAGACCCCGTAGTTCCAGCTGCTGCCCGGCTGGAAGAGCAGCGGCAGCCGGGCCAGCGTCCGCGTGGCGGCGGTCAGGTCGGCCCCGGCGGGCACGCTGAGGTCGAAACCGGCCGCCCGGTACAGGCCGTCGACCACCGAGACCTGGGCGAAGCCGTACGTCAGCCCGGCGGTGTGGGTGAGCAGGTGCCAGACCCGGATCGGCTCGACCGTCGGCACCGTGTGCGGGCTGGTCACCGGGCCCCTGTCGTAGACCCGGGCGTCGGCGAACTCCGGCAGCCAGCGGCTGATCGGGTCGGTCAGCTCGAACCGGCCCTCCTCCCACAGCATCATCGCCGCGACTGAGGTGATCGGCTTGGTCATCGAGTAGATGCGCCAGAGGGTGTCCGGCTCGACCGGGGCGCCCGCCTCCCGGTCCCGCAGGCCGTAGGTCGAGGAGTGGGCGATCTCGCCCCGGCGGGTGACGACGATCTGCCAGCCGGCGAGCCGCCCCCCGTCGACGTACCTGCCGAAGTGTTCGTCGATCCGCCCCAGCCGGGCGGGATCGAAGCCGAGTTGGTCGGGGTCGGTGCTGCGCGCCACACTCACCCGCCGAACCTACTGTCCGGTACGGGCTGCGCGGTAGATGTCTGCTTGCCCAGTAGGCTGACCAGGTGTTGGAGCCAACCGAGGACGTCACCTTCCGCCACGACGACTGGTACGGCGAGGAGCTGGTCGACCGGCACTTCGTGCGCTGCGAGTTCTTCCACGTGGACCTGACCGAGGCGGTCAGCCGGGGTGCCGTCTTCACCGGCTGCACCTTCGGCAACGTGGCTTTCAACGCCTCCCGGCACACCGACTCGGCCTTCACCCGCTGCGTCTTCAAAAGGTGCAACCTCTTCGACGCCGAGTTCACCGGCTGCAAGCTGGTCGGCAGCAGCTTCGAGGAGTGCGACCTGCGTCCGCTGCGAATCGACGGCGGGGACTGGTCGTTCGTGGCCCTGCCGGGGGCCGATTTGCGCGGGGCGCGCCTGACCGACGTGCGGATGCGCGAGGTGGACCTGACCGGGGCCGACCTGACCGGCGCCACGGTCACCGGCGTCGACCTGTCCGGGGCCCAGCTGCACGGCTCCCGCCTCTCCCGTGCCGACCTGCGCGGCAGCGACCTGTCCGCGCTCGACCCGACGGTGGTGGAGCGGGCCGACGCGCTGATCGACGCCGATCAGGCGCTGGTGCTGGCCCAGGCGCTCGGCTTCCGGCTCGGCTGACCCCGGCCGGTGCTGAGCCGCCCCGGCGTCCCGGCAGCCGGGCCGCCGTCGGGCCGGTCGGGGGGAGATGCCCCGGAGGGGACAGTTTGTCCGTCGCGCGGCCTCGGAGCGGCCGTACGTTTTCTGCTGTCCCGGTCCGTCCGTCCCCTGTGGAGGCTTCACCGATGAGCAGCACCGCCACCCGTACCGTCCGTCCCGCGGCTCCCCTCGGCGTCGAGGAGTCGGGGGAGACGCTCCGGGAGATCCCGCTGCCGCCGTACATCACGGGGGAGGACGCCCAGTTCGCGGTGCGGGCGGTGGTGGTGCACGCGCCCCGGCGCTGGTCGGGCGGGACGGTCTGCCGCAACGACGCGAGCCCGCACCCGTGCCGGCTGCACCGCTGGGGCCGGCGGGTGCTCACGCTGCGCGGCCTGCGGTCCGCCGAGATCGACGCGCTGATCGAGCGGGGCGACCCCACCGTGACGGTCCGCCCGCCCGCCCGCCCCGGCGCCTGAGGACGCGGCGGGCCCGCCTCCCGTCCCGCCGCCACGTCCCGTGGCCTGCGACCCGGGCCCCTTCCTCCGCACCCGGAAGGGGCCCGGGTCGGTCAACAGGCGATCGGCTTCACCCAGGAGCACTCCCGCCCCTCGGGGGCGCGCGGCGTGTCGGGCGCGGCGGGCGGTGCCGGCCGCGCCGCCCCCGGGGCCCTGTCGGTGTACGACGCCAGCACGATCGCGATCTGGTCCTCCAGCCCCTTGACCGACGAGGCGAGGTAGTTGTTCAGCACGATGGAGAAGGCCAGCAGGTGCCCGTCGGCGTCGGTGACGTAGCCGGAGAGGCCGGACGCGCCGGTCAGGCTGCCGGTCTTGGCGTGCACGTTGTCCGCCGCGGCCGTGCCGCGCATCCGGCTGCGCAGGGTGCCGCCCACGGAACGGTCGGCGTTGCCGGCGACCGGCAGCGCGGCGTACCAGGCGTCGAACCACGGCTCGGCGCGGACCGTGGCGAGCAGGGCGGCGAACTGGGCCGGCGGGATCATGTTCCGCCGGGACAGCCCGGAGCCGTCGCGCTGGCGCAGCGTCCCGGTGTCCATCCCGGTGTCGGCGACGTACTCGCTGATCGCGGTGAGCCCGGCCGGCCAGGTCCCGGAGCCGGAGAGGACGCGACCGATCTCCTTGGTCAGCACCTCGGCGTGGCCGTTGTTGGACAGCTTGAGGAACGGCACCATCAGTTCGGCCAGGGCCATCGAGTCGTGCCTGGCGATCGGGGTGGCATCGGCCGGGGTGGCCCGCCCGGGCACCGTCCGGCCGAGCACCCGGACGCCGTGCCGGCGCAGGGCGGCGCGGAACACGTCGGCGGCGTACCCGGTCGGCTCCCAGACGGTCACCCACTCGCTGGCCGGGGCCGTGCCCACGGCGATCTGGCCGGTGACGACGACGGTGTTGCTCCCGTGGGCGCGCTCGAAGGAGAGGGTGGTCTCCCCGGTGGACACGGTCTCTGCGCGGTTGTCGATCCGCAGGTACTCGTTCGGCGGGGTCATGGTGACCGCCGGTTTACCCCCGGCCGTGGTGGCCGGGGCGGCGTGCACGATCGCGGTGCCCGCGTCGTAGTCCGTGTCCGGCGCGACGGTCAGCGCCGAGACCTGCGCGGCGTAGTAGTAGGGCTCGTCGTCCGAGGTCCAGTCCGAGCCCAGCCGGGCGTCGTCGTAGCGGGTGTCGTCGGCGACCAGGTCCCCGGTCACCACCCGCGCGCCGGTCGCGGCGACCTGGGTGGCCAACTCGTCGTAGTCGGCGGCGAGCATGGTGGGGTCGCCGCCGCCGCGCAGGTAGAGGTTCCCGGAGACCAGCCCGGCCCGCCGCCGCCCGTCCGTGCTCACCGTCGTGCTGAACCGGTGGCCGGGGCCGAGCAGCGCCAGCGCCGCCGTCGAGGTCAACAGCTTGGTGTTGGAGGCCGGGACCAGCCGGCGGTCACCGTTGCGGTCGTAGAGGGTCTCGCCCGTCGCGGTGTCCACCACGACCACCCCGGCCTGCGCGCCGGCGAGCCGGGAGTCGGCCAGGATCGCGTCGATGGTCGCGGTGAGCCGCGTCCGCGCGGGGCTGGGCGCCTCGGCGGTGGCGGTGGGGGCGCCGGCCGTGGCCACGACGGCGACCAGCGCCGCCAGCGTGAGCGCCCGGGGGAAGAGACGACGATGCATGCGCTGATGCTGCCATGCAGGTTTCTGCCGGGAAACCCCATCGAGCGAAGGTTATTGCCAAACCGGGATGGTCAGGGGTTCGCCGGCCGGACGTCCCCGAGCGTGTCCCCGAGCGTGTCCCCGAGCAGCGGGAACGCGATGCACACCCAGAGCTGCCGCCGCGCACCGCCTCGCATCGTCCATGGACTCAGCGTAGGGAGCATCGGGGCAGCTCGGAGGCGGTTTGGACGCGAGGGTCAGTCGAATCTGTTCTATTTGACGGATGCCCCGACAGGAGGCAACGTAGGCAGGGAGGGGCGTGCGACCTGCCCCGTTTCGTATGGCGACGGGCCTTTCGTCGCCCAGCTCCCCCGCGTGCTCGCCCGCGGGTCGAGCCCGGCCTGCGCCGACCGCGATCCGGAACAATCCACGAGGAGCCCACCATGCTGACCATGACCGACAACGCCGTGCTCGTGATCCGCGACCTCGCCGCCCAGGAGGACGTCTCCCCGGACGGCGGCCTGCGCATCGCCGCAGACGCCGACGCCGGCTCGCTCACCATCGAGTTGGTGCCCGAGCCGGCGCAGGGTGACCAGGTGGTGGACACCGAGGGGGCCCGGATCTTCCTCGACTCCGACGCCGCCGAGCTGCTCAGCGACACCTCGGTCGACGCCAGCGTCGACGACGAGGGGATCGTCCAGTTCGGCTTCACGGACAAGGAGTAGTCGCTCCGGCTTCACCCGCGAGGAGGGGCCGCCGCCCGCGAGGAGGGGCCGCCGCGACTCAGTCGGCCCGTCCGGCCTCGCCGCCCCGGTGCGGTCGGCCGGGGCGGCCACGCTCCGGGCCGCCGCGCCACCCGCCGGTCCGGCGCTCGCCACCCGACCACGCGCGGTCCTCCCCGCCGGGCCGCGTCCGGGGTCGCCGGTCGTCCGCCGGCCGTGCCCCCTCCGGTCGGCTGAGGTCGAACAGCACCCGTGCCAGGTGGTGCGAGGTGCTCCAGGCCGCCCAGTTCGTCGTCGACCCGGCCCCGGCCATGCCCCGGGACCGGCGCAGGATCTCGTGGTCGCCCCAGGAGAAGCCCGCCCCGCCCGCCGGCCAGTGCGGCGCCGACACCAGCGTCCGGCACAGGTCCGCCACCCGCTCGTCGCCCCGGCCGCCGCGCCGCGACCAGCGGTAGACCCACCACGCCCCGTCGGTCGTGTAGCGGACGGTGGGCAGCCGGTCCCCGGCGGCGTCCGCCCCGGGCACCGCGCAGTCGACCCCGTAGTCGCCGTACCCGATGCCGAGGTCGGCCAGCCGCCGCCAGAGCAGCCAGTCCCAGCGGTCCAGGCGTACCGGCTCGTCGGTGGGGAGCCGGGACAGCGTCGGCGGCACCCCGCCGGCCGCCACGGTCACCGCCTGCCAGGCGTGCCGCCGCGCCCAGTCCACCAGCCGGCGAACCCGGGGCTCCGCCGACCGGACGTCGGCCAGGCAGCAGACATCCCCGGCGTCCACGAGGAGTTCGCACTGTTCCGGGGCCAGTTGGGTGAGCCGCCAGATCCGCTCCACGGCGGCCGTCGTCGCGTCCGGGCCCGACCGGTCGAGGCCGGCCCGCAGCCGCACCACCAGCCGGCCGGTGTACGCCCGGGCCGCCAGGCCGTGCGCCGTCAGCCGTGCGTCGCTCTCCGCGAGCCCCGCCACCGGAACCAGCGGTACGCCCCAGCGGACCAGTTCGCCGCCCACCCCGTCGGGCAGCGCGGTCACGTCGACCGCCGGCAGCAGCCCCGCCGGCAGCCGGGTGAGGCTGTCCGGAAGGGAGGGGTCCATGGTGGACACGTCGAGCACCGGGGCGACCAGGGCGGCCGTGACGCCGTCGAGGTGCCGGAGCGCCTCCAGCGTGCTCCGTCGACCGGTGAGGACGGGGCGGTAGACCGGCTCCGCCGCCCGACCCCAGTGCGCGGGCACCATAGTTCAATGTAGCGACACATCGGCGCTCGTCACAGAGATTCCGGTAAAATGCGGGCGCGCGGGAGCGTGGGTCGCTACCATCCCCGGGTGCCAGGCGCCCCCATTCGCTACCGCTCGTCGGACGAGGACAGTGCCCGGTGGCACGGTTTTCCCTTCCGCGACGGCGACATCGTCATCAGTACCCGGTCCAAGAACGGCACCACCTGGATGCAGATGATCTGCGCCCTGCTGGTGTTCGGCACACCCGACCTGCCGGCGCCGCTGCCCGAGCTGTCGCCCTGGCTGGACTGGCTGGTGGAGCCCCGCGACGAGGTGTACGCGCGGCTCGCCGCCCAGCCGCACCGCCGGTTCGTCAAGACCCACACCCCGCTCGACGGGATCCCGCTGGACGACCGGGCACACTACGTCGTGGTGGCCCGGCATCCGCTGGACATGGCGGTCTCCCTCTGGCACCAGAGCGGCAACCTCGACCGGGAGCGGATGGCGGAGCTGACCGGCCAGCCGGCGCCGCAGGGGCCGCCCGCCCCGCGTACCCCGTTGGTGCAGGCGCTGGGGCGCTGGGTGGACCGGGAGGCCGACCCGCGCGAGGAGATGGACTCCCTCCAGGGGGTGATGTGGCATCTCGGTGATGCCTGGGCCCGCCGGGACCGACCCAACGTGACTCTGGTGCACTACGACGACCTGGTGGCCGACCTGGACGGGCAGATGCGCGCGCTGGCCGGCCGGTTCGGCATCGAGGTGCCCGCGCCGCGCTGGCCTGAGCTGGTCGAGGCCGCCACCTTCGACCGGATGCGCCAGCGGGCCGACCGGCTCGTTCCCGACCCGGCGGGCGTGCTGAAGGACCGGTCGGCCTTCTTCCGGCGCGGTCGCTCCGGGCAGGGCCGGGAACTGCTCGACGAGGCGACGCTGGCCCGGTACCGGGCCCGGACCGCCGCCCTCGCCCCGCCGGACCTGCTCGCCTGGCTGCACCGCGACGGCTGACCCTCCGGCCCGCCTGGCTGCACCCGCTGCGGCGATGTATGTGCAGCTCGATGGCGTGATCACATAGCCGAGAGTCCATGATTGGACAGCTCCTGCGCTGGCCCTGGAGGGGTGGCGGCGATTAGCGTTTGCCTCATAAAGGGTATTGATCAGATTGAACCGGCAAGTGGCATCTGATCGGTATTTATCTCCCTTTCACCCCTCTAGCTCGCCGCCCCTCGCAGGCGGCAGTCAAGGAGCCACCATGTCCACAGCCGCCAAGCAGCCCGCCGATCAGCCCGTCGCGACCGCCAGCGACCGCACCGAGGCCAGCGCGCAACTCGTTCCCGCGACCGTCGCAGGGATGCCACCCACCGCGCAGCTCTTCTGGGCGGTGGTCGAGTCCACCGGGGTGCTGGTCCGCGGCTTCGGGGCCGCCTCCGCCACCCGGCTCGGCGTCGGCATCTACCAGGTCGTCTTCGCCCACGACGTGTCCCAGTCGGCGTTCGTCGGGACGATCGGGCTGACCGGCAGCATCGGCAGCTCGCCCAGCGGCGAGATCGCGGTGGTCGGCCGCGCCGGCGTGCCCAACGGGGTCTTCGTCCAGACCTTCACCTCGGCGGGGGCGGCTGCGGACCGGTCGTTCCACCTGACCATCGCGTCCTGACCCCTCGAAATCCGGTCCCCGTCACGTCCGGTGGCGGGGACCGGTCGGGTACCGGGCCCGGACACGGGCGCACGGCGCCGCCGCGACCCGGGGGTCGTAACGTCGCCGCGCTCCGGCCGTCTCCCACCACCGCAGCCGTACGGCGGTACGCCGGCGGGGACCTGGCTCGACCGGCCCGGTTGCGCCGGCTGATGCTCTCGATGCCCGGCCAGGGCGGGCCCAAACCCCGGATCGGTGAGGATTTCCATCATCTGTCGTTCCCGGCGTGACGGGGGCCGTCACCGGGTATGTGGCCGGCATGGAGCATTTCACGATCGCGACCGTCGCCGAGAAGAGCCCAGATTTCCGGCGGGTGCTGTGGACCGGTGAGCACACCCAGCTGGTGATCATGACCATCCCGCCGGGCGGCGAGATCGGCGAGGAGGTCCACGAGGACACCGACCAGATTCTCACCTTCGTCAGCGGCACCGGCGAGGCCCGGGTGGCCGGGGAGAAGAAGGAGGTCGCCCAGGGCGACCTGGTGGTCGTACCGGCCGGGACGAAGCACAACTTCGTCAACACCGGTCCCAACCCGCTGGTCCTCTACACCGTCTACGGCCCGCCCGAGCACGCCGACCAGGCCGTGCACCGGACCAAGGAGGAGGCCGACGCGGCGGAGGCGGCCGGCAAGGACGAGCCGCCGACCTCCTGACCGGTCCGGCCCGGCCGGCGAGGGCCCCCGCGCCCTCGCCGGCCTGATCCGGGCGGGCGCGGGTACCCGGCGCGGGTGGACCAGCCGCCGATCTCCGACTACGGGTTTCTGTCCGACTGCCGCTCCGGCGCGCTGGTCGGCCGGGACGGCTCGGTCGACTGGTGGTGCCCGGACCGGTTCGACGGCGCCTCGGTCTTCGGCCGGTTGCTGGACCCACGGGGCGGGCACTGGCGGCTCGCGCCGCTTGAGCCGGCCCGGGTGGAGCGGGCGTACCGGCCGGACACGCTGGTGCTGCGCACGGTCCACCACACGTCATCCGGCAGCGTCGCGGTCACCGACGCCCTCTCCGCCCAGATCGGCGCCCGTGGCCACGAGGTGGGGATGGACTCCCCGGCCGTGCTGCTGCGGGTGGTCGAGGGACTCACCGGCCGGGTCCGGATGGGCCTGGAGTTCGTTCCGCGCCCCGAGTACGGCCTGCTCACCCCGTACCTGCACGAGCAGGACGACGGCGGGGTGCTGGCCGCCGCCGGGCCGGTCACGCTGGTGCTGCGCGGCACCGGACCGGCCCTGCGCGCCGACGAGGACCGGGTCCGGCAGGAGTTCGAGGTCGCCGCCGGGCAGCGCGTCGGCTTCGACCTGGCGTACGCGCCGGCGTACCGCGATCGGCCGGCCCGGCTGGACCCGGTCGCCGCGCTCGCCGAGACGGTGCGGGCCTGGGAGGGGTTCCGGGAGACGCACCGCTACGACGGCGCGTACGCCCCGCAGGTGCGACACGGCGCGACCGTGCTCACCGGCCTGACGTACGCCCGCAGCGGCGCGGTCGCCGCCGCCCTGACCACGTCGTTGCCGGAGCGGATCGGCGGCGACCGAAACTACGACTACCGCTTCTCCTGGCTGCGCGACTTCTCGATGACCATGCGCGCCCTCTGGGTGGCCGCCTGCCCGACCGAGGCCTCCCGGCTCTTCGCCTGGGCGGCCCGCTCGATCGGCCGGGTCGGCGGGACGCCGGTGCCCGTGCTGTTCGGGCTGGAGGGGGAGCGGGACCTCACCGAGCACGACTGCACCCACCTGCGGGGGTACGCCGACAGCCGGCCGGTCCGGATCGGCAACGACGCGTGGCGGCAGCGCCAGCTCGACGTGCCGGGCGAGGTCATCTCGGCGGTCTGGCGGCTGCACGAGCAACTCGGCGAGCCGTTCGCGGAAGAGCTGCGGGAGATGGTGGTGGGCCTCGCCGAGCAGGTCGCCGCGACCTGGCGGCTGCCCGACCGGGGGATGTGGGAGACCCGGGACACCGACCGGCACTACCTGTCGTCCAAGGTGCTCTGCTGGACGGCGCTGGACCGGGCGGTCGTGCTGGCCCCGCGGCTCGGCGATCGCGCCGACCCCCGCCGCTGGGCGGCGATCAGGGACGAGATCCGCGCGACCGTGCTCCGCGAGGGCTGGAACGACCGGGTCGGCGCGTACACCGGGGCCTTCGGCTCGACGGAGTTGGACGCCTCGGCCCTCTTCCTGCCGGTGGTGCACTTCCTGGAGGCGTCCGACCCGCGGATGCGCGCCACCATCGCGGTGGTCGAACGCGAGTTGGGCACCGACGACGGGCTGGTGCGGCGCTGGAACACGGACCCGGCCGGCTTCCTGCTCTGCTCGTTCTGGCTGGTGGAGTGCCTGGTGATGGCCGGTGAGCCGGAGCGGGCCCGGCGGCTGTTCGAGCGGATCCTCGGGCACGCCAACGACGTGGGGCTGTTCGCCGAACAGATCGACCCGCGCACGGGGGCCCAGCTGGGCAACTTCCCGCAGGCGCTGTCCCACATCGGGCTGATCAACGCCGCCTGGCGGCTCACCGACCCGGCGGCGGCCTGAGCCGGCCGCGCGTGCCACGGGTGGGCATGGTCGGCGGGATCGTGGGTAGAACAGCCGTCATGGACAGCCTCGACCAGCCCAGCGTCCTGCTCCCCGGCGACGTGCGGATGCCGCTGCTCGGCTTCGGCACCTGGCAGGCCACGGGCCAGGCCGGGTACGACGCCGTGCTTGCCGCCCTCGACGCCGGTTACCGGCACCTCGACACCGCCACCATGTACGGCAACGAGGAGGAGGTGGGCCGGGCGGTCCGGGAGAGCGGGCTGCGCCGGGAGGACATCTTCATCACCACCAAGCTGCCGCCGGATCGGGTGGGCCGGGAGCGGGAGACGATCGAGGCCAGCCTCCGCGCGCTCGGCACCGACCACGTCGACCTGTGGCTGATCCACTGGCCGCCGTCCTCGCCGGCCGACAGCATCCCGGTCTGGCGGGAGCTGCTCGCCGCCCGGGACGAGAACCTGACCCGGGCGGTCGGGGTGAGCAACTACAGCACCGCGCAGATCGACGAGCTGATCCAGGCCACCGAGGAGAACCCGGCGGTCAACCAGATCCGGTGGAGCCCGTCGCTGTACGACCGGCAGCGGCACCTGGAGCACCGGGACCGGGGCGTGGTGCTGGAGGGGTACAGCCCGTTCAAGTCCAGCGACCTGGCGGACCCGGTGCTGACCCGGATCGCCGCCGCGTACGGAGTGTCGCCGGCCCAGGTGGTGCTGCGCTGGCACATCGACCACGAGATCGTGGTGATCCCGAAGTCGGTCACCCCGGAACGGATCAGGGCCAACGCCGACATCTGGGGCTTCTCGCTGACCGCCGAGGAGATGCGCGACATCGACGCCCTCGGCCACTGACGGCCCTGCCCGTTCGCCGTTCGCCGGTCCCGTTGTCCGGTTTTCCGGGACCGTCTCCGGTGATCCGGGACCGTCGTATTCTGCCGCCGGCCGCGGCCGGCTGGGTGAAGTGGCCGACGCACTTTCCACGAGGCCCAGGAACGGGGTCTGACCCAGGGCTATTGCGAAGTCGGGCGGGAGCGCTCCGATCAGGAGGTCTGGGGTTCCTGGCGTGGGCGCCGCTCCACAGCAGGTGTGCCTCTCGGCGCCTATGGAGCTGAGTCGCCCCATCGCATCGACCGCCTCGCCCACAGCTCCGCCCCGGGCCACGGTCCCTGGGCCAACCAGGAACCGCACCCGCGACAACGCGACGACCCTTGGGTCTGACCTGGGGCTTAACGCAGGGCCCCGGCAAAGTCGCGGAGTGTCCGATCCCGCCCGACGTTCAGACGAATACGCCCCCACCCGGTCGGGGACCTGCCCTTCGGCCCCTATGGAGTTGCCCCGTCCACGCTCCCACTCCATCGACAGCACAGACGGGGCAGCTCCATAGGGACCAACGCAGGGCAGACCGACCCGGCAGGGGCCAAGCCGACAGGGGCCAACCAGGCAGGGGCTGATGGTGCCGGCAGCGCGCGCATCCCTGGGGCCCGCCAAGCCGGAGACCCTCACGACTTTGCCGGGCCCTGGGGCTGAACGTGCGCCGACCGTCCCGTTGAATTGCTCCCAGAACGACTTGATCTGATGCCTGTGACTCCTGGCGCGGCCGACTCGGACACGAATTATTATTCGGGCCGTCGGGGCGGACTCCGACGGTGACCACCGGGGCGCGCACCCCCAGACAGCTGATATCGGAAAGCATCAATTGTTGCGGGCCGGATTTGTGCGCCTTCTGACGGAGGGGGTTCGAGGGTGGAAGTGGAATTGATGCTCGGCGTTCTGGACGGGCCTGCGCCTCGGCTCGACGAGATGGCTCGCCAGTTGGGCCAGGTTCTCGGCTTCGACCTGGAGCGGGAGGGTTCGGGCGAGGAAATGTACAGCGGTGGAGACAGCCTGTGGCGAGTATGGATCACCTTTGACCCGGCGGATCTGGAGCCGTTCAAAACTCATTCGTACACGCTGGAAATCGGTTTCCTCGGGCATTCTGCCCTCGATCAGGTGGAGTCGTTGTACGAAAGGTTGGCGGCGATCGGTCGCTACCGGATCATGTTGATTGTCGACCACGGATGTCGTCGGTCGACACACACCCCCTGTGAGGACTACTGACGCCCTTTCACGCCCTCGCTTGTCAGGTCAGCTTCGGGTGCAGGTCTGCCCGTTGAGGGTGAAGCTGCTCGGCGAGGAGTACGCGCCGTTCAGCGTCCCCTGATAGCCGAAGCTGGCGGTGCCGCCCGGGGTGAGCGTCCCGTTGTGGCCGATGTTCCGCGCGGTCACCGCCGACCCGCTCTGGGTCACGGTGGCGTTCCACGAGCCGGTGATCTGCTGCCCGGACGGCAGGGCGTACGCCAGCGTCCAGCCGTTGACCGTCGACGAGCCGGTGTTGGTGATCTGCACGTCGGCGGTGAAGCCGTTGTTCCACGAGGTCGGCGTGTACTTGACCGCGCAGCCGCCCCCGGCCGGGGGAGTGGTCGGCGGGGGCGTGGTCGGCGGGGTGCCGCCGGTGTTCACCGACTGGGAGAACGAGTTGACCGCCAGCCCGACGCCGCCCTGCCACGGCTCGAAGCCGGCCTGGATGCTGGTGAGGTACCACGAGCTGGTGATCGCGCCCCGGTTGCGCGTGTCGTTGATGAAGTCCAGGACGTCGAAGTTCAAGCTCGGGATCGCCGACGGGGCCAGGTACGAGATGACGTTGTTGCCGCCGTTGTTGCCCCGCCAGACCTCCCAGGTGCGTCCGGCGACGGTGGCGGTGCCCACCGGGGAGCCGATCGGCTGGATCGAGCCCTGCCGGTTGAGCCAGATCATGATCTCCATCTGGTTCACCCCGTCCCGCTTCGGCGACGGGTCCAGCCAGATGTCGTACGAGGCGTTGTAGGTCGCCCCGCCGACGTAGTTGTAACTGATGCTGCTGGGCGCGCTGCTGATCTGGCTCACCTGGACCGGCAGGTTCGTCCCGGGGGAGCAGTTGGTGTAGTGGCAGCCCACGAAAATCGACGGGTACGACACCGGCGCGCCGTTGGTCGGGGCGGAGCCCTGCTGGCTGGTGATGCCGAACCCGCTGCCGGTGACGTTGATGCACTGTTGCGCGCTGGTGCCCCAGCGGTTGTTCTGCACGACGTGCTTCCCGCCGATGACCGTCGAGCCGTACTGCTCGCAGATCTGGGTGTCGGCGGAGGCGGTGCCGCCGAGGGCGACGGCGACGAGCGAGCCGGCGGCGAGCAGGCCGGCGGCCGCGAGGGCGCGGAGTGGACGCTTCATGATGCTCCTAGGCTTCGGCGTCGGACGGGACCGGAGGCGCGGCGGGAGCGCTCCCATGCGCTGCGGACACATTCACATGCCTGAAACCTTCGCGCAACCGGGACCGGCTCGTTTCCGCCCCGGAGCGCATTCATCGGTGTGAATCACGCCCCCGCGCTCGCCTGGCCGGCTGGCTTTCGGCCCCCCTCCGGCGATCGACGCCGCCCCGTCGAGGGGTGACCCGGCCCGGACGAACGGCCCTGGCGTGCACCGATCGCACCGAGTAGTGTCTTGCCTCCAATGCGTGCCGAACTCCCCTCCGGAGGCGTACACCACGATGGGTGGCTCCCCCCTGCGCATTCTCGTCGTCGGCGCGGGCATCGCCGGTCTGGCCGCGGCCCGGGCGCTGCGGATGGCGGGTTTCCGGCCCGACGTCACCGAGAAGCTGCCCTCGTCGGAACTCGTCGACACGGGCCTCTACCTGCCCGGCAACGCGGCGCGGGCGCTGCGCCGGCTGGACCTCGACGGCCCGGTGCGCCCCCTCGGGCAGGTCGTGCACCGGCAGCGCTTCCTCGACGCCTCCGGTGCCCCGCTGTGCGAGGTCGACCTGGACGCCCTCTGGGCCGACGTCGGCGAATGCCGGGCGCTGCCCTGGTCCGAGCTGCACCGGGTGCTGCTCACCGGGGCCGGCGGCGCCGTCCGGCACGGGGCCGAGGTGCGCGGGATCGAGCTGCTGCCCGCCGCCGTCGGCGTCACCTTCGCCGACCACACCGCCGCCGAGTACGACCTCGTGGTCGGCGCGGACGGCCCACGCTCGGTGGTGCGTTCCCTGGCCGCGCTGGGCGGGCCGTCCCGGCCGGCGGGTCAGGTGGTCTACCGAACCGTGGTCCGGGGCGGCCCCCGGGTCGACGAGTGGACCGCGCTCCTCGGCCAGCGGGCCGGCTTCCTCGTCGTGCCGCTCGGTGCCGGGCGGCTCTACTGCTACGCCGACGAGGCGGGCACGGTGCCACCGGCCGACCCGCCGGCCCGGCTCCGCGAGCTGTTCGGTGGGTACGGCGGGCCGGTGCCGGAGGTGCTGGAGGCGCTGGAACGGGTGCACGTCGGCACCACCGAGGAGGTCGAGCTGGGGCGCTGGTCCCGGGGGCGGGTGCTGCTCGTCGGCGACGCCGCCCACGCCACCGCCCCGACCCTGTCCCAGGGAGCGGCCATGGCGCTGGAGGACGCCGTGGTGCTGGCCGACTCGCTGAAGGGGGCCGACACCGTCGAGGCGGCCCTGACGGCGTACGAGAGTCGCCGCCGTCCGCGTACCCGGTGGGTGCGGGACCGGACCCGGGACCGCAACCGCACCCGCGACGTGTCGCCGGCGCTGCGCGACCCGCTGCTGCGCGGGCGCGGCGGTCGGATCTTCGGCGAGCACTACCGGTTGTTGGTCGACCCGCTGTGAGGGTTTGCCCGCGGGGCGGTGATCGTAGCCGCCCACCCCACGCGGCACCCCCACCTGCTGGGGACTATCCTCCCTACGGATGACGGCCCGCAGATAATCACGCGTGCCGAGCGGCACAACCCAGAACCGGAGGCCACTCGTGACCACCGTCGCACCCAAGCCGGTCGTGACCCGGCCCTGGCCGGTACGAGAGCCGGTCAAGGGGTCGGCATTCTCGCGGCTGCTGCGCACCACGGACGCGAAGCAGATCGGGATCATGTACATGATCACCGCGTTCGTGTTCTTCATGATCGGCGGCCTGATGGCGCTGATCATGCGGGCCGAGCTGGCTCGCCCCGGGCTGCAGTTCCTGTCGCCGGAGCAGTACAACCAGCTGTTCACGATGCACGGCACGATCATGCTGCTGTTCTTCGCGACGCCGGTCGTGTTCGCCTTCGCGAACTACGTGGTGCCGCTCCAGATCGGCGCCCCGGACGTGTCGTTCCCGCGGCTGAACGCCTTCGCCTACTGGCTCTACCTGTTCGGCGGCCTGATGGCGACCGGCGGCTTCCTCACCCCGGGCGGCGCGGCGGACTTCGGCTGGACGGCGTACACCCCGCTGAGCACGGTCGAGCACTCGCCGGGTGTCGGCGCCAACATGTGGGTCGTCGGCCTGGCCATCTCCGGTCTGGGCACGATCCTCGGCGCGGTGAACCTGATCACCACGATCCTGACCCTGCGCGCGCCCGGTATGACCATGTTCCGGATGCCGATCTTCACCTGGAACATGCTGGTCACCAGCCTGCTGGCGATCCTGATCTTCCCGCTGCTGGCCGCCGCGCTCTTCGCGCTCGCCGCGGACCGGCTGCTCGGCGCGCACGTGTACGACCCGGCCACCGGTGGGCCGATGCTGTGGCAGCACCTCTTCTGGTTCTTCGGGCACCCCGAGGTCTACATCATCGCGTTGCCGTTCTTCGGCATCATCTCCGAGGTCATCCCGGTCTACTCCCGTAAGCCGATCTTCGGCTACAAGGGTCTGGTCGCCGCGACCATCGCCATCGCCGCCCTGTCGATGAGCGTGTGGGCGCACCACATGTTCTCCACCGGCCAGGTTCTGCTGCCGTTCTTCAGCTTCCTGAGCTACCTGATCGCCGTCCCGACCGGTATGAAGTTCTTCAACTGGATCGGCACCATGTGGCGGGGCCAGATCACCTTCGAGACGCCGATGCTCTTCGCCGTCGGCTTCCTGGTGACCTTCCTCTTCGGCGGCCTGACCGGTGTGCTGCTGGCCAGCCCGCCGCTCGACTTCCACGTGCACGACTCGTACTTCGTGGTGGCGCACTTCCACTACGTGCTCTTCGGCACGATCGTGTTCGCCGTCTTCTCCGGGGTCTACTTCTGGTTCCCGAAGATGTTCGGCCGGATGCTCGACGAGCGGCTGGGCAAGATCCACTTCTGGCTGACGATGATCGGCTTCCACACCACCTTCCTGGTGCAGCACTGGCTCGGTGCCGAGGGCATGCCGCGCCGGTACGCCGACTACGCGCCTCAGGACGGCTTCACCACGCTGAACATGATCTCCACGATCGGCGCCTTCATCACGGGCATCTCGACCCTGCCGTTCCTCTGGAACTGCTGGAAGTCGTACAAGACCGGCCCGGTGGTCGAGGTCGACGACCCGTGGGGTCACGGCAACTCGCTGGAGTGGGCGACCAGTTCGCCGCCCCCGCTGCGCAACTTCGACCGGATGCCGCGGATCCGCTCCGAGCGCCCGGCGTTCGACGCGAAGTTCCCGGAGCTGGCCGCCGGCCAGAGCCTGGCCGGCCCGCCCGAGGGCGGCGCGAAGCCGCTGACCAGCGAGTCCAACGGTGGCGCCAGCTACCAGGAGGACACCGCCGGGAACCTCGACCAGCGCTGACCCACACCGCACCGTACGACGGGCGCCGCACCCCACCGGGGTACGGCGCCCGTCGTTTCGTCCGGTGGTGCGTCGTCATCCCGTGCTGTCCGGCCCGGTGACGCCGTCGCGGCCCGCCCGCTCTTCCGGCCCGCCCGCCTGTCCGGCCCGCCGACCGGCCCGGTGGGGCGTCACGACTTGCCGTATGTCGCGGCTTCCGGGGCGGGGGTGGACGCGATGTGCGGGACATGAAGTTGATCAGGCCGGGCCAGCCCGCCGCCGCCCGCGGCGGCCGGGGCGGGGGCGCGGCGGTGGCGCAGCTCGGCGGGCAGCACGGCGGCGGCGATCAGCAGGCCGATCGCGCCGGTCACCACGAACCCCCACCAGGGCGCGGAGGCGTCGATCACCGCACCGGACAGCGGGGCGCCCAGCGCGATGCCCACGGTCACCGCGGAGCCGTGCAGGCCCATCGCCTCACCACGCACGGCGGCCGGGACCAGCCGGCTGACCGCGTCGGCGGTGGCGGCGAGGGTCGGCGCGCAGAGCATGCCGGCCGGGACCAGCGCCAGGCTGAGCAGCCACCAGTGCCCACCGCCCAGCCCGACCGGGAGGGTGCACAGGCTGAGGGCGGCCACCAGCGCCAGCGGGGACACCTGCCGGCTGACCGCGCCGTACGCGAAGCCGCCGGCCAGCGAGGCGACCGCCCACGCGGCGAGCACCGCGCCCGTCCAGCCGACCTCGCCGCCGGCCCGCAGCACGGCGACCACCGCGACATCGGTGCCGCCCAGCACCAGCGTGCCGGCGAGGCTGGCCACCAGCAGGGCGACCAGCCGGGCCGTCAGCCACTCCCGGCGGGGCACCCGGCGGTGCTCGCGGGGCGGCTCGTCGGTGGCGCGGGTGGGCGGGTTCAGCAGCCAGAGGGCGATGCCGGCGGCGACGACGCCGGCGCCGACCGCGTACAGGGTGAACCGGGCGGACACGGCGGTGGACAGCGCCACGGCGAGGGCCGGGCCGACCATGAACGACAGCTCCATCGACATCGAGTCGAGCGCGTACGCCGGGCGACGCCGCTGCGGCGGCACCAGCGCCGCGATCGACTGCCGGATCACCGAGAAGATGGGCAGGGCGAGCAGCCCGGCGACGAACGCGGCCGGCAGCAGCACCGGATAGGGCAGCGCCGGCGCGGTGGACCAGAAGATCCCCTCGGCGACGGTGGTCAGGGCGAGCACCGGGCGCAGGCCGTGCCGGTCCACCAGCCGGCCGAGCAGCGGGCCGCCCAGCGCCGCGCCCACGGTGGTGGCCGCCCCGACCAGGCCGGCCGCCCCGTATCCCCGGCCGAGGTCGAACACCACGTGGAAGGTGATGGTCACCCCGGTCGCGGTGAGCGGGACGCGGGCGAGCACCGACACCAGCAGCAACGACCGGAGACCGGGCAGGGCGAGCACCTGCCGGTAAGGCTTCATGTTCACGACGGTCCGTACCTCCGGCGACATCCTCGTCCCCGGGTACGACACCCGCCAGCGGTTTACCGCCTCAGGCGGCCCGGATCACCGGCTCGCCGTGCATGGCAACCCCGGCACCCTCCATCGCGCGCAGCGCGACGTCCAGCGTCTCCGGTGCGACGGCGGCGGTCAGGTCGAGCAGCACGGTGGTGGCGAACCCCTCCCGCGCGGCGTCCAGCGCGGTGGCCCGTACGCAGTGGTCGGTGGCGATGCCGACCAGGTCGACGCGGTCCACCCCCCGGGCGCGCAGCCAGTCGGCCAGGCACTCGCCGTCGTCGGCGTGCCCCTCGAAGCCGGAGTACGCAGCCGCGCGCTCGCCCTTGTGGAAGATCGCCTCGACCGGGCCGGTGGTCAGCTCCGGGTGGAACTCCGAGCCGGCCGTGCCGACGACACAGTGCACCGGCCAGGAGCCGATGTAGTCCGGCGGGTCGCCGAAGTGCGCGCCCGGGTCCACGTGGTAGTCCTTCGTCGCCACCACGTGGTCCCAGCGGTCGGGATCGGCGGCGAGCAGCCGGGAGATCCCGGCGGCGACGCCCGCCCCGCCCGCCACCGCGAGGGAACCGCCCTCGCAGAAGTCGTTCTGCACGTCGACGATGATCAGCGCGTTGGCCATGTCAGGGGTGCTCCTTCGCGGTGCGGGTGAGCGGGGCGGCGGGCGGGGCGGTGGGCGCGGGTCAGCCGGCGGGGACGACGGTCACCGGGATCGCCGGGTCGCCGGCGGAGAGCTTCAGGCCCTCCCACGGGATCGAGATGAGGCACTGCCGCAGGTGCTCCCGCGACTCGTCCAGCGTCGGCAGGTCGACCGGCTCGCCGCCGGCCACGTACGACCGCTGGAGCAGCCGGTCGTGCGACTGCCGGTCCGGCACGCCCTGCGGGACGACGACCTCCTCGGTCGCGGTGCCGGTCGGCTTGTGCCGGCGGACGGCCACCTTCCGGCCGCCGATCGTGGCCTTGTGCTCCGAGCGCTTCACCACCGGCCGCCCCGCCACCTCGACCAGCTTGTAGACCAGGCCGGCGGTGGGCGCCCCGGAGCCGGTGACCACGGCCGTGCCCGCGCCGTACATGTCGACCGGCTCGGCGGCGAGCGTGGCGATGGCGTACTCGTCGAGGTCGCCGGAGACGATGATCTTCGTCTCGGTGGCGCCGAGGGAGTCGAGCAACTCGCGGGACTGCTGGGCGATCACCGTCAGGTCGCCGGAGTCGATCCGGATCGCGCGCAGCTCCGGCCCGGCGACCTCGATCGCGTTGCGGATGCCCTGGCTGATGTCGTACGTGTCGACCAGCAGCGTGGTGTCCTTGCCCAGCGTGGCGACCTGGGAGGCGAACGCCGCCCGCTCGTCGCCGTGCAGCAGGGTGAACGCGTGCGCGGCGGTGCCGGCGGTGGGGATGCCGTACCGTTCGCCGGCGGCCAGGTTCGAGGTGAACCGGAACCCGGCCAGGTACGCGGACCGCGCCGCGGCGACCGCCGCCTCCTCGTGGGCCCGCCGGGAGCCCATCTCGATCAGCGTCCGGCCCCGGGCCGCAGTGACCATCCGGGCAGCCGCCGCGGCCACCGCGCAGTCGTGGTTGAGTACCGACAGCACCAGCGTCTCCAGCACCACGCACTCGGCGAAGCCCCCGGAGACGGTGAGGATGGGGGAGCCGGGGAAGAACAGCTCGCCCTCGGCGTACCCGTCGATGTCGCCGGTGAAGCGGTAACCGGTCAGCCACTCGGCGCCGGCGTCGTCGACCACCCCACCGCGGCGCAGGAAGTCGACCTCGTCGGCCGAGAAGCGGAAGTCGCGGATCATGTCGATCAGCCGGGTGGTGCCGGCGACCACTCCGTACCGGCGCCCGGTGGGCAGCCGGCGGCTGAAGACCTCGAAGACACACGGGCGGTCGGCGGTGCCGTCCCGTAGGGCGGCGCTGACCATGGTCAGCTCGTAGTGGTCGGTCAACAGCGCGGGGCGAAGGGTGCTCACCTGACCAGCCTAGAGTTCACTGCGCGGGCTCGCCCTCCTGGCCCGGGTACGACCGCAGTGCGGAACGCAGCTCGGCGCGGCCGGTCACCCCGAGCTTGCTGTAGACGTGTTGCAGGTGGTTGTCCACGGTCCGGCTGGACAGGAAGAGCCGCTCGGCGATCGCGCGGCTGGTCGCGCCCTGCGCGGCGAGCCGCGCGACCTCCCACTCCCGGTCGCTGAGGGCGGGCTGCCCGAGCCGCAGCGCCGGGGTGTCGACCTGGTCGCACCTGCCGAGGAGTTCGCCGAGGCGTGCGTGGGCGGCGGAGGCCGAGCTGGACCGGCGCCGCCGCAGCCGGCGAGTCGCCGCCGCGGTGGCCTCGGCGGCGTACACCCGCAGGTCCAGCCCGGCGAAGCCGTCGGCCACCGCGAGCAGCTCGTCGGCCGAGTTGCTGGCGGCGGCCCGGGCGCACCGGGCCAGCAGCGACGGCAGTGGGCCGTCGACCCGCTCGGACAGCTCGGCCAGCCGCTGAGCCACCGTCCGCCGGCTGCCGTCGCCGCAGGTCGGCCCGACCCGGGCGGTCGCCTGGCCCAATCGGACCAGGTCGTGCAGGACGAGCACCTCGTGCCCGGCGAACCCGTCGTCGCGCAGCCGGTCGGCCAGCGCAGCGAGGTGCTTGGCGGCGCCGGCCGGGTCGCCGGCGGTGGCGAGCACCGCTCCGCGGGCCTGCTCCAGCCAGGGATAGAGCACCGCCATCCCCGGGGCGTGGGTGCGGTCCGCCTCGGCCATCGCCTCGGCGGCGTGCGCGGCGTCGCCCCGAAGCGCCGCCGCCTGTGCCCGCTCGGCGTGCGCCAGGCCCGCGTACACCCGGCTGGTGGCCAGCACCGCGCACGCGCCGAGGCTCGTCCTCAGCGCCGTGCCGCTCTGGCCGCGCAGCCGCGCCGCGTACGCCTGGAGGATGGCCAGGTAACCGGTGCCGAGCCGGAAGTCGCCCGCGCCGGCGAGGTCGGCGAACTCGTCGGCCACGATCGCGTCGATGCCGGCAAGGTCGCCGGCGAGGGCGAGCCGGGTCCCCCGGGCCAGCTCCAGGGCGAGTTGCAGGTACGGCATGTCGCCGCGCCAACGGGCCATCTCGGCCTGCACCTGGTGGATCGCCGCGCCGCTGAGGGCGAGCTGTCCCTGGGCGGCCTGGAGATGCGCCAGGGTGCACCGGGCGAGCTCGCGGGCGGCCACCCCGGCGGCCGGGCGGTCCAGCACTGCCCGGGCCAGCCGCACCGCCGGGCCGGTGTCCAGCCGATGCAGCCGCATGATCGCCTCGAAGGCGTTCACCCGGGCCTGGTCGGTGGCGTCGGTCAGCTCCCCGGCCCGCGCCGCGATCTCGTCCACGGTGGACTCCTGGCTCAGCCCCCAGTAGCTGACCATGCCCCGCACGGTGAGCCACCGGCTGTGCCGCCCTGCCTCCGCCGCGTCGTCGGCGGACGCGTCGAGCATCACGATCGCCTCCTCCGGCCGGTCGGCGAACATCAGGAGGGTGGCCAGCAGCTCTGCGGCGTCGAAGCCCCCGTCGGCGTCCAGCGCCGCCCGGGCCAGCCGGGTCGCCAGCGGCACGTCGTACCGGGCGAACGCCTGGGCGGCGGCGTCCAGCAGCAACGCCGGTTCCTGCGCGGTGCCGGAGTCCAGCCGCCACACCGCCACCCGCAGCAGGTCGTCGCGGCGTCGCGTGCCCACCGCCTCCACCAACTCGGCCAGTCGGGCCTGCAACCGTCGGGTGCGGCTGACCGGGCAGCGCCGCCGCATCATCTCGCCGTAGAGCGGGTGCGCCAGCCGAACGTCGGTGCGGCGGTCGTTGCGTTCCACCGCGATCAGGCCGCGCTCCTCGGCGGTCTCCACGTCGGCCGGCTCCACCGCCTGTCCGAGCAGGTGCAGCCCGAGCGGCTCGCCGAAGGCGACCAGCTCCAGCACCGCCCGGACCCCGGGGGTGAGCTGCCCGATCCGGGTGTCGATCAGCTCGGTGAGGGTGGGCGCCAGCGTCAGCCGGCCGGTCCACCGCCACATCCCGTACGTGCAGGTCAGCTCGCCGGGCGGGGCGGCCATGACCAGCTCGCGCAGGAGCAGCGCGTTGCCGCCGGAGAGCCGCCACAGCCGGTCGGCGGAGCACTGGTCGACCGGGCCCTTGAGGATGGCGGCGAGCAGGTCGGTGGTGTCCGTCAACCCGAGTGGGGCCAGCTCCACGTGGTCGACCAGGCCATCTGTCCACAGTGCCCGGATCGGCAGCGGCAGCTGTTCGCCGTCACGCAGCGTCCCGACCACGGTGGCGTTCTCCGCGCGGCCGATCAGGTGCACGAGCGCGGCCGACGGCGGGTCGAGCAGGTGCGCGTCGTCGACCGCCAGCACGATGTGCCGCCCGGCGGCCTGCTGCTGCAACTGGTGCACCGCCCAGCGCAGCACGCCCGCCGGTGAGAGCCCCTGCGGCTGTTCGGCCGGGAGCAACTGGACCAGCCCGCCGAACGGCAGCGCCGCCGTGGTGGCGCTGGCCGAGACGGTCCAGACGGCGTACCCGTCGGTGGGGACCCCGGCCAGCGCCTCGCGCAGCAGCCGGCTCTTGCCGACGCCGGCCGACCCGCTGTAGAAGAGCCCGCGCCCGTCGGCGCCGGTCGCCGCTGCCAGCAGGCGGTCGAGTTCATCCCTGCGGCCGACGAACTCCCATCGACTCATCGGGGCAGCATATCGACCGCAACCGGTACGCGTGCGCGCCGTGACGCTCCGAAGTTGAGTAATCTGTCGATCAGCGCTGAGTATTCGCTCTGCGGGGTTCATGTTCGCGCCGGCCGTACTCTTTTCCGCATCCGGAGTGTCCCCACCGGACAGATCACGCGGCCGGGCCCGAGCACGGCCGCCTCACCGGGAGGCAGCCTGATGCAGCCGGGTCCACTCCCCTCGGCCGACGTGTCCGATGAGCCGAGCGGGCCGGCCGGCCCGCTGCGGTGCGGCCCGACACCCACCCGGCTCGGGGTGACCGAGGCCCGGCCGGACGACCCGCTCGCCGTGGTCGCCGCCGGGCCGGCCGGCGCCGCCCGGCGTGACGTGCTCGCCTCCCTGCTGGGGATCGCCCCGGGGATGCTCGCCGTCCCGCCCGGGAGCTGGCTGCTGGTCGACCACGCCCGGGTGCCGACCCGGGCCGCCTACGTGCCCGGCTACCGCCAGCCGCACGCGTACGCGCCGGACCAGTCGGCGGCGGGCCCGGCGCTGGCCCGGCCGCCGCGCCGGGTCGAGCTGACCGTCGCCGAGCCGCTGCTGCGGCACTTCACCGTGGTCGACACGCCCGACACCGACACGCTGGGCCTCGCCGGCGGGCGGGTGCTGCTCGACGCCGTCGGCCGGGCCGGGGCGTTGCTGTTCGTGATCGCGGCGGACCAGGCGTTCACGGCCGCCGAGCTGCACCTGCTGGCCGAAGCCGCCCACGCCGCGGCCGAGGTCTTCTTCGTGGTGACGCCCGGCGTCTCGGGTTGGGCCCCGCCCCCGAGCGGGCGGCCGGGGGCCGGGTCGGGTCGACCGGACGGGCCCGGGGCGTGCGGACGGGTGACGAGCAGCCGCCGGGACCCGGCGTGGACGGATGGCACGGGGGCTGCCGTCCCGACGGGTTCCGGCGGCCGGGCCGGCCGACCGCCGACGCGGTCCGCGCAGTCGGGTGGGCCGGTGGATCCGTGGCCGGACCTGCTGCCGACCGAGCCGCACCCGGTCGACGCGGCCGACCCGGTCGAGGTGGTGCTGGCCGCGCGCCGTGCGGTGCTGCTCGCCGCCGTGCCGGCCCTGGCCGTGGCCCACTGGTACCCGGCCCGGCCGGACGACGTCGGCGCGCTTCGGCGGGCACTGGTGGGCTGGGCCGCCGACGAGGGGCTGCGCCGGGCCAGCGCCCGGTCGCCGGTGCTGCCCGGGACGCACGGCCGGATCCCGGTGTCGCCCGGCGCGGAGACGACCGGGTGGGCCGAGCAGCTGGACCGGCAGGCCCGCTCCCGGGCCCAGCGCATCCGTCAGCACGTCGCCCTGGAGCTGGCCAACACCCACCTGCGGGTGGTGCAGGAGATCGTCTTCGGGGTCGGCTGCGCCGGCCTGCCGCAGCTGCTCGACCGCGAGCTGGAGGCGCTCTCCCTGCTCGCCACCGCCCAGTGTGACGAGGCGGTGCGGGCCCTGCTCGACGATGCCGCCGGGCGGGTCCTGGGCGCCCCGGTGCCCGAGGGGGTCCGGCGGCGGATCGGCAACGCCGTCCGCTGGGGGCTCGGCGACCACCCGGCCGGCCGGGACCTCGACCGGGTGCTGCTGGTCACCAGCACCGCCGGGGTGGCCGAGGTGGCCGGCGCCGGTGCGGTGGACGCGGTCTCCGGCTACCCGGGCGGGGAACGTGTCGAGGTGCTCCCGCCGGTCGCCGTGGCGCTCTCCGGCGGCTGCTGGCAGCACTGGCGCAGCCCCGGCAACGACGACCCGGGCGGCGCCCGGTCCTGGGCGCAACGGGCGCTGCGCGAGGTCGAGCTGGAGCTGACCCGGGACATCTCCCAACGCTTCCAAGCCGTCCACCGCTCGCTCGGCGCGGTGCTCTCCGAGGCGGTCGACCACGGCATCCTGCTCGCCTGACGCCGGCCCGGACCGGCCGGTGGGGCCCCGACGGGGTCCTGCCGGGCCGGCCCGCGCGCCGGTCGTCGGGGCGGCTCCGGCTGATGATCCGGACCCGTCCGGCGTTCCGGTTCATCGCTTCCCGGCAACCGGTGGCACGATGGGGGGCATGGCGGCTCCGCAGGTTGCACCGGTCGAGACGCCGGCCACCGAAGAGGTGCCGGCTTCCGACCGGCCGTGGGTGACGATTGTGTGGGACGACCCGGTGAATCTGATGTCGTACGTGACCTGGGTCCTCCAGAAGTTGTTCGGGTACAGCCGGGAGAAGGCGGAGAAGCTCATGCTGGACGTGCACCACAAGGGCCGGGCGGTGGTCTCCAGCGGTGCCCGGGAACGGATGGAGCACGACGCGGCGCAGCTGCACGCGTACGGGCTGTGGGCCACGGTGGAGCGGTCGTGAGCATGTTCCGGCGCCGGGGCGACCGGTACGTCGCCACCCTCGCCGTCGACGAGGTCCGGGTCCTGCGCAAGGTGGCCTCCGAGGTGGTGGGGCTGCTCACCGACGGCTTCGACCACTCCGACCCGGTGCTGGGCCGGCTCTTCCCCGAGGTCTACCCGGACGACTCGGCCGGGACGGCGGAGTTCCGTCGGTACACCGAGGGTGACCTGAAGACCGGCAAGATCGACCAGGCCGGGGCGATCCTCGCAGCCCTGCCGGACTCCTCGGGCGGCGAGGTCCAGCTCGACGCCGAGGCGGCCGAGGCGTGGCTGCGGGCGCTCAACGACGCCCGCCTGGCGATGGGCGTCCGGCTGGAGGTCAAGGACGGCACGGACCTCGGTGCGGAGCTGGACGAGGCGGTCGCCGCCGACCCGTCGTCGAGCCGGGTGTTCCAACTGTCGGTCTACGCGTACCTCGGGTATCTCCAGGAATCCCTGCTCAACGCCATGCTCGACTGAGCGTGACCGCCGCCACCCTCGGATGGGCAGGTGGAGGGGCTAGGCTGGACGGCGTGCTGAGCATTGACCGGTCGATCATCGACGCGATCGTCGCCCACGCCCGCCGGGACCACCCGGACGAGGCGTGCGGCGTGGTCGCCGGTCCCGCCGGCGGCGACACCCCGATCCGGCACATCCCCATGGCGAACGCGGCCCGCTCCATGACGTTCTACGAGTTCGACTCGATGGAGCAACTCCGGCTGTGGCGGGAGATGGACGACCGCGACGAGGAACCGGTCGTCATCTACCACTCGCACACCGCGACCGAGGCGTACCCGTCGCGTACCGACGTCTCCTTCGCCGGCGAGCCCGGCGCGCACTACCTGCTCGTCTCCACCCGCGAGCCCGACACCGAGGAGATCCGCTCCTACCGGATCGTCGACGGCGTGGTGACGGAGGAGCCGGTCCGGATTGTGGACGCCGCCGTGGACCCGAACGCCGTCCAGTCCTACATGTTCGGGCAGAGCCCGGCGACGGTCGACTACGAGTGTTCCGACCGCTGATTCCAGCGGCATCGCGGCATTCATTCCTTCCCGTCACCGAGCAACCGCACATCCGGACAAGGAGCACGACACACCATGGCCATCGAGGTTCGTATCCCCACCATCCTGCGCAGCTACACCGGCGGCGCGAAGGTCGTCGAGGGCACCGGCGACACGCTCACCGACCTGCTCGCCGACCTGGACTCCCGGCACGCCGGCCTGCGCGGCCGGCTGGTGACCGAAGCCGGCGTGCTGCACCGCTTCGTGAACGTCTACGTCAACGACGAGGATGTCCGCTTCCTCGGCGCGCTCGACGCCAAGCTCAACGACGGTGACAGCGTCACCATCCTGCCGGCCGTGGCCGGCGGCGCGTTCGGCTTCGCCGCGGCGGCGGCGATCGCCTCGCACACGGTAGCCACGCGCGCCGCCGCCGTCCGCTGAGGCGGGGCGGCGATGGCGCGGTACGACAGCCTGTTGGACGCCTGCGGCGGCACGCCACTGGTCGGGCTGCCCCGGCTCTCGCCGACGGTGCCCGAGGGGGCGCCGCCGGTGCGGCTCTGGGCCAAGCTGGAGGACCGGAATCCGACCGGCAGCATCAAGGACCGGGCGGCCCTGTTCATGGTCCGCCGGGCCGAGTCCGACGGCCGGCTCCGCCCGGGCGACACCATCCTGGAGCCGACCAGCGGCAACACCGGCATCTCGCTGGCCATGGTGGCAAAGTTGCGGGGCTACCGGGTGGTCTGCGTGATGCCGGAGAACGTCTCGACCGAGCGGGTCCAACTGCTCCGGATGTACGGCGCGGAAATCATCTTCTCGCCGGCCGCCGGCGGCTCCAACCAGGCAGTCGCCACCGCCAAGCAGATCGCCGCCGAACACCCCGACTGGGTGATGCTCTACCAGTACGGCAACGAGGCGAACGCCCGGGCGCACTACGAGACCACGGGGCCGGAGCTGCTCCAGGACCTGCCCACGATCACCCACTTCGTGGCCGGGCTCGGCACCACCGGCACCCTCATGGGCACCGGGCGCTACCTGCGCGAGAAGGTCGAGGGCATCCAGGTCGTGGCCGCCGAGCCCCGCTACGGGGAACTGGTCTACGGGCTGCGCAACATCGATGAGGGGTACGTCCCGGAGCTCTACGACGCCACCGTGCTGTCCCGGCGCTTCTCCGTCGGCACCAGGGACGCCGTGCTGCGTACCCGGCAGCTCGTGGAGGTGGAGGGGATCTTCGCCGGCTTCTCCACCGGGGCCATCCTGCACGCCGCCCTGGCGGTGGCGCACGAGGCGGTCCGGGACGGCCGCCGGGCCGACGTCGCGTTCGTGGTCTGCGACGGCGGCTGGAAGTACCTCAGCACCGGCGCGTACGGCGGCACCCTCGCCGACGCCGAGGAGGCCCTGGAGGGGCAGCTCTGGGCCTGAGGACGAGCCTGACGGCGCCGACGGGCCGTGACCGGGTGACCGGTCCGGCCCGTCCGTCGTCTCCGTCCGGCAGCGGCTGCGGGTGTCACGTTGATGACAACTTCCACTAGATGATTCTTGCCCCGGCGTGCGCCAGCGTAGGCTGCGCAGCGTGTCGTACACGTCGATGAAGATCATGGACGGGACGGCGGCCGACGTGACGACTACGGTTCGTGACAGCGGGACAACCACATGCGACTGACCGTTCTCGGCTGCGCCGGGAGCTTCCCCGGCCCCGACTCCCCGTGCTCGGCCTACCTGGTCGAGACCGACGGTTTCCGGCTGCTGGTCGACTTCGGCCCCGGCGCGCTGTCCACCCTCCAGCGCTACGCCGGGCTGCACGCCCCGGACGCCATCCTCCTCACCCACCTGCACTGCGACCACATGCTCGACGCGGTGTCGTACGTGGTGGTGCGCCGGTACGCCCCGGACGGCCCGTGCCCGCCCCTGCCGGTGTACGCCCCCTCCGGCGCGCCGGACCGGCTGGCGCTGGCCTACGGGCAGGAGGACAGCACCGTCGAGGATGTCTACCAGTTCTACGGCCTCGAACCGGGCACGTTCCCGATCGGCCCGTTCACCGTCACCGTCGACCGGATGAACCACCCCGTCGAGACGTACGGGGTGCGGCTCGAGCACGACGGCCGGGTGCTCTGCTACTCGTCCGACACCGCGCCGTGCGAGGCGCTGCTGCGGCTGGCCCAGGACGCCGACGTCTTCCTCTGCGAGGCGAGCTACCTCGACGGGGTGGACAACCCGCCGGACCTGCACCTGACCGGCCGGGAGGCCGGCGAGGCGGCCACCAAGGCGGGGGTGGGTCGACTGTTGCTGACCCACCTGGTCGCCGCGTGGGGCAGCGAGGCGCTCACCGTCGAGGCGGCCGGCGCCGCGTACGACGGGCCGCTGGAAGTGGTCCGCTCGGGCGCCTGCTACGACGTCTGACCGACCTCGGCCTGTGGCGGGCCCGGACAGCGGGACACCCCGGGGCGGTTCGATCACCGCACCGCATAGGGTGCAGGCATGGCGCGACCTGACGGGCGGCGGCCCGACCAACTCCGACCGGTGACCCTGACCCGGGGCTGGAGCACCCACCCGGAGGGCTCCGTGCTCGTCGAGTTCGGCGAGACCCGGGTGCTGTGCACGGCCAGCGTCACAGAGGGGGTGCCCCGTTGGCGCAAGGGCTCCGGGCTCGGCTGGGTGACCGCCGAGTACGCGATGCTGCCCCGGGCCACGAACACCCGCTCGGACCGGGAGAGCATCAAGGGGCGCGTCGGCGGGCGGACCCACGAGATCTCCCGGCTGATCGGCCGCAGCCTGCGGGCCGGCATCGACCTCAAGGCGCTCGGCGAGAACTCGATCGTGCTGGACTGCGACGTCCTTCAGGCCGACGGCGGCACCCGCACCGCAGCGGTCACCGGCGCTTACGTGGCGCTGCACGACGCGGTGAGCTGGCTGGCCGCCCGCAAGTCGCTGGCCGGAAAGCCGGAGAAGGTGATGCACCGCTCCGTCGCCGCGGTGAGCGTCGGCGTGATTGCGGGCGAGGCCCGGCTGGACCTCTGCTATGAAGAGGACGTGGCGGCCGAGGTCGACATGAACGTGGTCTGCACCGGCACCGGCGAGTTCGTCGAGGTGCAGGGGACGGGGGAGTCCGGGGTCTTCGCCCGGGACCAGCTCGACGCCCTGCTCGACCTGGCCGTCGCCGGCTGCGCGGAACTGGCCGAGGCCCAGCGGAAGGCTCTCTCATGAACAAGGTGCTGCTCGCCACCCGTAACCGGAAGAAGCTGATCGAGCTCCAGCGGATCCTCGACGGCGCGCTCGGCGCGCACCGCGTCGCACTGCTCGGCCTCGACGACGTCGAGGACTACCCGGAGCTGCCGGAGACCGGCCTGACCTTCGGCGAGAACGCGCTCATCAAGGCGCGGGAGGGCTGCCGGCGCACCGGCCTGGTCACCATCGCCGACGACTCCGGCCTCGCCGTCGACGCCCTCAACGGGATGCCGGGGGTGTTCAGCGCCCGCTGGGCCGGCCGGCACGGCGACGACCGGGCCAACTTCCAGCTCGTGCTGGACCAGATCGCCGACCTGCCCGACGACAACCGGGGCGCGTCGTTCGTCTGCACGGTGGCGCTGGTGCTGCCCGGCGGCAAGGAGCACCTGGTCGACGGCCGGCAGGCCGGCCGGCTGCTGCGCGCGCCGCGCGGCGAGGGCGGCTTCGGGTACGACCCGATCTTCCTCGGCGACGGCCAGGAGCGCACCAACGCGGAGCTGACCCCGCCGGAGAAGGACGCGATCAGCCACCGGGGCAAGGCGCTGCGCGAGCTGGCCAAGCTGATCGCCAAGGTCCTCCCGCCGGCGGCCTGACTGCGGGCGACGGATCGCCGGGGGCGGGTCGTGCCGGGTGCCCGGCTTGCGCCACCCCCGGCGGTCAGCCGAGCGGGCCGATCTCCCGCTCGATCGCGGCCCGCAGCTCCGGGCCGGCCACCACGGCCCGGGCCGCCTCCATCAGCGGGGCGAGGAACACGTCGGGCCCCGGCTCCCCGGCCGCCTCGCCGAGCGCGGCCAGGGCGGCCCGACCGGCCGGCGACGGCGTCAGCGGGGCGCGTAGCTGGAGCCCGCGTACGGCGGCCAGCAGCTCCACCGCGAGCAGGCTGGTCAGGTTGTCCAGCACGGTGAGCAGCTTCTTCGTCGCCGCCCAGCCCATCGAGACGTGGTCCTCCTGCATCCCGCTGGTGGGCAGCGAGTCCACCGAGGCGGGTGCGGCCAGCCGGCGGTTCTCCGCGACGATCCCGGCGGCCGTGTACTGGGCGATCATCAGCCCGGAGTTGACCCCGGCGTCGGGGGAGAGGAACGCCGGCAGCTCCCGGGACCGGGTCACGTCGAGCAGCCGGTCCACCCGCCGCTCGGAGATCGCCCCCACCTCGGCGGCGGCGATGGCCAGGAAGTCGGCGGCGAAGCCGAGCGGGGCGCCGTGGAAGTTCCCGGTGGACTCGACCCGGCCGTCCGGCAGCACCACCGGGTTGTCCACCACGGACACCAGTTCCCGGTCGGCCACGGTCCGGACGAAGTCCAGGGTGTCCCGGGCCGCGCCGGCGACCTGCGGCGCGCAGCGCATCGAGTACGCGTCCTGCACGGCATGCGCCAGGTCGTCGCGGTGCGAGTCCATCACCGCCGACTTCTGGAGCAGCCGGTGGATGTTCGCCGCCGACGCCGACTGGCCGGGGTGCGGGCGGATCGCGTGCAGCTCCGGCAGGAACGGCCGCTCGGAGCCGAGCATCGCCTCGATGGCCAGGGCGGCCGTCACGTCGGCCATGGCGAACAGGTGCGCCGCGTCGTTGATGGCCAGCAGCAGCATGCCGAGCATGCCGTCGGTGCCGTTGATCAGGGCCAGCCCCTCCTTGGCGGCCAGCTCCAGCGGGGTCAGCCCGGCCTCGCGCAGCGCGTCGGCGGCGTCGAGCCGCTCGCCGGCCGGGCCGAGCACCCAGCCCTCGCCGAGCAGCACCAGCGCGCAGTGCGCCAGCGGGGCCAGGTCGCCGGACGCGCCGAGCGAGCCGTGCTCCGGCACCCAGGGGGTGACGTCGTGGTTGAGCAGGTCGACCAGGGCCTCGGCGACCAGCGGGCGGACCCCGGAGCGGCCCAGCGCCAGCGAGCGGACGCGCAGCAGCATCATCGCCCGGACCACCTCGCGCGGCATCGGAGCGCCCACCCCGGCGGCGTGCGAGCGGATCAGCGCGTGTTGCAGCTCCGCTCGCCGCTCCGGCGCGACGAAGGTGTTCGCGAGGGCCCCGAAGCCGGTGGAGACGCCGTACACGGGCCGGCCGGCGGCCTCGATCCGGTCCACGATGGACCGGCTGGCCGCCATCGCGTCCACGGTGGACGGGGCGAGGACGACCCGGGCGCTGCCTCGGGCCACGGCGAGCACGTCGGCGGGGCAGATTCCGGTGGGCTGGACGGTCACGATCGACATTGCGGCACTCCGTTGTGCAGAACCTGGTGGATCAGGGGGACACCGGGCCGGTAGGCCAGGTGCAGGTGCGATGGGGCGTCGAGGATGGTCAGGTCGGCCCGGGCGCCGGGCCGCAGCACCCCGATGTCGGTGCGGCGCAGCGCCCGCGCGCCCCCGGCGGTCGCGGCCCAGACCGCCTCCGCCGGGGTCATCCGCATCTCGCGTACGGCGAGGGCGACGCAGAACGGCATCGACGAGGTGTACGACGAGCCGGGGTTGCAGTCCGTCGCCAGGGCCACGGTGACGCCGGCGTCGAGCAGCCGGCGCGCGTCCGGGTACGGCGAGCGGGTGGAGAACTCCGCCCCGGGCAGCAGTGTGGCGACGGTGGCCGTCCCCGACCCGTCGGGCGCGGTCGAGTCGGCGAGCGCGGACACATCCGCGTCGTCGAGGTGGGTGCAGTGGTCGACGCTGGCCGCCCCCAGCTCCACCCCGAGCCGCACGCCCGGGCCGGGGCCGAGCTGGTTGGCGTGCAGCCGCACCCCGAGCCCGGCCGCCTGCCCCACGGTGAGGATGGCCCGGGCGTGGTCGGCGTCGAACGCGCCCCGCTCGCAGAACACGTCCACCCAGCGGGCGTACGGGGCGGCGGCGGCGAGCATCGGCCCGCACACCAGCCCCACGTAGTCGTCGGGGCGGTCGGCGTACTCGGCGGGGACGACGTGCGCGCCGAGGAACGTCGTCTCCTCGCTGGCCTCGGCGGCGATCCGCAGCGACCGGGCCTCGTCGGCGACGGTCAACCCGTACCCGCTCTTGATCTCGATCGTGGTGGTGCCCTGCCGCATCGCCTCGCCGACCAGCCGGCGCACGGTGGCCCGCAGCGTGTCGTCGGAGGCCGCCCGGGTCGCGCCGACCGTGGTCCGGATGCCCCCGCCGGTGTACGGCTGGCCGGCCATCCGGGCGGCGAACTCGGCGGCCCGGTCCCCGGCGAACACCAGGTGGGCGTGGCTGTCCACGAACCCGGGCAGCGCCGCCGCCCCCCCGGCGTCGATCCGCCGGTCGGCGGCGGGCGCGTACCGGGCCGGGCCGACCCAGGCGACGTGCCCGTCCTCGACCAGCACAGCCGAGTCGCGGCGCAGCCCGAGCGGGCTGCCGTCGCCGGTGCCGGCGACGTTGGTCACCAGCTCACCGATGTTGTCGACCAGCAGGCTGCTCACCGGGTCACCGCCCCGATCGCGGTACGCAGCTCGCGCGGCACGTCCACCCTCAGGTGCCGCCCGTCGGCGACCACCTGCCGGCCGTCCACGACGACCGAGGCGACGTCGGCGGCGGTCGCCGCGAAGAACGCCCCCACCGGCGGCACCCCGGCCGTGCGGGCGCTGTCCAGCCGTACGGTGACCAGGTCGGCGCGGTCGCCGACGGCGATCCGGCCGGCGTCGCGCCAGCCGAGCGCGGCGTGCCCGGCGACGGTCGCGGCGGCCAGCAGCTCGGCCGGGGCGAAGTGGCCACGCCGCCGGGTACGCAGCCGCTCGTCCAGCTCCACCGCGCGGGCCTCCTCGAACAGGTCGACGACGGCGTGGCTGTCGCTGCCCAGGCTCAGCGCGACGCCCGCCTCGGCCAGCCGGCGGGCCGGCCCGATCCCGTCGGCGAGGTCCCGCTCGGTGGTGGGGCAGAGGCAGACGCCGGTGCCGGTGTCACCGAGCAGAGTCACGTCGGCGCTGGTGGGATGGGTGGCGTGCACGGCGACGGTGCCGGGGCCGAGCACCCCGTGGTCGGCCAGCAGTCGGGCCGGCGTGCGGCCGTGCGCGGCCCGGCAGGCGTCGTTCTCGGCGGGCTGCTCGGACAGGTGCAGGTGCAGCGGCGCCCCGCGCCGGTCGGCCCAGCCGGCCACCGTGGCGAGCTGCTCCGCCGGCACGGCGCGGACCGAGTGCACGGCCGCCCCGACCAGCGCGCGCCCGGTGCCGCCGGCCTGCCCGGTGCCGCCGGTTCGTTCGACGGTGTCGGCGAGAGCCGAGGCCCGGTCGGCCCAGCGCAGGGCGTCGCCGTCGCCGAACCGCCGCTGCGGCCCGGTCAGCGGCTCCCCGTCCACCGTGGCGGTCAGGTAGCAGGCGTCCAGCAGGGTGAGCCGGATCCCGGCCTGCGTGGCGGCCTCGACCAGGGCTGCCCCCATCGCGTTCGGGTCGGCGTACGGCGTGCCGTCGGGGCCGTGGTGCAGGTAGTGGAACTCGCCGACGCAGGTGACCCCGGCCAGCGCCATCTCGGCGTACGCGGCCCGGGCCAGGGCCAGGTAGCTGTCCGGGTCGAGCCGGGCCGCCACCTCGTACATGACATCCCGCCAGGTCCAGAAGTCGCCCCGGCCGCCGTGGGTGCGTCCGCGCAGCGCCCGGTGGAACGCGTGCGAGTGGGCGTTGGCCAGCCCGGGCAGGGTCAGCCCGGGCAGCCGGGTGGCATCGCCGAGCACCTCCACCCCGGCTGTGGGCGTGCCCGTGCCGCCGAGCGGGGTGACGGCGGTGATCCGGCCGTCCTCGGCCTCGATCAGCACGTCGGCGGTCGGCTCGGCCCGGTCGGGCAGCCACGCGTACTCGGCGAGCCAGCGGGTCGGGGTCATCTCTTCCGCCCCCTTTGGAGCTGCCCCGTCTGCGCTACCGCGCCCAGCGACCGCGACCGCGAGGGTGCCAGCGACGGCGACGGCGACGGCGAGGGCGAGGGCGAGGGCGACGGCGAGGGCGAGGGCGAGGGCGAGGGCGACGGCGAGGGCGAGGGCGAGGGCGAGGGGCGAGGTGCCGTACCCGGCCTCTGCCCCGTCTGTGCGGGCAGCTCCATAGGGCCCGGGGTGTGTGGGCCGCCTCGGGTGGGGTTCCCGCCGGCTGGCGTGCGGGGGCCGGTTCGGGTGGGGTTCCCGCCGGCTGGCGTGCGGGGCCTGCCCGCGGCGTCCCCGCCGGCCGGCGTGTGTCGGGCCGGCCCTGGGTTCGTGGCCGGCCCGGCCGCCGGAAGCTGGATCAGACGCATGTCAGCTCCTCCAGGACCCGGGCCAGGGCGGCGACCCCGGCGGCGCAGTCGGCGTCGGTGGCCGCCTCGGCGGGGGAGTGCGACACCCCGGTCGGGTTGCGCACGAACAGCATCGCGGTGGGCAGGTGCCCGGCCAGCACCCCGGCGTCGTGACCCGCCCCGGTCGGCAGGACCGGCGCGCCCAGCAGCGCCGCCAGCCGCCCGCCGAGGCCGCCGTCGAAGGCGACCAGCGGGGTCGCCGACTCCTCGGTGAGGGTGACCTCCGTGCCGTCCCGGCCGGCCCGTTCGGTGGCCTTGGCGCGCACCGCGTCGACCAGGCCGGTCAGCGTGTCCGGCTCGGCCGCGCGGGCGTCCAGCCAGCCGGTCACCTTCGACGGGATCGCGTTGGTGGCGTTCGGCTCGACCCGGACCCGACCGACCGTGGCGTGCGCGCCGCGCAGCCGGGCCTCCTTGTTCGCCGCGAGCACGGTGAACGCGTACGTGAGCATGGGGTCGCGGCGGTCGGCCATCAGGGTCGTACCCGCGTGGTTGCCCTCGCCGTGGAAGTCGAAGCGCCAGCGGCCGTGCGGCCAGATGGCGCTGGCGACCGCGACCGGCGCGTCACACTCGACCAGCGCGCGGCCCTGCTCGACGTGCAGCTCCACGAAGCACGAGAACCCGCCCAGCAGGTCGGGCCGTGCGCCTGCGGGCCGGTCGCCCAGCGCCTCGGCCAGGCTGACCCCGTCGGCGTCGCGCAGGCCGGCCGCACGGCCCGGGTCGAGCGCGCCGGTGAGTAGCCGTGACCCCAGGCACGGTACGCCGAACCGGGCACCCTCCTCCTCGGCGAACGCGGCCACGACGAGGGGACGGACCGGGGTCGCCCCGGCGGCGCGCAGCTCGTCCACGGCGAGGAACGCGCTGACGATGCCGAGCGGCCCGTCGTACGCGCCGCCGTGCGGCACCGAGTCGAAGTGGCTGCCGGTCAGCACCGCGTCCCCGGCGGCCGGGTCGCCCCAGCGGGCGAAGAGGTTGCCGTTGCCGTCGGCGGTGACCGGCATGCCCCGGCTGGCGGCCTGCGCCCGGAACCAGTCGCGCAGCGCCAGCTCCGGCTCCGTGAACGAATACCGCAGGTAGCCGCCGCTGCCAGGGTCCCGGCCGACCGGGGCGATGGAGTCCCAGAGCAGCCGGAACCGGCCGGCCAGGTCCGCGAGGTCCGCGTGGTTCGCGGAGTCCGCCGTCATGCCTGGCCCTCGGCCATCGGCACCCGCACGCCGGTGTGGTCGGCGACCTCGCGGGCGGCGTCGTAGCCGGCGTCGACGTGCCGGATGACGCCCATCGCCGGGTCGTTGGTGAGCACCCGCTCGATCTTCTGCCCGGCCAGCGCGGTGCCGTCGGCGACGCAGACCTGGCCGGCGTGGATGGACCGGCCGATGCCGACCCCGCCGCCGTGGTGGATGGACACCCAGGACGCCCCGCTGGCGGTGTTGACCAGCGCGTTGAGCAGCGGCCAGTCGGCGATCGCGTCGGAGCCGTCGGCCATCGCCTCGGTCTCCCGGTAGGGGCTGGCCACGCTGCCGCAGTCCAGGTGGTCCCGGCCGATGACGACCGGCGCGCTCAGCTCGCCGGAGGCGACCATCTCGTTGAACCGCACCCCGGCCTTGTCCCGCTCGCCGTAGCCGAGCCAGCAGATCCGGGCCGGCAGTCCCTGGAAGGCGACCCGCTCACCGGCCAGCCGCATCCACCGGGCCAGCGACTCGTTCTCCGGGAACAGGTCGAGGATCGCCCGGTCGGTGGCGGCGATGTCGGCCGGGTCGCCGGACAGCGCCGCCCACCGGAACGGGCCCTTGCCCTCGCAGAACAGCGGACGGATGTACGCCGGCACGAAACCGGGGAAGTCGAACGCCCGCTCGTACCCGCCGAGGCGCGCCTCGCCCCGGATCGAGTTGCCGTAGTCGAAGACCTCGGCCCCCGCGTCGAGGAAGCCGACCATCGCCTCGACGTGCCTCGCCATCGAGGCCCGCGCGCGGTCGGTGAACTCGGCCGGCTTCGCCCGCGCGTAGTCCCCGGCGTCGGCCGGCTCCACCCCCTCCGGCAGGTACGACAGCGGGTCGTGCGCGCTGGTCTGGTCGGTGACGATGTCGATCTCCACGCCCCGGCGCAGCAGCTCGGGGAAGACGGTGGCGGCGTTGCCCACCACGCCGACGCTGAGCGCGCGGCGGTCCCGCTTCGCGGCGAGCGCCCGCTCCACCGCGTCGTCCAGGGAGTCGGCGACCTCGTCGAGGTAGCGGTCGTGGACCCGGCGTTCCAACCGGGTGCGGTCCACGTCGACGATGAGACACGCGCCGCCGTTCATGGTGACCGCGAGGGGCTGGGCCCCGCCCATCCCGCCGCATCCGGCGGTCAGGGTCAGCGTCCCGGCCAACGTCCCGGAGAATCGTTTCGCGGCGACGGCGGCGAACGTCTCGTACGTGCCCTGGAGGATGCCCTGGGTGCCGATGTAGATCCATGACCCGGCGGTCATCTGCCCGTACATGGTCAGGCCGAGCTGCTCCAGGCGGCGGAACTCCGGCCAGGTGGCCCAGTCGCCGACCAGGTTGGAGTTGGCCAGCAGCACCCGGGGCGCCCACTCGTGGGTGCGCAGCACCCCGACCGGGCGGCCGGACTGCACCAGCATCGTCTCGTCCTCGCGCAGGTCGGTCAGCGTGCGCACCAGCGCGTGGTACGACGGCCAGTCCCGCGCGGCCTTCCCGGTGCCGCCGTAGACGACCAGGTCGTCGGGGCGCTCGGCCACCTCCGGGTCGAGGTTGTTCATCAGCATCCGCAGGGCGGCCTCCTGCGGCCACCCCCGGGCGGTCAGCGCGGTGCCACGGGCGGCGTGGACGGGCTGGGACATCTCGGTTCTCCTCTCAGCCGAGGAACAACTGGCGACGGGCGGCGGAGGACTCGAAGGCCTCCAGCCGGCGCTGGGTCTCGGCGGGCGCGGCGTCGCAGATGGCCTGGAGGACCACCATCGCCAGGGTCATCGGGGCGGTGTGCAGGTCGAACACCAGATCGGTGCCGACGGCGGCGGGGAGCACCACCTCGGCGTGGTCGGTGGCCGGGCTGACCGGCGAGTCGGTGATGGCCACCACGGTGAGCCCGGCGGCCCGCGCCTCGCGCAGCGCGTCCAGGGTCTCCCGGGGGTAGCGGGGCAGCACGAACGCCAGCAGGGCGGTCGCCCCGGCGGCGGCGGCCTGTTCGAGGCGGTCGGTGAGCAGGCTGCCGCCGTCGTCGAGCACCCGTACGTCCGGGTGCACCTTGGCGGCGAAGTACGCGAAGTACGCGGCCAGCGGCGCGGCGGCCCGCAGCCCGAGCACCGGCAGCGGGCGGCTCGCGGCGAGCAGTTCGCCCGTCTCGGCGATCCGGTCCGGGTCGGCGAGCTGCCCGGCCAGCCGCTCCAGGTTGGCCGCCTCGGCCCGGACGGCGCGTTGCAGCTCGTTGCCGCCGTCGGAGGACCCGCCGGTGGCCGCACCGGTCAGTTCGCGCAGCCGGCGGCGCAGTGCCGGGTAGCCGTCGTGGCCGAGCGCCACGGCGAACCGGGTCACCGACGGTTGGCTGACCCCGGCCAGCTCGGCCACCTCGGCCGCGGAGAGGTATGCCGCCGTGGCGGCGTGTTGCACCAGGCTGTGCGCGATCCGGCGCTGCGTGGGCGTGAGCCGCACGCCCCGGAAGAGGTCGAGCACCCGGTCGGCGGACGCCGCGACGGTGGCTTCCTCATTCATGCGGCGACTCTATGCATGGGAACTTTCACGGGCAACCCCCGACGTTGACCGAGTTCCTTGCCGTGGCCGGCGGAAGACCTGATCGCGCTGGTGCGGCAGCTCGGCGGACCGGCCGTGCTGGTGGGGCACTCGATCTCGGGCGGCGCGGTCACCGTCGCCGCCGCCGGGGCGCCCGAGTCGATCACCGGCGTCGTCGACCGTGGCCTGACCTCCTACGAGCGCAGGGCCCCCGGCCCGGGAACACCGGCGGAGCGATGCTCCGGGCTGACAAGTCTCTGTACTATCCGCACGGCGGGTGAGCAAAGGAGTGTGGGGCATGCAGCCGGACGGTCCGTACAGGTTCACCGAGGTGATGGGCGTTTGCCAGGTCGGCAGAGCCTGGTGGGCCGTCGACGGGCAGGACCGGCTGGTCACGGTCGCGGTACTCGACCCGCTGGTGGCCGAGCACCTCGAGTGGCGGCGGGCCTTCTCCGGCATGGCCGACATGTTGGCCGCGCCCGGCGGCGGTGGCCGCCCCTACATCGGCGCCGACTTCGACGCCGCCGTGCCCTGGGCCGCGTACGCCGCCGACGGCGGGCCCGGCGCGGAGCACCTCTTCCAGGCGCTCGGCCACCCGATCCGCGCCGAGCAGGCGCGCGACGACAGCACGGTCGCGATGCTCCATATGCCCGTCCACCCGGCCACCGGGCCGACGGCGCACCCGGCCACCGGGCCGACGGCGCACCCGGCCACCGGGCCGACGGCGCACCCGGCCACCGGGCCGACGGCGCACCCGGCCACCGGGCCGACCACGCAGCCGACGTCGGGTGGACCGACGTCCGGTGGGCCGATCCCCACCCAGTCGACCTCCGGCGGGCCGGTCGCCGCGTGGGCGTTGCAGGGCGACCCGTACCAGCTTCGACCGGACTCCGGACAGCCGCACCCGGTCTCGGGGGTCCCGCAGTCCGTCTCCGGGGTCCCGCAGTCCGTCTCCGGGGCAGCGCGGTCGGTTTCCGGGCCGCCCCGCTCGGTCTCCGCGGTTCCGGGGTTCGCCACCGACCGGCCCGTGTCGGTGCCGCCGCAGCACCAGCCGGTGAGCGTCCCGCCGCACGACCCGTTCGCCTCGCCGGTCCGTCGCATCCAGCCCTCCGCGTCGCCCCGGCGGGGTGGCGTCGGGCCGCTGGCCGCCGTCGCGGCGCTGCTGCTGGTCGCCCTGGCGGCTGGCGGGGTCGGCGTCTGGGGCGTCACGGCCGACGGCCCCGAGGCGCCGGCGCCGACCGCCACGTCCACCGCCTTCCCGAGCGCCACCCCGGTCAGCCCCGGCCTCAAGCCGTGGGCGCAGGCCGCGCTGCGCAGCCCCGAGGAGCGGGCGCTGGCCACCGTCGGGCCGTCCATGGTGTTCATGGAGGTCGTCGTCACCGGGTACGTACGGAACAAGGTGGACAACGCGCTGCTGCGCAAGGCCCCGGTCATCCTCAACCGGCGGTGCACCGGCTTCGTGGCCCGCCCCGACGGGCACGTCCTGACCAACAGCCAGTGCGTGCAGCCGACCCCGGAGATCCTGCTCTCCAACGCACTCAGCGCCCTGGGCAACGCGCTCGCCGCAGGGGGCACCCTCGAGCGCTCCGAGGTCGCGGCCTTCGTCAAGGCCCGGCAGCGGACCGCCGTCTTCACCGGTCCCGAGGCCGGGACCCAGCCCGAGGCCCGGCTGTACGGGCAGCTCAACGTGGCCAAGGGCGACGTCACCGACACCCCGGCGATCCCCGGCACCGTCGTGCGCGCCCTCACCTTGGAGGAGGGCAACGTCGCGCTGGTCAAGCTGGCCCAGGAGAACCTCCCCACCGCCGAGCTGAACCCGTCGGCCACCGTCGCCGCAGAGACCTCCCTGCTCGTCCTCGGGTACGGCACCACGGACACCAGCTACCGCTCCGCCACGTACACGGTGTCGTCGAAGCCGGTGACGGTGACCGGGGTGGACGCCCCGTCGCCGGTGAACGCGTACCGGATCAACGATGACCTGGGGCTCTACTCGCGGGGCGGCATCGCCATCGACGCCGGCGGGCGGGTGGTCGGAATGCTGGACAACGACATCCTGCGCCCCGACAAGGCCAACCGGGTGGTCGTCCCGGTGTCCGCCGTGGCCGGCCTGCTCGGCGCGGCCGGCGTCGAGAACAGCCTCGGCGAGGTTGACAAGCGGTACCGCAGCGGCCTGGACGCCTACTTCGCCGGTCGGAACTCCGCCGCGATCAGCGAGCTGGACGGCGTCGTGCGGGACTCGCCGGCGAACCTGCTGGCGCAGGTCTACCGGCAGGCGGCGGTGGACAGCGGCGGCACCGACGGCGGGGCGGACCGGCCGGGCTGGGCGGTACCGCTGCTCGCCGTGGCCGGGGGCGCGTTCGCGGCCGGGCTCGTCGGCCTGGTGGTGCTGCTGTTGCGGCGGCGCGGCCGGGCGTAACGGCAGGGTGCGGTCAGCGGCCGGGTGCGGTCGTTCCGGTGAGGTACGGGCCGACCCGGGTGCGCAGCACCACCAGGGCGAACGCCCAGGGCAGCACCAGCGCGGCGGCCAGATCGAACCAGCCGCCCTCCGGCGGGGTCCGCAGCACCCACAGGATCGCCGCGTGGCTGAGCACGACGGCGATGCCGCACGCCGCGAGCCAACCGCTCGCCCGGGCCACCCGAGCGCCGACGTGCCCGTCCAGCCCCTCGGCGAGCCGGACCAGGCCGCCGCTGATCAGCACGGCGGTCAGCACGCCCAGCACGGGCCGGCCGAAGTCGCCGGCCTTCACGTCCAACGGGGTGCTCAGGCCGGTGGCCACCAGGACTACGCCGAGCGCCAGCATCGCCGCCGCCAGGCCCACCGGCACGCGCTCGCGGAATCGGCGCAGCAGCCGGCCGGCGAGCACGAAGACCAGGCAGGCCGGGACGAGGAAGACCCCGAGCGGGCCGGCGGTGACCGCGCCGGGCGCGAGATGAGCGGCGACCAGCCCGCCCAGGGCCACCGCCCAGGTGACCGCCGCCGGGAAACGCTCCAGCCAGCGGTACGCGACGGCGATCAGCAGGAGCACCGAGACGAACCAGAACGCCGAGAAGGGCCGGACGGCAGCGGTGCCGCCCCACAGCGCGGAGCGGAACGCGCCCTCGGCCGCCTCCCCGGTGGCGGCGTCGGCGACGGCCAGCGCGGCGAAGAGCAGCAAGAACCACGTCACGTACGGCAGGCCGAGGGTTCGCCAGCGCTTGCGCAGCTCGCCGTGCAGCGGGCGTCCGGGCGTCCAGAAGTAGCCGGTGAGCAGGAAGAACAGGGGCACGTGCCAGGTGTAGACGGCGGCCCGGGTGACGCTGTCGCTCCACACGTGACCGACGACCACGGCGGCGATGCCCACGACCCGTAGGAGATCGACTCCGGCGGATCGGGTGCTTACCGGTGCCGTCGTGCTGGTTGCCGCCATGGCGCGCATCATCGCAGACGTGTCCGGCCGGTCCGGTCCACCCCCGAGGGCAGACCCGGGGGCCTCGCACGCCGTGCATCGCATAGCCTTGCCCGCGACGAGCAGCCCGACCGGGTGGAGGTGCGAGGGTGTCCGGTGTCCGCGCCCAGGTGCATCGCCTGCGGTCGGTGCCGCGTCCGGCCTGGGTCGCCGTGGCGGTCGTCGGCCTGCTCCTCGCCTCGGTCGCCGTGGTGGTCTGGCCGGCGTCGAGGTCGGGGGAGTCGCGGGCCGCCTGGTCCGCGGGCGAGGGCGCGCCGACGGCCCGGCCCGCCGCCCCTGTGGACGCCACGGCCTGCGCGGCCAACGTGGCGACCATGACGGGCTTCGTCCCCGTCTCCGCGCTGGACCTGCCCGCGCGTGCCGACTGGCGGGACCGCCCGCCTGCGTACGCGTTCGACCGGACGGCGGAGGTGGCCCGGGGCTTCGACCGGGTCGGCTACTGCCTGGAGCTGACCGGCCCGGCCGGCCCGAAATGGGTCTGGACGGCGCTGGAGCCGTTCACCGCCGACGCCCGCCGCCTCGGCCCGCCCGGCCGCGACGGCCGGATCGTCCGGCAGCGGGTCAACGACGTGGAGGTCGCCACCAACGTCGCGGGCCTGAGCACCGGCACCGGCCTGCCGGGCTACCTGGAGATGTGGCCCAACTCGTACGGCCCGGGCAGCTCCGGGCAGGTCTCCGGCGCGTCCGGCGTCCGGTACGACGCCGACGACGACGTGTTTCCCGCCGTCGGGTACGGCTCGTTCCAGGTGCACCTGGTCGGCGGCACCCGGCCGTCCCCGGTCGCGCCGCAGACCGTGCTGGCCGTCAACGGGTTCACCTCGAACGCCGCGCCGCTGTCGCTCGGCATCGGCACCGCGCCCGGGGATCGTCCCGACTGGACGTTCGCGGCCAACGCGACCGAGTTCACCCAGCGCCGGCTGACCGTGTACGCCCGGCCGTCGGTGCTCGACGTGACGCAACATCCCGCCGACCGCCAGCTCTATCCCCGCGACGCCGGCAACGGCGCGACGGTCGCCGTGTCCGGCAGGGTCACCGACCCCCGGGTCACCGCCGTCCAGCTCAAGGTCAGCAGCGGCGCCGACGGCTGGGAGGAGACCGTGCCGGCCGGAACCGCGCGGGCCTTCGCCCTGCGGCACCGGATCACGGCAGGGCTGCGCGAGTACCGGGTGGAGCTGCGGGTGCTCGGCGACGGGGTGGCTCGCCGGGTCGGCCTGTGGGAGGGCGTGGTGGCCGGCGACATCTACGTCATCCAGGGCCAGTCCAACGCGGTCGCCGGCATGCAGCGGGGCTCGGCGGCGGGGGAGGAGTCCCCCTTTCTGCGCAGCTACGGCTCGCCCGTGGCCGACCGTGCCCTCTCCGCCGCTGACCGGAGCTGGCACTACGCCGTCGGCGACGCGGCCCGGCAGCCGGGCTCGGTCGGGCAGTGGGGCATCCGGGCGGCCCACCGGCTCATGGACACCTACCGGATTCCGGTGGCCGTCCTCAACGGCGCCGAGAACGGCCGGCAGGTCTCCCACTTCCAGCGCCACGACGCCGACCCCGACGACCTGGGCAGCAACTACGGCCGGCTGCGACGGCGGCTCAAGGCGGCCGGGGTGATCGGCGACGTGCGCGCCGTCCTGTGGTTCCAGGGCGAGGCTGACAACAACCGGGCGGCCGCCCACGTCGCCGGGGTCACGGCGCTGCTGCGGGACTGGCGCGCGGACCTCGGCGCCAACGTGGACCGGGGGACCCGGTACTACGTGTTCCAGGTCCGCACCTCCCCGTGCGGCGACAGCGGCACTCCGGAGCTGCGCGAGGCGCAGCGCCGGATGGGCGACACCCTCGGGGTGACCGTGCTGTCCACCAACGGGCTCTCCGGCCACGCCGGCTGCCACTTCGACTGGGAGCGGGGGTACCGCGAGCTGGGCGACCAGGCGTTCGCCGTGCTGGCCCGGGACCTCCACAAGGGGCCCGGCGCGGGGGTCGCCCCGCCGAACCCACGCTCCGCCGCCTTCACCGACGCCGCCCGCACCGAGCTGGTCGTCACGCTCCGCGACGACGCCCCGCTGACGGTCGACCCCGGCGTCGGCGTCGACTTCCGCCTCGCCGGCACCGCCGCCACGGTCGTCGGGGTCGCCTACCGGGCGAGCGGCCGGCTGGTCCTGACCCTCTCCGGCCCGGCCGGCGCCGCCACGGCGGTGAGCTACCTGGGCCGGGCCGGGGCGGGGCCGTGGATCGTCAACCCCACCGGCACCGGCCTGCTCACCTTCGCCGACCTGCCCATCGCCCCCGGCCCGTGATGGCGGCGCCGTCCACCGGCCCCGTAGCGGGCGGGCGGTGCGCAGGCGTCACCCACGACCGGGTCAGCATCAACGCCAGGAGGATCCAGGACAGGCCGTCGACCGAGAGCGGGTTCCACACCACCTCGGTGAGCGAGTAGACGAGCAGGAGCACGACCGGGGCCTTCGCGGTGAACGCCCGCCCGTCGTCGACCCGCCCGTGCAGCAGCGCCGTGGCCCACAGCGCCCAGACCGCCAGGGCGACGAATCCGCCGGCGAAGACGACCAGCACGTACCCGGAGTGGAAGAAGTGCGTCGGCGCGTCCCCGGCGTCCTGCAGCCGGTACCACTTCGACACGCCGATCCCGGTGGCCGTCGCGTCGGCGAGGTGCTCCCGGGCGACGATCCAGATGTTGCCCCGGTTGCTCAGCGTCGTCCTCGACGCCGTCCACATCAGGTACGTGGCGACGCCGACGGACGCCAGCACCAGCGCCACGCAACCGGCCAGGTGGATGCGGACGTACCGGCGGCGGCGCTCCAGCAGGAAGCTGCCGAGCAGCCACGCCCCGGCGGCGGCGAGCGCCAGGTAGCTGGTGCGCGAGCCCGTCGCCACGATGATCAGCAGGCAGAAGACGGTCGTCGCCGCCAGCTCGGCGCGGCGCAGCGCGCAGACGGCGGCGACCAGCGTGAACGACGCGATCAGCGCGATGTAGTTCTCAGAGTCGAAGAAGCTCTTGAACAGCGCCCCCGCGGCCGAGCACTTCTCCAGCTTCCCGGCCGTGCAGGACCGCCACGCCGCCGAACCGGTCAGGGCCGTCGGGATCGTCAGCACCGCCAGCACGGCCAGCCCGAGGTGCGCTGTCGCCCGCGTGGTCAGCGCCGCCCGGCCGGCGAGGAGCGCCCCGGCGAGCAGCAGCAGCCCCGCCGCCGCGTACGCCACCAGCCGCGACCCGTAGAGCCCCGCCCCGGTGAGGGCGTCCACGGCGACGCACCAGACCAGCAGCGCGGCGGCCGCCACCCAGGCGACCCGCAGCCACCGGTCGTCGGGCCCGCGCAGGCTGAGGCCGCCCCGGCTGCGCAGGTTAACGCCGCCCCGGCTGCGCAGGTCGTGCCGGCCAGACCAGAGCACCCAGGCCAGCAGGCCCGCCACGAGCACCCCGATGAGCGCGGAGCTGTGCTCCCCGGCGAGCACCGGCGCGGCGTTCGCGCCGACCGCGAACGCGACCAGCGCGACGGCGGTCCGCGCGTCGCCGAACGAGGCGACGATCTTCCCGCGCGTGGCCAGCAGCCACCCGGCCACCGCCAGGCCGCCGACCGTCAGCAGGACTCCGAAGAGGGTGACCAACTCAATCCCTTTCTCTGGTCGACGCCGGGTGCGGCGCGACGGCGGCGGCCGGACGATCGCGGCGGACGACGGCGGCGAGGAGGCCCCAGAGCAGCGCCACGAGGAGCGCGTCGCAGACCAGACTGGACACGACGGCGCCCTGCCAGCCGTATGCCGGGATCAGCCACACGTTCAGCCCCGCGTTGACGACGCCGACGGCGATCTGGCAGACCGTACGCCGCCCCTGCAAGCGGCTGCCCGACAGGGTGTCCGCGGCCAGGTAGTGCAGGGACTTCAGCACCAGCAGCGCGCTGAGGCCCTGCAACGCGGGCGTCGCCGCCGCGTACTCCGCGCCGAAGACCAACGGCATCGTCGGAGCGAGCGCGACCAGAAGCAGGGCGGCGGGAACGCTGAACGCCAGGTACTTCGGCAGCAGCGAGCGGGTCAGCCGCAGCGCCGCCCGGGGGCCGGCGCGGCCCGCCTCGAAGAAGCGGGGGTACGCGACCGCCGCCATCGACCGCGCCGGCGTGTACGCGAAGTCGACCACCCGGTACGCCGCCGCGTACACGGCCGCGCCCTCCGGGCTGCCCAGCCGCGACAGCATCACCTTGTCGAGGTCGTTGTAGACACTCTGGGCCGACAGCCCGACGGCGAAGAGCATGCCGGTGCGGGCCTGCGCGAACGAGCCGCGCACGTCCACCGGCAGGCGGCCCGGGCCGCGCGCGCCGTACCAGAGCACCGGCAGGCAGACCGCGCCGGAGACGACGACGGCCGTCACGGCCCACGCGTGCAGGGCCAGCGGACCCGTCGCGGCCAGCGCCAGGACCACCGCCGCGACCAGCCGGCACACGTGCAGCAGGGCGGGGATCAGCGAGGCCGCGAAGACCCGGCCCCGGGCCTGGACCGAGGCCGCCACGACCTCGACGAGCCGCCAGGCCAGCAGGTCCGCCACGGCCAGCGCGGCGACGTCCACCAGGCGCACCTGTCCGCCCCAGATCGTCACCCCCGCCGCGGTCACCAGGATGGCCGCGCCCGCGCCGAAGGTGGCGGTCAGCACCAGGCCGCGGGCGAGGTGGCGACGCCACTCGGCCGGCGCGTCGGCGTAGCTCTGGAAGATCAGGCTGGGCGCGCCGGCCGACGCGAACGGAGACACCACCGCCACGAGCGCGGTGACGCCGACGAACAGCCCGTACGCCTCGATCGGCATCTCCCGGGCCAGCAGCACGAAGAGCACGCCCTGCGCGAGGGTGCGCAGCAGCGTGCCGACCAGGAACGTGCCCGAGCGGCGCAGGAAGCCGTCGCTCCGGCGGCGGTGCGCCGGCGCGGCGGGGCCGCCCGGCCGGTCGGCCTCGGTGTCCGCGACGGTCATCGGGTCAGCTCCTGGACCCACCGGCGGCTCACCACAGCCGGGTCGAGAGTCGCCGACCGGGCTTGCCACGCGCGGGCGAAGTCGTCCGGGCCGGGCCGGCCGTCCCCGGTCAACCGCCGCACCACCTCGGCGAGCGCCGCCGGGCCCGGCTCCGCCGCCAGGGCGCCGGGCACCAGGGCCGGGATCAGCTCGTCCAGCGCGGGCACCGGCAGGGCGGCCACGGGCAGCCCCGCCTCGGCCGCCTCGACCACGCTGAACCCGAACGTCTCGGCCCGCGACGGGTGCACGAGCAGGTCCGCCTCGGCGAGCAGCCCGCCCACCCCCGGCACCCGGCCCAGGAACGTGGCCCGGTGCGCCACGCCCAGCTCCCGTGCCCGGGCCTGCAGCAGCACCCGTTCCTCGCCGTCCCCTGCGAGTGAGAGCCGGTACGTCTCCGGCAGCAGCGCCAGCGCGTCCAGCGCACAGCCGTGGTTCTTGTACGGGCGGAACGCGGCCGTGGTGACCAGGTGGATCCGGTCGGGGTCGGCCACCGGTCGGGGCGGGACGTTCGGGCCCACCGGCACGGGGTTGGTAATCGTGACGACGGGCTGCCCGGGGGCGAGCCTTCGCACGGTCCGCGCCACGCCGTCGGAGACGGCCACGACGAGCCGGGGACGCAGCGCGGCGGCCCGGCTCGCCCGGGCCAGCGCGCGCACCCGCCGGTCGATGTCCAGCCGGGCCGGCAGCAGCGAGTGCTCCCAGGCGACGAAGTCGCGGCCGGTGCCGGCGAGCGCCGCGCCCACCGGCACCGCCCCCCACAGCCCGCTGGCCACCACCTGCACGTCGGCTGGCAGGGCGCGCAGCCGGCGGCGCAGCGGCGGCACGGCCTCCACCAGCCGGGTGATCCGGGTGCCCAGCCCCAGGTGGTCGACGGCCAGGTCGTCGAGGCCGGCCGGGACGGCCCGGGACAGCACGGTCGCGGAGACCTCGACCCCCTGCGCCCGCAGCCCACGCATCAGCAGCACGGCCGCCCGCTCCATGCCGTACAGGGGCTCCAGCTGCGGCAGGACGAAGTGCAGGCGCATCAGCGGACCCCGTCGCCCGGTCGCGCGTCGGCGGCGCGGGACCCGCGCAGGGCGAGCCGCTCCAGCGTCGCCCGGGGCACGAGGCCCAGCGCGGCGATGGCCGCGTTGGGCGCCGACGGCGGCGAGTTGCGCCGGATGGCGCGCACCAGCTCGCGCGCGCCCGCCCAGTCCCGCGCCTGCAGGGCGTACCGCAGGGTCTGGGCGGCGACGAAGTCGGCGAATGTCTCCGGCTCCCACACCCCTTCCCACCGGCGCGCCCACTGCCACGAGGTGCGCCAGTCGGCGCCCGCCGAGATCGACCCGGGGCTGCCCACGGTGTAGACGGTGGTGGCCTCCGGCACCTGCGCGATCCGCGTGCCGGGGAGGCGGGCGGCCCGGACCAGCCAGTCCCAGTCCTGGTGGCGGGGGAGGGTCTCGTCCCACGGGCAGGCCGTGGCGAGCCGGTGGGTGGTCAACAGGGTCGAGGTGGCCAGTGACTGGCGGCCGACGCCGAGGCGGCGGCGGCGGAAGAGGTAGTCCTCCGGCCGGACGTCCGCGCCGATCAGCTCGGTGGGCGTCGCCGTCGGCAGCGGCTCGCCGCCGGCCTTGCGTTGCAGGATCCGGGACGACACCACCGGCTGCCAGCCCTCGGCTGCCAGCTGCTCCAGGACGGGAAGCTGGACCGCCAGCTTGGTGGGCAGCCAGGCGTCGTCGTCGTCCAGGAACGCGACGTGGGTGCCGGGCGCGGCGTGGGCGACGCCGAGGTTGCGTGCGTACGAGCCCCGCCGGCCGCCACCCGTACGGACCACCTCGTCGATCTCCCCGCGCAGCGCGTCCACCGTCGCCGGCACCTCGGGCAGGTCGCAGACGACCACGACGTGCACGGACACCCCCCGCTGGGCGCGCGCAGACAGGACCGCCTCGGCGATGCTGGGCCGGCCCGTCGTCGGGATCACGACCGTAACGTCCGTCAACTGAATCTCCACAGAACTCGGGGAAGGGGGCGCGCTGTCCTCGGCGGGCCGTCGGGGCACCGGTCAGCGCCCACCCGCGCGGAACACCTCCGCCACGGTGCGCAGCAGCACCTTGGCGTCCAGCCACAGCGACCAGTTCTCGATGTAGTAGTTGTCGAAGCGTGCCCGGTCGGAGATCGGGGTGTCCCCGCGCAGGCCGCTGACCTGCGCCAGCCCCGTGAGCCCGACCGGGGCTCGGTGCCGCATGGAGTAGGTGGGGTACTCGGCGGAGAACTTCTCCACGAAGTACGGGCGCTCCGGGCGCGGCCCGACCACGCTCATGTCGCCGCGCAGGATGTTCCACAGCTGGGGCAGCTCGTCCAGGGACGTGCGGCGCATGAACCGCCCGACGGGTCCCACCCGCCGGTCGTGCGCGATCGACCAGTTCGTCCGCGACTCGTGCTCGTCCACCGGGCGCATCGAACGGAACTTGATGATGCGGAACGTCCGGCCGTGCCGGCCGATGCGCTCCTGGTGGAAGAAGATGTCCCGCCCGCCGTCGAGGAACGTCGCGACCGCGCAGAGCAGCAGCACCGGGCTGAGTAGGAGCAGCGCCAGCGAGGCGAAGGCGATGTCCGACGCGCGCTTGAGCGCCCACCGTGGGCCGGAGAGGGTGATGTCGCCGACCTTGACGATCGGGATCGCCCCGATGTGGTCGCCGGAGGATCGGGAGCCCCAGAGCCGGGGCACCGCCCATAGATCGCAGCCCGCGTTGCCCGGCCGGTGCAGGACCTCCATCAGCACCGGCTCCGGGCAGCCGGGGTCGGCGATGAGCAGCACCTCGCACTCGACCATCGCCACGAGCTTCTCGAGCTGGTCGAGCGTGCCGATCAGCGGGTGCGCGCTGGGCGCCGGCCGCGCCGCGGCGTCGACGCAGCCGACGAAACGCAGCCCGTACTGGGGGTAGCGGCGCAGCAGGCGGGCCAGCTCCACCGCCGTCGGCCCGCTGCCGATGACGATCGCGTTGTGCTCCACCCACCGGCGCCTGCGGGCGACGAGGGTGAACTCGCGGGTCAGCGCGCGGCCGACGACGACCAGCCCGGCGGCGAGGGCCACCTGCCGGGTGAAGCCGAGCACGTACTCGGCCGACCCGTGGCGCAGGGCGGCGATGATGGCGACGATCGCGCCGCAGGCCAGCAGGCGACCGGAGAGGCTGGGCAGTTCGTCGAGGAAGCTGACGTGCCGGCGGGCCCGATACAGGCCGCCCGCCGCGAAGAACGCGACAGTCAGCCCGGCCATCACCAGCGTGCCGCGCCAATGCTGGTGGGGCAGCGCCAGCGGCACCAGCAGCGCGGCGATGTCCACCGGGGCGGTCATCATCCAGGCCCGCAGCCACCGGGTCCGCCGGGAGGCGCGCGAACCGGCGTACGGCAGCACCGCCGTCGTGTCCAGGCCGGGCACGCTCACCCGCTCGCCGTCGGCCCGGGGCGAGGGGAACCACGCACCGCGGTCCCGGTCCTGCACGGTCGCCGGTACGCCCCACGGCGCGGCGTCGTCGCGCGGCGCGGCGGCGTGGTCTCCCGTCGCCGGTTGGCCTGACATGTCGGTCCTTCCCCCGTGGCCGCCACGGACGGCACGGGTCGGTCCGTGGTGGCGCACGAAGGATACGAGTGCCGCGCGCGCCCCGACAGGGCCGACAGTGCAGTCCGGCGTCCTACTTCCCGGCGGCGCCCAGAATCTCCGGCACCGCGTCCCGGCGTACGGCGTCGTAGAAGGTCTTCGCCTTGGCGGTGTCCGCGAAGACGACGCTCTCGCTGCCGACCCGGCCCGTGCCCCGCGTCGGGCTGGTGAAGAACACCAGGTTGCGGCCGCGCAGCCCGCGCAGGTCGGCCGCCGTGTCCATCAGGGACAGCTCCTTGTCGACGGAGACCGCGGCCGAGGACGCCTTGACGAAGTCGTTGAGGCGGCCCGGGCTGGTGAGGATGCCACCCGAGGCAGCCTTGTCGAGGATCGCCTTGATGACCTGCTGCTGGTGCCGGATGCGGGCGAAGTCGCCGTCCGGGAACTGCTTGCGCTGCCGCGCGTAGTCCAGGGCGGTCTCCCCGTCCATCGTCTGCATCCCCTGCCGGAACGTGCGGAACGGCGGGTGGATCGAGGTGAAGGTCTTCTCCGCGTAGACGTCGATGCCGCCGAGGGCGTCGATGATCTCCGTGAAGCCGGCGAAGTCGATCACCGCGACGTGGTCGACGCGGACCTGGGTGAACTCCTCGACCGTCTGCACCATCAGCGGGATGCCGCCCCATGCATACGCGGCGTTGATCTTGGCGTCCCGGCCACCGTTCCCGGCCCTCGACCGTGGCACGTGCACCCACGTGTCCCGGGGAATCGAGACCAGCTGCGCGCTCTTCCGGTCCTTCGGCAGGTGGGCCAGGATGATCGTGTCGGTCCGCGAGCCCGTGGTGCCGTCCGGGTCCCGGGAGTCGCTGCCCAGCACCATGATGTTCATGGCGTCCCCGGCCACCACCGGCGGCCGGTTCTCCTGCGGCACCTCCGTGAAGGCGTCCACCCGCTCGATGTCCTTCTCCACCGAGCGCAGGTAGAGTGCCGCCGCGCCGCCGCCACCGGCCCCGAGTAGGGCGACCACCAGCAGCGTGACGAGCGCGATCCGCCGGCCCCGGCGACGGCGCGCCGGGGGCCGCGGCTCCACGTCGGAGGCGGCGGCCGCCGGGCCGGGCGGCGCGGACCCCGCGAGCTGCTGACGATCTGGCATGGGCGCATGCTACTGACTCCCCGCCCTGCCGGGGGTCCGGGCCCGTGACCCCCTCCGGCGGCGAGGGCCCCGCGCATCGCCCGGACCTGGTACAACCCTCCAGTGGACGTGACGAAGCTCCGCCGGGCCATCGCCCGCACCCGGCTCGCCCCGGTCGCCGCCTTCCCCAAGCGGCTCGCCCGGGTGGCCCGGCACGATGCCAAGGTGCTCCGGGCCTCCGCCCGGTGGCTGGTCACCTCCCGGGAGCACCACAACTACACATACGAGCTGACCAAGCTGAGCCGGCAGCACCTGGCCTGGTTCGTCAGCGTCGCGTGCGACGTGCCGGTGGCCCGGGTCCGGGGCTGGTTCGCCGAGATCGAGGGCGACGAGGAACTGCGCGGGCACATCGAACGGGCCACCGCCGAGGCGTCCCGCCGGGGCCTGGCCGACCGGAAGGTCCGCTACGCCCGCCGGATCGGCTGGTACGCCATGGTCCGCGCCACCCGCCCCGCGCACGTCGTGGAGACCGGCGTCGACAAGGGACTGGGCAGCTGCGTGCTGGCCGCAGCCCTGCTGCGCAACGCCGCCGAGGGGCACCCCGGCCGAGTCACCTCGCTGGACATCAACCCCGAGGCCGGTTACCTGGCCCGCACCGCGCCCTGGTCGGAGGTGGTCGACCTGGTCGTCGGCGACTCCATCGCCTCGATCGAGGCCCTCGACCGTCCCGTCGACCTCTTCCTGCACGACAGCGACCACAGCCGGGCGCACGAGAAGCGCGAGTTCGACGCCGTCGAGCCGAAGCTCGCCCCCGGCGCGCTGCTGCTCACCGACAACGTCACCACCACCAACGTTCTCGCCGAACACGCCGAACGCACCGGCCGCCGCTTCCTCGCGTACCGGGAGACACCGGCCCGGCACTGGTACCCGGGCGACGGGATCGGGGCGGCCTGGTGAGGCAGGCGGCCGTGCACACGTACCCGGTCGAGGGCCGGCGCCGCCTGGACCACGACGGCGCGGGCCGGGCCGTGGGGCCTGGCCGGCGACCGGCGTTGGCGGGTGGGTCACAGCTGCTCCGCCATGGTCAGGTCGGGCGGCCCAGGGGGCGCGGGCGCGTGCACCGGGCGGAGTGTCAGCCGGCGTGGTACCCGACCGCGACGTCGAGAACCCAGGTGACGCCGAAGCGGTCCCTGAGCATGCCGTAGAGCGGGGCCCAGCCGGCGGGGCCGAGGTCCTGGACGACGGCCGCGCCTTCGGACAGGCCCTTCCAGTAGGTGGTGATCTCGTCCTCGTCCTGGCTGCGGACGGAGACGAAGACCGGCTTGTCACCCGGGCTGTAGGACTGGTTGCCGGGCACGTCGTAGGCCATGACGTGGAAGCCGTTGTCCGCCTGGACCTGGCCCCACATGATCTGGTCGGCCTCGGCCGGGGCCGAGACGTTGTGGGCGTCGGAGTAGGTCACCAGGGCGAGCTGGCCGCCGAACACGGACTGGTAGAACCTCAGCGCCTGGCGGGCGTCGCCGCGGAAGTTCAGGTGGGTGGTGGTGGTGATGCTCATGATGGCTCCTGTCGAGCGATGTCGAAGGGGAGATGGCCGGATCGCCGGGGCTGCCCGGCTGAGAGAAGACTCGCAGCAGTAGGTGTCAGGATGTGGCACCTACTACGGGGCAGAATCAAATTCATGCCGAAAACCTCCGCCCGATTGCTGGCCCTGCTGTCGCTGCTGCAGGCCCGCCGGGACTGGCCCGGCACGCTGCTGGCCGAACGCCTGGACATCAGCCTGCGCACCGTGCGCCGCGACGTCGACCGGCTGCGCGAACTCGGCTACCCGGTAGCCGCAGTCAAAGGCCCCGACGGCGGCTACCGGCTCAGCGCCGGCACGGAACTGCCCCCGCTGCTGTTCGACGACGAACAGGCAGTCGCCCTCACCATCGCCCTGCAGATCGCCGCCACCACCCCCGGCGACGGCCTGGCAGAGTCCGCCGCCCGGGCACTGAACACCATCCGGCAGGTCATGCCCGCCCGGCTACGGCACCGCGTCAACGCCCTGCGAGTCACCGCCGTAGAGCCGCCCACCACTCGGCCGGGCGCACCGGTCGACGGCGACGTGCTCCTGGCGATCAGCGCAGCCGTCCACGCCACCGAGGTGCTGCGCTTCGACTACGGCTCCGGGAGCGCGGACAAGCCCGCGCGCCGCGTCGAGCCCCACCACGTCATCACCTGGGACGGACGCTGGTACCTCGTCGCATGGGACCTCGACCGCGACGAGTGGCGCATCTTCCGCGTCGACCGGATCACCCTGCGCACCCCGAACGGGCCCCGGTTCACCCCGCGCGCGCTGCCCGGAGGAGACGTCGCCACCTACGTCATTGGCAGGTTCCGCGGCTCCGACGACGCCTCCGAGGGCTGGCCCTGCCAAGGCACCGTGATCCTCGACCTGCCCGCCGCCACCGTAGCCCTCTACACCCGCGACGGCGTCGTCGAGGAATTCGGCCCCGGCCGCTGCCGGCTCACCCTCGGATCATGGTCATGGCCCAGCCTCGCCGCCGCCATCGCCCGATTCGACGCCGACATCGTCGTCATCGGCCCCGACGAACTGACCAACGCCTTCGCACACCTCGCCCGCCGCTTCACCAGAACCGCAGCCGGTTCCGGCACCGCGGCGCCGACGCCCTGAGTCGAGGCGAACGGGTGAGCGGGCGAGCACCGAGCCCGGACGGGCGAGGGCGGTCAGGCGGTCGGGGCGGCGTCGGGGCCCCCGACGGCGGTCAGGTCGAGCCACATGAGGATCTCGTCCCGGTCGTCGCCCGGGGCGACCCGCAGCGCGCCCGGCAGCCGGCCCACCTCCCGGTACCCGAGCCGCGCGTAGAACCGCTCCAGCCCCAACCCGCCCCGCACCGTGATGTGCAGCGCCTCCCGACCCAGCGCGCGGCCGAGCCGCTCCGCCTCGCGCAGCAACGCCAGCCCGTGCCCCCGGCCCTGGGCGTCGGGGTGCACCATCACCCGCTTCAGCACGCACCAGTGCGCCTTGAGGTGGAACCGGTTGTCGGCGTAGACCAGCACGGCGACGGGGCGTGCGCCGTCGTACCCGACGAGCAACCGGTCCGGGCCGTCGACGAGATCGGCGAAGGTCGCCTCGGCGGCGGGGCGGACGTCGGCAACGGTGACCGGCGCGACGAAGCCGACCGCGCCGCCGGCGTTGGTGACGTCCACCCAGAGGCGGACGATCTGCTCACGCAGTTCCGGGGTCAGCTCGGGGTCGAGTACGAAACGCAGACTCACGCCGCCATCCTGGCCCAGCCGTCAGCAGGGGCACTACGTGTCGTGACGTGCGTGACACCTTCCTCGGCGGGTGGTGTCAGGTGAAGAAGTAGGGCCGACGGGATTCGAACCCGCACTGGTACGGACCTAAACCGCATGCCTCCTGCCGTTGGGCTACGGCCCCTTTACCGCGTACACCGCCATCTTCCACGACCACTGAGGCGGCCGACGAAGCCGCCGGCCGATCGGAAAACCCGTTGGTGTCACGGCCATCGGATCGTAGACCACATCGGGTGCGACCACATCTGGCCGGCGGGCCCCGGCGTACGTGGCGGTCTGGCTGTGGCAGTTGGGGCAGAGTAGCCGCAGGTTGTGCGGGCGGTTGTCCAGGAAATCGCCGTTGATGTGATCGACGTGCAGCGTGAGCGGTGCCCCCTGCCAGTTCGGGCCGGTGCCGCACACCTCGCACTCCTCCGGCAGCCCGATGAATGCCAGCGCTCGCTTCAGCCGGCTCCCGGCGACCCGTCGCGACCCCTCGGGCCGCCGGACCAGGAGCGCCGACGCCGGAACCCGGATGTTGCGTTCTCCCCGGTTGTGAGCACCTCCGGTGAAGTGCGAGGTATCGATACCGAAGCGCTTGAGCTGACGGCTGATGTGCGCGTGCGAGCCGCCGCTGAGGCGCACGCCCAGCAGCCGCATCACCTCGGTGATGCTGCGGGCCTGTGCTGCCGCAGTAGCCAGCGCCTCCGGCGGATATTTGTAACGAACCACGTGCGAACGGTAGTGGACCGGTGTGACGGTCTCAGTCCAGCCCGAGGTCGCGGCGCAGCTTGGCGACGTGGCCGGTGGCCTTGACGTTGTAGAGCGCCCGCTCGATCTTCCCATCCGGGTCGATGACGAAGGTGGACCGGATCACCCCGGTCACCGTCCGCCCGTACGACTGCTTCTCGCCGTAGGCCCCGTACGCGGTGAGCACCTCCTTGTCGGCGTCGCCGACCAGCGGGAAGGTGATGGCGTCCCGGTCGCGGAACTTCGCCAGCTTTTCCGGCTTGTCGGGGGAGATGCCGACCACCTCGTAGCCGGCCGCCTGGAGCGAGGCGAGCGAGTCGCGGAAGTCGCACGCCTGCTTGGTGCAGCCGGGGGTCATCGCGGCGGGGTAGGCGTACAGGATGACCTTCCGGCCGCGCAGGTCGGCCAGGGAGAGGGTCTCGCCGGTGTCGGTCGGCAGGGTGAACTCGGGCGCGGGGTCACCGGGGTTGAGGCGGGCGGGCGCGGTCATGGCGGAAACCATACCGCCGCCCCGGCGCGGGCCGGAGGGGGCGACGCGCCGGGCAGCCGTGATCAACTTCATGGCTTGTTGCAAGCTATTGGCAACAGCGGTTCTGTGGAAATAGGCTTACCTCGTCGGTGCGGGCCCGCCCACCGCGCCCCGGGAGGTCGAGTGGAAACCCTGGCGATGCACATCTCCAACGGGATCGTCAACGGTCCCGTCGCCGCCCTCTTCGCCGCCTTCGCGCTGGCGGTGCTGGCCCTGTGCGTGCTGCGTGGCCGGCGCGACCTGGACGACCGGCTCGCCCCGATGGCCGGCCTGGTCGCCGCGTTCATCTTCGCCGTCCAGATGCTCAACTTCCCGATCTTCACCGCCGGCGTGAGCGGTCACCTGCTCGGCGGCGCGCTCGCCGCGATGCTGGTCGGCCCGTGGGTGGGCGCGCTCTGCGTGGCGGTCGTGCTGGTCGTGCAGGCGCTGGTCTTCGGCGACGGCGGGGTGGCCATGCTCGGCCTGAACATCAGCAACATGGCCGTCCTCGGCACCGCCGCGGCGTACCTGCTGATCACCCTGCTGCTGCGGGTGCTGCCCCGCACTCCGGCCGGGCTCGGCGTGACCGCCTTCGTCTCGGCGCTGGTCGGCGTCGTCGTCGCGTCCCAGGGCTTCGTGCTCCAGTACTGGCTGGGCGGCACCACCGACCTGGGTGGCAACCTGGCCGGCCTGGCCGGCACCATGGCCGGCGCCCACCTGCTGATCGGCATCGGCGAGGGCCTGATCACCGCGACCACCGTGGTCACCGTCGCGAAGGTCCGCCCCGATCTCGTGTACGCGCTGCGCGCACTGAAGCCGGCCGCGCCGGCTCCCGCCGTCCCGGTCGCCGGAGGTGCCCGATGAGCAAGCGTCCCTGGGGATTCGTCGTCGGTGGCCTGCTGGTCGCCCTGCTGCTGGCCGGCGTGGTCAGCAACTACGCCTCGTCACACCCGGACGGGTTGGACTCGTCGCTGCTCAAGGGCTGCACGGTCGACGCCGAGGACGAGATCACCGGCGGCAGCTGCCCGGCCCAGCAGACGCGGGACCACGAGCTGGCCGACAGCCCGCTGGCCGACTACGGCATCCGGGGCGTGGACAACGACTTCCTCTCCACCGGCCTCTCCGGCGTCCTCGGGGTGCTGCTCACCTTCGCCGTCGGTGGCGGCGTGTTCTGGTTGCTGCGCCGCCGGGGCTCGAGGCAGGGCACCGGCCACGCCACCGCCGCCGGACCGACCGGCGGGGACCGGGCCGGGGGCGACCCGGTCGGTGGCGGGCGCGGCGACGACGCCTCGCGCGTGGCGAACAGCCGGTAGGCGGGACGGCGATGGGGGCCGGTCACGCCCACGTGCTCTACCGGGAGTCGACCTCGCCGGTGCACCGCCTCCCACCGGAGGTGAAGATCGCCGCGATGGTGCTGTTCACCGTCGCGGTGGTGGCCACCCCGCGCGCGGCGTTCTGGGCCTTCGGCGGGTACGCCCTGCTGGTCGCGGTGGTGGCCGCGCTGGCCCGGGTGGGGCCGGGCTGGCTGCTCAGCCGGGCGGTGATCGAGCTGCCGTTCGTGCTGTTCGCGTTCGCGCTGCCGTTCCTCGGGGCGGGCGAGCGGGTCGACGTGGCGGGGCTGAGTCTCTCCGTCGACGGGCTGCTCGGCGGGTGGAACATCATCGCCAAGGGCACCCTCGGCGTACTGGCGTCGCTGCTGCTCGCGGCGACCACGACGACCCGGGACCTGATCGTCGGCCTGGACCGGCTGCGCTGCCCGCAGATCCTCACCCAGATCGCCACCTTCATGCTGCGCTACCTGGACGTGCTGGTCGGCGAGGCCCGCCGGATGCGGGTGGCCCGGGTCTCCCGGGGGGACGACCCGAGGTTCCTGTGGCAGCTGCGTGGGTTCGCCGCCGGGATCGGGGCGCTGTTCCTGCGCGCGTTCGAGCGCGGCGAGCGGGTCTACCTGGCGATGGTGTCGCGCGGCTACTCCGGCCGGATGCCGGCGGTCTGGCAGGGCGCGGGCGCGGCGACCGCCGGGCAGTGGCTGGTCGGGTCGGCGGTGCCGCTGGTCGCGGCCACCATCGCCGGGGCCGCCGTCGTCCTGCAATGATCGGGTACGTGCAGACCCCGGCTCCTGTCTCCCTCGACGTGCGCGGCGTGCGGTTCGCCTATCCGGACGGGCATGTCGCCCTGCACGGGGTGGACCTGACCGTGCCGCGCGGCGAACGGGTGGCGCTGCTCGGCCCCAACGGCGCCGGCAAGACCACCCTGGTGCTGCACCTCAACGGCATCCTCACCGCCACCGAGGGTTCGGTGCGCGTCGGCGGGCTGACCGTCAGCCGGGACCGGGGCACCCTCGCGGAGATCCGCCGCCGGGTGGGCATCGTCTTCCAGGACCCGGACGACCAGCTCTTCCTGCCCACCGTCGCCGAGGACGTGGCGTTCGGGCCGGCCAACCTGGGGCTGCGCGGGGCGGAGCTGGCGGCCCGGGTGGACGAGGCCCTGGCGGCGGTCGGGATGGGCGAGCACCGGGACCGCACCCCGCACCACCTGTCGTTCGGGCAGCGCCGCCGGGTGGCGGTGGCCACGGTGCTGGCCATGCGGCCGGAGATCCTGGTGCTCGACGAGCCGTCGTCGAACCTCGACCCGGCGGCCCGCCGGGAGCTGGCCGGGATCCTGCGCGCCCTGCCGGTGACGCTGCTGATGGTCACCCACGACCTGCCGTACGCGCTGGAGCTGTGCGACCGCTCGGTCATTCTCGACGAGGGACGGATCGTCGCCGACGCCCCCACCCGCGCACTCCTGGCGAACCAGGAGTTGCTGTCGACCCACCGCCTGGAACTCCCCTACGGCTTCACCCCCAGCCCTGACCCGGGGGCGGTCAGGGAGCCCGGGTGCCCGGTGGATGGGCGCTAGGACGGTTCGTTCCCCAGCGCGAGCCCATGATCGACGCTGGAGGGCGGTGGGGTGGGGCGGGCCGCGGCGGCGCGGAGGCGGAGGACTCCGGCGGCCGTGGCGCCGGCTCCCGCAGCCAGGATCACGGTGACCAGGAGGCGGGCCAGGCCGCCGGGCCAGGGGGCCGGGGGAACCGAGCGGCCGAGGACGGCGAGGTTGGTGACGCCGACGAACAGGGCCAGGCAGGCCCCGGCCAGCGCCAGCGCGAAGTCGGCGGCGGGGCGGCGGGCCAGCGCGTACCCGCCCGCCGCGAGCGCGCCCAGGCCGGTGAGCACCGCCCAGACCTGCCCGGCGAGCAGGCCGGCCAGCACCCCGCCCAGCCCGGACGCGCCGGCGTCCAGTTCCCGGCCGACGGTGAGCACGATCGCGGCCACCCCGCCGATGGCCAGCGCCGCGCCGACCCCGGCCAGCGCCCTGGCCGCCGCCGTGGTGCCGGCGGCCAGCAGCCCGGCGGCGCCCAGCGCGAGGAAGCCGAGGGTCGCCGCCACCCACCAGGGGTACGGGTCCGGCGGCGGCACCCAGTCGAGGGTGCCCCGGACCTCCACGGGCTCGGTGCCGTCGCGCAGCGGCACCGCCCAGTCCAGGACCCGCTGCTCCCGGGTCGGGTCGGCGCGTACCCGCGCGGGCGGGTCGGGCTCCTGCCACCGGATGCGCCGGTCGTGCCAGCGGGCCGTCGGCCCGTCGTCGATCTGCCGCCAGTCCGGCGCGGCGGCCGGGTCGGCCTGGGCGGGCAGGGTGGCGTCCCCCGACAGGGTCCGGTTCAGGTACGTCGCCGGGGAGCGGCTGTTCTCGAACACCCCGTCCGGCCCGATCCGCAGGTACGGCTCCCCGGAGTAGCCGATCACCTCGACCGGCCGCCCGGTGCGGTTGACCAGCTCCAGCCGGGCCCCCGCCTCCACCACCCGGACGGTCAGCCCCGGGCGGGCCGGGGCGACCCCGATCGCCTCGGCCCGGTAGTCGGTGCCGTCCGGGGCCTCCCCGCCGTGCGCGGCGGCCGGCGCGGCGGTGCCGAGGACGGCGACCAGCGCGGCGGCGGCGACCAGCCCGCCCCGGCGGACCAGCCCGCCCCGGCGCAGCGGCGCGGGGGTCACTTGCCGGCCGCCGCCACCGCCGCCGTGATGCCTGCGGGGCTGCGGTCGGAGAGTTCCTTGCCGTCGACCTTGATCGTCGGCGTGCCGGTGATCCCGGCCTTGCTCGCGTCCTCGGTGACGCGCTCGGTCCACGCCCGGTACGTGCCGTCGGAGACACAGGAGGAGAAGTCGTCCCGGTTGAGCCCGACGCCGGCGCCGATCTCGACCAGCTCGTCGTTGCTCAGCCCGGCGCCGCCCTCCGGCGGCTGCCGGTCGAACAGGGCGGCGGTGAACTCCCGGAACTTGCCGCCCTTCGCCGCGCACCCGGAGGCGGCCGAGGACCGGGTGGAGTACTCGGTGGTCGAGAACCGGTTGAGGTAGGCCACCGGGTGGAAGACGACCCGGGCCTTGCCCTCGTTGACCAGCTGCTCGATCGTTGCGCCGCTGCTCTGCTGGAACTGCTTGCAGGCCGGGCAGAGGAAGTCCTCGTACAGGTCGATGGTGGCCGGCCCGTCCCCGTACGCGACTCCGGTGCCGTTCTCGGTCGCGCCGGGCGGGGCGGTGAAGGTGTCGGAGCGCTGGCTGGACCAGACGGCCCAGCCGATCCCGCCGGCGATCACCAGCACGGCGACCGCCGCAACCGAGGTCCAGAGGGTCCGCCGCCGGCGGCGTTCCCGGGCCAGTTGTTGCCGGACCACCCGGGCGGTGTCCCGCTGTCCCTTGCGACTACTCATCCTCGTCCTCCACAGGTGCGCCCGCGAGCCAGCCGTCCACGGAGACGGGGGTGCGGGGCCAGCTCAGCAGGAATCCGGCCAGCGCCAGGAATCCCAGGTCCCGGAGGATCTCCGGGAGGTAGCTCGGGGCCTGTCCGGCGGCGAGCTGCCCGCCGCTGCCGAAGCAGCCGCAGTCGATGGCCAGGCCACGGGCCCAGGCCGAGGCGATGCCGGCGACGAAGACCACCAGCAGCGCGGCCGACACCCCGGCGGTCAGCCGGGTGGCCAGCCCCACCAGCAGCAGCAGCCCCAGGGCCAGTTCGACGAAGGGCAGCGCCGCGCCGATCACCGTCGCGACGTCGTACGGCAGCACCTGGTACGCGTTGACGGCGCGCCCGGAGGCGGCCAGGTCGCCGACCTTGGTCCCGCCGGCGACGAGCCAGACGGCGGCGAGCCCGAGCCGGGCGGCGACGCCCAGCCACGGGCGGACGGCGGGCCAGCGGACGACCCCGGTGCGTCGTGCGGTCATGGTCATTGGTCGCCCCGGCCCCGACGGAAGTTCCCGGTCATCCGGCGAGCGCGTCGCCGACCGCCTCGACCAGGTCGGCGCGGGCCCGGGCCACCCGGGAGCGGATGGTGCCGACGGGCACCCCCTCCACGGCGGCGGCCTCCGCGTACGACAGGCCGAGGAGTTGGGTGAGCACGAAGGCGCCGCGCCGCTCGGCGGGCAGCCGGCGTACCAGATCGGTGGCGCCGAGCTGCCCGGCGGGGTCCGGGTACGGGCGGTCGGCGTGCGCGTGGCCGACCAGCCGCTCGGCGAGCCGCCGCCGGCGGACCACGGTGCGCAGGTGGTCGGCGCAGGCCCGGCGGGCGATGCCGAGCAGCCAGGTCCGGGCGCTGGAGCGCCCCTCGAAGCCGGGCAGCGCCCGGAACGCCCGCAGGTAGGTCTCCTGGGTGAGGTCGTCGGCGCTGTCCCGGTCGACCAGCGCGGCGGCGAACCGCCACACCTCGGCCTGGGTGGCCCGGACGAACGCCGCCTGGGCGACCGGGTCGCCGCCGCGCGCGGCGAGCGCCCAGTCGGTCGCCGCGTCCCGGGCGGCGTCGACCGCCGGACCCCGGGCGCCGAGGCCCGCGGCATCGGGCGGGCCGATGGCGGCGGGGTCACGCGGGGCGGGGATCACGTCACATCAGGGTACGCGGCAGATCGGGGCCGGGCAGGGTCCTTCGGCCCTTCCATGGCGTGGCCCACTCGGGGAACTTTCCCGGTGCCCGGCCCGACTACCCGCTCATGACATGCGACGACGTGTGCGCGGCGTTGTCGGCGCGGCTGGACGGCGAGGACCGGCAGGCGCCGGCGGTGGGCGTCGGGTCCGGGCCGACGCGGGTGCCGGCCCGGGTCGCCGATCGGCCCCCGCGTCGGCGAGCATGGCCAGCATGACTGCTGCCAATCTCCGGCCTCCCCGCCGCCGGCTCGCGCGGGTGGGCGCGCTCGCCGGCCTGCTGGTCACCGTCGTCGCCCTGTTGCTGGCCCCGGCCACCCCCGCAAGCGCCCACGCGGTGCTGGTGAGCAGCAGCCCGGCCGCGTCCGCCGTGGTGCCCGGCGGGCCGGCCGAGGTGGTGCTGACGTTCAGCGAACCGGTGCGCAAGGTGGCCGGGAAGATCCGGGTGATCGCCCCGGACGGCGCGCGGGCCGACCGGGGGGAGCCGGCCTTCGAGAGCACGGTGGTGACCGTGCCGGTGGACCCGTCCGCCGGGCGGGGCACCTACCTGGTCAGCTACCGGGTCATCTCGGCGGACAGCCACCCGGTGTCCGGCGCGTTCACCTACTCCGTGGGCGCCCCGTCGACGCCGCCGACGGACGCGGGGTCCGACAACCGGGCCGACCCGGTGGTGGAGAACGGGGTCAAGGTCGCCAAGTACCTCGGGTACGCGGGGCTGCTGCTGCTGGTCGGCCCGGCGCTGGTGCTCGGCGCGCTGTGGCCGCGTCGGCTCTCCCGCCGGGGCCCGGCCCGGCTGGCCTGGGCGGGGCTGGGCCTGCTGGTGTTCGCCACGCTCGCCGAGCTGTGGTTACAGGTGCCGTACACCGCCGGGGGCGGGCTGTTCGACGTGACCGGGGCGGGCCTCGGCGACGTGCTGGGCAGCACGTATGGCGCGACGCACCTGGTCCGGCTGGGCCTGCTCGCGGCGGCGGCGTTCCTGCTCCGCCCGCTCTTCGCCGGGCCGGTGGGCCGCACCGACGGGGTGATCCTGGCGATTCTCGGCGGAGCGGCGCTGCTCACCTGGCCGCTGGCCGGGCACCCGGCGGCCTCGCCCGCCCCGGCCGTGTCGGTGGTGGTCGACGCGGTGCACCTGGGCAGCATGGCGGTCTGGCTGGGCGGGTTGGTGATGCTCGGCGGGTTCCTGCTGCGTCGGGCCGACGAGCGGGAGCTGGGCGCGATCCTGCCGATCTGGTCACGCTGGGCGGCGCTGGCCGTCGCGGCGCTGCTGCTCGCCGGCACGGTGCAGGCGCTGATCGAGGTGGCCACCCCGACCGCCCTGGTCGACACCACGTACGGGCGGCTGGTGCTGGCCAAGATCGTGCTGTTCGTCCTGGTGCTCGGCGTGGCCGCGTACTCCCGGGCGCTGGTGCGCCGGCGCACCGCCGCGGGGCGGCCGACGCCGGTGCGGCGGGCGGTGTGGGCGGAGTTGGCGATCACCGCGGTGGTGCTTGCGGTGTCGGCGACCCTGGTGCAGACGCCGCCGGCCCGCACCGCCGACGCCGACGTGAACGGCACGCAGGCCGGCCTTTTCACCACCACCCTGTCCAGCCCGCTCTACTCCCTCCAGGTCGAGATGGACCCGGCCGAACGGGGCAACAACACGCTGCACCTGTACGCGTACACGAAGGACAATCGACCGCAGCCGGTGGAGGAGTGGAAGGCCACCGCCGCGCTGCCGGCGGCCGGGATCGAGCCGATCGAGATCCTGCTGCTGCCGCTGACCGACAACCACGCGACCGGGGAGCTCAACCTGCCCGCCGTGGGGGAGTGGCAGTTCCGTTTCACCGTCCGGACCACGGACATCGACCAGGCCACGGTGAGCGCCACCGTGAGCATCCGCTAGAGAGAGGCAGTTCCCCATGCTCCGTCACCGGCGTTCCGCAACCGCCGCCGTCCTGGCCCTCGGCGTCGCCGCCGTGGTGCTCGGCGTGGCCGCGCCCGCCTCGGCGCACGTCTCGGTCAACCCGAAGGAGGCGACCCAGGGCGGCTACGGGCGGTTCGCGTTCCGGGTGCCGAACGAGAGCGACGAGGCCTCCACGACCAAGGTCGAGGTGGTGCTGCCGGAGAACGCCCCGGTCGGTTCGGTGTCCACGATGCCGGTGCCGGGCTGGACGGTGGCGGTGGAGAAGCGCAAGGTGGACCCGCCGGTGCAGGTACACGGCAGCGAGGTCACCGAGGCCGTGTCGAAGGTCACCTGGACGGCGACCGGCGACGCGGCGGTCAAGCCGGGCCAGTTCCAGGAGTTCCCGGTCTCGATGGGGCCGCTGCCGGAGGTGGACACGATGGTGTTCAAGGCGCTTCAGACGTACTCGGACGGCAACGTGGTGCGCTGGATCGAGGAGCCGTCCGCCGGGGCCGAGGAGCCGGACAAGCCCGCGCCGGTGCTCACCCTCACCGCGGCGGCCCCGTCGGCGGGGGCGTCGGCGCCGGCCGTGGCAGCCGCCGGCGCGGACGACGACGATGACGACTCCGACGGCGGGGCGGGCATCGCGTTCGGGGTGGCGGGGCTGGTCGCCGGCCTGGCCGGCCTGGCCCTGGGCGGCCTCGCGTTCGCCCGTACCCGGCGGGAGCCGGCCGCGGGGTCCTGAGCCGTCCCGTACCGCCCGCTGGCCCGCCGGTCCCTACCGGCGGGCCAGCGGCTTTTCCGCGTCGCCGTACGCCGTTGCTGGTGATATCGGGTGATTGTGCGATTTGCATCGGTATGGTCGTCCGGGTACCCGGCCACGGAAGGAAACGACACGGATGCGATTCGCGCGCGCGCTCGTCGGCATGCTGCTGCTCACCATCGGGATCCCGGCGCTGCTGGCCGGCGCCGCCCTCGGCGTCGCCACCCGGCGCGGCGACCCCGACGGCGGCGTCACCGCCCAGATCGGCGCGGTGGACCTGCGGGCGGAAACCGCCGCCGGGTGGCTCCCCGTGGCCGTCTGGGCGCTGATCGTCCTGGGCGGCCTGCTGGTGGTGTCCGCCGCGCTCCTGCTGCGACCGGTGCGCCCCCGCGAGGTGGTCTTCGTGGTCGAGCCCGACCAGGTGCCGGTGCTCGCCGGCCGGCTCGGGATGACCTCGCTCGACGCGCTCGGCGCCGGCCCCGCGCCGGCCCCGGCGGTCCCCGCCGAACGGCAACTGGTGGCGGTGGGTCCGCCCGCCGGCCGGCCCCGCCCGGCGCTGGGGCCGGCCCCGGCCCGCCGCCCGGCCACCCTGGCCGATCTCGCCCCGCCGTCCCCGCCGGCACCGCTGGCCTGGCCGCCGCTGAACCCGGAGGCCACAGCCCGGCCGGTACGCATCGAGCCCCGCCGCATCCGCCCGGCCGCGCCCGGCCCGGCCCGCACCCGCCAACCCTCCTGACCGGTACGCCGCCCCCGCCGGTCGGGCGGGTGCGCCCGTCGCCGGAGGCGTCGACCGGAGAATTATGTCCCTCGACGGCGGGTGGCCCTCCGCGCTGCCGACGCGGAGGGCCACCTCACCGGGGGACCGGTGCCACGGGGGATGCCCGAGGTATGGGCAAGATTAGCCCGTATCGGCGCTACTCGGGAGTTCTGTCCAGTTGGTGCGATTTTTTGTCCCTGGCGATGGTCGGCCCGGCCCGCCGGGCGACCGGCAGAGTCACCAGCAGCAGCAGGCTCAGCAGCACGTACGTGTTGCGGACCAGGAACTCCCCGGGCGAGTCCGTGCGCACCGGGGCGACCCCCCAGTCGTGGAACGAGACCACCCCGTAGACGATCACCGCGCCGGTGAACACGGCCAGCCCGGTCAGCCACCGGCGTCGCCGCGCCCCGTCGGGCGTGGCCGGGTTCGTGCCCAGCGCCGCGTCGGCCAGCACCACCACCGCCGGGACGAACCAGTAGATGTGGTGGGTCCAGGTGATCGGGCTGACCAGCGCGCCCACCAGCCCGGTCAGGGTCAGGCCGGTGAGCGCGTCTCCGGCCGAGGCGGCGCGGGCGGCCCGCCACAGCCCGTACCCGGCGACGAGCAGGGCCAGCGCGAGCCACAGCGCCCGGTTCGGCTCGGCCGGCGCGGTGAACCGGCTGAGCAGCCCGAACAGCGACTGGTTCCCGGTGTAGTCGGTGCGCCCGACCCGGTTGGTCGCCCACAGCTCGTGGGTCCAGAACCGCCACGAGTCCGACGGGGCCACGGCCGCCACGAGCAGGGTCGCCCCGGCGGCGGTCGCCGACGCCACGGCCGCCTCCCGCCAGCGGCGGGTCGCCAGCAGGTAGACGATGAAGATGCCGGGGTAGAGCTTCAGGGCGGTGGCCAACCCGACGCCGACCCCGGCCCAGCGCCGCCCCTGCGGCACCCCGAAGAGCAGGTCGGCCAGGATCAGCACGACCAGCAGCATGTTGATCTGACCGAAGGTGATCGTCTCCCGGGTGCTCTCCACCGCGAAGACCAGCAGCACCGCGACGGTGAGGGTGAAGGTCCGGGGCAGGCCGTGCCGGGCGACGACCGGGGCGAGCAGCCAGCGGGTGGTCACCACCACGGCGAGCGCGGTCAGGACCGTGAAGACCGCGATCGTCAGGCCCAGCGGCAGCAGCGCGAACGGGCGCAGCAGCAGCGCGCTCAGCGGGGGGTAGGTGAAGTACAGCTCGCCCTGGACCCGGTCCGGCTGCGCGTAGTCGTAGAGCGGGTGGCCGGCGGCCCACCAGTCCATCGCCCGCATGTAGATCTTCAGGTCGAAGAAGTTGTGCACCAGCCCGGGCAGGTACAACGCCGGGAGGACGGCAGCCAGGGCCAGCACCGTGACCAGCCGGCGGACCCTGCGGCCGCCCGGCTCGTCGGCGGTGACGGAGGGTGGCGCGATCGGTTCAGCTGGCACGGGGAAACCCTAGCGGTCCATCCGGCCGACAGTGCCGAGGCGCGAGGGCGTGGGCTGCGCGTAGGCTGTGGCCGTGGCTGACCTCCTCGTCTGGATCGACTGTGAGATGACCGGATTGGACCTCGGCAGGGACGCCCTGATCGAGGTCGCCGCGCTCGTCACCGACCCCGACCTCAACGTGCTCGGTGACGGTGTCGACGTGGTGATCCACGCCGACGAGGCGGCGCTGGAGGGGATGCCGGAGATCGTCCGGACCATGCACGGCAAGTCCGGCCTCACCGAGGAGGTCCGGCGTTCGGCCGTGACCCTGGCCGAGGCCGAGGACCTGGTGCTCGACTATGTCGCCAGCCATGTGAAGGACCCGCGCACCGCGCCGCTGTGCGGCAACTCCATCGCCACCGACCGGGGCTTCATCGCCCGGGACATGCCGCGCCTGGACGCACACCTGCACTACCGGATGATCGACGTCTCCTCCATCAAGGAGCTGTGCCGGCGCTGGTACCCGCGGGTGTACTTCGGGCAGCCGAAGAAGGGGCTGGCCCACCGGGCGCTGGCCGACATCCGGGAGAGCATCCGCGAGCTGGAGTACTACCGGCGTACCCTCTTCGTCCCGCTGCCCGGCCCCGATGTGGACAGCGCCAAGGCCATCGCCGCCGAGCTCTGAGCCACGGCCCCGTCCGCGCGGGTTCAGCGGGCGGTGAGGCCGCGCCGGGTGGAGACGCCGGCCGGCAGCCGGTTCAGCTCCGCCCAGGACAGCGCCGGCTCCGTGCGGCGCGCGTTGCGCACCTCGCGGTACGGCGGCTGCGCGGGGAACCGCCCCCTCCCGGCTTCCCGCCAGCGGCGCTCGGCGTCCTGCTGGTACCGGTCATAAGGCAGATTCGGCATGACCATACCGTCCCAAAGAAAGTTGTACATGTATGGAAATGGTTATGACGTTCGATCGATGAGTCCGGTTCCCGCCGTCGGCAACCGGACCACGAACCGAAATTCATCGGTGATCTTCTGTACGTCTACCCGCCCGTCGGTCGCCTCAATCAGCCCGCGCGCGATCTTCGGAAGCGGCCCGCCGGAGCTCTCGGCCGGAGGCGGGTCGGGCTGCCGGATGGGGTGATCCGGCGGGCGATGTCGCGTGACGCGTACCCGCCGGCCTGGATCGACAGGGTGGGGGTGGGAACGGTTGGGGGGTGGGGTGTGGGTGGCTGGCGTACCGTGATCATGGGGCCTCGGGGTGGGGCGCGTTCTGGCGGTGCGGAGGAGGGTGACCGGTGCTCGACCGGCGGCTGTACCTGCACCTGGCGACCTGGCTCGGGCAGTGGCCGGCCGGACCCGGACTGAACGTGGTCAGCTCGCGCCGGCGTGCCCTGCCCGCCTGGGACGGCCGGCTCCGCCCGGCGATCGCGGTCGGCGACGGCCGCGGCACGGTGCTCTCGGTGGCGCCCCGGCACGCCCCGGAGGTCCGGGCGTTGGCCGGTCAGTCGGAGCGGCGGCTGATTGCCGGCCTGCCGGCCGCCGTGGACCACCCCGGGTGGGTGTGCCACGAGGACGTTTTCCGGTGGACCCTGGCCCCGGCTCCGCTGCCGGACGTGGGCGAGTGGGTCGCGCCGACCGAGCCAGGGCTGCCGCGGTGGCTGCGGCTGTTCGACCGCGAGGTGCTGGTGGTGCGGGGCACCGACGGGCGGTACCTGGCCGGCGCGGCGATCAAGCGGCACGACGCCCACGGGCACGAGTTGGCCGTCGGCACCGTGCCGGAGGCCAGGGGGCGCGGGTTGGCGCGCCGGCTCGTCGCCCGGGCCGCCCGCCGGGTGCTCGACGGGGGTGCGGTGCCGACGTACCGGCACGACCCTGCCAACGTCGCGTCGGCGCGGGTCGCCGAGGCGGCCGGCTTCGCGGACCAGGGCTGGCGGTCGTACGGGGTGTACCCGCCGTGACCCCGGGCCCCGACGGCCCGTAGCTGCCCGCCCGCCGGCCGGTGCCGCAGGCGGGGCGCGGACCGTGGATCCCGGGCCGGATCCACGGTCCGCAGCCTTCCCCAGGCCCTCCCGCCGGCCGCCGTCCCGCCCATGACGCTACGTATCAATAATGGGTCGGGCAAGGGGTGGCCGGCGGGTCGTCGGTGTCGTTTAGTGGACTTGACCTGCGGTGCGGCGAGCCGGGCGGCTTCTGGGCCTAGTGACGCAGAGTGCGGATCAGGGCCGGCGTCTGGCGGCTGGCCGGCCGCAGCACCCGTGCCGGGACAGCCCGACGGGTGGACCACCCCAGGTACGCGAACCAGAGCAGCGCGGGGTCAACCGGCCAGGCCGAGCGCCTCCGCCGCCGCCCGCCCGTTTGCGTGGCTCGCCCCGTACGTGGTCACGTAGGCGCGAGCGCCCGTCGGCCGCCACCGGCCCGGCCAGCCCATCTCCACCACGGTCACCGGATGCGTGGCGGCCAGCGCGTCGACCAGGTCGGGGCAGCCGGGGAGCCGGTGCAGGTGCCGGCCCACCAGCACGATGGGCCGGGCCCCGGCGAGCCCGCGCAGGGACGCCACGTCGGTCTCGGCGGCCACCACCCGCAGCTCCTCCAGCCCGGCCAGGTGCGGGCCGAGCCCCCACGGCACCCGCTCCTCGACGATCGTGGACGCGGTGTGCAACTGGACCACCAGCGGCCGGCCCAGCCCCGTGACGTCGCCCTCGACGCGGACGGCGCGCCGCGCGACGGCGTACCCGAGGTCGGTCGGGGCGGGGGGCGGCGTGCCGCCGGGCCGGGTCCAGGCGGCGAGCCCCGCGGTGCGGCCGGCGGCCTCCTCCACCCGGGCCCGGTCCAACCGGCCGTCGCCGAGCGCGTCGACGATCTCGGCGGCCACCCGCTCCACCAGCGCGGCGTCGACCGTGGCGCCGATGCAGAGCAGGTCCGCCCCGGCGGCGAGCGCGCGGACGGCGGCCGGGCCGACGCCCCCGGCGGCGAGCGCCGCGCCCTTCATCTCCAGCGCGTCGGTGATCACCGCCCCGGAGAAGCCGTACTCGCGGCGCAGCAGGTCGACCAGGACCGCCCGGCTGAAGGTGGCCGGGTCGTCGCCGGTCAGCGCGGGGACCCGGATGTGCGCCGTCATGATCGCCCGCACCCCGGCCCCGATGGCGGCGGCGAACGGCGGCAGGTCCCGCTCGCCCAGTACGGCCGGCGGCACGTCCACGGTGGGCAGCTCGTGATGGGAGTCGGCGGTCGCCGCGCCGTGGCCGGGGAAGTGCTTCGCGCAGGCGGCCACGCCGGTCGACTGGAGGCCGGTGACGGCGGCGGCCGAGTGGACGGCCACCCGGGCCGGGTCGGCGCCGAACGAGCGGGTGCCGATGACCGGGTTCTCGTCGGCGGTGTTCACGTCCACGGTCGGCGCGAGGTTGACGGTGATCCCGAGGGCGGCCAGTTCGGTTCCGATCGCCGCGTACACCCGCTCGGTCACCGCCGGATCGTCGACCGCGCCGAGCGCGGCGTTGCCCGGGTACGGGCTGCCGGTGGCGCGGGCGAGCCGGGTGACGTCGCCGCCCTCCTCGTCGATGGCGACCAGCACATCGGGCCGGGCCGCGCGCAGCGCCGCCGTGCTCGCCGCGAGCTGGGCGAAGTCGTGCACGTTCGTGCCGAACAGGGTGTGCCCGGCCAGGCCCTCGCCCACGAGGCGGACGGCCCAGTCCGGCGGGACGGGCCCCGGGTACGCGGCGAGTAGGGTGCCCAGCGCGAGCCGGCGCAGTCCTGGATCGGTCCCCACGAGTCTGTCCCCTTCCGGTGCCCGAGGGCACGAACGTCGTACCAGGTCGCCGGCGGGACCACGGTCGCTGCCGGGTCGTCCGACCACCCGGTCTCGGGCGGCCGTTACGCTACGGACACCCGTCTGCAGGTCGGTAGTGGTGAGTAGAGCTTACGAATAGCTAGAGGACATGGCATGAGTGCGACCCGGCTGCCCGGCACCCCCCGCCTGTTACGAGCGCTCAACGACCGCGCGACGTTGGAGCTGTTACTCGAGCGCGGGCCGCTGACCCGGGCCCGGATCGGCGAGCTGACCGGCCTTTCCAAAGTCACCGCCAGCCAGCTGGTCGAGCGGCTGGAGGAACGCGGCCTGGTCGCCCGGGTCGGCGAGCAGGCCGGCGGGCGGGGCCCGAACGCCCAGCTCTACGCCGTCCGGCCCGGCAGCGCGTACGTGGTCGGGGTGGAGGTCGGCGCGGACCGGGTGGTCGCGGCCTGCGCCGACATCACGGGCGCGGTGACCGGCCGGGTGGAGCTGTCCACCCGGGACACCGACGACCCGGTCGGCGTGGTGCACAACGCCGTCGTCCAGGCCGCCAGCAGCGCCGGGGCCGAGCTGTCCGGCGTGCGTCGGGTGGTGCTGGGCACGCCCGGCCTGGTCGACCCGGGCTCCGGCGACATCACCTTCGCGTTCAACCTGCCGCGCTGGCACCGTGGCCTGCTCGCCGCGTTGCGCGAGGACCTGGACACCCCGGTGGTCTTCGAGAACGACGTCAACCTGGCCGCCGTCGCCGAGGCGCAGTCGGGCGCGGCCCGGGAGCTGGCCGACTTCGTGCTGGTCTGGTTGGGCGCGGGCGTCGGTCTGGCGATCATGCTCGGCGGACGGCTGCACCACGGCAGCAGCGGCGCGGCCGGCGAAATCGGCTACCTGCCGGTGCCCGGGGCGCCGATCCCGCGCGACGTGTCCCGCCGGGCCAAGCCGGCCTTCCAGCAGCTCGCCGGCAGCGACGCGGTGCTGGCGGTGGCCCGGGAGCACGGCATCGTCGCCGACCACGCCGCCGAGGCGGTACGGGCGGCGGTCGAGGCCGACGCCGCACCGGTGCTCGACGAACTGGCCCGCCGGCTCGCCCTGGGCGTGGCGAGCACCTGCGTGGTGCTCGACCCACCGCTGGTGGTGCTCGCCGGCGAGGTCGGGCGGGCCGGCGGCGCGGCGCTGGCTGGGCGGGTGCAGCGCGAGGTGGCGGCGATCACCCTGGTCCGCCCCCGGGTGGTGCCGAGCGGACTGACCGAGGAGCCGGTCCTGCACGGCGCGCTGCGCACCGCTCTCGACGCCGTGCGGGACGAGGTGTTCGGCAGCACCGTGGGCTGACCACGCGTCCGTCACGTAGGAATTCTTCACCATCACCCGGGGCGGTGCAACAAGTTGTCGCGCCCCGGGTGCGCGGGTCAGATCAGGTCGCGGCGGCGGAACGCGGCGAACGCGGCCGCCGTCAGCCCGCCGGTCAGCGCCAGCAGCACCGTCAGCCCGAGCCCCCAGCCGAGCTGGTAGGTGCCGTCGCAGTAACCGGACACGCCCCGGCACGTGGTGGCGTCGGAGAGCCGGGCCTCGCCGGTCAGCCAGGCGTCGAGGTAGGTGGAGAGCATCCAGTCCTCGCCCCGCGGTATGCCCACCACCTCCACCACCACCCGCAGGCCCAGCTCCCACACCACCGCGTACGCCATGACCGCGCCGAGCGCCGCCGCCGTCCGCCGGCCGAGGGTGGCGATGGCGAAACCGGCCGTCGCGGCGAACAGCACCAGCACCACCCCGCGGGCCCAGGTCAGCCACAGCCACGGCCAGAAGTCCCCGCCGGTCGCCCCGGGCATCCCGGCGGTCTGCCCGATCAGCCAGAACGCGCCCCCGTACACCGTCGACGCCAGCACCGACACCGCCGCCAGCGCGCCGAGCAGCGTGCCCAGCTTCGCGCCGAGCACGGCGAGCCGCCGGGGCCGCCAGATCAGCAGGTTGACCACCCCGCCGGTGGACAGGTCCGCCCCGATGTACGAGGCCCCGACCAGGAACCCGAACAGCACCAGGAAGAGGATCAGGAGGTACAGCAGCGGGCGGGCCTGGTTGGCGAAGTTGAACACCCCCTGGAGGTGGTCGGCGGCCACCGGCAGCCGCTCCCGCTGGGCGGAGTCGAACGCCGAGCAGTCGTCCGGGAAGCTCTCCGCCTCCTCCTTCGGCAGGTTTCCCCGCGCGGCGGCCAGGCACCGCTGGTACGTGGACTCCAGGGCCTGCCGTTCCTCGGCCGCCGCCTGCTGGGCCTCGGCGACCTCGATCGACGACGGCCGGTGCGAGCCGACCAGGGTGGTCACCGCGGTCACCGCGAACGCCAGCACCAGCAGCACCAGCATGAGCTGGACGAAGCGGCGCGCGGCCAGCCGTTCCAACTCGGCCCGTACCAGGTTCACGCCCTTGCCTCCCTGTCATCGCCGACGGTCACGTCGAGGTCGATGAGCCGGCCCTCGCCGGGGACGACGGGTGCCGGCTCGTAGGCCAGCCCGGGCAGCTCGGGATGCTCCGCCCCGTCGTCGGTCAGCTCCAGGAAGACGCTCTCCAGGTCGGGCCGCAGCGGCACCAGCTCGCGGACCCAGAGCCCTTGCTCGCCCAGCAGCCGGCTGATCTCGCCGGCGTCCGGCACCCCGCCGACGACGAGGTGCTCGGCGCGCTCGTCCACCGGCAGCCCCGCCTGGCGCAGCAGCTCCGCAGCCCGCCCCTGCTCGGGCACCCCGACCCGCCACTCGTGCTGGTCGTGGCCGGCCAGCACGCCCTCCACCGGCCCGGCGGCCACCCGCCGCCCCCGGGAGATGATCGTCACGTGGTCGCAGATCAGCTGGATCTCGCCGAGGATGTGGCTGGACAGCAGCACGGTCACCCCGGCCGCCGCCAGCTCCCGCATCAGGTCCCGCATCTCCCTGATGCCCGCCGGGTCCAGCCCGTTCGCCGGCTCGTCCAGGATCAGCAGCTCCGGCTCCTTGAGCAGGGCCGAGGCCACGGCCAGCCGTTGCCGCATGCCCAGCGAGTAGCCCTTGACCTCGTCGTCGCCCCGGCCGCGCAGCCCCACCTGGTCCAGCACCTCGTCCACCCGCCGGGTCGGCACCCCGCCGGCCCGGGCGAGCAGCCGCAGCGTGCGGTGCCCGGTGAAGTTGCCGAAGAACTGCGGCGTCTCCACGATCGCGCCGACCCGCCCGGCCACCGCGGCCGACCGGCGCGGCACGTCCTCGCCGAACAGCCGCATCCGGCCCGCGTCGGCGCGGACCAGCCCGAGCAGGGCGCGCAGCGTGGTGGTCTTGCCCGAGCCGTTCGGCCCCAGGAAGCCGTGGATCTCGCCCCGCCCCACCAGCAGGTCGAAGCCGTCGACGGCGACCTGGCGGCTGCGGTACGGGCCGTGGAAGGTCTTGCGTAGCCCCTCGATCTCGATCACGGCGCTCACCCGAGACGCTCCCTGAAGCGGTACGGCATCTGGTTCCTCCCCCGTGCGGTGACCAACGCCACGGCGCCCCACCCTATGGCGTGGCCACCGCCCGTGGGGGGCGGTGCGGCGGTGCGTGGTTGGATGGACGGGTGACTGGTGACCTGATCCCCGGCGTCGTCGGCGCCGCCCCCGCCACCGCCCCCGTGGACGCGGATCTGGTGGTCAGCCTGGACGGTGTGGGCGTACGCCGGTCCGACACCGCGCTGCTGCACGATGTGGAGTGGCGGGTCGAGCTGGACGAGCGCTGGGTCGTGCTGGGCCCCAACGGTGCCGGCAAGACGACGTTGCTGAGCCTGGCCGCCGGCCGGCTGCACCCGACCACGGGCACGGCGCACGTGCTCGGCGAGCGGATCGGCCGGACCGACGTCAACGAGCTGCGGATGCGGATCGGCCTGTCCACCGCCGCCCTCGCCGAGCGGGTGCCCGCCGAGGAGCGGGTGGTCGACGTGGTGGTCACCGCCGCCTGGTCGGTGGTGGGGCGTTGGCGGGAGAGCTACGACCGCACCGACGAGGCCCGGGCGCACGCCCTGCTCGGCCAGTTCGGCATCGGCCACCTCGCCGACCGGGCGTACGGCACGCTGTCCGAGGGGGAGCGCAAGCGGGTGCAGATCGCCCGGGCGCTGATGACCGACCCCGAGCTGCTGCTGCTGGACGAGCCCGCCGCCGGGCTCGACCTGGGCGGGCGCGAGGACCTGGTGGCCCGGCTGGCCGAGCTGGCGTACGACCCGGACGCTCCGGCCCTGGTCCTGGTCACCCACCACGTCGAGGAGATCCCGCCGGGCTTCACCCACGCCCTGCTGCTGCGCGAGGGCGGCGTGACGGCCCAGGGGCTGCTCGCCGACACCCTGACCGCCGACAATCTCTCCAAAACCTTCGGCCTGCCCCTGACGGTCGACCGCGTCGGCGACCGCTGGACGGCCCGCGCCGCCTGAGCCGCGAGGAGTGTCGAGCGTGCAGCAGACCCGGGTGGTCGTGGTGGGCAGCGCCAACATGGACCTGGTGGCCACCGCGCCGACTCTGCCGCGTCCCGGTGAGACGGTGCTCGGCAGCGCCTTCGTCATGGTCCCCGGCGGCAAGGGCGCCAACCAGGCCGTCGCCGCCGTGCGGGCCGGCGCGTCCTGCGCGTTCCTCGGCGCGATCGGCTCCGACGCGTTCGGGGTCACCCTCAAGGCCCGGATCACCGCGGCCGGCGTCGACACGGGCCAGCTCCGGGTGGTGTACGGGGCGTCCGGCGTCGCCCTGGTCATGGTCGGCGCCGACGGCGAGAACGCGATCATGGTCACCCCGGGGGCGAACGCCGCGTTCACCGCTCTCACCGAGGGCGAGCTGGCCGCCGTGCGGGCGGCGGACGTGCTGGTCGCCCAGTTGGAGATCCCGGTCGCGACGGTGACCGAGGCGGCGCTTGCCGCCCGCGCCGCCGGCACCCGGGTGATCCTCAACGCGGCGCCGGCCCAGCGGGTGCCGGACGAGTTGCTCGCCGCCGTCGACCTGCTGGTGGTCAACGAGAACGAGGCGCTGGCGCTCACCGGGCGCGGCCGGGACGACCCGGGAGCGCTGCTGGCGCTCGCGCCCCGGGCGGTGCTGACCTTGGGCGGGGACGGGGCCTGGTACGTCGAGCGGGACGCCGAGCCCGCGTACGTCCCGGCGGTGCAGGTCGACGTGGTCGACTCGACGGCAGCCGGGGACGCCTTCACGGCGGCCCTCGCCGTGGCCTGGGGCGAGGGGCGGGACCTGGTTGCCGCCGTCCGGTGGGCGGCGGCGGCCGGCGCGGCCTGCGTACGCAGGCTCGGCGCGTCCGTGGCCCTGCCCCGCCGGGCCGAGATCGACCAGCTCCACGCCCCGTCGGCCTGACGGGCCGGGCTCGTCGGTCAGCCGGCTCCGCGTCGGTCAGCTCGGGTCGTCGGTCAGCTTCTCGCCCCGGCGACGCAGCATGCCCAGGCCGGGGATGCCGGCGACGGCGAGCTTCAGGTCCCGGGTGACGTCGAGCAGGTCGTGCAGGTCCGGCCCGACCCGGTCCAGGGTGGCCAGGATCGGCAGGATGTCGGCGGTGAGGTGCTCCTTGAGCTTGGGCAGCTCGTCGACCAGCCGGATGGCCGCCGTCACCTCCTCGTGGCTGAGTTCCTCGACGAAACGAGTCGCCATCGGCGCGGCCCGCCGCAGCGCCGGCTCGTACGCGGCGAGCAGCTCGCCAGCGGTGTCGGCCGCCCCGGCGGCGGCGTCCACCGTGGCGGCGGCCCGGCCGGCGACCCCCTCGGCCGCGGCGACCACCACGGCCGCTGCGGTGGCGACCCCGGTGGCGGTGTCGATCGCGGTGGTCGCGGAGGCACTGATCACGGCCACCTCCCGGACGGCGGACTCGGCGTCGTCGAGCACCCGGTCCGTGCGGTCCAGCGTCCCCTCGATCCGGTCCACCACCCCGTTGATCCGGGACAGCAGCGCCTCCACCCCGTCGAGCACCGCGAACGCGCGGACCGGGACGGCGGCGAACGAGGCGGCCGAGCCGAGGGCCTGATCGAAGGCGGACCGGGTGAGGCCGAGGACAGCGGTCGGCCGGGGAAGGGGAATCGCCATGCCTCCCAGTGTGCGCCGGGACATCCAGTGCCGCCCGCCGGCGCCCGACTGCCGGGTCAGGGCGAGCGCCCCGCCGGCCGATCGGTCATCCCTGGTCAACCTGCTGCTCGACGGCCCGCTGCACGGCGCGGTAGATCTGCCCGAACCGTAGCGCGTCCGGGGTGCGCAGCAGCATCACCTCCTGGCCGTGGTGCTGCACCCACAGCTCGTTGACCCGGTTCCCCCGCTCGTACGAGCGGTCCAGCCAGCCGAGCGGCACCTCCAGGAACGGGACCAGGGCCAGCGCGCCCACGGCGCAGGCGGCCAAGATGATCAGAGCCAGCGTCCAGTTGCCCCGGTCCTGCGCCGACCACGCGAGCGAGACCACACAGACCAGCGCAAGCAGCGGCGGCAGCGACAGCAGCAGCACCAGCACGCCCCGGCCGACGACCCGCCCCCGCACGGCGAGCGTGGTCCGCCCGCGTGCGTGCCAGACGTACGTGATTCCGGCGATCGGGATGGAGTGGCCGCCCGCCCGGATCGACTCGGAGGTGACCTGCACCGCGTCGTCCCGGTAATAGAGGGTCATCACTAAGCCTAACCGGCCGGCGCGCTTCTTCGCCCCCCAGCGTCGATGTCTCTGGCGGCGGACGGCCGTCAGCCGGCCCGGCGCTTCGTGGCGCCGCCCGGAGGGCTGGTCGCCCCCTGAGCCGGGCCGGTCGCCCTCTGCGCCGCGCGCGCCGGGGTCTGCCCGGCTTCCACCGCGCGCTGCACGGCCCGGTAGATCTGCCCGAAGCGCAGCGCGTCGCGGGTGCTCAGCAGCCGCACCGGGTGGCCGCGCCACCGGACCCACAGTTCCAGCTGCCGGCTGCCTCGGGCGTACGAGCGGTCCAGGTGCTCGAAGAGGAAGTCGGCGACCGGCCCGACGGCGAGCCCGACCAGCACCGAGGCCCCCACGATGGCGATCGTGACGGTCAGCGAGCGGTGCAGCCACAGCGCCAGCGCCACGCCCAGGGCGGCGGCGACCAGCGGCCCGGCGAGCGCGGCGCCGATCGCGCCCCGGCCGGCGAGCACCCGCCAGGACCGGCTGCCGCGCAGGTGCCAGACCATGCTGATCTCGGCCAGCGGGTACGCCTGGCCGTCCACGTGGATGGCGGCGGAGGTGACCTGCACCGACCTGTCGTCGTAGTACCTGACCATGGCGGACTCCGGGGTGCGGGGCGGACACCAGACTACTTACCCCAACGACCCGGGCCGTAAGGTTGGCACGCGACTTCGACGAGGAAGTGAGGGCGGCGTGAGCGAGTTCGTGCGGCTGGAGACCAGGGACGGCATCGGCACCATCCGGCTGGAGCGGCCGCCGATGAACGCGCTCAACAAGCAGGTCCAGGAGGAGTTGCGGGCCGCCGCTGCGGCCGCCACCGCCGACCCCGAGGTCCGCGCCGTCATCGTGTACGGCGGGGAGAAGGTCTTCGCGGCCGGCGCGGACATCAAGGAGATGGCCGAGATGTCCTACGTGGACATGGCGGGGCGGGCAGCCGCCCTGTCCAGCGCGCTCGGCGAGTTCGCCCGGATCCCCAAGCCGGTGGTCGCCGCGATCACCGGGTACGCGCTCGGCGGCGGTTGCGAGCTGGCCCTGGCCTGCGACTGGCGGGTGGTGGCCGAGGACGCCAAGCTCGGCCAGCCGGAGATCAAGCTCGGTGTCATTCCCGGCGCGGGCGGCACCCAGCGGCTGGCCCGTCTCGTCGGCCCGGCCCGGGCCAAGGACCTGATCATGTCGGGCCGGATGGTGGACGCCCAGGAGGCGCTGCGGATCGGCCTGGCCGACCGGGTGGTCCCCGCCGCCGAGGTGTACTCCACCGCCGTCGAGCTGGTGAAGCCGTACCTGAAGGGTCCGGTGCAGGCGCTGCGGGCGGCGAAGCTCGCCGTCGACGGCGGCCTGGACATGGATCTCACCTCCGGCCTGGCCTGGGAGAGTCAGCTCTTCGCGGCGCTGTTCGCCACTGACGACCGGCGCGAGGGGATGGCCGCCTTCGTCGAGAAGCGCAAGCCGGACTTCACCGGGCGCTGACCCGAGGGCGGTTCACATTCGGCCTACCGGCCAGTAGCGTGTGACTCCGGCCACGGACGAGGGGAACGGCGATGACGGAGCGGGTCGAAGGTCACGGCGGGGAACTGGCGCTCGCGGCGCTGCGCGCGCACGGCGTACGGGAGATGTTCACCCTCTCCGGCGGGCACGTCTTCCCGCTCTACGACGCGGCCCACAAGGCCGGATTCCCGCTCTACGACGTCCGGCACGAGCAGTCGGCGGTCTTCGCGGCCGAGGCGGTGGCCAAGCTCAACCGCCGCCCCGGCCTCGCCGTGCTCACCGCCGGCCCCGGCGTCACCAACGGCATCTCCGGGCTGACCAGCGCGTTCTTCAACGCGTCGCCGGTGCTGGTGCTCGGGGGTCGGGCCCCGCAGTTCCGCTGGGGCTCCGGCAGCCTCCAGGAGATGGACCACCTGCCACTGGTCGCCCCGGTCACCAAGCACGCCGAGACGGTGTTCAGCGCCGACGACATCCCACGCGCGGTCAGTGCCGCGCTGACCACCGCGCTCACCCCGCACCGGGGCCCGGTCTTCCTGGACGTCCCCCTGGAGGCGGTCTTCTCCGTCGGCGACGCCGAGCTGCCCGAGGTGGCCCCGCCCGCGCCGGTCGAGGCCGACCCGGAGGAGGTGGCGAGGGCCGCCGCACTGATCGCCGCCGCCAGCCGTCCGGTGATCATCGCCGGCTCCGACGTGTACGCCGGGGACGCCGTCGACGCGCTGCGGGCCGCCGCCGAGGCGTTGCAGGTGCCCGTCTTCACCAACGGCATGGGCCGGGGCACACTGCCGCCGACCCACCCGCTCGCCTTCGCCAAGGCCCGCCGGGTCGCCCTGCGCGGCGCCGACGTGGTCGTCGTGGTCGGCACCCCGCTGGACTTCCGGCTCGGCTTCGGCGACTTCGGCGACGCCCAGGTCGTGCACGTGGTGGACGCCCCCAGCCAGCGCGCCACCCACGTCCAGCCGGCCGCCTCGCCCGCGGGCGACCTGCGGCTGGTCCTCACCGCGTTCGCCGACCACCCCGGCGACCGGGCCGACCACGCCGACTGGATCGCCGAGCTGCGCGTCGCCGAGGACGCCGCGAAGGCCCGCGACGGCGAGGAGATGGCCGCCGGGACCGACCCGATCCGCCCGGCCCGGGTCTACGGCGAGCTGCGCCGGGTCCTCGCCCCGGACGCCATCACCATCGGCGACGGGGGCGACTTCGTCTCGTACGCCGGGAGGTACCTGGAGCCCGCCCAGCCCGGCACCTGGCTCGACCCCGGCCCGTACGGCTGCCTCGGCACCGGCATGGGCTACGCCATGGGGGCCCGGGTCAGCCACCCGGACCGGCAGGTCTGCGTGCTGATGGGCGACGGCGCCGCCGGCTTCTCGCTGATGGACGTGGAGTCCCTGGTCCGTCAGCAGCTCCCCGTGGTGATCGTGGTCGGCAACAACGGCATCTGGGGCCTGGAGAAGCACCCGATGCGGGCCATGTACGGCTACGACGTGGCCGCCGACCTCCAGCCTGGGCTGCGCTACGACCACGTCGTCGAGGCCCTCGGCGGAGCGGGGGAGATGGTGGAGAAGGCCGCCGACCTCGCCCCGGCCCTGGAGCGCGCCTTCGCCTCCGGCGTGCCGTACCTGGTCAACGTCCTGACCGATCCGGCCGACGCGTACCCCCGCTCCTCGAATCTGGCCTGAGGCCGCCGCCGGTCCCGGCGTAATCCGCCGAGGGCTAAATCGGCGGATTCTCAGCGCCCGTCGCCGTAACGTCAGCCGCGCCTCGGCAGTTTGTCAGTGCCGTCGGCCATGGTGGCGTGACAAGCGAGACGACGGGAGCTTTTCCATGACATACGCGATCCGGGCGGAGGGTCTGGTGCGGCGCTTCGGCGCTACCACTGCCCTCGCCGGAGTCGACCTCGCGGTCCCCACCGGGACCGTGTTCGGACTGCTCGGGCCCAACGGGGCCGGCAAGACCACCATCGTGCGGGTGCTCGCCACCCTGCTCGCCGCCGACGAGGGCCACGCCACCGTCGGCGGGTACGACATCCGCCGCGACGCCCACCGGGTCCGTCAGCTCATCGGCCTCACCGGCCAGTACGCCTCGGTCGACGAGGCCCTCACCGGCACCGAGAACCTGCTGCTGATCGGGCGGCTGCTCGGGCTCAGCCGGGCCGACGCCCGGGCCCGGGCGCGTGAGCTGCTCGCCCGGTTCCAGCTGACCGACGCCGCCGAACGGGCGGCGAAGACCTACTCCGGCGGGATGCGCCGCCGGCTGGACCTGGCCGCCAGCCTCGTCGGCCGGCCGCAGGTGCTCTTCCTCGACGAGCCGACCACCGGGCTGGACCCGCGCAGCCGCAACGAGCTGTGGGACACGGTCCGCGAACTGGTCACCGACGGGGTGACCGTGCTGCTGACCACGCAGTACCTGGAGGAGGCCGACCAGCTCGCCGGCGAGATCGCCGTCGTCGACCATGGCAGGGTGATCGCCCAGGGCACGCCGGAGGAGCTGAAGGCCAAGACCGGCGGCCAGGTGCTCACGGTCCGCCCGGCGGACCCGGCCGACCTGGCGACCGTGGTGTCCATCGCCGGCGAGGTGGCCACCGTCCCCCCGGAGGTCGCCCACACCACCGTCACCGTCCCGGTGAACGACCCGGCGGTGCTGTCCGCCGTGGTCCGCCGCCTCGACGCCGCCGAGGTTCCGGTGGCCGAGCTGGCCCTGCGCGGCTCCAGCCTCGACGAGGTCTTCCTCTCCCTCACCGGCCACCGCGCCGAGTCCGACGCCCCGGCCGGGGCCGACCTGGAAAGGACGCCGGCATGACCGCCGCGAACGTCACCGCCGGCACCCGGCTGGCCCCGGCCCGACGGCTCGGCGTGTCCGCCGGGCTGCGGCACACCCTCACCCTGACCTGGCGCAGCCTGGTGCAGATCAAGCACAACCCGATGGAGCTGCTCGACCTGAGCATCCAGCCGGTGATGTTCGTGCTGCTGTTCACGTACGTCTTCGGCACGGCCATCTCCGGCTCGCCGGGGGAGTACCTGACGTTCGCGCTGCCCGGCATCATCGTGCAGAACGCCCTCTTCGCCACCATGACCACCGGGTTCGGGCTGAACAACGATCTCACCAAGGGAGTGTTCGACCGGCTGCGCGCCCTGCCGATCGCCCGTTGGGCGCCGTTGGCCGGGCGGATCCTCGCCGACACGGTGAAGCAGGCCTGGTCGGTGTCGCTGCTGATCGGCGTCGGCGCGATCCTCGGCTTCCGGCTGGGCAACGGGGTGCTGGGGCTGCTCGGGGCGTTCGTCCTGCTGCTCGGCTTCTCGCTGGCCGCCGCGTGGATCTCGGTGCTGGTCGGGGTGCTGGTCAGCGAGCCCGAGAAGGTGCAGATCTTCGGCTTCATGGTGATCTTCCCGCTCACCTTCACCAGCAACGTCTTCGTCCCGACCGACCGGATGCCGGGCTGGCTCCAGCACTGGGTCGAGGTCAACCCGGTGACCATCCTGGCCGACGCCCTGCGCGGCCTGCTGGTCGGCGGCCCGGTGACCACCCCGGTCGTCCAGTCGATGCTCTGGGCCGTCGCCCTCGCCGCCGTCTTCGCGCCCCTGGCGGTTCGGGCGCTTAGGCGTCGAGTGTGACCCGCACCAGCTCGCGGACCGGCTCCAGCCGGGCCTTCTGACCGGGCAGTCTGGCCGGGCAGTCTGACCGGGCTCGCCGCCGCGTCAGGCTCCCGGCCGGTCGTCCTCCCGGGGCGGGTCGCCCTCCTTACGGCGCAGGTCGTCCTCGCGCCGGCGCAGGTCGTCCTCCCAGCGGCGGAACAGCTCCTGGTCCTGCTCGCGGGAGTGCTCGGCGAGGGAGCTGAGGAACTCCGGGTCGTCGTCCGGGGCGACGGGCCGGCGGCGCTCGGCCGGAGCGCGGCCGAGCGGCCCGGCCGCCCGGGGCCGGCCCGCGGAGGGCTCCCGTCCCGCGACGAACCAGGCGATCGAGCCGACCAGCGGGAAGACCAGGATGACCAGCACCCAGGCGATCCGGGGCAGGCCACGGACCTGGCCCTCCTCGGCCGAGAGGCAGCTGATCAGCGCGCAGACCGCGAGGACGATCTGGATCAGGAAGAGTAGGACGTACAGCCTGGCCATCCCCCTATCATGGCGCACCTTCGCCCGATCACCACAGTCCGCGCGCCGTCAGCAGCACACCCACCGCGGCCTGCCCGAGGGCGGCCAGGGCGACCACGGGCATGGTCCGCGATGTGCCGCGCATCGGGCCCGAGCCGACGGCCCGCCCCCAGCAGAGGGCCAGCGCCGCCGCCCAACCGGAGATCGCCACGCCGGCCAGCACCGCCCCGATCGCGTCCCCGGTGAGGGCCAACCGGACGGTCAGCACGGTGACGACGGTGAGCGCGAGCAGGGTGCGCCGCCAGGCCAGCCGGGTCCGTTCGGGTTGCAGCCCCGGGTCGGTGGTCACCGGCCGCCGACCGCCCGGACGAGCACGGCCACCACCAGCAGCAGCGCGCCCAGGCCCACGGCGAGGGCGAGGACGGCGGGGAAGCGGGACGCCGGTAGCTCCTCGCCGAGCCGGATGGCCCGCTCGGTGCGGGCCCAGTGGTCCACGGCCCGCACCGCCACCGTCCCGCCGAGCAGCAGCAGGGCGACGGCGATCGCCTCGCGCAGGTGGGCCAGCGGCAGCGGCGGCAGGAACTGGGCCGCGGCCAGCCCGCCGGCGACCAGCGCCAGCCCGGTGCGCAGCCAGGCCAGGAACGTCCGCTCGTTGGCCAGGGAGAACCGGTAGTCGGGCGTGCTGCCCACCGACCGCATCTCCCGCGGGTCGAACCACCGCCGCACCGTCTCCCACACGAAGCCGATTATCCGCTTTGCCCCGGGCATAGCCTGGACCGGTGACCGATCTTGACGCGATGACGCTGCGTGAGGCGTACGACAACCAGCTGAAGGCATGGGTGCCGGACCCGCTCCCGGCCGGGGTGACCGTGGAGCGGGACGGGCCGCTGTCCCGCATTCTCGGCCTGGACCGCGGGGGTTTCCTCAGCTACCGGGACCTGGGCGGCCTGACCGGGGCGGGGCTGGACGAGCTGATCGCCCGGCAGGTGGAGTTCTTCCGGGCCCGGGGCGAGCAGGTGGAGTGGAAGCTGCACGGTCACGACGAGCCGGCCGACCTGCCCGACCGGTTGCGGGCCGCCGGGTTCGTCCCGGAGGAGCGGGAGACCGTCGTGATCGGCCCGGTCGCGCCGCTGGCCGCAGCCCTCCCGGTGGTCCCCGAGGGGGTACGCCTGCGCGAGGTGACCGCCCGCGCCGACCTGGACCGGATCGTGGTCATGGAGGAGGAGGTCTGGGGCGAGAGCAGGGGTCACCTCGCCGACGGGCTGGAGCGGGAGATCGCCGCCGACCCGCAGTCGATCACGGTGGTGGTCGCCGAGGCGGGGGAGACCGTGGTCAGCGCCGGCTGGGTGCGCTACGTCCCCGGCACCGGCTTCGCGACGCTGTGGGGCGGCTCGACGCTGGAGGGGTGGCGACGCCGGGGCATCTACCGGGCGTTGGTCGGCCACCGGGCGCGGTTGGCCGCGCAGCGCGACCGCACCCTGCTCCAGGTGGACGCCTCCGACGACAGCCGGCCGATCCTGGAGCGGCTCGGCCTTGTCCCGGTCACCACCACCACGCCGTACATCTACACTCCGTGACCATGGGGCAGCGACTGACGGACGACGAGCGGCTCACCCTGAAGACCGGCGCGTTCGGCGCGGTCTTCCTGGTCTCGAACGCCGATCCGGGCATGCTCGCGCTGCTGCGGGAGAGCTTCGCCGCGTCCGGGGTGTTGGCGCAGGCGGGCGGCCCGGTGAAGGAGGCCCTCACCACCGGGCCGCTGCCGACGCTGCCCCGGGACTCGGCTCTGGAGATCGAGTCGGTGGTGCTGCCGGCGCTCGGCCGGGCGGTGAAGATCCTGCGGGAGAAGTCCCCGGAGGACGTGGCCGGCTACCGGTCGCTGGTGCTCGCCGCCGCCGACCGGGTGGCCCGGGCGCACCGGGGGGTGGTGCCGGCCGAGGCGGCGGCGATCGACAAGATCAGGGCCGCGCTGGCCGAGTCGGCCTGACCTCCGCCGCACGCGACCCGCCCGGGTCGCGTGCGGTGAGCTGTGTCACGCCGGGGTTCCCGGAGGTCGAAGCTACTTGTGGGTAACATTGGGTCGTGGGCAACTGCACAGCAGCCCGCTGTTGACCGGGCGTCAACGGACGCGCGAGGCTGCGCCCGAGACCGGGCGAGCGCGCGAGGCTGCGCCCGAGGCCGGGCGAGCAATCGCAACACCAACAGGAGGGTCGTCGAAGCGCGATGAACATCGTCGTACTCGTCAAGCAGGTGCCCGATTCGGGCGCGGACCGCAGCCTGCGTACTGACGACAACACCGTCGACCGCGGTTCGGCGAACAACGTCATCAACGAGATGGACGAGTACGCCATCGAAGAGGCGTTGAAGATCAAGGAGGCGCACGGCGGCGAGGTCACCATCCTGACCATGGGTCCGGACCGGGCGACCGAGTCGATCCGCAAGGCGCTCTCCATGGGGCCGGACAAGGCCGTGCACGTCGTCGACGACGCCCTGCACGGGTCCTGCGCCGTGGCCACCTCGAAGGTGCTCGCCGCCGCTCTCGGTCAGCTGGGCGCCGACCTGGTGATCTGCGGCGCCGAGTCGACCGACGGCCGGGTCCAGGTCCTGCCGCACATGATCGCCGAGCGCCTCGGCGTCGCCGCGCTGACCGGTGCGCGCAAGCTCACCGTCGACGGTGCCACCCTGACCGTCGAGCGGCAGACCGAGGAGGGCTACGAGGTGGTCACCGCCTCGACCCCGGCCGTCGTCTCCGTCTGGGACACCATCAACGAGCCGCGCTACCCGTCCTTCAAGGGCATCATGGCCGCCAAGAAGAAGCCGGTGCAGACGCTCTCCCTGGGTGACCTCGGTGTCGCCCCGGCCGAGGTGGGCTTCGACGGCGCGACCAGCGCCGTGCTGGGGCACACCAAGCGCCCACCGCGCTCCGGCGGCGCGAAGGTCACCGACGAGGGCTCCGGCGGCGTGCAGCTGGTCGAGTTCCTCGCCACCGAGAAGTTCGTGTGAGGGGTCTGGACATGTCTGAGGTTCTCGTCGTCGTCGAAGCCACCCGGGAGTTCGGCGTCAAGAAGGTCACCCTGGAGATGCTCACCCTCGCCCGCGAGCTGGGCACGCCGAGCGCGGTCGTGCTCGGTGGCCCCGGCGCCGCCGAGGCGCTGAGCGCCAAGCTGGGCGAGTACGGCGCGGAGAAGATCTACGCCGCAGAGGGCGAGGAGATCGACGGCTACCTGGTGGCCCCCAAGGCCACCGTGCTGGCCGAGTTGGTCAAGCGGGTCCAGCCCGCGGCCGTGCTGCTCGCCTCCGCCCAGGAGGGCAAGGAGATCGCCGCCAGGCTGGCCGTCAAGCTGGACAACGGCATCCTGACCGACGTGGTCGGCCTCGCGGCCGACGGCACCGCCACCCAGGTCGCGTTCGCCGGCTCGGCCATCGTGAAGTCCAAGGTCACCAAGGGCCTCCCGCTGGTCACCGTCCGGCCGAACTCGGTCACCCCGGTGCCGGCCGCCGCCACCCCGACCGTCGAGCAGCTCACCGTGTCGGTCACCGACACCGACAAGCTGGCCAAGGTCGTCGACCGGGTCGCCGAGCAGAAGGGCTCGCGCCCCGAGCTGACCGAGGCCGGCGTGGTCGTCTCCGGCGGTCGTGGCGTCGGCAACGCCGACAACTTCAAGCTGGTCGAGGAGCTGGCCGACCTGCTCGGCGGTGCCGTCGGCGCGTCCCGCGCGGCCGTCGACTCCGGCTTCTACCCGCACCAGTTCCAGGTGGGCCAGACCGGCAAGACCGTCTCCCCGCAGCTCTACGTCGCGCTGGGCATCTCCGGGGCGATCCAGCACCGGGCCGGCATGCAGACCTCGAAGACCATCGTCGCCGTGAACAAGGACGGCGAGGCCCCGATCTTCGAGCTGGCCGACTTCGGCGTCGTCGGCGACCTGTTCAAGGTCGTCCCGCAAGCCGCCGAGGAGATCCGCAAGCGCAAGTGAACGACGCCCCCTGCGGGCTGGCAGGTACCCGGAAGGAGTGGCTGTCCCAGCTGGGACAGCCACTCCTTCCGGGTACGCCGCCGGGGCGGGGCGGGGGCTGATCGGCGGGTCGGGGAGCTGAGCCGGCCCGCCGATCAGCCCGTCAATGCGCCTCCCGACAGGGTTCTGTCGGGGTGGGCGGGTCGTCGGGTCGATGGGGTGGTTAGTCCTTGTAGTACCCCGGAATGCCCTGGAGATTCGCCACGTGCGGGTCGGTGGCTCCGCGCTGCGCCCCGGTGGGCTCCCTGGGGCTGGGCGAGGGTGCCCTCCGGCTTCGGGTCGCCGGTGCCCCGGTCAGTAGGCTGAACGGTGATGGCATACCTGGATCACGCCGCGACGACTCCGATGCTCGACGAGGCACTGGAGGCGTACCTGGCCGCCGCTCGCGAGGTCGGCAACGCGTCGTCACTGCACGCGGCCGGCCGGCGGGCCCGGCGCTGGGTGGAGGAGTCCCGCGAGCGGGTGGCCGCCGCGCTGGGCGCCCGCCCGTCCGAGGTGATCTTCACCGGCGGCGGCACGGAGAGCGACAACCTCGCGGTCAAGGGCATCTTCTGGGCCCGCCGGTCCGCGTCCCCGGGCCGGCGGCGGCTGGTCTCCAGCGCCGTCGAGCACCACGCCGTACTCGACGCGGTCGACTGGCTGGTCGACCACGAGGGGGCCGAGGTGGGGTGGCTGCCGGTGGACGCCGCCGGTCGGCTCGCCCCGGAGACGCTGCGCGCCGAGCTGGCCGCGCACGGCGACGACGTGGCCCTGGTCACCGCCATGTGGGCCAACAACGAGGTGGGCACCCTCCAGCCGGTCGACGCGCTGGCCGCCGTCGCCGCCGAGCACGGCGTGCCGTTCCACACCGACGCGATCCAGGCCGTCGGCCAGGTGCCGGTCGACTTCGCCGCCAGCGGCGTCTCAGCGCTCACCGTCACGGGGCACAAGCTGGGCGGCCCTGCGGGCGTCGGCGCGCTGGTGCTCGCCCGGGATGTCGCGGCCACCCCGCTGCTGCACGGCGGCGGGCAGGAGCGCGACGTCCGCTCCGGGACGCTGGACACCGCCGGCATCGTCGCCTTCGCGGTCGCGGTGGAGGCGGCCGTGAAGGGCCAGCAGGAGTACGCGGCCCGGGTGGCCGCCCTCCGTGACGACCTGGTGGAGCGGGTCCGGCACGCCGTTCCCGAGGTGGTCTTCAACGGCGACCCGGCCGACCGGCTCCCGGGCAACGCGCACTTCTCCTTCCCTGGCTGCGAGGGCGACGCCCTGCTCCTGCTGCTCGACGCCCAGGGCATCGCCTGTTCCACGGGCTCGGCCTGCTCGGCCGGCGTGGCCCAGCCCTCGCACGTGCTGATCGCGATGGGTGCCGACGACGACCGCGCCCGTTCCTCGCTCCGCTTCACCCTCGGCCACACCAGCACCCAGGCAGAGATCGACGCCCTGGTGACGGCCCTCCCGGCCGCAGTCGACCGCGCCCGCCGTGCCGCCGCCCTCCGCACCCCACGCTAGCCCGCACCCCCGCCGACCAGCTGGACCCGTGGGCCCGGTTCGGTGCCGTGCGCCTTCCGCCCCCGGCACCGTTCCATGATCGACGGGGCGACAGGGCGGGGCCGGTACGCTCGGGTGGGGAAGGGAGCGTGACGGGGTGAGGGTTCTTGCGGCCATGTCGGGCGGGGTGGACTCCGCCGTGGCGGCGGCGCGGGCCGTGGAGGCCGGGCACGACGTGATCGGCGTGCACCTGGCGCTCGCCCGCAATCCGCAGACGTACCGCACCGGGGCGCGGGGGTGCTGCACGCTGGAGGACTCCCGGGATGCCCGGCGGGCCGCCGACGTGATCGGCATCCCGTTCTACGTGTGGGACATGGCCGAACGGTTCCATGAAGAGGTGGTCGACGACTTCGTCGCCGAGTACGCGGCCGGTCGTACCCCGAACCCCTGCCTGCGCTGCAACGAGAAGATCAAGTTCGCGGCGGTGCTGGACCGGGCCGTGGCCCTGGGCTTCGACGCCGTCGTCACCGGCCACCACGCCCGGCTCGGCCCGGACGGCCTGCTGCGCCGCAGCGTCGACCTCGCCAAGGACCAGTCGTACGTGCTGGCGGTGTTGACCCGCGCCCAGCTCGACCGGTCGGTCTTCCCGCTCGGCGACTCGACGAAGGCGCAGGTCCGCGAGGAGGCGGCCCGCCGCGGGCTGGCCGTGGCCGACAAGCCCGACTCGCACGACATCTGCTTCATCGCCGACGGCGACACCAGGGGCTTCCTGGCCGGACGACTCGGCGAGGCGCCGGGCGACGTGGTCGACGCGCTCACCGGCGCGGTGGTCGGCAGCCACACCGGCGCGTACGCGTACACGGTGGGGCAGCGGCGCGGCCTGCACCTGGACCGGCCCGCCCCGGACGGACGACCGCGTTACGTGCTTTCGATCACACCGAAGACCAACACCGTCACCGTGGGGCCGGCCGAGGCGCTCGAGGTCTTCTCGGTGCGCGCCGAGCGTCCGGTGTGGACCGGTGGGGGGCGGCCGACCGGGCCGGTCGGGTGCGAGGTGCAGTTGCGCGCCCACGGCGACGTGGTGCCGGCCACCGTCGAGCTGATCGGGGACACGCTGCGCGCCGAGCTGCGCCGTCCGGTGCGCGGAGTCGCCGCGGGCCAGGCCGTGGTGGCGTACCGGCCGGACCAGGCAGGCGACGTGGTGCTCGGCTCCGCCACCATCACCGCCTGATCCGTATACCCTTCGCCCGTGACAGATCTTGCGTGGCCATGGCCGGCCGGCGCGGCGACCGGTATCGGCTCGCTGCCCGGCACCGACGTCGCCGAGGCGCAGCGGGTCGTCCTCGGGGAGCTGCCCGCGCTGCCCCACCTGCCCGAGCTGCCCGAGCGCGGCCCGGGCGCGGACCTGATCGGCCGCACCGGCGGCCTGCTGGTCGAGCTGCCGGTCGAGCTGTACGCGGGCCGATGGCGGGTCGCCCCCCGGCCGGGCCGGGACCTGCGCCGGGCCCGGGACCTGATGGAACGCGACCTCGACCAGCTCGCCGAGCAGGCCGAGGAGTACGCGGGGACGGTCAAGGTGCAGGCGGCCGGGCCGTACACCCTGGCCGCCTCGCTCGACCTGCCGATCGGCGGGCGGATGCTGCGCGACCCGGGCGCGGTGCGGGACCTTGCGGGGTCCCTCGCCGAAGGGCTGCGTGCGCACGTCGCGGCGGTGGCCCGCCGGCTGCCCCGGGCCACGGTGCTGCTCCAGCTCGACGAGCCGTCCCTGCCGACCGTGCTGGCCGGGCACGTGCCCACGGAGAGCGGCCTCGGCACGTACCGTCCGGTGGCGCAGCCCGACGCGGCGGACCTGCTGCGCACGGTGGTCGGGGCGGTCGGGGTTCCGGTCGTGCTGCACTGCTGCGCGCCGGACGTCCCGCTGGAGCTGTTCCGTTCGGCCGGCGCCACGGCGGTCGCGCTGGACCTGAGCCTGGTACGGGACCTGGACCCGCTCGGCGAGGCGATCGACGCCGGGCTCGGGCTGCTGGCCGGCGCCGCCCCGGCCACCCCGCCGCCGGCCGGTGGCGCGCCGACCTCCGCCCAGGTCGCCGACCGGGTACGTCAGATCTGGGACCGCCTCGGCTTTCCGCGCCGTCGCCTCGCCGAGCAGGTGGTGATCACCCCGGCCTGCGGCCTCGCCGGGGCCAGCCCGCAGTACGTCCGGGCGGTGCTCGCGGCGTGCCGGGACGCGGGTCGGCGACTCGCCGAGGACTGAGGTTTCCTGTCGGGCCCGGTGGGCACAATGGCCCCATGGTTGGACAACTGCGTTCCACGGTGATCGACTGCCCGGATCCCCGCGCCCTCGCGGCGTTCTACGCCGAGCTGCTGGGCCTGTCGGTGGCGGAGGAGGACTCCGAGGGCGACGAGTGGGTGGTGCTCGGCGGCCCGGTGGGCCGCCATCCCCGGCTCGCCTTCCAGCAGGCGCCCGACCTGCGCCCGCCGGCCTGGCCGGACCCGGAGCGCCCCCAGCAGTTCCACCTCGATGTCACCGTCTCCGACATCGAGGCCGCCGAGGAGGCGGCGCTGGCCCTGGGCGCGCGGCGGCTGCCCGGCGAGGGCGTGGGTTTCCGGGTCTACGCCGACCCGGCCGGCCACCCGTTCTGCCTGTGTTGGGACTGACCCGCGCTCCCGTGGCGTGGCTTGCCGCCGCCGGGCATGATCATGGGGGTGATTGACACCTCGCTCCGGCGGGCCTCCGGCTCGCTCTTCGGCCTCGCCTACGGTGACGCGCTGGGCCGGCCGACCGAGTTCCTGACCGTCGCCGAGATCCACCGCCGGTACGGCCCGTCCGGCCCTCGCGAGTTGGAGGGCGACCCGGCGCTGGTCACCGACGACACCCAGATGGCGCTCGCGGTGGGCTGGGCGCTGCATGACGCGCCAGCGTTCACCCCGGAGGCGGTCGAGCCGCTGCTGCGGGAGCGCTTCATGGCCTGGGCGGTCAGCCCGGACAACAACCGCGCCCCGGGGATGACCTGCCTGCGGGCCTGCGCCGAGCTTTCCCGGGGGGTGCGCTGGCAGGAGGCGACCGTCGCCGGCTCGAAGGGCTGCGGCGCCAACATGCGGGTCACCCCCGTCGGGCTGCTCCCCGTCGACCTGGACACCCTGGCCGGCCTCGCCCAGTTCCAGGCCGGGCTGACCCACGGCCACCCCACCGGGCTGGCCGCCAGTGAGCTGACCGCCTACGCGGTCCGGCTGCTGCGCGACGGCGTCGCCCTGGCCGAGTTGCCGGTGCTGCTCGCCGAGCGGGCCCGCGAGCAGCGTCGGGTCTACCAGGCGGACTGGCTCGGCGACCTGTGGCAGCGCCCGGGGGTGGACTCCCCGGAGGAGTTCATCGCCCGCGGCTGGGACGAGTGCCTGGCCGCCCTGGGCCGGCTGACCACGACGCTCACCCGCCCCGACGACGGCGGCGACCCGTGCCGGCGTACCGGTGAGGGATGGGTGGCCGAGGAGGCGCTGGCGACGGCGTTGCTCTGCGCGCTGTGGCACGCCGACGACCCGGTCGGCGCGCTGGCCCGGGGTGCGACCACCTCCGGCGACTCCGACTCCATCGCGGCCCTGGCCGGCGCCTTCGTCGGCGCTGCCCACGGGATGTCCGCCTGGCCGCGCGACTGGTCCACCCGCATCGAGTACGCCGACCAACTAACCACCCTCACCACCCCTCACGACTGACCCCCTGCCACTCCACCCGACCGGCCCGCCGGCCAAGAGGTTTGCGTCACGCAAAGCCCCGCCGTTGACGCAAACCTCTTGATCAGCTCTCTGGGGTTCGGGCGGGTTGGGTGGTCAGGGGGTGGGGAGGTGGGGGAGGGTGCGGAGCTGGCGCCAGAGGGTGGGGTCGCACCTGCCCGCGTTGTCCCGGAAGGCCGAGGTGGCGATCCGGATGGGTTCGCTGATGTCGAGGTAGCTGTCGTGGTCGGCGCCGGGGTCCCAGTCGCGGGTGGGGATGCGGACGTGATCGTCCCGGTCGGACTTGTCCTGGCTGGTGACCTTGAGGACGTCGGCCTCCCGGTCGCCGGCCCGCAGCACCACGCAGGGGCGGACCTTCGAGCCGGTGCCGTCGGCGTACGGGACCTCGGCCCACCAGACCTCGCCGGGCCGGGGCGTACCGGCGGGGGCGTTGGTGCGCTCGGCGGCGCGCGGCCGGGGCGGGGCGGTCGGTCGGCCCGGGGCCCGCGTGCCGGCGCCCCGGCCGGGACGGGTGGCGGTGGTTCCGGGGCGCGGCCGGTCCCGCCGCGGTCGGGTCCGGTCCCGCCCGGCGCGGGCGCGCTCGGTCCCGGCGTTTCGCCGACGCCACTCGCTCCACGCCCAGCCCGCCGCGACGGCCAGCACGATCGCCAGTGCCCAGAGCAGCCAGTCCGGCATCCGTGCCTCCCTCTGTCCGGCGTCGGCCGGGCCCGCCGACGTGCGGCGATCCTCGCACGTCGGCGGGGTGACGGCCCGCCGGGCGCGGCGGGCGGCCGACGGATTGTCACACCCGACCGATACGGTGCGGGGGTAGCTTGATCACGGGAGGTCGCACGACGTGTCCGGTGGCGGCAAGGTGTCGGGAAGCGGCAAGGTGTCGGGAAGCGGCGGGATGTCCGAGAGCGGCGGGGCGTCGGGAAGCGGCGGGGCGTCCGAGAGCGCCGGGGCGCCGGGGGACGATCCGGCGTCGACGGCGGGTCCGGCCGGGCTGGACGGTGCTGAGGGTGCGGTTGCGCAGCAGGTCACCCCGGCGCAGGAGGCGGCGGCGGGGGCCGAGCCGACCCCCGAGGCGCGGGAGCGGCATGCCACCCTCAGCCAGGAGCTGACCGAGCACCAGTACCGCTACTACGTCCTGGACTCCCCGATCGTCACCGACGCCGAGTTCGACCGGCAGCTACGCGAGCTGGAGGCGCTGGAGGCCGAGTTCCCGGCCCTGCGCACCCCGGACTCCCCGACCCAGCGGGTCGGCGGCACCTTCTCCACCGACTTCACCCCGGTCGCCCACGCCGAGCGGATGCTCTCCCTGGACAATGCCTTCGCCGATGAGGAACTGGCGGCCTGGGCCGAGCGGGTCGAGCGGGACGCCGGCGGCCCGGTGCCCTACCTGTGCGAGCTCAAGGTCGACGGGCTGGCGATCAACCTGACCTACGAGCAGGGCCGGCTGGTGCGCGCGGCCACCCGGGGCGACGGGCGCACCGGCGATGACGTCACCGCCAACGTCCGCAGCATCCGGGACGTGCCGGCCCGGCTGACCGCGTCGGCCGAGTTCCCCGAGGTGCCCGAGTTCATCGAGGTGCGCGGCGAGATCTACTTCCCGATCGCCGGCTTCGCCGACCTCAACGCCAGCCTGGTGGAGCAGGGCAAGGCCCCGTTCGTCAACCCGCGCAACGCCGCCGCCGGCAGCCTGCGCCAGAAGGACCCGCGGATCACCGCGTCCCGGCCGCTGCGGCTGGTGGTGCACGGCGTCGGCGCCCGGCGTGGCTTCACCCCGACCGCCCAGTCCGAGTCGTACGCGGCGCTGCGGGCGTGGGGGCTGCCGACCAGTGACCGCTGGCGGGTGGTGCCCGACCTGGCCGGCGTCGCGGAGTTCATCGCGTACTACGCCGAGCACCGGCACGACGTCGAGCACGAGATCGACGGCGTGGTGGTCAAGGTGGACCCGGTCTCCATCCAGGGCCGGCTCGGCTCCACCAGCCGGGCCCCACGCTGGGCGATCGCCTTCAAATACCCGCCGGAGGAGGTCAACACCAAGCTGCTCGACATCGACGTCAACGTCGGCCGCACCGGCCGGGTCACCCCGTTCGCCGTCCTGGCACCGGTCCTGGTGGCCGGCTCGACGGTGGCCCTGGCCACCCTGCACAACGCGCAGGAGGTGGAGCGCAAGGGTGTGCTGATCGGCGACACGGTGGTGATCCGCAAGGCGGGCGACGTGATCCCCGAGGTGCTCGGCCCGGTGGTCGACCTGCGTCCGGCCGACGCCCGGCCGTTCGTCATGCCGACCACCTGCCCCGCCTGCGGCACCCCGCTGCGGCCGGAGAAGGAGGCGGACGTCGACATCCGCTGCCCGAACAGCCGTGGCTGCCCCGCGCAGTTGCGCGAGCGGGTCTTCCACCTGGCGGGTCGGGGCGCGTTCGACATCGAGGTGCTCGGCTACAAGGGCGCGGCGGCGCTGCTGGACGCGCAGGTCATCGCCGACGAGGGTGACCTGTTCTCCCTCGACGCCGAGAAGCTGGCCCGGTCGCCGTTCTTCGTCAACAAGGACGGCAGCCTCGGCAGCAACGCCGCGAAGCTGCTCGACAACCTTGCCGTGGCCCGGGAGCGCGACCTGTGGCGGGTGCTGGTGGCGCTCTCGATCCGGCACGTGGGCCCGACGGCGGCCCAGGCCCTCGCCCGGCACTTCCGCTCGATGGCGGCCATCGAGGGGGCCGGCGAGGAGGAGCTGTCCTCGGTCGACGGCGTCGGCCCGACGATCGCGGCCAGCATCAAGGAGTGGTTCGCCGTCGACTGGCACCGCGAGGTGGTCCGCAAGTGGGCCGAGGCGGGCGTCCGGATGGCCGAGGAGGCCGTCGACGAGGGGCCACGCCCGCTGGAGGGGCTCACCGTCGTGGTGACCGGCACTCTGGCCGGGTTCTCCCGGGACCAGGCCGCCGAGGCGATCCAGATCCGTGGCGGCAAGGTCACCGGCTCGGTCTCCAAGAAGACCGGCTTCGTCGTGGTCGGGGACAACCCCGGCTCCAAGGCCGACAAGGCGGTCAGCCTGAAGGTGCCGGTGTTGGACGAGGAGGGCTTCCGGGTCCTGCTCGACCAGGGCCCGGACGCGGCCCGTGAGGTGGCCCGCGTCGGCGAGTGACCCGGGCGCCGCCGAGTGCCAGGGCCGTCGCCGGCCCGGGGTGACCCGGCCGGGGGCCTGCGGGGGCGGGTCGTGAATCTTGACCCCACCTGGTCGCGTATACCAACTTAATTACGACTACGACCGATTCGTGGCTGGTCTCGGAAAAAGCGGCACTCAGGGCGTTTCATGGTGGCACGACGGGTGCAGGGCCCGCCGTGGCCGCTGCCCGGGAGGTGCGATGGAGGCCGCAGATCCGCGAAACTTCGTCCCGCCGGGACGGGTTACGCCCTTCTACGGCTTCGTCGCCGCCGTCGGGGTGCTGGCGCTGCTGGTCTCGGCCGGGTCGCTGATCGAGCTGCCGGGCCGGCTCGCCGGGCTGCCGGTGGCGTTCTGGACGATGGCGGCCCTCGCCGTGGTCTGCGACGCGCGGCCGTTCGTGCCCCCGGGACGCCGGCAGTCCTCGGCGGTATTCCCGTCCACCTGCTTCACCTTCGCCATCCTGCTCGGCTGGGGGCTCGGTCCCGCCGTGGCGGTGCAGACGGTCGCGGTGGTCGTCTCCGGTTGGCGGATGGGCCACTCCGCCTGGCGGTCCGGCTTCAACGCGGCCCAGTACGCCTGCGCGCTGGCCGCCGCCGCGGCGGTGACGGGCCTGGGGCCGGGCGGGATCTTCGAGGGCGGGCACCTGGGCTGGAGCGACGTGCTGGCCGTCGGCGGGGCGGCGGCGGCCTGGTTCGTGGTCAACTACGGTCTGGTCAGCACCGCCATCCGGTGGCGTTTCGGTGGCCGCTGGTGGCCCGGGTTCCGGTCGGGCCTCGGGTACGAGCTGATCTCCACTGGTTCGTTGCTGCTGCTCGCCCCGGTGCTGGTGACCGCAGCCCGGGCCAGCGCCGCGCTGATTCCGCTGGTGCTGGTGCCGCTGTTCGCGGTGTACCGAATGGCCCACCTCGCCGCCGAGCAGGAGCAGTTGGGCGCGCTCGACCCGCTCACCGGCCTGCCCAACCGCAAGGCGCTGCTCGCGGAGGTGGCCGAGCAGGTCCACCTGCACGCCGAGCGCGCCGCCCGGGGCGAGCCGGACGCCCACCTGGCGCTGCTGCTGATCGACCTGGACCGGTTCAAGAATGTCAACGACGCGCTCGGTCACGCCGTGGGCGACCGGCTGCTGGTCGAGGTGAGTGCCCGGCTGGCCGGCGCGGTGGGGGAGCGGGATCTGCTCGCCCGCCTCGGCGGGGACGAGTTCGCCATCGTCAGCACCGGCCTGACCGGCGTGGACGCCGCCCGGGAGACCGCCGAACGGCTGGTGGGCGCTCTCGCCGAGCCGGTGGCGCTGGACGGACTGCCGCTGGACGTCGGCGGCTCCATCGGCATCGCGCTCTACCCCGAGCACGGGGAGGACTTCGCCACCCTGATGCGCCACGCCGACGTGGCGATGTACGACGCCAAGCAGCGCAGCGACACCGTCGCCGTGTACGCCGCCGAGTCCGACCACAACTCCGCCGAGCGGCTGGGTCTGCTGGCCGACCTGCGGCGCGTACTCGAAGCGGGGCCGGCGGGGCGGGACGACGGTCGGGGGGCGGCCGGGGTGCGCGGCGGGGACGGCGCCGCCCTGCCCGCCGCCCTCGCCCCGGCGGTCGCCGGCCGCGGTGGCGCGGGGCGCTCGACCGGCAGGTCGGCCCGCTGGGGCGCCCGCCGGCACCGGGAGCGCTCGGGGCCGGCCCACCCCGACGAGTTGATCCAGCGGATCGTCACCGCCGCCGACCCCATCCGCCGGCGGGCCGCCGCCACCGACACCGGGCCGGATCAGCCGGCCGACACCGGGGCGGATCGGCCGGCCGACACCGGGCCGGAGCGGCCGGCCGAACCGGGCGGCGGCGGGGCGACGGAGGCGGATCCCGGGAACGGCCCAGGGGCCGGGGCCGCGTACGCGGAGCCGACCGGCCGGCGGCCGGGGCCCGACGAGCCGGGCGACCCCGGCGAGATCACCATGTACTACCAGCCGCAGGTCGCCATCGCCACCGGCGAGGTGGTGGGCGTGGAGGCGCTGCTGCGCTGGCGGCATCCGCGCCGGGGAATGGTCGACCCGGAGGAGCTGATCCGGGTCGCCGAGCAGACTGCGGTGATGCGGCTGCTCACCCGCCGGGTGGTCGACGACGTGGTGGAACAGCTGGCGAAGTGGTCGGCGGCCGGGATCAGCCTGCGGGCGGCGCTCAACGTCAGCGTCCGGGACCTGCACACCGGCGAGATCGCCGACCAGATCGCCGACCGGCTGGCCCGCTTCGGCGTCCGGCCGGAGCGGCTGCAACTGGAGATCACCGAGGGCGCGCTGATGGCCGACCCGCGCCGGGTGCTGGCCACCATCTCCCGGCTGCACGCCATCGGCGTGGCCATCGCGCTGGACGACTTCGGCACCGGGTACTCGTCGATGCAGCACCTGCGCCGGTTGCCGCTGTCCGAGGTGAAGGTGGACCGGTCGTTCGTGCTCGGGATGGCCGACGACGCGGACGACGCCGCGATCGTCCGGTCGATGATCGAGCTGGCCGGGGCGCTCGGGCTGCGGGTCGTCGCGGAGGGGGTGGAGGACGAGCGGACCTGGCGGCTGCTGCACGCCGCCGGCTGCGACGTGGCGCAGGGCTGGTTCTACGCCCGGCCGATGCCGGCCGAGGAGTTGGCCGCGTGGCTCGCCCGGTACCGGCCGCTGCGGCCGGCCGCGCGGGAGGCGGAGAGCCGGCCCCCGCGCGCCCGCTGACTTGGCGGCGTCGTGGGCGCCGCAGGGCCGGAGGGGGAGTCGGGGACGCCGGGCCGGTGCTGGACAATAGACTCGCTCCGGTCACCGCACGTCATCGTCATCCCGACGCGCGGCGGGCCACCGCCAGAAACCAGCAGGACAGCCACGAAGGGGGCACTGATGGCCGCCATCTCCCGCGAGGAGGTCGCGCACCTGGCGCGACTGTCGCGGCTCGCCGTCACGGAGGAGGAGCTGGACACCTTCGCCGGCCAGCTCGACACGATCCTCCAGGCGGTCGCCCAGGTCGGCGAGGTCGCCGCGGCGGACATCCCGCCGACCTCCCACTCCGTACCGCTGACGAACGTGCTGCGCGAGGACGTGGTGGTGCCGGGCCTGACCCCGGCGGAGGCCCTGTCGGGCGCGCCCGACGCGGAGGAACAGCGGTTCCGCGTCCCGCGGATCCTGGACGAGGATGTGGCGTCGTGACTGATTTGACCAAGCTGACCGCCGTCGAGATCGCCGGTCTCGTCGCCGGCGGGGAGACCTCGGCCGTCGAGGTGACCCGGGCCCACCTGGACCGGATCGCCGCCGTCGAGGGCCGGGTGCACGCCTTCCTGCACGTCGACACCGAGGGCGCGCTCGCCGCCGCCCGCGCGGTCGACGAGCGCCGGGCGGCCGGGGAGGAGTTGGGCCCGCTGGCCGGCGTCCCGGTGGCCGTGAAGGACGTGCTCACCACCAAGGGCGTGCCGACCACCGTCGGGTCGAAGATCCTTGAGGGCTGGCGCCCGCCGTACGACGCGACGATCGTGCAGCGGCTGCGGGCGGCCGGCACGGTGATGCTCGGCAAGACGAACATGGACGAGTTCGCCATGGGCTCCTCCACGGAGTACTCGGCGTACGGGCCGAGCCACAACCCGTGGGACCTCGACCGCATCCCGGGCGGCTCCGGTGGCGGCAGCGCCGCCGCCATCGCGGCGTACGAGGCGCCGCTGGCGATCGGCTCGGACACCGGCGGCTCGATCCGCCAGCCGGGCGCGGTCACCGGCACCGTCGGGGCGAAGCCCACCTACGGCGGCACCTCCCGGTACGGCCTGGTGGCGTTCTCCTCCTCGCTGGACACCCCGGGCCCGTGCGCGCGTACGGTGCTGGACGCGGCGCTGCTGCACTCGGTGATCGGCGGCCACGACCCGCGCGACTCCACCTCCATCCCGCAGCCGGTGCCCGACGTGGTGGCCGCCGCGCGGCTCGGCGCGACCGGCGACCTGACCGGCGTGAAGCTGGGCGTGGTCACCGAGTTCACCGGCGAGGGCGCCGAGCCGGGCGTGATGGCGGCGTTCCGCGAGTCGGTCGACGCGCTGGCCAAGCTGGGCGCCGAGATCGTGGAGGTGTCCTGCCCCCACTTCAAGTACGCGCTGCCGGCGTACTACCTGATCGCCCCCAGCGAGTGCTCCTCCAACCTGGCCCGGTTCGACGGCGTCCGGTTCGGCCTGCGGGTCGGCGACGACGGCAACCGGTCGCTGGAGGAGGTCATGTCGCTGACCCGGGAGGCCGGCTTCGGGCCCGAGGTCAAGCGCCGGATCATGCTCGGCACGTACGCCCTCTCCTCGGGCTACTACGACGCCTACTACGGGCAGGCGCAGAAGGTCCGCACCCTGATCACCCGGGACTTCACCGCCGCGTTCGAGCAGGTCGACGCGCTGATCTCGCCGACCACGCCGTTCGTGGCGTTCCCGATCGGCGCGCGCACCGCCGACCCGTACCAGATGTACCTGGCGGACCTGTTCACCATTCCGACGAACCTGTACGGCGGGCCGGGCATCTCGGTGCCGTGCGGCCTCTCCGAGGGGCTGCCGGTCGGTCTTCAGGTGATGGCACCGACGATGGCCGACGACCGGATGTACCGGGTCGCCGCCGCGCTGGAGTCCGCGGTCGGCACGTTCACCCCACCGGCATTGTGAGGCAGGAGCACCGATGACGACCACCTTGCCCGCGTACGACGACGTCGTTGCGCGCTACGAACCGGTGATCGGCCTGGAGACCCACGTCGAGCTGGGCACGAACACCAAGATGTTCTGCGGCTGCCCCACCGACTTCGGCGGCGAGCCGAACACCCGGGTCTGCCCGGTCTGCCTCGGGCTGCCCGGCTCGCTGCCGGTGGCGAACAAGGCGGCCATCGAGGCGACGATCCGGATCGGCCTGGCGCTGAACTGCTCGATCGCGCAGTGGTGCCGGTTCGCCCGGAAGAACTACTTCTACCCGGACATGCCGAAGGACTTCCAGATCAGCCAGTACGACGAGCCGCTCTGCGTCGACGGCTACCTGGACGTGGAGGTCGACGGCGAGCTGGTCCGGATCGGCATCGAGCGGGTGCACCTGGAGGAGGACACCGGCAAGTCGCTGCACGTCGGCGGCGCCACCGGCCGCATCCACGGCGCGACGGAGTCGCTGGTCGACTACAACCGTGCCGGCATCCCGCTGGTGGAGATCGTCACCAAGCCGGTCCCGGGGATCGGGGCGCTCGCCCCCGAGGTGGCCCGCGCGTACGTCGCCGAGCTGCGCGACGTGATCCGCTCCCTGGGGGTCTCCGACGTGCGGATGGAGGAGGGGTCGCTGCGCTGCGACGTGAACACCTCCCTCAACCTCCCGGGCGCGGAGTGGGGCACCCGCACCGAGACGAAGAACGTCAACTCGCTGCGTTCAGTGGAGCGGGCGGTCCGCTCGGAGATGCTGCGCCAGGCGTCGGTGCTCGACGCGGGCGGCCGGATCACCCAGGAGACCCGGCACTTCCAGGAGGACACCGGGGGCACCCGGCCGGGCCGGTCCAAGGAGACCGCCACCGACTACCGGTACTTCCCGGAGCCGGACCTGGTGCCGCTCGCCCCGGACACCGCGTGGGTGGCCGAGCTGAAGGCCGCCCTGCCGGAGCTGCCCCGGCTGCACCGCCGCCGGCTCCAGGAGCAGTGGGGCCTGTCCGACGCCGACATGCAGTCGGTGCTCAACGCCGGCGCGGTCGAGCTGATCGAGGCCACCATCGCCGCCGGGGCCACCCCCGCCGCCGCCCGCAAGTGGTGGCTGGGCGAGCTGTCCCGCCGGGCCAACGAGGCCGGCGTGGAGCTGGCCGACATCGGGGCCACCCCGACCCAGGTCGCCGAGCTCCAGGGCCTGGTCGACGCCGGCAAGCTCAACGACAAGCTGGCCCGCACCGTCCTGGAGGGCGTGGTGGCCGGTGAGGGCTCGCCCACCCAGATCATGGCCAACCGGGGCCTGGAGGTCGTCTCCGACACCGGCGCGCTCACCGCCGCCGTGGACGAGGCGATCGCCGCGAACCCGGGCATCGCCGAGAAGGTCCGCAGCGGCAAGGTCGCGGCGGCCGGCGCGCTGGTCGGCGCGGTCATGAAGACCACCCGGGGCCAGGCCGACGCCAAGACCGTCCGCGAGCTGATCCTGGAGCGCCTCGGCGCCCAGGGCTGAGGCCCAACCCGGGAAGGCCGCCGCCGGGACCGGCGGCGGCCTTCCCGCCTCTTTCGAATACGCGGCCCCCGCACCCCTCGCGAGGGCGTCAACGGCGACGCCCGGATGGAGCCACCGTGAACCAGCACGACCTCGATGTCCTCGACGAGATCCAGCGGCGGGTGCTCTGGCTCGCCACCCGGATCGTCGACGCCGCCAACCACGACCGGGACACCGGCGACGGGGTGAAGGTCGGCGGCCACCAGGCGTCCAGCGCCTCCCTGGTCACCGCGATGACCGCGCTGTGGTTCGCCCATCTCGACGCCGAGGACCGGGTGGCGGTCAAGCCGCACGCCTCCCCGGTCTTCCACGCCGTCCAGTACCTGCTGGGCAACCTGGACCGGTCGTACCTGCCGAGGCTGCGGGCCCGGGGCGGCCTCCAGTCGTACCCGTCGCGCACCAAGGACCCGGACGGCGTCGACTTCTCCACCGGCTCGGTCGGCCTCGGCGCCGCCGCGCCGCTGTTCGCCGCCGTCACCCGCCGGTACGTCGACGCCCACTTCGGCGAGCGCCCGCACTCCCGGTTCGTCGCGCTGATCGGCGACGCCGAACTGGACGAGGGCAACATCTGGGAGGCCGTCGCCGACCCCGCCACCACCGGGCTGGGCAACGTGATGTGGCTGGTCGACTTCAACCGCCAGTCGTTGGACCGGGTCGTCCCCGGGGTGCGGATCAACCAGTGGCGCGGCCAGTTCGAGGCCGCCGGCTGGCACGTCGTCGAGGTCAAGTACGGCCGCCGGCTCGCCCAGGCGTACGCCCGGCCGGGCGGGGAGGCGCTGCGCGACTGGATCGACGCGATGCCCAACGAGCAGTACCAGTCGCTGTTCGGGCTGGCCGGCCCGGCGTTGCGCGCGCAGTTCCTCGACGGGGCACCCGCCGGGATCGCCGAGCTCATCGCCGACATCGCCGACGACGAGCTGGGCCCGCTGGTCACCGACCTGGGCGGGCACGACCTCGCGGCGATGCTCGACGCGTACGCCCAGTGCGACGCGGTCACCGACCGGCCCAGCGTGGTCTTCGCGTACACGGTGAAGGGGTGGGGGCTGCCGATCGCCGGCAACCCGCGCAACCACTCGGCGCTGCTGTCCACCGAGCAGGTCGACGTCCTGCGCGCCGCGCAGGGCCTGACCGTCGAGACCGAGTGGGACCGCCTCGACCCGGCGACCCCGGCCGGCATCCGGGCCGGCGAGCGCCGCGAGGCGCTGTCCCGCGCGCCCCGCGAGCGGGCCCTGCCGGTCACCGTTCCGGAGACCACCCGGGTACGCGCCAACAAGCCCCTCTCCACCCAGGAGGCCTTCGGCCGGGTACTGGTGGAGCTGGCCCGGGACGAGCACATCGCCCCGTACCTGGTCACCACCGCCCCGGACGTGGCCACCTCCACCAACCTGGCCGGGTTCATCAACAAGACCGGGGTGTTCGCCCCGACCGCGCAGCGGTCCTGGACGGAGGACCGGATGCTGCGCTGGACGGAGAGCCCGTCGGGCCAGCACATCGAGCTGGGCATCTCGGAGATGAACCTGTTCCTGCTGCTCGGCCAGCTCGGCCTGTCCTGGGACCTGTCCGGGCAGCCGCTGCTGCCGGTCGGCACGGTCTACGACCCGTTCGTGCTGCGTGGGCTGGACGCGTTCCTGTACGGCACGTACTCCGGCTCCCGGTTCGTGGTCGCCGGCACCCCGTCCGGCATCACCCTCGCCCCTGAGGGCGGCGCCCACCAGTCGACGATCACCGCCTCGGTGGGGCTGGAGCTGCCCGGGGTCACCTTCGTCGAGCCGGCGTACGCGGCCACCCTCGACTGGCTGCTCTGCGACGCGCTCGGCCAGATCGCCGCCGGTGGCGTACCGGCCACCACCGCCGCGCCGGCCGAGGACGGGGCGTACTACTTCCGGCTCAGCACCCGCCCGATCGACCAGGCCCCGTTCGAGGCGGCCCGGGCCCGGATCGGCGACGCGGTGCTGCGCCGGCAGGCGGTCGCCGGGGCGTACCGGCTGGTGGACGCGCACGAGGCGTACCCGCACCTGGTCGACGCCCCGGTGGTGCAGATCGCCGCGTCCGGCGCGGTGCTGCCCGAGGTGCTGGCCGCCGCCGCCGAGCTGGCCGAGGAGGGCGTGGCCGCGCACGTGGTCGACGTGACCAGCCTGGACCGGCTCTACCGGGCCTGGCAGCGCACCCTGCGCCAGGGCGTGCGGACGGCCACCGTGCCGAGCGTGCCCGGGGCGCTGCGGTCGGCGTTCGTCGACCGGGTGCCGGTGGTGACCGTGCACGACGCCGCCTCGCACGCGATGGCCTGGCTCGGTTCGGCCCTCGGCGCGCACGCCGTGCCGCTGGGAGTGGACGAGTTCGGCCAGTCCGGCAGCGTCCGCGAGCTGTACGAGCTGCACGACCTGCTGCCGGGCAGCATCGTCAACGCCGCCCTGGCCGCCCTGGCCCTGCGCTGACCCGTTCCCGCCGTCCCCGGCCCGCCGCGCTCAGCGGGTCGGGGTGGGGGTGACGGGGACCTCGGCGCCGGCCTTCGGGTCTGGCACCACGTGCCGTTCCAGGCTGACCTGCGACTGGCCGGTCCCGCCGACGGTGATGTCGTCGTACGCCTGGAGCAGCTTGTCCTTGTCGAGGTAGAGCACCGTCATCGACAGCGGGGTGGGCTTCTCGCCCTCCAGGCCGCGCAGCCCGGCACCGCCGGTGGACCCCTCCACCATGAGCTGGGTGGGCATCTGGCCCGGCACCTGCGGCAGCTTGGAGACCTGCCGGGCGTGGGTGTGGCCGGCGAGGACCAGCGGGCAGGTGCCCGACAGCGGCCCGGCGGACGCCGGGTCGTGCACCAGGGCGATGTTCACCGGCTTGGGCGAGTTGCGGACGGTGCTGGCGAGCTGGTCGCCGGCCCCGATCACCTGGTCGGCGACCTGCTTGGTCAGGCCGCTGCCGGCGGGCGAGGTCTCCTTGTCCGGGGTGAACCGGGGGTCGCCGATGCCGGCGATGGTCAGCCCGGCGACGGTGGTGGTCGAGTTGTTCAGCACGATCGCGTTCGGCTGCTGGGCCACCGCGGCCGCAGTCTTCCCCGAGTCGTGGTTGCCCCGGATGTACACGTACGGCTTCTTGAGCAGCCCGATCGACCCGACGTAGGACGCCTCCGGCTCGCTGCCCCAGTCGGTGAGGTCGCCGGTGTCGATCACCACGTCGATGCCGAACTGCTCGACCACGGTGCGGATGAGCTGCCAGCCGGTCGGGTTGAGATGCATGTCGGAGACGTGCAGGACCCGGGTGGTGCCGGGCGCCGGCTCGTACACCGGCAGCGCGGACACGGTGGTGTAGAGCTGGCTGACGTTGCCGACGAGGCGTTGGAGCTGCTCGGCGTACTTGGTGTAGTCGTTGGCGATCTTCCGGGCGTCACCGACGATCGCCGGGGCGTTGACCAGCAACCCCTCGTACCGGGGCTCCTCGATGGCCTGCGGGCGGAGGGTGGACGCGGCCAGGCCGAGGCTGCCGGCGGTGACCGCCAGGGCGAGCCCTCCGGCCCAGGCGGTGCGCCGGGTGTCCCGGAAGACCAGGGCGGCCAGCAGCAGGGTGACCAGCAGCGTCGCGCCGGCGGTACGCAGGCCGAGGCGCATCACCCCGGTGCGGACGTCGGTGACGGCGGACTGGCTGGCCCGGCTGATGCTCGCCGGGTCGTCGATCAGCGCCTCGGTGCGTCGCTGGTCCAGCGCCCCCAGTCCCACGGTCAGGTGGGTCGGCCCGTCGTGGCTGTTCAGTTGCAGGGCACCCAGCGGCGGGATGTCGACGGTGGTGCCGCCCGTGAGCGCGGGCGCGAGGGTCAGCTCGGCCCGGAACGGACCGATGTCGGTCTGCACCCGTCCGCCGGCGAAGGTGCCGATCACCACCCCGGCGAGGGCGATCGCCACGACGGCGAGCGCCACGCCCACCCGGCGGGCCAGGGCCCGGCCCCGGCCGGACGAGACGGCCCCGCGTCGGCGCGGGAGGGCCCAGCGCCGGCCACGACCGGTCGCCGGGGTGCCGGCGTCCCCGGTGTTCCGCTGTTCGTTCTCCTGGCCGTCCATGCTGAGATTCTGACCTGCCCAGTGAAGGATCTTGGCAAACCCGGGATTCCGCCGCGCCGCGCCGGACGGGCCGGGGCGCTACGGCCGCTGCGCGTCGCGGCTAGCCACGCCCCGCGCCGCCGTCGGGGAAGACCAGCCGCAGGATGCGGTCGTCCTCGGGGGCCGGCTTGCCCCGCCCGTCGTGGTTGGAGGTGGTGACCCAGATCGACCCGTCGGGCGCGGCGACCGTCGCCCGCAGCCGACCGAATCTTCCGGTGAGCAGTTCCCTGGGCTGGCCGAGCATGGTGCCGGTGTCGGTCAGCTCGGCCAGCCAGATCCGCTCCCCGCGCAGGCAGGAGGTGACCAGCAGCCGGTCGGTCGCCGCCAGGCCCGAGCAGGACGCGTCGGAGGTCTTCCACTGCACCAGCGGGTCGGTGTACCGCTTGTCGCCGGCCTTCCCCTCGACCAGGGGCCAGCCGTAGTTGCCGCCCTTGGTGATCTGGTTGATCTCGTCCCAGGTGTTCTGGCCGAACTCGACCGCGTACATCCGCTTGCCGGCGTCCCAGGCGAGGCCCTGCACGTTGCGGTGCCCCAGCGACCAGACCGGGGACCCCGGATACGGGTTGCCCGGGGCCGGCTTGCCCTCCGGGGTGATCCGCAGGATCTTGCCGCCGAGGCTCTTCTGGTCCTGCGCGGACTCCCGGTTGCCGGCGTCGCCGGCGCTGGCGTACAGGTAGCCGTCCGGGCCGAAGGCGAGCCCACCGCCGTTGTGGGTTCCGGACCGGGGGATGCCGGTCAGGACCGGCGTCGGCCGGCCGCCCAGTTCCAGCTTGACGATCCGGTTGTCCTGCTCGGCGGTGTGGTAGACGAAGACCGTCCGGTCCGTCGCGTAGCGGGGGGACACGGCGATGCCGAGTAGGCCGCCCTCCCCGCCGGCCGCGACGTCGGGCACGGTCTGCACGGCGGTGACGGTCAGCCCGTCCCGCCCGGACCCGGGCCCGACCTTCAGGATCCGGCCGCTGTCCCGCTCGGTCACCAGCGCGCCGCCGTCGGGCAGGAACGCGATTCCCCACGGCACCCGCAGGCCCTTGGCCAGCACGGTGGTGACCATCTGCTGGCCGCTGCCGGGGGCGGAGGCGGAGGGGGTCGGCAGGTTCGGCGGCTCGCCGGCCGGGTCGGGGTCCGGCTCGCCGAAGCTGCATCCGGCGGTGGCCAGCAGCAGCGCCGCGCACGACGCCGCCGCCACCGCGCGCACAGAGGTCTTCCGGGGGTACAGGCGACGGGGGCTCACCCGGCCCAGCCTAGCCGCCCGGACGGGTCCTGGGTGGGGGCCGCGCGGTAGCCCCGCCCGGGTCTGTCGCCGGGCCGGGCGGGCCGGTCACCGCCGCCCGGGCCCCGCCACCGGGTGGTTCGGCCCGCACCGGCGGGGACCCGGCGCCGCCGGGCGGCTATCGTCGTCGGGCGTGAAGGTATGGATTCCGCACCCGGCCGGTCGCGGCCTGCTCGGCGACGTGCCGCCCGGGGTCACCGTCGAGGTGGCCGAGTCGCCGTCCCGCCTCCCGTCCGACGTGACCGACGTGCGGTTCTGGGTGCCCCCGTTCCTGTCCGGCGGGGACGCCGCCGCCCTGCTCGGCGAGCTGCCCGACCTGCGGGTGGTGCAGCTCCTCTCCGCCGGGGCCGACGCCTGGGTCGGCCGGATCCCGGCCGGGGTGACGCTCTGCGACGCGCGCGGGGTGCACGACTCCGGCACCGCCGAGTGGGTGGCCACCGCGGTCCTCTCCCAGCTGCGCGGCTTCCCCGCCTTCGCCGTCGCCCAGTCCCGCCGCGAGTGGGCGTACGACCGGGTCTGCCCGACCGACGAGCTGGCCGGCAAGCGGGTGCTGATCGTCGGCGCGGGCTCGATCGGGGCGGCGGTGCGCGCCCGGCTGGCGCCGTTCGAGGTGACCTTCACCCTGGTCGCCCGGACGGCCCGCCCCGCCGAGGGGGTGCACGGGGTCGACGAGTTGCCGGCGCTGCTGCCCGAGGCCGACGTGGTGGTGCTGCTGGTTCCGCTCACCGAGGAGACCCGGGGCCTGGTCGACGCGGAGTTCCTCGCCGCGATGCCCGACGGCGCGCTGCTGGTCAACGCCGCACGCGGCCCGGTGGCCCGCACGGACGCGCTGGTCGCCGAGCTGGCTTCCGGCCGGCTACGGGCCGCGCTGGACGTCACCGACCCCGAGCCGCTGCCCGCCGACCACCCGCTGTGGGGGCTGCCCAACGTGCTGCTCACCCCGCACGTCGCCGGCTCGGTGCGCGGGCTGCTGCCCCGGGCGTACCGGCTGGTGGGGGAGCAGCTGCGGCGGCTCGCCGCCGGCCAGCCGCTGATCAACACGGTCTCGGACGGTTACTGACCCGTCCGTCGGCCTGTCCGGCCCGCCGGGTCGGGTGGGCCGGACAGGCCGGGTCAGGTGGGTCGGACGGCCTGGCCGGGCACGGTCAGGTGGGTTCAGGCTGTGCGGCGTCAGGTGGGTCAGGCTGTGCGGCCGGGCAGGGTCTGGCCGGTGACGGCGACGAGCCGGGGCAGCTCGGCGCCGCGTACGGCGGGCAGGACCAGCCACTCGCCGTCGTCGAGCCGGGCGACGGCCCGGCCCCGGGCGTCGGCGGTCAGCTCGACGATCCGTTCCCAGCCGATCCGGCGCTGCCCGGTCAGCGCCCGCAGGCGCAGCTCCCGGGCGTCCGCCTCGGTGCCTGAACGCCAGGCCCAGACGGCGACGGCGAGGGGGACGAGGAGCACCGGCAGGAAGTACCACCCGGCGGCGGCCAGCGGCAGCGCACCGATGAAGGCGATCACCGCCGCGACCAGGATCGCCTGGTTGGGGCGGAAGCGGACGGTCTCGGCGCGACTCACCCCCAGATGATCCCACCTGGGCGGGGCCGGCCCCCGGGCGGGCGGGGGCGCGGGTGACCGGCGCCATGGAAGTGACTTGAATCACTCATTTTCATGGCCTGATAGCCGTTTCCTGCGGTGACGGTGGGTCGTTTCATCATCTTGGGCCAGCGAACCAGCCGCGCCCACGCCGCCCCGGACCGCCACGCCGGGCGACGCCGCCGACCACAACCCCCGCACCGTCGTACCGCACCGCCCGTGCCCCCTCACGAAGGCGATCGCCGTGTCCGTCGCGTATCCCTCCGGCGCCTCCCGCAGCCTCCCGCGTCCCGCCGACCTGCTGGTGCTGGCGACGGCGGCGCTGCTCGCCCTCGCCGGCCTGGCCGGCGTGATCCCGCCGCTGGCCGCGGTGGCGCTCGCCGGCGCCGCCGGTAGCGTCCTGGCCGGCGTCCGGCTGTCTCTGCTGGCCGTGCCCGTCCGGTACGCCGTGCCGCCCGGCACCGGCACCGGCCCCGACCGGGCCGGCCGCCGCGCCACCCGCTGCCGCTCGGCCGCCGGGCTGCTCGACGCGGCGGTGGCCACGGTCGGGCTGACCGTCGCGGTGCTCCCCCTGGTCGGCACCGGCCTGCGGGGCGCCGTCGGCGCGGCCGGTCTCGGGATCGCCGCCCTGCTGCACACCGGCGGGCTGCTCCTGCTGCCCGGCCGCAGCCGGCTGCCGAACCGGGCCCGGGTCCGCCGCGTGGTCGACATCGTCAGCCTGGGCCTGAGCCTGATCTTCGCCGCCTGGGTGCTGCTGCCGCCGGGGGAGACCCCGCCGGCAGCCCGGGTCGCGGTGGTGGCCGGCGGGTTCGGCCTCGCGGCGATCGGCGTCGCGGCGCTGGCCGACTGGCGGCGCCGGCCGGGCGCGGCGATCTGCCTGCTCGGCGCCGGGGCGGCCCAATTCGGCCTGCTCGCGCTGATCGTGCTGCTCGCGTACGACGCCACGGACCGGGCCCTGCTGACCACCGTCGGGCCGCTGGTGGTCGGGGCGCTGCTCACCGCCGACGGGGTCCGCCGGGTGGCCGCCGGAGACCCGTGCCGCCCGGGTGGCCCGACGCCCGTCTGGCCCCGGGTCAGCGCGCCGGCCGCGATCGCCGCCCTGGCCGCCGTCGGGCACCTCTACGCGCACGGCGACTTCACGCCGGGGGCGATCCTGCTCGGGCTGGCGGTGACCCCGCCGCTGGTCGTCCGGGAGCTGATGACCGCCACCGACAACCGCCGGTACGCCACCCGCCTCGCCGCCCAGGAGGCGCACTTCCGGGCCCTGGTCTCGCGCGGCGACGACCTCATCCTGCTGCTGGACGACGCGCTGCGGGTGCGCTGGCAGTCCCCGGCCGCGACCCGGCTGTTCGGGCTGACCGACGCCGACGTGCTCGGCCGACCCTTCGCCGACCTGCTGCACCCCGCCGACGTCCCGCGCGCCGCGCTGCTGCTCGACGGGGTGCGCGCCGGCGTCCGGCCGACGCTGCTGGCCGCCCGGCTGCGCGACGGGCACGGGGTGTGGCGGGAGACCGAGTCCACGATCAGCGATCAGCGCGGGGTGCCCGAGGTGCACGCGCTGGCGCTGCACGTGCGTGACGTCGGCGAGCGTCGCCGGCTGGAGCGCGCGGTGCGCCAGCTCGCCGCGACCGACCAGCTCACCGGGCTGGCCAACCGGCGCGAGCTGCTGCGCGAGCTGGCCGCCCGGCGGGACGGGGCGGGGGCGCTGCTGGTGGTGGACCTGCACGGCCTGGGCGCGGTCAACGACGGGCGCGGCCACGCGGTCGGCGACGTGGTCGTGGTGGAGGTGGCCCGCCGGCTGCGCGCGGCGGTCGGCCCGGACGACCTGGTGGCCCGGCTGGTCGGCGACGAGTTCGGCGTGGTCACCGCCGCCGGCCCGGTGCTGGCGTACGCACTGGGCACCCGGCTGCTGGAGGCGCTCGGCGAGCCGTACCGGGTGGCGGGCGCCGAGGTCCGGTTGCAGGCCAGCATCGGCCTGGCCGAGATCTCCGGCGCAACCGCCGACGACGTGCTGCGCCAGGCGGACCTGGCCCGCCGGCGGGCCGCCCAGCTCGGCCGGGACCGGATCGAGTGGTACGACGCGTACCTGGAGGAGCAGCTTGTCCGCCGGCTCGATCTGGAGCGGGAGCTACCCGGCGCGGTGGCCCGGGGCGAGCTGGACCTGGTCTACCAGCCGGTGCTCGGGCTGGCCGACCGGCTGCCGGTGGGCACCGAGGCGCTGCTGCGCTGGCGCAGCCCGGTGCTGGGCACCGTGCTCCCGGCCGAGCTGCTGCCGGTCGCCGAGGACCTGGACCTCGTCGGCGAGGTGGGCCGCTGGGTGCTGGACCGGGCCTGCCGCCAACTGGCCGACTGGTCGGCGGGAGGTCGGCAGCTCTGGATGTCGGTGAACGTCACCCCTCGGGAGCTGGCCGCGCCGGACTTCCTCCAGCGCGCCGCGGCGGTGCTGGCCACCCACGGGCTGCCGACGGAGCGGCTGGTGATCGAGGTGGCCGAGCCGCGCGTCGGCGCGGAGCTGTCGACGATGGTGGCCCGGCTCGCCGGGCTGCGTTCGCTCGGAGTGCGCACCGCGCTGGACGACTTCCGGGCCGCGCACGCCTCGCTGGCCCAGCTCCGCCGGCTCCCCATCGACCTGCTCAAGCTGGCCCCGCACGGGGCCGACGGCGGGCACAACCAGCTGGTCGACGTGGTGGTCAGCCTCGGCGACCGGCTTGGCCTGGAGATCGTCGCCGCGCAGCTGGAGACGCCGGCCCAGGCGGACGCCGCCGGTCGGGCGGGCTGCCGCTACGGGCAGGGCTTGCGCTGGCCCGCCCGGCGACGGCCGAGCGGGTGGAGGCGTACTTCGAGGAGTTCCCGTCCGCGTCCCGGTGAGGGCGTCCGGGCCGGTGAGACGGAGTGCTGAACCGGTTCACCTGACTCGGGGCGGCGCGGTGCTGCCCCGGGGCGTGAGGTGGGCGGTCTCGTCCTGGAGCTCGCCGGTCGGCTCGCCGGCGATCACCCGGAGCAGTTGCCGGGCGGCGTGCGCGCCGTACGCGGGGATGTCCCGGCCGAGGGCGGTCAGCGGCGGGTGCACGAGCTGGCACAGCGGGGAGTCGTCCCAGGCGACGATCGACAGGTCGCCGGGGACCTGAAGGCCCATCTCCTGGGCCACGGACAGCCCCGCTATCGCCATCACGTCGTTGTCGTAGATGACGGCGGTGGGGCGGTTCGGCGAGCTGAGTAGCCGCCGGGTGGCCCGGGCCCCCTCCTCGCCGGTGTAGTCCGACCAGACGGTGACCGACTCGTCGAGACCGAGCCGCCCGCACACCTCGGTGAACGCGTCGCTGCGGATCTCGGTGTGCAGCAGCGCGGGCAGGCCGCCGACCCGGGCGATCCGTCGGTGGCCCAGGGCCACCAGGTACTCCACCGTCTCGGCCAGCGCCGCGGCCTCGTCGGACCAGACGCTGGCCAGCGAGCCGGTGTGCCCGGGGCCGCCGATCACCACGGCCGGCAGTTGCAGCTCCTCCAGCGCCGGCACCCGCCGGTCGTCGGTGCGCAGGTCGCAGACGAGGACCCCGTCCACCCGCCGCTCGGCCCACCAGCGCCGGTAGACCGCGATCTCCGCGTCCTGGTCGGCGACCACCTGGAGGGTCAGCGCGTACGACCGGGCCGACAGTTCGCCCTCGACGCCGCTGATCAGCTCCATGAAGAACGGTTCGATGCCGAGGATCCGGGCCGGGCGGCACAGGGCCAGGCCGACCGCCTTGGCGGTGGCGCCGGAGAGCGCCCGCGCGGCGCTGCTCGGGCTGAACCCGATCTCGGCGGCGATGGCCAGGATGCGCTGCCGGGTCGCCTCGGAGACACCGGGCTGTCCGTTCATCGCGTACGAGACCGCGCCCTTGGACACCCCGGCCCGCCGCGCGACGTCGGCGATGGTCGGCCGCTTCACCGGCGTGTCTCCTCCACTCGCTGGGCCCGCCCCGGGCGGGTGTCACGGCGCCGGGTGACCGGCGGCCCTCACGCTACTGCAACCGGCCCCGCGGGTGCCCGGGGCGGAGCCGCCTCGCCGCGTGACCGAGCGGATTACTTGCCCGGTTAAGGATACCGGTCGTCGGCCGGGCGCGGCTGACGCTGTCGCCGTTCGGGATGCCGCCGAGGGGGCAACCACGAGTGGTCGCGCTCCCAGACGGCCGGAAGTTATGGAGCGGCCCCGGGCTTAACCGTTCGTTGACACTGTCGAGACGGGATCGTACGGTGGCTTCACTTATCCGGTTCAGTCAACGTCTCTCGATGTCGGGAGCGTTCCCATCTTGCTCGGAGGATGACATGAGACGGTCCTGGACCCACTGGGCCCGCGCGGTCGCCGTGGGCGCGGTCAGCCTGGCCGTGGTGGCCGCGTGCAGCGGCAAGAGCACCAGCGGCGGCGACGAGGCGGGCAGCGGCGCCGTCACCCTGAAAATCAACTTCTGGGGCGACTTCGGGCTCCAGGACCTGAAGACCAAGTACGAGGCCGCACACCCGAACGTCAAGATCCAGCTCAACTCGGGCGAGTACAACGCGCAGCACGAGGACCTGCAGAAGAAGCTGGTCGCCGGCTCTGGCGCGGCGGACATCGCCGCCATCGACGAGGGCTTCATGGTCCAGTTCCGCAGCCAGTCCGACAAGTTCGTCAACCTGCTGGACAAGGGCGCCGGGCAGTACGAGAGCAAGTACCTGCCGTGGAAGTGGAAGCAGTCGCTGTCCGCCGACGGCAAGACCCAGATCGGCCTCGGCACCGACGTCGGCGGCCTCGCCATGTGCTACCGCACCGACCTGTTCAAGGCTGCCGGCCTGCCCACCGAGCGGGACCAGGTCTCCACGCTCTGGCCCACCTGGGACCGGTTCATCGAGGTCGGCCAGCAGTACACCGCCAGGACGAACAAGAAGTTCCTCGACGCCGGGACCAACCTGTTCAACCCGGTCCTCGGCCAGCAGCAGGCCGGCTTCTACAACGCGCAGGAGCAGCTCCAGATGGAAGGCGGCCCGAAGGTCGCCTTCGACTACACGGTCAAGGCCCTCCAGGCCGACATCTCGGCCAACCTGACCAGCTTCCAGGCCGACTGGGACAAGGGCTTCACCAGCGGCGCCTTCGCCGTCCTCGCCTGCCCGGCGTGGATGCTGGGCCACATCAAGGACACCGCCCCCGGCACCAAGGGCAAGTGGGACATCGCGGCGGTGCCCGGCGGCGGGGGCAACTGGGGCGGGTCGTTCCTGACCGTCCCCAAGCAGAGCAAGCACGCCGACGAGGCGTACAAGCTGCTGGAGTGGCTGGTCCAGCCGGAGCAGCAGATCGAGGTCTTCAAGAAGGTCGGCAACCTGCCGTCGCAGCCGGCCCTGTACTCCGACCCGGCCATCGCCGAGTTCAAGAACCCGTTCTTCAACAACGCGCCGGTCGGGCAGATCTTCCCGAAGATGGCGCAGGGCCTCACCCCGCAGTACCTGGGCAAGAAGAACGGCCCGACCCGCGTTGCGGTGGAGAACGTCATCAAGCGGGTGGAGAACAAGACCCTCAAGCCGGACGCCGCCTGGGCGGAGGCGGTCAAGGAGGCCGAGAAGGCCGGCAGGTCCTGACGGTCCGGTGACCGGTGGCGGGGCCGCCCCGCCCCGCCACCGCCCCGGCGTCCCACCCCGGAGACAGTCCACCTCGGCCCAGGAGCGTCCCATGTCCTCCACCCGTGCCGCGCCCGCCCCGCCGGGCCGTCGTACCCCGCGCAAGCGCGGCGCCGACGGCCCCGGGGCCGACGAGCGGCGACTCACCTGGCGCAACCGGCTGTACCGCTTCGACATGCGCTACATGCCGTACCTGCTGATCGCCCCGTTCTTCCTGATCTTCGGAGTCTTCGGGCTCTTCCCGCTGATCTTCAACGGGGTCGTCTCGCTGCGGAACTACCAGCTCGACGACCCGACCCTGCCGCCCTGGGCGGGCTTCGACAACTTCGCGAAGCTGCTCGGCGACGAGGACTTCTGGAACGCGCTCTACAACACTTTCGGCATCTTCCTGCTCTCCTTGGTACCGCAGCTCCTGCTCGCCCTGGTGGTCGCCTCGCTGCTGAACCGCAAGCTGCGTGCGCAGACCTGGTGGCGGGTCGGCATCCTGCTGCCGTACGTCACCCCGCTGGTCGCCTCGACCATGGTGTTCAGCGTCTTCTTCTCCCGCGACTTCGGCATGGCGAACTGGCTGCTCGGCCTCGTGGGCCTGGGCGGCGACGCCCCGGCCGACTGGCGGGCCGACAAGTTCCACTCCTGGATCGCCATCGCCACCATGGTCAACTGGAAGTGGATCGGCTACAACGCGCTGCTCTACCTGGCCGCGATGCAGTCCATCCCGCGCGACGTCTACGAGGCGTCCGCCATCGACGGCGCCGGCCCGTGGCGGCAGCTCTGGCGGATCACCGTGCCGATGATCCAGCCGGTCGTCGTCTTCACCGTGGTGCTCTCCACCATCGGCGGGCTCCAGCTCTTCACCGAGCCGATGCTGTTCGACCTGAACGCGCAGGCGGCCACCGGCGGCCCGAACGGCGAGTGGCAGACCATCGCCCAGCTCATCTACAAGGTCGGCTGGAAGGACCTCGACCTCGGGTACGCCGCCGCGATGTCCTGGGCCCTGTTCCTGATCATCCTCGTCGTCGCCGGCATCAACACGCTGCTGACGAACCGCCTGTCCGGAGGCCGTCGGTGAGCGCGAGGAGTGCAGCGCAGCGGAGCCCCGCAGTCGCGAACGAAAGGGGGCCGTCGGTGAGCGCGAGGAGTGCAGCGCAGCGGAGCCCCGCAGTCGCGAACGAAAGGGGGCCGTCGGTGAGGGCGAGGAGTGCAGCGCAGCGGAGCCCCGCAGTCGCGAACGAAAGGATGCTCGGGTGAGGGCCGTCGACACCGTGTCCCGGGCGGCCGACGCCGGGCCGCGCGGGCGCAACCGGGCGCGGCTGATGGGCCGGGCACCGCAGGACACCGCGGCCGGCGTCTGGACGTACCTGCTGCTGGCGACGACGATCCTGCTCTCCGCGTTTCCGCTGTACTGGATGTTCGTCATCGCCACCAGCAACGACGAGGCGCTCGCGAAGATCCCGCCGGCGGTGGTCCCGGGCGACCGGTTCATGGCGAACCTGGACGAGGTCTTCTCCCTCCAGGACGTCTACTTCGCCGCCGGCCTGGTCAACAGCGCCCTCGTCTCCACCGCGGTCACCGCCTCGGTGCTGTTCTTCTGCTCGCTGGCCGGGTTCGCCTTCGCGAAGCTGCGGTTCAAGGGCAGCAGGTGGCTGATGCTCTTCGTCGTGCTCACCCTCACCGTGCCCAACCAGCTCGGCATCGTCGCGCTCTACATCGTGATGGGCAAGCTCGGCTGGAACGGCACCCTGCTCGCGGTCATCGCCCCCGGCCTGGTCACCGCGTTCGGGGTGTTCTACATGCGGCAGTTCATCCTCAACACCGTGCCCGACGAGCTGGTCGAGTCGGCCCGGATGGACGGCGCGACCACGATGCGCGTCTACTGGAACATCGTGCTGCCGGCGATCCGCCCGGCGCTGGCCGTGCTCGGCCTGCTCACCTTCGTCGGCACCTGGAACGACTTCCAGTGGCCGCTGATCACGCTCAGCGGCACCGACTTCCCCACCTCGATGGTGGCCATCTCCGACCTGGCCAGCGGCAACTACGTGATCTACCGGCGGGTGCTCGCGGGGGCGTTCGTCGCCACCGTGCCGCTGCTGATCATGCTGTTCGTCGGTGGCCGCCAGATCGTCCGCGGAATCATGGAAGGTGCGGTGAAGTCGTGACCCGGCATTCGTTGTCCGAGGGGTGGGTGCTGCGGGTCGTTCCCGGCCCGCAGGTGCCGCCGGAGATCGTCGACCGGGCGGTCCCGGCGACCGTGCCCGGCTGCGTGCACACCGATCTGCTCGCCGCCGGCCTCATCCCCGACCCGTACCTGGACGACAACGAGACGGCGCTGGCCTGGATCGGGCGCACCGACTGGGTGTACGAGACCACCTTCGACGCGCCACCGGGCGCCGCCGACCGGGTCGACCTGGCCTGTGCCGGCCTCGACACGGTCGCCACGGTCACCCTCAACGGCGCCGGGGTCGGCCGCGCCGAGAACATGCACCGAGGCCACCGGTTCGACGTCACCTCCGCGCTGCGGCCGGGGGCCAACACACTGGCCGTCCGGTTCGACTCGCCGTACCGCTACGCGGAGGCGCACCGGGACCGGCTCGGCGACCGGCCCAACGCGTACCCGGAGCCCTTCAACTTCATCCGGAAGACGGCCTGCAACTTCGGCTGGGACTGGGGGCCGACGGTGGTCACCGCCGGCATCTGGCAGGACATCGCCCTGCACGCCTGGTCCACGGCCCGGCTGGCGACCGTCCGCCCGCTGGTCACCGTCGCCGACGGCGTCGGCCGGGTCGAGCTGCGCGTCGAGGTCGAGCGCGCCGCCGAGGAGCCCGTCACCGTCCGCGCCGAGGTGGCCGGCGTCGCCGCCGAGGCCGTCGTGGCGGCCGGGAAGCGCACGGCCGCGCTGACCGTCGAGGTCCGCGACCCCGCGCTGTGGTGGCCCCGGGGGTACGGCGACCAGCCGCTGCACCCCCTCGCCGTCACCCTGCACGCCGCCGACGGGCGGGAGCTGGACGCCTGGTCCCGGCGGATCGGCTTCCGAACGGTCCGCCTGGACACCGCCCCGGACGAGCACGGGACCGCGTTCGCCCTGCACGTCAACGACGTGCCGGTGTTCGTGCGCGGGGTCAACTGGATCCCCGACGACGCGTTCCCCAACCGGGTCACCCGCGAGCGGCTGGCCGAGCGGTTCGACCAGGCGGCCGGGGCGAACATCAACCTGCTGCGGGTCTGGGGCGGCGGCCGGTACGAGTCGGAGGACTTCTACGAGCTGGCCGACGAGCGGGGGCTGCTGGTCCAGCAGGACTTCCTGTTCGCCTGCGCGGCGTACCCGGAGGAGGAGCCGTTCCGCTCCGAGGTCGAGGCCGAGGCGCGCGAGCAGGTGACCCGGCTGGCCCCCCACCCGTCGCTGGTGCTGTGGACCGGCAACAACGAGAACATCTGGGGCTGGCACGACTGGGACTGGCAGGAGCCCCTCGCGGGCCGCACCTGGGGCCGGGGCTACTACCTGGACCTGCTGCCCCGGATCGTCGCCGAGCTGGACCCGACCCGCCCGTACTGGCCGGGCAGCCCCTGGTCGGGCCGCGAGGACACGCACCCGAACGACCCGGCGCACGGCACCACGCACATCTGGGACGTGTGGAACACCGACGACTACACCAGATATCGCGAGTACGTCCCCCGGTTCGTCGCCGAGTTCGGCTATCAGGCGCCCCCGGCGTACGCGACCCTGCGCCGGGCGATCTCCGACGACCCCCTCGCCCACGACTCGCCCGGCATGGCCCACCACCAGAAGGCCATCGACGGCGACGCGAAGCTCCAGCGCGGCCTGGACGCCCACCTGCCGCCGCCGGCCGACTTCGACGAGTGGCACTACTTCACGCAGCTCAACCAGGCCCGGGCCATCCAGCTCGGGGTGGAGCACTTCCGCTCGCACCGGCCGGTCTGCGCGGGCACCATCGTCTGGCAGCTCAACGACTGCTGGCCGGTGACCTCCTGGTCGGCAATCGACGGCGACGGCCGCCGCAAACCCCTGTGGTACGCGCTGCGCCGCGCGTATGCCGACCGGCTGCTGACCGTCCAGCCCCGCGACGGCGGGCTGGCCCTGGTGGCGGTCAACGAGACCGGCCGGCCGTGGCGAGCCGCCGCCACGGTCACCCGGCTCACCCTGGCCGGCGAGCCGAGGGCGAAGACGACGTACGACCTCGACGTGCCCGCGTACGGGACGGTGGAGCTGGCGCTGCCGGCGGACCTGGCCCGGCCGGAGGAGGCCCGGCGGGAGCTGCTGGTGGCCGAGGCGGGCCAGAGCGCCGAGCGGGCGTTCTGGTTCTTCGCCGAGGACCGCGACGCGGACTGGCCGGCGGCGGAGTTCGACGCGACGGTGGAGGACGTCCACGGCGGTCAACGGGTACGGGTCACCGCGCGGACGATCCTGCGCGACCTGGCCCTGTTCCCGGACCGGCTCGACCCGGCCGCCGAGGTCGACGACGCCCTGGTCACCTTGCTGCCGGGCGAGTCGGCGACGTTCGTCGTCCGGGCTCCGGGCCCGCTCGACCCGGCGGCCCTCACCACCCGGCCGGTCCTGCGCACGGTCAACTGAGCAGAAAGGCCCGAGCCGTCCCGGCCTGACCGGCTGATCTGTGACCGTGCAGCCCGGTCACGTCCCCGAGATCAACGTGCAGTGAGGTGGCTAGAGTCGGAGCAGCGGTGAGGCCCCAGGTTTGGGCGCTGACCCGCAAGACTCGTACAGGGAGTGATCGATGACCCGGTCCTATTACGTGTATGTCGGCCGCGAGCATGCGGGCAATCTCGGGGTCGGCATCGAGCGCAGCGTATGGGGCTGGCGATCGTCCGCGTTGGATCTTTCAGGTGGTGACGCCCGTAGGGTGGCGCGTTCGATGCGGGCCGGGGATCACCTGATCCTCGGTTGGTGGGGGCCGAATCCGAGGACGACGGACATCGAGGCATACCTTGCCGGCCGCGTGCGCCGGCTGGTGATCACCCGGATCGTGATGCCGCTCTTTGAGGACCACGAGCGGGTGTGGCCGGATGAGGACGAGGTCTTTCCCGAACGCGTCCGGCTTCGTGTTCTCGACGTCGTCGACGATGTGCAGGGGCAACTGTTGGGCCGGCCGGCAATGGTGGCTCTGAAGGACTCCGCCAACACGAAGGGGGTGCCGGTATCGGGGGCCCCTGTGCCGGTCGATGCGCTCACCGGCGAAGGCGAGGGCACTGCGACAGCCGCCGGAGCCGAGGTGGCATCCGACGGCACCGCGAGCGACGCCGAGGATCTCGACGTGTACGCCCTGGTGGCGCGGCGGAAAGAGCAGCGTCGACTGCGCCGGATGAAGTTCGGCGATCGGGCGCTCATTCCGTGCGACCTGTGCGGACGCGAAACGCCTCGGCACCTGGTCGTCCTGGCGCACATCAAGCGGCGGGCGGACTCGAGCTACGAGGAGAGGCTGAACCCCTCCAATGTCATGGCGGCCTGCCTGCTCGGATGCGACGCACTCTTCGAGCACGGGCATGTGTACGTCGATGCGGATGGCCGGATTCGCCCAGGGCGGGCAGCGGGTCGGAGTGTCGCCGCGAAGGTGGAGGTATTGAACGGCAGGGACTGCCCAGCCTTCGACCCAGTATCGGCGCCCTTCTTCGCCGCGCACACCGCACGGACCTTCGCAACTGACCAGGGCTCCGCTTGGAGCGTCGACTACGAAATGGGTAGCGATCACGGTGCCCACAAAGGGAGGGTGTTCGGCCAACCGGGCCGAACCGAGGCGACCTGGGACCGGTGATTTACCGCACGGGTGGCGTGACCAGCAGGGTCGCGCAGGTGGAGGGCGCTGCGTACAGCCGCGTCATGATATCCCAGCAGCCAAAGCACCACAGTAGATGCCGGGAGACATCATGGACAGGGACAACATGAGTGGTCCGAAGACCGTCGCAGAGCTTGCTGAACAGCTCCGAAGCTTTACGGAGGACCGGGACTGGCAGCAGTTCCACACGCCGAAGAACTTGGCGATGGCGCTGGCCGGGGAGGTGGGGGAACTGCTGGCGGAGCTGCAGTGGCTGACGCCGCAGGAGGCGGCGCACGCGATGGACGATCCGGAGCTGGGCGGCAGGGTGCGCGCGGAGATCGGGGACGTCATGATCTACCTGACCCGGCTGGCCGACGTGCTCGGAATCGATCTGGTTCGAGCGGCGGAGGACAAGCTGGTGGATGTGGCCCGGCGGTACCCGGCGGATCAGGTGCGGGGGTCAGCCGCCAAGGCGCTGGGGTCGTAGCCGCGAATCGATCTTCTGGATAAGGTCTTCGGGTAGAAAAGCGGTCCGACGGGCTTCTGGATCACGGATATGCCCCCCGCGCGAACACTTCGTGCTGCCCGGAGGCGCTTCCCTGATGTCGGCGTACCGTACGTCTGCTGCTGGCCTGTTGCGCCTCGCCACCGACGGCAGCCTGGTCGAGGTGCTGGCCGAGCGGGCCCGGCACAGCGGCCACGGAGTGGCTCCCGCCGAGAAGCGGGCCTGGGCGCGCAGTCTGCCGGTGCTGGCCCAGGATCTCGTCGACGCCGGGCTGGCCCAGGTCGAGGTGCTGGTCGAGTACCAGCTTCCGCTGACGAGCCGGCGAATCGACGCGGTGCTGGCAGGGGTCGACCCGCGTACCGGGGACGACTCGTATCTCGTGGTCGAGTTGAAGCAGTGGAGCTATGCCACGGCCTACGAGGACTCCGACACCCTGGTTGCCGTCGAGCAGGTCCGGGGACCACGGCTGCATCCAGGCATCCAGGTGGCTGACTACTGCCGCTACCTCGGTGACTTCCTGGGCGTCCTCGGGCGGGAGCAGAAGCGGTTGAGCGGTGCCGCGTACCTGCACAACGCCGTGGACCGGGACGTCATCGACCTGTTCGACAGGCCGGCCACCGAGCAGAGCCGGATCTTCACCGGGCAACGGCGGGGTCAGTGGCTCGACCACCTGCGCAGCCGGTTCGCCCCGAGCACGGGGGCGGAAGCCGCGGACCGGTTCCTGACCAGCACCGTGCGCCCGAGCCGGCACCTGCTGGCGTACGCGGCGGCCGAGCTGAAGGAAAGTTCGCACTTCACCCTGCTCGACGAGCAGCACGTGGCGTACGAGTTGGTCATGCACGCGGTCGAGCGGGCTCGAACGGCGAACCAGAAGCGCGCCGTGGTGGTGGCGGGCGGGCCGGGCAGCGGCAAGAGCGTCATCGCACTGTCGGTCCTCGGTGAGCTGGCGCGGCAGAACCGATCCGTGTTGCATGCCACCGGCTCCCGGGCCTTCACCCAGACCCTGCGTCGCTACGCCGGCCGCGGGTCGACCCGCCTGCAGAGCCTGTTCAAGTACTTCAACAGCTTCATGGACGCCGGTACCAACGACATCGAGGTGCTGATTTGCGACGAGGCGCACCGGGTGCGCGAGACCTCGGTGAACCGCTACACGCCGAAGGCACGGCGCGATGTCGCCCGTGAGCAACTGGAGGAACTCGTCTCTGTCGCCCGGGTGCCGGTCTTCCTCCTCGACGAGCACCAGGTGGTCAAGCCCGGCGAACTGGGAAACGTCGAGGTCATCTCGGCGTTCGCCGAGAAGCTGGGCCTGGAGGTCGATGTCGTCTCGCTGCACGACCAGTTCCGCTGCGGCGGCAGCGAGGCGTACGAGCAGTGGGTCCTGGACCTGCTCGGCCTCGACGGCGGCGAGCCGACGGCATGGGTGGGCGACGGCCGCTTCGACGTGCGGGTGGCCGATTCGCCGCAGGAGTTGGAGGAGCACCTGGCCCGGCGGCAGGGGAACAGTGGCACGGCCAGGATGTCGGCGGGCTACTGCTGGCCGTGGAGCGGCCCGAGGCCGGACGGCACCCTCGTGCCGGACGTGACGATCGGCGACTGGGCCAGGCCATGGAACGCCAACAGCGACCGCAGCGTCGGCGACGCCCCGGGCAGCGCCTACTGGGCGACCGATCCGAACGGGTTCGGGCAGGTCGGCTGCGTCTACACCGCCCAGGGGTTCGAGTACGACTGGTCGGGCGTCATCATCGGGCCGGATCTGGTGGCCCGGGACGGACGGCTGGTGACCCGGCGCGAGGAGTGCAAGGATCCGGCGTTCCGCAGCCGAAAGTCGGTCAGCGACGAGGAGGCGGACCGGCTCATCCGCAACACGTACAAGGTGCTGCTGACCCGGGGGATGCGCGGCACGGTGCTGTACGCGACGGACCCGGAGACCCGCGAGTACCTGCGCGGCCTGGTGCGGGTCGAGCACGCGCCGGAAGTTCGTTTCGAGGAGCCTGTCGAGTAGCGGGGGCCCGTCAGCCGCTCGCCCGGCATCTCTGCGAACTGGGGTTCGGTGACCCCGACGCAGGGACTGTCGGATTCCCGACGGAAGAGCTGACAAGGGTGGCGTGGGGAATCCGAATTCCCAGGTGAGGCACCGAATCGGGGTGGTCAATACCGATTTCCGACGTCCGGTCCGCCTGTCTTGACCTGACGGCTATGGGCAGGAATGAGAGTGGACGGTACCGTCCACGGGCTGTAAGACGGTCTGGTTATCCGGGAGTGGCATCGATGATCGCGCAAGAATGCTCGGTGCGGCATGCGTGAGGACTCGCCGCGTTGGGACCAGATCAACCCGAGTGCGTACCAGCACGAGCAGGAGGGCCTGCGCGAGCTGGCGTCGTACCTGCCGGACGCGGAGCCTTTCCACGTCTGGGCCAATGTGGAGTTCGTCGGCACCGACGGCTCGATCAACGAGGTCGACGCGCTGGTGCTCACCCGCAGCGGCCTCTACGTGCTGGAACTCAAGCATTGGCAGGGCCGGATCTCCGGCGACGGCCAGCAGTGGCGGCGGCACAAGCCCAACGGCGCGACCCAGGTGGTCGACAGCCCGCTGATCCTGGTCAACCGCAAGGCGAAGCGGCTGCGCAGCGTCATCCAGCAGTACGCGCCGCACGGCGCGAAGGTCCCGTACGTCCAGGCGGCGGTCTTTCTGCACGCCAAGAACATGCGCGGGGACCTGGACGACATCGGCCGCCAGCACGTCTACGGCCTGGACGGCAGCAGCACCTCCCGCCTGCCGAGCCTGAAGGAGCTGCTGCTCGCCCAGCCGGTCGACGCCCGCAACCGCGTCGACGCGGTCCGGGGCCGGCAGATCGTCGAGCTGGTGAAGGGCGCGCGGATCCGCCCCTCTGTCGCCGACCGCCGGGTCAACCAGCTCGTGCTGCACCAGCGGCCGTTCGCCGAGGGCATCGGCTGGCAGGATTTCCTCGCCGACCACACCGTCGGCACCGAGCTGCTGCGCCGGGTGCGGTTCTACCTGACCAGCCGGGCGGCCGAGGAGGACGTACCGAGGATCAAGCTCGCGGCGGAGCGCGAGTTCCGGCTGCTGCAGGGCATCCACCATCCCGGCATCGCCCGCGCCCTGGACCTGGTCGAGCACCCGTGGGGGCCGGCGGTCGTCTTCGACCACCGCGCCGAGTGGGTACGCCTCGACCGGTGGCTGGCCGAGCGGGACGGCCGGCTGCAACTGGCCCAACGCCTCCAGCTCGTGCAGGACCTCGCCGAGATCGTCGACCACGCCCACTCCCGGCGGCTGTCGCACCGGTCGTTGAACCCGCGGGCCGTCTTCGTGTGCGACCCGGACGGCCCCCGCCCGACCCTCGTGGTGACCGACTGGCAGACCGGCGGTCGGCTGCCCGGCACCCGGGTCACCACGCTCGGCTCGCTGACCGATCCGGCCAGCATCGAGCTGTTCTTCGACGACGTGGTCCGGCGGTACCAGGCCCCCGAGGCGGCCATCCTGGAGGAGCTGCCGGGCCACCAGCTCGACATCTTCTCCCTCGGCGCGCTGGCGTACCGGATCTTCGCCGGGGTCGAGCCGGCGACCTCCGCCGAGGGGCTGCTCGCGGCGGTCGCCGACGGCGGCCTGCACCTCGACGCGGTCGCCGACGGCATGCCGGACGCGCTGGTCTCGGCGGTCTACGACGCGACCCGGGGCGACCCGGGGCAGCGGATGAAGCGGGTGGGGGAGTTCCTCACCTGGATGGACATGGTCTGGGAGGAGCTGACCGCCCCGGAGCCCGTGCCGGTGGTGGATCCGTTGCAGGCACACCGGGGCGACGTGCTCGACGGCGGCCTGAGCGTGCTGGGCAACCTCGGCAGCGGCGCCACCGCCATCGCGCTCTCCGTCGCCCAGGAGACCCCGGAGGGCCGGCGGGAGCTGGTGCTCAAGGTCGCCCGCGACGAGCAGTACGCCGACCGGTTCGCCGCCGAGGCCCGCACCATCGACAAGCTCCGCGACTCCCGGGTGGCGGCGCTGGTGCAGGGCCCGATCAAGGTCGGCAACCGCACCGCCCTGCTGCTGGAGAACGCCGGCGAGCGGACCCTCGCCGAGGACCTGCGCGGCGGCCGGCTGGCTCTGGACCTGCTGGAGCGCTACGGCCGGGACCTGCTGGAGATCGTGTCGTTCCTGGACGGGCAGGGGGTATGGCACCGGGACATCAAGCCCGCCAACCTGGCGGCCCTCCCCCGGCCGAAGGACCGGCAGCCGCACCTGTGCATCTTCGACTTCTCCCTCGCGGGAGTGCCGGCCGACCAGCTCACGGCCGGCACCACCGCCTACCTCGACCCGTTCCTCGGGCCGCCGCGCCGGCTGCGCTTCGACGCCGCCGCCGAGCGGTTCGCCGCCGCCGTCACCCTGTACGAGATGGCCACGGGCACGCTGCCCCGCTGGGGCGACGGCGCGAACCCGGCCACCGTCGCCGACGAGGTGACCCTCGACCCTGCGGCCTTCGACCCCTCGGTCGCCGACCGGCTCGTCGCCTTCTTCGCCAAGGCCCTGGCCCGGGACACCGCCGACCGGTTCGACACCCTCGACGAGATGACCGACGCCTGGCGGGCGGTGTTCCGGGAGATCCCCGAGCCGGCGGCGGAGGCCACCGACGACACGGGGGCGCTCGCCCCGCTGGGCCGTACCTCGCCCCTGGAGGCCACTGAGCTGACCGCGCGGGCCCGCTCGGCGTTGGAGCGGCTGGGCTTCACCACGGTCGGCGAGCTGCTGGATGCCGAACCGTCGGCGCTGACCCGGGCCCGGGGCGTCCCCGACGCCACCCGCAAGGAGATCCTGGCCCGCAGCCGGGAGCTGCGCGACCTCCTCGACGCCGGGCGGGAGCCGCCCGCGCCCGCCCATTCGCACGCACAGGGTGTCGAGGCGCTCTGCGCCACCCTGCTGCCGGAGGACATCGGCCGCACGGCCTGGCACCGCGCGGCCGTGCAGGTGCTGCTCGGCCAGGCCCCCGACGCCGAGGGCAGGTACCTGCGCTGGCCGTCCCAGTCGGACGTGGCCCGGGTGGCCGGCAAGCAGCAGCCGCAGATTTCCACCCTGATCAAGCGGTTCGTCGCCCGGGACTGGCAGCCGAACTCAGCCCTCGGCCTGGTCCGCGACGAGATCGTCGCCCTGCTCGACGGGCGGGGCGGGGTGGGCTCCGCCGAGGAGATCGCCGAGGCGCTGATCGTCGCCCGTGGCTCGTACACGGCCGAGCCGAGGCGCACCGCCCAGGCCATCGGCCTGGTCCGGGCCGCCGTGGAGACCGAGCTGGCCCGGGGCGGCGACGCCCGGCTGGCCATGCACCGGCTGCGCGGCGGCGACACCGTGCTCATCGGCCGGGAGCCCGACGACCCGGGCATCGAGCGGACGGCCGACGACCTGCTCGGGTACGTGACCCGGCTCGGCCGCCGTGCCGCCGCGCTGGCCGGCGCGGACCCGCTGCCCACCCGGGTCCGGGCCGTGGAGGAGTTGCGGGCGCTGGAGCCGCCGCCGGCCGGCACGCCGCCGCTGAGCGACGCCCGGCTGTTGCAGCTCGCCGCCGCCGGCAGCGGCGGCGAGGTGGCCGTCAACGCGCAGGGCCAGCTCTACCCGGCGGGAATGCCCGCCGAGCGCGCGCTGCGCCTCGCCGCGGGCGCGCTGGTCGGCCAGAGCCTCGACCCCGAGACGGTACGCGCCAGAGTACGCACCCGGTTCGCCCGCGCCCAGGAGCTGCCGCCCCGGCCGCAGCTCGACGGGCTGCTGCGGGAGCTGATCCCGCTGGTCTGGGATTCGAAGGAGGCCCGGTACGTCCCGCCGGACCGCACCTCCTCGGTCACCGGCACCCGATCGCTCACCACCGTCGGCCCGCTCCTGGAGCCGGACGCCGCCGCCCGCGCCAGCAGGCGGTTGGACGGCGTCATCGACCGGAGCGGCTTCCTGGTGGCGCTCACCTCGATCCGGCGGACCGTCCACGCCCGCCGGGCCCTGCTGAGCCGGTACGACCTCACCGAGGTCGACGTCACCGCGATCATGCTGGAGCGGCTGCGGTCGCTCAGCTTCCCCTGGGAGGTGATCGTCGCCGCCGACACCGGTTCGCCGACCGACGCCGACTTCCGGTCCCTGGTGGAGCTGTTCCAGCACGAGGTCATGCCCGCCGTCGAGCGGAGGCTCGCCGAGACCGACCGGCCGGTGCTGATCACAGAGGCCGCTCCGCTGGCCCGCTACGACCAGCTCCGGCTGATCCAGGAGCTGGCCGACCCCACCCGGCCCCGCCCCGCCGCCCGACTGCTGCTGCTGCCCGTCCGCCGCACCGAGCCGGTGCTGCTCGACGGCCGGCAACTCCCGCTCACCTCGCCGGCCAGCCAGTCCCTGTGGCTGCCCGAGGAGTGGAGCAACACCGCCATCCCGCAGATAAGGAACGCCCCCCGATGATCCCCCTGAAGGCCCTGCAGGCCCAGGTCACCGTCCTCACCGAAGACCTGCGTGGCGTGGTCGCCCGGGACTCCGAGCTGGAGTCGTCGCTGCGCAAGGAGCACGCCCAGGCGACAGACGCGCGGCGCACGGCGGGGACGTTCGAGACCTGGCTGGAGGACATCCTCGACCAGGCGGCGGTGGCCTGGGTGCTCGGCTGCGTCTTCGTGCGCTTCTGCGAGGACAACGAGCTGGTCGAGCCGCTCTGGATCGGCGGCCCGGAGCCGGCCGCGCCGGTCGAGCGGGCGGTGCAGCACCGCCAGCAGTACCTGATCGACAACCCCCGGCACAACGACCGGCACTGGCTGCGCGAGGCGTTCGGGTACCTGGGCACGCTGAAGGCCACCGGCAAGATCTTCGACGAGCACAACCCGGTGTGGCGGTTCGACATCTCCGGCGAGGCTTCCGAGCGGCTGTCGGAGTTCTTCCGGCGCGGGCCGGGCCTGGCGTCGCTGCGGGTCGAGGACCTCGACACCCGCTTCCTCGGCGACCTGTACCAGGACCTGTCGATACACGCGAAGAAGACGTACGCGCTGCTGCAGACGCCCGACTTCGTGGAGGAGTTCATCCTCGACCGGACGTTCGAGCCGGCGGTGAAGGAGTTCGGGCTGTCGGAGACGTCGGTCATCGACCCGACGTGCGGGTCGGGGCACTTCCTGCTCGGGGCGTTCGGCCGGCTGGTGAGGCTGTGGCGGAAGCGTGAGCCGACGACCGACGTGCGGGTGCTGGTCGAACGGGCGCTCGGGCAGGTGACCGGGGTCGACATCAACCCGTTCGCGGTGGCGATCGCTCGTTTCCGGATGCTGGTCGCCGCGATGAAGGAATGCGGGCTGACGTCGCTGGAACGGACGCCGTCCTGGCCGGTCCGGGTGGCGACGGGCGACTCGCTGCTGCACTGGGGGCGCACCTCTCGGCACCAGGGGGACCTGTTCGAGTACGGAAAGGGCGGGAGCGGCTTCGCGTATGCGACCGAGGACGCCGACGTGCTGGGTGACTACCTGCGCGAGGGGCAGTACACGGTGGTGGTCGGCAACCCGCCGTACATCACCGTCAAGGACAAGGCGCTGAACGACCGCTATCGGAATGAGTACCCCGATGTATGTCACCGTCAGTACGCGCTGACCGTGCCGTTCGCCCAACGCTTCTTCGACCTGGCCAAGCGCTGTGACGAGCACGGCGAGAGTGCAGGGCACGTCGGTCAGATCACCGGTAACGGGTTCATGAAGCGCGAGTTCGGCAAGAAGTTGGTGGAGAACTACCTCTCTCACAAGGTCGAGTTGACCGAGGTCATCGATACCTCCGGTGCCTACATACCCGGTCACGGCACGCCAACCGTGATTTTGATCGGACGGCCCAAGGATCGCCGGCATTCTCGAACCGTCTTGACCGTTCTTGGTGTTCGAGGGGAGCCAGCCCAGCCGGATGACCCTGCTGCAGGGCTGGTGTGGTCAGCCATCAAAGGGGGCATGCATGATCCGGCGGCCCAGTCCGACTGGGTGACCGTTCTCAGCCTTCCGCGTGATCGGCTCGCCGCGCATCCATGGAGCCTTAGCGGGGGCGGGGCAGGTGACCTGGTCGCCGCGCTAGAGGCTGACGCGACCAAGATGTCGAAGCTCATCGACCTGCCCGTAGGGCGTGCCATTAGAGCCGGCGCTGATGAAGCCTTCATGCGACCGCTTGGCCGGAAGCTCCAGACCTCGGCCAACTCTGATGCCCTGCGTCCACTGCTGATCGGCGAGGCGGTTCGTGACTGGAACTCGTCCCCCGAAGATGCGATTTGGTACCCCTACGACGCGGCACTTGACGAGGCAGGACTCTCCGTTGAGTTGTGGCCTTGGAAGGCGATGCTGGCGGCGAGGCGAACCTTTCAGGGAAGCATGGCTGATGCCGGCCTTCGCTGGTGGGAATACCACCAGCACACTGCTTCTGCCTATCGGACGGCCCTGTCCGTCGTCTTCGCGTTCGTGGCGACGCACAACCACTTCGTACTAGATCGGGGTGGGAAGGTCTTCAATAGGTCGGCACCGGTGATCAAATTGCCGGAGGGGGCGACGGAAGACGATCACCTACGGCTGCTCGGGGTGCTGAACAGTTCGATCGCCTGCTTCTGGCTCAAGCAGGTGAGCCACAACAAGGGGCGGCCTGGCGCAGAACAAGCTGGAGCGGACGAGCCGTGGGAGCATCGATTCGAGTTCACCGGCACGAAGTTGCAGGAGTTTCCGCTCCCGAAGGCGTACCCGTTGAAGCGGGCGCGAGTCCTCGACTCGCTCGCGCAGCGGCTCGCTGGCCTGAACCCGGCAGCGGTTGCTGGGTCTGGCGTCCCGACCCGGGAGCGGCTGCGAGCGGCGCATGCTGACTACGACGAGGTCCGGGCTCAGATGATCGCGTTGCAAGAGGAGTTGGACTGGGAGGTCTACCGGCTCTATGGGCTGTGCAGCGACGACCTGACTTGCGCTAGTCCGCCGCAACTAAGTTCGAGTGAGCGGGCGTTCGCGGTTCGCGTGGCTAGAGATGCCGAGGTTCGCGGAACTGAGACGACCTGGTTCAAGCATCACAATCACAAGTTCCACCCCGTTACTGACTTGCCGGCGCACTGGCCGGATGAGTACCGGGCGCTGGTGCAGCGGCGGATCGAGGTCATCGAGTCGGATCGCAACATCGCGCTGATCGAGCGGCCGGAGTGCAAACGGCGATGGGCCACCGAGGGTTGGGACGCGATGCAGGCCAAGGCGTTGCGGGGTTGGCTGCTGGACTGGCTGGAGGCACCCGAGCTGTGGGGTGACCGGCCGATGCCGCAGTCGGTCGCGCAACTCGCCGACAAAGTGCGGCACGACGAGGACTTCCGGTCGGTGCTGGAGTTGTGGATCGGCCGCGACGACTACGACCTCACGAAAACGCTTGCAAAGCTCATTGCCGACGAGCACGTGCCCTATCTCCCCGTCCACCGCTACAAGCCGTCCGGTCTGCGTAAGCGGGTGCAGTGGGAGCGGACCTGGGAGCAGCAGCGGCTTGAGGACGCGGGCGAGAGCGTGCAGATCGCTGTCCCGCCGAAGTACACCTCGGCCGATTTCTTGAAGCCGTCGTACTGGCGGGCGCGTGGGAAGCTCGACGTGCCGAAGGAACGGTTCATCTCGTACCCGAAGGCGGGCCGGGATGGCGACGGCACGCAACTGCTCGGCTGGGCAGGGTGGGACCACCTTGCCCAGGCACAGGCACTAGCGACTGTCTACCTGGACCGGAAGCTTCAGGCGGCCTGGCCTGCGGAGCGGCTACTGCCGTTGCTTGCGGGCATCGCCGAGTTTGAGCCGTGGCTGCACCAGTGGCACGCCGACGAGCGACCAGGATTCCCCGGCTCACCCGCACAGTTCTTCACCGACCTTGTCGACGCCGAGCTGTCCCAGTTCGGGGCCGACCGTCCGACCCTGGTCACCCTGCGAGGGCTAAGCGACCAGGCCAGCAGCCATGAGTAGGAGAGACGAAGGCGTGGGCGATCAGGGGAAGCTGGGTGGCCTGTTCGACGGCTTCGAGGGCTACCGCAACGTGGAGCGCGCGGGCCTGAGCGGGGTACTCCGCTCAGGCATCGTCGCGCTGGACACCAACCCGCTGTTCGGCAGCGTACGAGGCGAGGGGAAGCTGTGGGGGACCGGAAAGTGAACCGTAAGGCCGGGCAGCGAGCCAGCCGGATGCCGCAGTTGCTGCTGCAGTTGCGGGGCGGGGCCAACGTGCGAGGCCCGCAGCACTACGAGCATTCCGTCAAGCGGGGTATTCGGCTGACGGAGATCGCGGCGGAACTCGGGCCTGAGCTGGCGGTCCTGCAGCGGCTCTATCCGCGTGGCGTCGCCCGCCTGTGGGGGTCGACACCAAGCCAGCAGACGAACAACGCAAAGGTACGCGCGCTCCGCGACCGCCGGGTCGGCGATCACGTCCTCTTCTACGCCGAAAAGACCTTCTACGCCCGCGCCCGGATCCTGCACCTGTTCCGAAATCCGGCAGTGGCAAAGCGTGTTTGGCAGACCGCCGAAGACGGTCAGACCTGGGAACACATCATGGCGCTGGGCGAGGTCGAGCCGCTCGCCCGCCCAGTGCCGGCTGAGCCCATCCTGCGCCAGCTCGGGCTGCCCGTTCCGCTGCGGAGCCTCACCCTGCTCAGTGCCGCCCAATACGCCGATATCTCGTCGCGCCTGCCGGCCATGTCTGGCCCGGTGCCGCCGCCAGAGCCGCCTGCGCCGCCTCGGATGAACCGTAAGCGGTTCTTCGCGGCCGTGCAGAATATCGTCGACTTGTCCCGCCGTCGCCGGTGCGACGCGGCGGCCCGGAACCTGCCGCTGACGATGCTGTGGGCCATCGGGAGGATCGCTGCCGGCGAGAACCGGCTCTCGGACTGGGCCGACGCCAGTATCAGTCTCAGGCCTCTCGTCGAGCGGTATGGCGAAACAACCATGCTCGGCGACCCTGCCGAATACCCGTTGGGTCCGGTTGCCGGCAGCGAACTATGGGAGGTCAGGACCCCGGAAAGCTGGGAGGTCGAGCCCTCCGGCTTCCATGGACGGGCGGTGCTCGGCACCCGCAACGTCTCCTCTTTGGGCTTTTCTCCTGCCGTCGCGGAGCTGCTGGACAACGTCGAAGTGCGGGGCCGCGCCGTGGCGATGCTGTCCAGGGCGTTAATTCCCAACGTCGACTGGCCGGCGTTGCTGGCTGAGGTCGGGCTTGCCGGTTACGACTCCGCAACCGGAGCGCTTGATCTCTCGTCACTGACTGCCGGCGAGCCAGGCTCGAATGGGCCGGTCAAGAGAAAGTCCGTACAAATCGACCGCATCGTCCGCAGCGGCAAGTTCGCGGAGGCCATCAAGCGGCTGTACGACCACCAGTGCCAGGTCTGTGGGCTTCGGCTGGAGACCCGCGACGGGTACTACAGCGAGGCGGCGCACATCCAGGGACTGGGGAAGCCGCACGACGGCCCGGACGAATTCAGCAACCTGCTCTGCCTCTGCCCCAACCACCACGTTCAGTTCGACTTCTTCGCGATCTACATCGATGACGAGTTCGTGGTGCGGCGGGCGAGTGACGATACGAAGATCGGCAGGCTGCAACGGCACAAGGAACACGCCATCAGCGTGAAGCGCCTGAAGCACCACCGTCGCTTCTGCGGCCTTCCCGAGTGACGGCGACGACCAGGGCCGTTCCAAGATCATGAATGGCTGTGCGTGGTAGGTTGCGCCTGGGAATCAGTCGCCTGTTTGGACCTTGCCTGTGTCCTCTGCCGGGAAGTCTGAGATCGTTGTCAAGAACTCGCTGGACACGAAGTACGGGCTGTTCGGATCGTTCAGGACTTCAATGAGGATCGCATCGCCGTCGCACTCCAGAACCCGGTACTCGTCACCTGCAGTGAGCTTCAAGCCGCTGCTGTCCTCACCGTCGGTGACGACCCTGAAGAGCTGGCCCTTCGTCGCGCATGGAGTGTTCCATTTCTTGAAGGCGGCTACCGGCGCCTTGAATGCCTTCTTGCCACCCGCTTCAATGGTCCGACCGATGATGTACCCACTGCCGAGAGTCGCGCACAGAAGCACCATCGGGCCACCGACCTTCTTGGCGATGGTCGTTATCAGTTGGTAGTTCCCTAGATTACCCATCCGCGCCTTCCTCTCCCCAGCCCTATCCGAACGATTCTACCTACTGGCCCAAAGCTGATAACCGCCGATGCCTCGTACGCGGTCAAGGCCACCGCGTCGGAGATTCAGGGCTCCGGCAAAGTCGTGCGGGTCTCCGAGCTGGAAATGGTGGGTGGAGACTGCCATCCTCGCTGATCTGGGCCGGCGTGGCGCGGTGCGGCCGGACGGGGATGCCCTGCCCTCGCTCCGGGCGTTTTCTTGAGGGCCTGCCCCTTGATCGTCTGCTGGTTATCGGCGTGAAAGGCCGGGCAGGAGGGTCGGTACGCGACAGAGGATCTCCGTGTGGCTGGACCGTCGAGCAGCATCGGCGTCAGCAGCGTTCGTGGCCGGGGGTTGGCGGCAGAAAACGGCGCGACGGGACGGGCTTGCGTAGGGCGCTCTCTGCCGAATGGGAGAAGCCCTCCGAGATATTCACCGAACTCGTCGAGGCAAATGCAGCCACTGGCTGAACCCGCCGCCGTCTTAGCCGAACGAGATGCCCCCGTGGACGTCGCGGGCTTGCACCACGGGCCCGCTGACGTCACCGGAAATGGAGTTGGCCACGCCGCCCGGACCCGCTGCGACGGCTGCGTCGGCCCGCTTCCACCGGGCCTGGAACTCTGCGCCGAACGCCGGGTCGCGTTGTGCCTCGCTATCCAGTAATTCCGCAAGAGGGCGCGCAGCGTCCGGTGACGGCTGGTGGAGCAGCCCCTCGATGACCTCGCGCGCCTCGGGCTCGCGCCTGAATCGGTCCCGCAGGAAGTCGATCAGTGCCGTTACCGCCAGCCGGCCGCCCTGGGCGAGTTCATTGGTCGTCCACGCGACGAGCGTTGTCGCCGCAGTAACCATGAGCGGGTCCACTGGCGGTTCCACCTCCAAGCAGCCGACTTCGACCGACACGAAGATCAATCAGAGACGGCATGGATTTGTTGATTGTCCTCGATGCTACTGCCGGGTTCCCGGTTCGCCGGTAACGACTTGTTCGGCCGCTACGCTACGCACTACTCTCGTCGCAGAAGACGCCGGCTGGTCGTCTACTCGGAGGAGGTCGCGATGAAGCTGACCAAGCTCTACAAGGACCCGGGGTCGGGTGGCAACGGATGCCCGACGGTCTACCTCGCCGAGAGCGGAGAGCTGGTCGTCCAGGGGCACCTGGTCGACGGAGACACCCTCGGCGAGCTGGAGAACGTGCTTCCTGGTGAGGGTGCGGTTCGGATCTCCGCCGAGGTGGTGCTCGGCGCGATTGAGCGCTACCGCGAGTCCGGGCAGCGGTGATCGAGGTTTGACCCGATCGTTCACGTCTCTGGATGACGACGAGTTCAACCAACTGTTCCGCGACTTCCGTTACACGGCCTACCGGCTGGAGACGCTTCAGCGGTACGACGTGTCGTACGAGCAGGATGAGTTCGCCCGGTTCCTGGCGGGCCAGTCCCGCGGGGAGTTCCCCGGGATCGCCGCCTGGTGCGACACGGTGCGGGCAGCGGTGACGGCCGGCAAACGGATGCACCGCGTCCACGTCGTGACCGAGCCGCTGTCGGACTACGTCCGCTTCGAATGCGGCTGGGCCTACGAACACACGGTCGAGGCGGGTGAGGATGTCCGCCTCATCGTGGCCTCCGATAACGACTGGCCGGCTGCATTGCCGCACTACGACTACTGGCTGTTCGACTCCCACCAACTCGTGGCCATGTACTACGACGAGGAGGGGCGGTTCGTCTCCGGCGCGTTGATCAGCGAGCCGGAGAAGATCGTGCAGGCGAACCTGTGGCGTGATGCCGCCGTCTCGGCGTCGATCCCCTACCGAACGTACGCAGCCAGGCTCCAGTCCGGTTCCCCATAGATCCCCTACTCGCCGTCGGGGAGGAGGAAGCGTGCGCCCGGCGCATAATGAGTCGTCAGGCGATGCTGGGGCTGTCGTCCAGGCTGGGACGGTGTACGGCGGGGTCAACCTGTTCGGGCACCCTGGGCCTCCTCCACCACCGCCCCGCCAACTGCCCCTCGACGCGACCCGCTTCGTCAACCGCAAGCAGACCCTCACCCGACTGGACGCGGCACTGCCTGCTGGCAACGATGCCACGGCTGCGGGTGGCCCGTCGATGACCGTCGCGGCCATCGCGGGCGCCCCCGGTGTGGGCAAGACAGCGCTGGCTGTGCATTGGGCTCACCGGGTCAGGCAGTGGTTTTCCGACGGCGATCTCTACGTCGACATGCGAGGCTACGGGCCAGGCCCCGCCTTGGACGTCGGACAGGCACTGGACACCTTTCTCCGCGCCCTTCACGTGCCGGCCGAACAGATCCCGACAGACACCGAGGGACGCGCCGCCCTCTACCGGTCCGCCCTGACCGGCAAGCGGATACTGATCGTGGTGGACAATGTCTCCACGGTCGGCCAGGTTCGGCCACTGCTGCCCGCCACACCGACCTGCATGGCGATCATCACCAGCCGCAGCCGGCTCTCCGGCCTTGTGGCGCGGGAAGGAGCGTCACGGATGACCCTGGACGTCCTGTCCCCGGATGAAGCGATCGCACTGCTGCACGACAGCGTCGGTGGAGACCGGGTCAGCGCCGAACCGCAGGCCGCCGCCGAACTCGCCCGCCGCTGCGCCTACCTTCCCCTTGCCCTGCGGATCATCGGGGAACGCATCGCCAACACTCCCTACGTCACCCTCGCGGAGTTCGTGGCTGATCTCGCGCTCGTCGACCATCAGCTTGATGCCCTGACGGTCGACGATGACGAGCTGTCCGACGTACGGGCCGTGTTTTCCTGGTCTTATCAGGCGTTACCCGAGGATGCAGCACGGTTCTTCCGGCTCCTCGGGTTGCACGCCGGCTCCGACATCTCCGTCTCCGCAGCGGCAGCCATCGCCGGCGTGAGTCTTCCCCGAGCCCGCAGCCTCCTCGATCAGCTCACCGCGGCGCATCTGGTGCAGAGCCCTGCCCGCGACCGGTACCTGTTCCACGACCTTTTGCGCGCCTACGCCCTTGAACGTGCGCAGGCCGAGGAGAGGCCCGAGCAGCAACGCCGAGCGTGCCGCCGCGTCCACACCTGGTATCTGTGGATGGCGGAGGAAGGCCGCAAGGTCATTCTCCCCTACTCCCATGCCGTCGCTCTCGTCCCAGCCGAACCCGACGTGCCGATCACTCCCGTCAGGACCGTGGCCGAGGCGATGGCGTGGTTTGAGCGGGAGCGGCTGAACATCCTTGACGCCATTCGGCAAGCAGCGGAACTGGGTGACCATGACATCGCCTGGCAACTACCCGTGGTCAGCGACGGATTCTTCGAACTCAAGTCGTACTGGGCCGACTGGCGCGACGTCCACCTCACCGGCCTTCGTGCCGCCCGGTCCGCTGGGTCACGTCTCGGCGAGGCCGCCAACCTGCGTTGCCTCGGCGACGCCTACTGGCGGATGGAGCAGCGCGAGACCGCCCTCGACTGCTACCGCCAAGGTGCCGACGCGAGCCGTGACGTCGAGGACCACTGGGTAGAAGGTTTTTGCCTGCGGGGCCTGGGTCTCATCCACGAGGAACTCGGCCAGATAGACGAGGCCCTCAACCTGTACGGCCAGGCGCGGGAGGTCTTCCGTCGTCACGGCATCACCCGAGGCGAGGGCATGTCGATGCTCAGCCTCGGCAACTGCCACCGCGCACGCGGACACTTCGACACCGCCGTCGCCCACTACCAGGAAGCGGTCGCCATCCTCGACGGCATCAACGACCAATGGAGCGTCGCCTGGGCCTCCTACCCCCTGGGCCTGGCCTACCAGGAGAGCGGCCGACTGGACGAGGCCCTCGAACAGCATCAGCGGGCTCTGGATCTCTTCCGCAGGTTCGACGACCGACGCTGCGAAGGACTCACCCTCGCCGCGCTCGGCGACACCTTCCACGCCACCGACCGACACGACGACGCGCAGCGCTGCTGGCAGGAGGCACTTGAGATCCTCGATCCACTCGGAGATCCCCACGCCGACGCCGTCCGCCGGCTCGTAGAGGTGGTTCCTCCGACGCGGAGCGAATGAGCTGGTCGGCTGGCTGCCGCAGCGCCCCCGCCGGGTTCGTCGGGAGCGCTGTGCGATGTCGGGTGCGTCAGCGGCGAGCGGACCGGATGAAGGCTGTCCAGGCGGTGGGGGTGAAGGCGAGGGCCGGGCCGTGCGGGTCTTTGCTGTCGCGCACGGCGACGATGTCGGGCAGGTTGTCGGCGACCTCGACGCAGTCGCCGCCGTTGCTGCCGCTGCGGGTGCTCTTGCGCCAGCGTGCGGCGGTCAGATCAGCCATGGTGGACCTCTCCGATGATCTTGTCGATAAAGTGCCTTGATTGTCCTTCATCAAGGGCGAGCTGATCCAGGCTTCCCCAGACCTTCTCGTAGGCGGCGAACTCGTCCGGCCGGTCGAGGTAGAGGGCTCCGGTCCACGACTCGCTGTAGATCACCGGCGGCTCCGGCGTCGCCCGGTTGCCGAGCGGGAACTCCAACATGACGAAGGTGCCCGCTTCGACGCCACGATGCAGGCCGGCCGACAGCGGCAGGACGCGGATGCTCACCGACTTCCGCTCACCAACTTCGAGCAGATGACGCAGTTGCTCGGCCATCGTGGGCCGGTCTCCGACTATCCGCAGAAGCGCACCCTCCGAGATGACGACCTTCATCTCGGGTGCTGCGGGCAGCCGACGGGTCAACAGGGACTGCCGCTGCAGTCGTACCTGAACCAGCCGTTCGCGTTCCTCCTCGGTCACCTCCGCGCGATGCTGGTAGACGGCGTGCGCGTAGCCGCGGGTTTGCAGCAGGCCAGGGATCAACGACTCGTCGTATCGCCGGATCCGGGAGGCGGCGGATTCGAGGCCCACGTACAGCTCGAACCAGTCGGGGATGGCGTCGCCGTAGGCGTGCCACCAGCCCTTCGCCTTGGTCTCGCCGGCCAGCGCGGCGAGCGCCTGGGTCAGCGGGGTCGCCGCCTCGTACAGCTCGCACATGGCGCGGACGTCGAGGCCGCGCACCGAGCCGAGCCCGCTCTCGATCCGCCACACTTTCTGCCGGCTGCACTCCAGCGCCTCTGCGGCGGCGTCCAGGGTTATCCCCGCCTCGGTGCGCAGGTCACGCAGCGCCTTGCCGAGCCGGCGTCGGGGCACTGTCGATCCCATGTCCTCGGCCATCCGGCCTCCCTCCGTTGAATTTTGCAACATCCCGACGCCCACTGGAGATACGGGAATGTTGCGCACGAATAGCGGAACAGTATGGGCTGACATTGGTTGTGATAGTGCCCCTGACCTTACAAGATGGCCCTGACAAAGGCGACGACCGTGGAATTCCCACCGTCTATTTAATGCCGCTCCCTATTGGTCATCGAGGAGGTGCTGGCGTGCGCGCGTTCTCCCGTCATTCGCGTCCGGTCGGGTCGTCGAGGTCGTCGGCGTACCGGGTTGCCGATCACGTGCCGCTGAGGCCCTGGCAGGTGCGCGAGCGCCGGTTCACCCGGCGCGGCGGGCGTGGGGTGGACGCGGCCGAGGTCGCAGCCTTCCTCGACCGGGTCGCCGACGAGCTGGCCGAGGCGTACGCGGCGCTCGACAGCAGCCGCCGGGAGATCGAGCGGATCAGGGAAGTCCTGCGGGCCTGGCAGGCGCAGCGCGCCCGCGCGGACCGGGCGGCCCGCCGGTGAGCCCGCGCTGGGTGGTGCACCTGCCCTTCACCGCCTCCGACCAGCCCGCCGCCCGCCGGTTCGCGGCGGCGCTGGCCCGGTCGGTGACGTTCCTGCCCGAGGTGGACGCTGGCGAGACCACCGTGTCGGCCGAGGACGAGCAGGGCGTACGCCAGCGGGTCTTCTGCGACCTGCCGCTGCCCGGCGGCCGGCGCTGCGTGCGCCGCACCGACCACGACGGGCCGTGCTCCGCCAGGCCGCCCCGATGACCGGCGCGACCACCGTCGCCTGCCCGGACTGCGACGGCGTCACCTTCCGGCTCGACCCCTGCCGCTGCACCCGCTACGGCAACCGGCTCCTGGCCGACGACGACGGCGGCAACGGCGACGGCCCGGCCGGTGGCGCGGGCGGGCACCGGGAGCCGTACCGAGCGTGCACCCTCTGCCGGGGTGCCGGCACGGTCGCCGTCGCCTGCCAGCGCTGCGGGCGGCGGGGCCGGCGGCGCGCGCAGCTCGTGCTGGCCGTGGCCAACCTGGACACCGGCGCGGTCGCCTCCCACGAGATCGTGCCCGACGACCTCGACCCCCGCCCGTCCCCGGAGGGCGGCTGGGCGGTCGAGCTGACGCCCCGGGTACGCCAACTGGCCGCCGAGGCGGGCGTCGCCGCAGGCATGGACCCACTGACCGTACGGCTGCCTGCGGCCTGGCGGCCCGACCTGCCGCCGGCCGAGCGGCACGAGCTGGCGGCGCGGGCCGTCGCGGAGGCCGCCCGGCCGGCGTGGCGGGTGCTGGTGGGCCGATCGGCCGCCCCGCCCCCGGTCGACCCGGCGCGGCGGCTGGCCCGGCTGTGCGCGGTGGCCGACCTGCTCCTGCTCGACCTGGTCGTGGAGGCCCGCCGGCACGGCGGTGGGCTGCGCTGGGCCGTCCGGTACGAGGTGCCCGGCTCCCCGGTGCCGGACGGGCCGCCGGAGTCGCGCTTCGCCGACCTGACCGCCGCGCTGACCGGCACGGACGTGGTCGACGCGCTCGCCGGGCTCGGCGAGCGCGGCCGGGACGCCCCCGCCCGGATGCACAGCCCCGACCCACTCCGGCCGCTCATCCCGGCGACGTCCGACGTGGCGGAGGTCGCCCGCAGGGTGCGCGCCGACTGCACCGCCGTCGGGGCGCAGGCCGTCTGGCGGGACGGCCGCTGGTGGCACACCGCCCTGCGTGCCGGCGAGCCGGTCGAGACGCTGGTCGAGCAGCCCACGGGGCAGGTGGCGCGCCGGGCCCGGGTGCCGCTGCGCCGGGCGGCCGAGCCGCCGGACCCGCCGTGGCTCGGCGAGCCGGTGCCGTGGCGGCCCTGCCCGGACTGCCGCCCGGCGCGGCCGTCGGCGCTGGCCTGCGCCACCTGCGGCGGCACCCGCCGATTGCACCAGGCGGCCCTGGTCACCCTGACCGACCTGCGGCACCGGGTGGTGCACCTGACCTGGCGGGTGGGCGCGCCGGAGGCGGTGTCGGCGGTCAGCGTCCGGCCGGGCGGCCGGGCCGTCGTCCGGCTCCCCGACCGCTACCGGCTGGGTGCCTGGGCGGCCGTGTTCGGCGTACGCCCGGAGGGCCTCGCCGAGGCCGACGGCGGCCACGACATCCCGCCGGACGTGCGCGAGGGCTACGTCGCCCTGCCCTGGGTGGGCGCGGACCCGGTGGGGGAGCAGGTGCGCGCCGTCGGCCCCGCGCTGCCCGCCGCGCGCCTGCTGGTGACCGCGGTACGCCCCGAGCCGCCGCCGCTGGCCGTGCTGCTCCGGCTCGCCCTCGGCCTGGACCTGGCGCTGGTGGTGAACGTGCTCGACCTGCGCCGGCATCCGGCGGCGCCGATGCGGGCACACGGCGTGCTCTGGTCGGTCGAGCTGCGCCCGCTGGCCGCCCCGGTGCACCCCGATGACCTGCCGTGCCGCCCCAGCCTGGAGGCGGCCGTGGCGTACTGCCTCGACGGCCTCGACGTGGCCCTCCCCGAGACCGTGCCGGAGGACCCCGGGGTGGCGGTGCCGGTGCCCCGGTCGGCTGCCCGCCCGCTGCCGCCCGACCCGGTTCCGGGGCTGCGGCGGCTGGCGGGGCGGCACGCCGGCCTTCCGTTCAGCGTCCGGTTCAGTCGGGGCGGCTGCGCGGTATACCGCCACGACGACGGCCCACGGTTGCTGGTCGAGGGTGCCGACCTGCCCCGAGCTGGAGGGCTTCCCTGAGCTTGCCAGCCTCTGACCCAAATTTCACCCCCACCAAATGTCCGAAGAAAACCGATAAGGAATGGCGGTGATTATCTGGGCGAGGGCTATGGCCTGCGGCCTGAGGTTGTTGTCGGTGCCGCTACCACCGCCTATGGTGAACCCCAGTTTGGGGAGGGGACAAGACGTGACCACTGACAACAAGGCATCCGTGCCGGTATGGACACTGGCTACGGAGGCCGTCGACGTGCCGGACGTGCTCGGCGGTGAGGGCATGACACCAGCCCGACTCGCAGAGCTGAGAACAGTCCTGGCCACGCTCGCGGAGTCCCCCATCGCCACGCTGGAAGCGCATCCGGTCCTGACCAAGCGCGATCGGAACGGCGGGATTGCGCTGCATGCCGCCAGTCCGCTCGCCAAGCAGTTGTCGCAGCTCGTGGGTCAGACAGCGAAATCAGCTCCTTCGGCGGCGAACGTCGCCGCGACGGGTGACGTGCTCTATCGAATGGTGGTGCCGGCGAAGGTTGCCGCGCAGCTCGGTAAAGGGCTCGTGCGGCCCATGGTCGCGAGGGTGGTCGCTGGCGGTGTCCGTGGCCCCCTGGTCAACTCCATGGGCAGGATCGTGGGCGGTGCCACGTTCGTGCCCGTTACTTGCGGGACCGCTGTCGCAGGTGCGGCGACCGGCTCGGCCGCCACGGCGGGTCTGGCCGTGGCCAGCGCCGGGGCGTTGACTCTGGCTGCGCCTCTTGTGCTGATGGCCGTCGCGGTCGGCGTCAGCGCCCACGCCGACCAGCAACGCCAGCAGGCGATCGAGCGGATCACCGATCTCCTGGAGCAGTTGCACCAGGAGAACCTCGAAAACGAACGCGGCGAGCTGGACGGTTGCCGTGACGCGATCGACAAGGCCACGTCGATTCTGCTCGACCAGGGCAGGATTGGCCTGTCGTTGGGGCTGGATTCCTCATCCTATGCGATCAGCACGGCGATCGAGCGCACCAAGCGCCGCCTCAACAAATGGCAAGCTGCGGTGGCTGCGCTGCCCGAAGGGCCGGTTGAGGTCGGTGAACTGACGAAATCCTTCACCGGCATCAACGAGGAGGGCGGCGAATTCCGCGCGCACCTGGAGCTTGCGCGACTCGCCATTGCTCTCAAACGCCGGGTGCTCGTGCTTCAGGCGGTTGAGCACGCGCAACTGGCGGAGGCGAGCAACCCGTTCAACAGATTTATCGGAGCGTTGCACGACGACGAGCGTCGCATCGACGAGTTGGAATCAGGCATCGAATCGGTCCTGCTTCGACTGTCAACCCTCGAGGTGAAGCGTTACAGCGGTTTCCGCAGCATGGTGTTCACGCAGGGCGAGGTTGACGAACTACTCAGGGCTGCCTATCGACTTCGCGCCCTAGGCGATGGCCTCAGCGTGGGAGCCCACCAGGGCGACGTGGCGATTGAGATCGAGCGAAGCCACAACGGATCGCTCGTGGTTTTCCCGGCAGCCGCCGCCTGACCGACCCCGCGCGCGTCCAGCGCCCGTCACGCGGCTGAGCTGGGCTTCCTCCGACGATCGGAGGAAGCGCCCGCCGATGGTCCACTATGGTCCCGTCGGCCGGACCGCAAAATGGCCAACCAGTGCGGTACCCGAGCAATCAGGTTGATGGGTAGCGTGTCGGGCACCTGGGGAGCTGGAGGAACATTGGCGACGCTGCTGCGCGACCTGATCGACATCCCGACGTCCGTGGGCGAGGGCGACTTCGTGGTGAAGGCGGCCGAGGGTGCCGACCTGAGCCGGTACGTCGTCACCGACCAGCTTCGGGAGAGCTTCGCCAAGGCGCTGGGGCGGATCGGCCACGCCGTCACCACCGGCCGCTCCCAGGCGCTGTTCCTGCACGGCTCGTTCGGCTCCGGCAAGTCGCACTTCATGTCGGTGCTGCGGGAGATCCTCGCGCACAACCCCAGGGCCCGGAGGATTGCCGGGCTGGACGGTGCGGTCGTCGCCGCCGACGACTGGCTGCCGGACCGGAAGTTCCTCACCCTGACCCTGCACATGCTCGACGCGCGCTCCGTGGAGCAGGCGATCCTCCAGGGGTACCTGCGTCACGTCACCGTCGCCCACCCGGACGCGCCGCTTCCCGCCGTACACCGGTCGGACGCGCTGCTGGAGAACGCCGCCGGCCTGCGCCGGACGCTCGGTGACGACAAGTTTTTCGAGGCCCTGGGCGGCGGCACCGTCACGGGCGGCGGCTTGGCGGCGATGCGGGCCCAGGCCGAGGGCTGGACCCCGCAGCGGTACGCCGAGGCCGCCGCGCAGCCGCCCGGCACCAAGGAGCGCGACGCGCTGGTCAGCGCCCTCACCCAGGCGTTCTTCAGCGGCGCGGTGCACAGCGCCGAGTACCTCGACCTCGACACCGGCCTCGCCGTCATCACCCGGCACGCCAAGTCCCTCGGGTACGACGCGATCGTGCTCTTCCTCGATGAGCTGATCCTCTGGCTCTCCGGCCGGATCGCCGACCACACCTTCGTGAACACCGAGGGCGCCAAGCTCAACAAGCTGGTCGAGTCCGCCGACGCCACCCGCCCGCTGCCCCTGGTCTCCTTCGTGGCCCGCCAGCGCAACCTGGAGGAGTTCCTCGGCCCGCAGGTCGGCGGCACCGAGCGGGAGGCGCTGGCGCAGGTGATGCGCAGCGTCCAGGGGCGGTTCGGGGAGATCGTCCTCGCCGACACCAACCTGCCCGAGATCACCGAGGGGCGGCTGCTCAAGCCGAACGACGAGACGGCCCGCGTGGTCATCGACAACGCCTTCGCTGCGGTCCGGCACAACCGCGAGGTGTGGGACATCCTGCTGCTCGGCGCGCAGTACGGCGACGCCGGCATCGGCTCCGACGCCACCGCTTTCCGGCAGCTCTACCCCTTCTCGCCGGCCCTCGTGGCCACCCTCGTCGCACTCTCTCAGGCGTTGCAGCGCGAGCGGACGGCGCTGAAGGTGATGACGGAGCTGCTGGTCGAGCGGCGGGACACCCTGCGGGTCAACGACCTGATCGGGGTCGCGGCCCTGTTCGACCCGCTGGTGCTGCACGGCGAACTGCCCGACCGCCCGGAGCTGCGCCAGAAGTTCGAGGCCGCCCGGACGCTCTACCTGCGCAAGCTGCGCCCGATCCTGCTCGCCCTCAGCGGCATCGACGAGGAGAGGACCGCCTCGCACACCCAGTTCCAGCTCGACGACAAGCTGGTCAAGACCATCCTGCTCGGCGCGCTGGTGCCCGAGGTGCCGGCCCTGCACAACCTGACCGCCGCCAAGCTGCACGCGCTGAACTTCGGCTCCATCGCCGCGCCGATCCCCGGCTACGAGAACACGATGGTGCTCCAGCGGCTGACGAAGATCCAGCAGGACGCCGGCGAGCTGCACCTCACCGACGACCACGACAAGGTCGTGTCGCTCAAGCTGCACACCGTCGACTTCGACAAGTTGCTCGACCTGGTGCCGCACAACGAGACCTCGGCCGGCGTGCGGCAGCAGTTGCTTCGGGAGCTGATCAGCGCCGAGATGGGTCTCGCCGGCAGCGAGGGCAGCCACGGCGAGCTGCAGCAGCCGCGCGACTGGCGGGGCCGGCGGCACGTCGTCCAGGTCAAGTTCGGCAACGTCCGGGACCCCGACACGATGCCGATCGCCGCGCTCCTCGCCCCCGGCGAGTCCTGGCGGATCGTCGTCGACTACCCGTTCGACCCGCAGGACTACCCGCGCAGCGCCGACCGGGCCCGGATCGAGGAACTGCCCCGGGGCTCCAACACGGTGTTCTGGCTGCCGCTCTACCTCACCGACGACCTGATGGGCCGGGTCGCCCAACTCGCGAAGATCAACTACCTGCTCGGCGTCGGCGGCGCGGGGGAGCGGATCAACACCCTCGCCGCGGATTGGCCCAAGGCCGACCGGCAGCAGGGCAGGGTCTACCTGCTGCAGCGGCAGACCCAGCTCCGCGAGGGCCTGATCACCGCGCTCAAGCAGGCGTACGGCGCGGCCAACGCGCTGCCCTCCGACGTGCACGACGACACCGTCGGGGTGCTGCACACCCTGGCCGAAGGGCTGCGCATCGGCGACCCCCGGGGCGGGACCCTCGCCGACGCGTTCAAGAACCTCACCGCCGAGCTGCTGGAGTGGTCGTACCCGGGCACGCCGGCCCTGCCGGTGGAGGAGAAGCCGCTCACCCGCGGCGATCTGGCCAAGGTCTTCGAGTATGCGAAGCTGGCCGCCGCCGACCCCACCGGTGGCGTCTCCGTCGCAACCCCCGCCGACCAGCGGGTGCTCCGCCGGATCTGCAATCCGCTGCAGCTCGGCGAGCTGATCGACAACCGTTACGTGCTCACCATGGGCACCTGCTACTGGAGCCGGCACCTGCTGCAGGCGGCGGCCAAGGAGGACTACCGGGACCACTTCCCCGTGCACCGGCTCCGGGGCTGGCTGGACGTGCCGAAGCGGCGCGGCTTCGACCGCGACCTGCAGAACCTGATCATCGCCGTCTTCGCACTCGAACAGCAGCTGAGCTGGTACGACAGTGTTCGGAAGGTCAACGTCGGCGTGGTGAACGGCGTGGAGGACCGCTTCGAGCTGCGGCACCCGCCGATGCCGACGGAGGAGGCGTGGAAGGCGGCCGTCCAGTTCGGGCAGCCCTTCTTCGGCGAGGTGCTGCCCCGGTTCCGCAACCCGGCCAACCTCGTGGACCTGGCCGGGAAGATGCGGAACGTCGCCACCGCGTACGCCGAGACCTCCGGGAAGCTCGTGGCCAGCCTGAAGGAGCACGCCGCGCTGCTCGGCCTCGAGCCGGACGCGCAGGTCGGCCGGCTCGCCACCGCCCGGCGGGTCGCCGAACTGCTCGCCCAGGTCAAGGACGAACAGGACGACGTGGTGCTCGTCGGCGTGGTCGCCGAAGGGGAGAAGCGCCTCGGCGGCCTGGACGGCCTGGCCGCGAGCAGCGTCTACAAGCAGGCCGGGAAGCTCGGCACGGCGCTGGCCGCCACGCAGTGGCCGCTGATCAGGGCCGTGGAGCAGCGGGCCACGTCCGACCCGCGTGCCCAGTCCATCCTTGACCGACTTCGGGCCGCAGCCCAGGACGAGCAGCACGGCTCCGACCTGGCCAGGACGTTGCAGGAGGCGGTCGACGCCGCAGCCGCCCTGCTGGCCGAGAACAACCAGCCGGTCGTACCCCCGAGGCTGCCGGTCGTCGATCCGCCGCCGGTCATCTCGAACCCGCCGGCCGTCGACCCGCCGCCCGTCATCTCGAACCCGCCGGTCGACATCCCGAAGCCGCGCGATCCCAGCGATCCGGTTCCTCCGCCGCCCGCCGCCCACCAGGCGGTCGTGACCGGCGCGGAGGAACTGGACCGGCTCGTCGGCGCGCTGCGGGTCGAGGTCGACGCCGGCAGGCGGGTCACCGTCACCTGGCAGGTCGAGGAGTCGGAGCGGCGGTCGTGAGCCTCACCCGGGCCGCCGTCCGCCCGGCGGCCGTACGGCGCAAGGTCGAGGCGTGGCTCGCCGAGCGGGACGACAGCGACGCCATCGTGCTGCACGCCCGCCCCGAGTGGACCGACGAGCCGGTGCTCACCGTGGGGGACACCCCGGTGCGGATCGTGCCCTGCCCGACACCGATCGCCGCACGGGCCGCGCTCGCCGACCGGGCCGCGAACGAGAAGCTCGTCCTGCTGACCGACCTGACCGACATGGAACTGGGCGACGGCCTGCTGACCCACGTCAGCATGCAGAAGGGGCGCAGCGTCGACCCGTGGGACGTGGTCACCCAGGTGTTCGGCGGCCAGGTGCGGCTCGACTCGACCCTGGTGCGCACCGGCCGCTGGGTCGCCGACGCCCTCACCGATCTCGCCCCGGTCGCGGGCTGGGCCCCACCCGCGGGCCTCATCCTCACCAGGGATCACGCCCTGCGGCACCTCGCCGGGGCGGTGCTCGGCCTCGACCCCGACGAACTGGACGGCGCCGGGCTCCTCCAGTGGAGCACCGACGCACGTACCCAACTGCGCTTCGCCGACCTGCCCACCGAGTGGACCGACGGGATCGCCGCGTTCCTCGCCGAGGTGGCCGGCCCGGTCGCCGTGCCGGTCCTCGCCGCCGTCCGGGCCGGGCACGGCATCGACGCCATCCCGCTCGGCCTGCTCGCCGGGGTGCTCCGGCCCCGGGGTGCCGAACAACGGCCCGACGTGGAGCTGGTGGTCGCCCGGACCCGGCTCGAACCGCGCTTCGGCGGTGCCCGGCTGACGGAGGCACAGGCGACCGCGTTCGGGGAGGCCACGGAGGCGTGGATCTACCGGGCCCTCGACGGCGACGACGCCGTACGCCACGACGCGCATCGGATGCTGCGCCGGGCGGAGGAGATCGCGGCCGAGATCGACATCGCCGGGCGCCTCGCCGCGTCGGCCCTGCTGCCGGCTGGCTTCGCCCAGCGGATGCGCGCGTTCGGGGCCGCGGTGCGGCTCGCCGTCCCGATGGTCGGGGCGGGGCCCGCCGCTGAGCTGATCGAGCGGGTGCAGGACCGGCTCGCCGAGGTTGAGGCCCACCGGTCGGCCGACCGGTCCCGGGTGGAGACCGCCAGGATGGGCGTCCGGCTGCTGCGGTGGCTGGCCGTGCCCGAGGGAGCCGCCCCCGGCACCATCCTCGACGCCGTGCACCGCCAGGTCCGCGACGACGGGTGGGTCGACCGCGCCCGGCTGGACGTTTTCGCCGGCGACATCGACCAGCAGGTCGCGCAGGCGTACCGGCTGCTGCATGCGGCCGTCGACGCCCGTCGCGCCCGGCACGACCGCCAGTTCGCCGAGCTTCTGCAGGACATGACCGGTGCAGAGCGGGAACCCGGTGCCCTGCTGCGGGTGGAGGATGTGCTGGACCGCGTCGTCCGTCCCGTCCTGGACGGCGGGCGTCGGGTCCTGATGCTCGTCCTCGACGGCATGGGCACCTCGGCGGGCATCGAGATCGCCGACTCACTCGGCCGCAGCGGCGTCTGGACCGAACTGACCCCCGGCGGTGGTCCTCGGACCGGGGTCCTCGCCGCGCTGCCGACGGTCACGCAGGTCAACCGGTGCAGCCTGTTCAGCGGGCGGATCGCCGTCGGCGACCGTAGCGCCGAGTTGCGTGCCTTCCGCGAGCAGTTCCCGGGCAGCGTGCTGCTACACAAGTCCGACCTGCGCACCCCGGCCGGGCAGGCCGTCGACCCCGAGGTGGCCGCCGCCATCGCTGACCCCGCCGTCCCGTTGGTCGCCGCCGTCATCAACACCATCGACGACGCCCTGGACCGCAGCGACCCCGGAACCACGGAGTGGAGCACGGACACCGTCAACGGGCTGCGGGACCTGCTCGCGGTCGCGCAGGACCGGGTCGTGGTGCTGGTCTCCGACCACGGCCACGTCGTCGACAGGGGCACCGAGGCGGTCCTCCTGCCCTCCGACTCCAGCGAGAACCGGTGGCGCCCGGCGACGGGCGAACCCGGTGACGGCGAGCTGCTCTTCCGGGGCAGCCGGGTGGCGCTCGCCGGTGGGAAGGCGATCCTGCCCTGGCGGGAGGAGCTTCGGTACGGCCCGCGCAAGGCCGGCTACCACGGGGGTGCCGCTCCAGCCGAGGCCGTGATCCCACTGCTGCTCTTCGCGGTGCACGACGAGAACGCCGTCCCAGGGTGGGCGGGAGCGCCGGTGTCCAGCCCCGAGTGGTGGCGCGAGCCGCTGCGGCCGGCGGCGGGGGAGGCAACCACCAGCGAGGCCGCCCAACCGGAGAGCAGGCGTTCCATTCGCCGCCCCGCCCGGCCCGCCGTCCAGGACGAGGGCCTGTTCGACCTGCCCGCCCCGGCTGCCGCGCCGGCCCCGCCCGAACCGCCGGCCGCAGCCGATCCCGCGACGGTCCTCGTCGACGCCCTGCTGGCCAGCCCGATGTACGCCGACCGCCGGGGCACTCGGGCTCCCCTGCCCGACGAGCGGGTGGCCGCCATGGTCGTCACCCTCATCGCCGGCAGCGGGCGGGCGACCCTGGAGACGCTGGCGACCAGGGCCGGCATCCCCGTGCACCGGGTCACCGGCACGTTCACCGTGCTGCGCCGCCTGCTGCAGGTCGAGGGGTACCCCGTGCTCAGCCTGGACCCGGATGGGCAGACCGCCAAGCTCGACATCGCCCTGATGATCGAGCAGTTCGGGCTGGAGACCCCGTGGCGGTAGAGGTCAGCGCCCGGCGGCGCAGGGACATCGTCGATGCCCTCCGCCGGGGCGCGGTGCCCGGCAACAGTCTGGACGCCCTCGCCGTGGGACTGGACCGGTTCACCTCCACCCTCGACGAGGAACTGGACCGGGTCGCCGGTGGCGGCAGCGTGTTCAAGGCCGTGCGGGGCGAGTATGGCGCCGGGAAGACCTTTCTCACCCGGTGGCTGGGGGAGCGGGCGAAGCGCCGGGGATTCGCGGTGGCCGAGGTGCAGGTCTCGGAGCTGGAGACGCCGCTGCACCGGATGGAGACCGTCTATCGCCGGCTCGTCGAACAGCTGACGACCGAGCAGTTCGCCCCGAGCGCGCTGCGTCCGGTCCTCGATGGGTGGATCTTCGCTCTTGAGGAGGACGTGCTGGCCGCCGGCACGGCCGCCGAAGCCGACGCGGACGGGCTCGACCGGGCAGTCGGCGATCTGCTCGAGCGCCGGCTGGCGGACATCTCCCGGAGCACACCCGGCTTCGCCGCCGCGCTGCGCGGCTACCGGGCGGCCATCGCCTCCGGCGACCAGGTGACCGCTGGAGGGCTGGCCGCCTGGCTGGGCGGTCAGCCCCACGTCGCGGCCTCGGTGCGCCGGGCTGCCGGGGTCAAGGGTGACCTCGACCACTTCGGGGCGCTCAGTTTCCTGCAGGGCCTGCTGACGGTGCTCCGCGACAGCGGGCATCCCGGCCTGCTCCTGGTCCTCGACGAGGTCGAAACCCTGCAGCGGGTGCGGTCGGACGCCCGCGACAAGGCGCTCAACGCGTTGCGGCAACTGGTCGACGACATCTACGCCGGGCGCTTCCCGGGCCTGTTCCTGCTGATCACCGGCACCCCGGCGTTCTTCGACGGCCAACAGGGCGTGCAGCGGCTCGCGCCGCTGGCCCAGCGGCTCGCCACCGACTTCGGCCCGGAACCGCGCTGGGACAACCCCCGCGCCACCCAGCTCCGCCTCCCCGGGTTCACCGAGGCCGCCCTGGTCCAACTCGGAATACGGGTACGCGAGATCTATGGCAGCGACCGGGTCACCGGCGTGGTCGGCGACGACTACCTCGCTGAACTCGCTCGGGCCGTCGCCGGACGGCTGGGCGGGCAGGTCGGGGTCGCTCCGCGCGTCTACCTCAAGAAGCTCGTCGCCGACGTCTTCGACCGGGTGGACCAGTTCGCCGACTGGAGTCCCCGGGAGCACTACGCGCTGACGCTGCGCTCCGACGAGCTGACGGAGGTCGAGCGGAACGCCGCCTCGGCCGACGACGTCGACCTGACCCTGTGAACGAAGAGGCCCTGCTCGACCCGGTGGTGCTGCACCACGTCGTCAACAGCCTCGGCTGGCCGGAACTGCGCCCGCTGCAGCGGGCCGCGATCGGGCCGCTGCTCGACGGGAGCGACGCGCTGTTGCTTGCCCCGACGGCGGGCGGGAAGACCGAGGCGGCCACGTTTCCCCTGCTGTCGCGGATGGCGCGGGAGGGCTGGACCGGCACCTCGGTGCTCTACCTGTGTCCGCTCAAGGCACTGCTCAACAACCTGCACCCCCGACTCGAGCGGTACGCCGGCTGGCTGGGCCGCACCGTCGCGCTCTGGCACGGCGACGTCCACACCGCAGCCCGACGCGCGGTGCTCTGGCAGCGTCCCGACATTCTGCTCACCACGCCCGAGTCCCTGGAAGCCATGCTGGTGAGCGTCAACGTCGACCACCGGGACTTTTTCGCCGGGCTGCGGGCGGTGGTGGTCGACGAGGTCCACGCCTTCGCCGGGGACGACCGCGGCTGGCATCTGCTCGCGGTGCTGGAGAGGTTGACCCGGGTGACCGGACGGCCGCTGCAACGAATCGGGCTTTCCGCGACCGTCGGGAACCCGAAGGATCTGCTCGCCTGGCTGCAGGGAGCGGCGGCGAGCAGCCGCCCGGGGCAGGTCGTCGCCCCCGGCATGGTCGCGCCCGCGAGGCCCCGAGTCGTCGGTGATCCGCCGCCCGGCCAGGTCGAACTCGACTACGTTGGGTCGCTCGTCAACGCGGCGAAGGTCATCGCCGCCCTGCACGGCGGCGAGAAGCGCCTGGTCTTCTGCGAGTCCCGGCAGACTGTCGAGGAACTCGGCCAACTGCTGCGGGAGCGCGGAGTGACCACCTTCCTCTCGCACGCCTCGCTCTCCGCCGACGAGCGACGCCGCTCCGAGCAGGCGTTCGCGGAGGCGAGGGACTGCGTCATCGTCTCCACCAGCACACTCGAGCTCGGCATCGACGTCGGCGACCTGGACCGAGTCATCCAGATCGACGCGCCCGCCACCGTGGCGTCGTTCCTGCAGCGGCTCGGCCGCACCGGCCGCCGCTCGGGCAGCACCCGGAACTGCCTGTTCCTGTGCCGTACAGGGCAGGAACTGACCCGGGCGGCGGCCCTGATGTCGCTCTGGGGGCGTGGCTGGGTCGAGCCGGTCGTCCCACCGCCCGAGCCCCGGCACATCGTCGCCCAGCAGATGCTCGCGCTCTGCCTGCAGGAGCACCGGGTCGGTGACCGGCTCTGGCCGCAGGCGTGGAACGCCCTCCCACCCTTCGGCCCTGGTGCCGAGCCGATCGTCCGTCACCTACTCGACCACGGCTACCTAGACAGCGACGGCGGGATGCTGTTCATCGGGCCGGAAGCGGAGCGACGATTCGGCCGGAAGCATTTCATGGACATGACGGCGGTCTTCACCGGACCGCCCGAGTTCACCGTCCTGCACGGCCGTCAGGAACTGGGCCGGATCGACCCCAGCCTCCTCACCGAGGAGGCGCGGGGAGAGCGGCGTCTGCTGCTCGGCGGGCGGAGCTGGCAGGTCACATATGTCGATTGGCGTAGACGGCGCTGTTTCGTGGAACCGGCAGACGGCGGTGGCCGGGCCAGGTGGACCTCGGCGGGCTGGTTGGGCTCGAGTCATGTGCTCACCCGCGCGATGCGGGACGTCCTCCTCGGAGCGGACCCACCGGTCCGGCTGACCACCAGGGCGACGGACCGGTTGGCGGCCGAACGCGTCGACCGGACCGCCGTGGTCCACCCGGGTGGAAGCCTCGTCGTCCGGGCGCAGAACGGCGACCTGAGCTGGTGGACGTGGGCGGGACTGCGGGCGAACGCGACCCTGACCGCGACCCTGGGTGAAGTCGTCGATCCGATGCACCGGTTCGACGACTACACGATTCGGCTCCGCGCGGATCTGAACCGGACGGAGTGGCGAACCCTGGTCGCCGACGCGGCACAGCGGATCTGCCTGCCCGAGGTCAGCATGCGGGCCCTGGCCGGGCTGAAGTTCAGCGTCGCCCTGCCCGAGCGGCTCGCCCGCGCGACCCTCGCGGCACGCCTCACGGACGTGTCCGGTGCGGTGGCCGTCTTGGAGGAACCGGTCAGGTTCGTCGCCCTGACAAATTGATCGCTTCCCCCGACTGCCGGGCGTCGGCTGGATGTGCCCTGAGCAGCTCGTACCCGCCCCCGAGGCCCGCCCGCCCTCGATCGTCGGCAAGGATCTACCAAGATCGGGTGGGGCGCCGCGCCGGGAGACCCATCCGCGGACGGCACCGTCGACGCCGCACCACCGAGGGGGAGCCATGATCGCGGAGCACGTGCGGGACGCGTCGGCCACAGCAGTCGTGTTCGGCTTCTTCGCATCGAGCTGGTTCGGCTGGGCACAGGAGGCGCCGCCCAGAAGCTGGCGTCCGGTGCTCGTCGTCGGATCGGTACTCTCGCTGCTCACCGCCGTCGCCGGCGGGGTTCTCACCTGGCGCCGCTGGTCCGACCCGACGGCCTTCGACGCCGACACCAGTCGCACCTTCGGCCTGGTCGTCGGCATCGAGTTCGGTGTCGCGGCACTCGGTGCCGGGCTGCTCGCCCTGCGAGGCCGCCGGGAGCTGATCCCCGTCTGGGTGGCGCTCGTGGTGGGGGTGCACCTGTTCCCGGTCGCGGCGCTGCTCGACTATCCGCTGATCCACCTGGTCGCCGCCCTGGTGACGGCGGCGGCGCTGGTGGCGGTTCCGGTCGCCCGGTCCCGCGCCGTTCCGGCGAGTGCGGCGGTCGGGATCGGCGCGGGCGGCGTGCTGCTGGCCGCGGCGGTGTCGTCGCTCGTCATCGCCCTGGTCGGGTACTGACCTGGCGCTGGTTAGGCCCGCGACGGCGAAGCCTACCTCGCGATCACTGTCAGCGAAGAGTTGTCGGAGCTCTGACCAGGGTCAAGGCAGGGCCCCGGCAAAGTCGTGAGGGTCTCCGGCTTGGCAGGCCCGAGGGGATGCGCGCGCTGCCGACACCATCGGCCCTGCTGGGCCGGCCTTTGCCGGGTCAGCCCCTGCCGGATCGGCCTGCCCTCCGTCGGCCCCTATGGAGCTGCCCCGTTTGCGCTGTCGGTGGAGTGGGAGCGTGGGCGGGGCAGCTCCATAGGGACCGACGGGCAGGTCCCCGACCGGGTGAGGGGCGTTTGTCAGGCCGCCACCCGACTGCCCGGTGTACGGGCCGGCATGGGGCGGCGTAGCGGCGAGCTCCCGGGGCATTCGCGGGAGAGGGGGACGTAGCTGAGGACCGGCGAGACCGAGGCCCTGCCAGATCTCGGGTCATCCGCAAGGAGCGGAACGGGATTTCCGGAAGGTGAATGAACTCCGGTCACTCCGGCACTCGGCGGTAGGCGCCGTCGCTGGCCGAGGTGGCCATCGAGGCGTACGCGCGCAGGGCGGCGGAGACCGAGCGCTGACGGTCGACCGGGGTGTACGGCTTGTCGCGCTTCTCCTGGGCGATCCGGCGGGCCTCCAGAGCGTCCTCTGCGACGTTGAGTGAGATCGACCGGGCCGGGATGTCGATGACGATCTCGTCGCCGGGCTCGACCAGGGCGATCAGGCCGCCGGAGGCCGCCTCGGGGGAGACGTGCCCGATGGACAGCCCCGAGGTGCCGCCGGAGAACCGGCCGTCGGTGAGCAGCGCGCAGGACTTGCCCAGCCCTCGGCCCTTGAGGAACGAGGTGGGGTAGAGCATCTCCTGCATGCCGGGGCCGCCCTTCGGGCCCTCGTACCGGATCACCACCACGTCCCCGGCGACGATCTCCTTCGCCAGGATCGCTGTCACCGCGTCGTCCTGGGACTCGTACACCTTCGCCGGGCCCCGGAAGGTCAGGCACTCGTCGGGCACTCCGGCGGTCTTCACCACGCAGCCGTCCGGGGCGAGGTTGCCGTGCAGGATGGCCAGCCCCCCGTCGGCGCTGTAGGCGTGGGCGAGGTCGCGCACGCAGCCACCGGCCGCGTCGGTGTCCAGCGTGGACCACCGGTTGGTGGTGGAGAACGGCTCGGTGGTGCGCACCCCGCCGGGGGCGGCGTGGAAGAGCTCGACCGCCTCGGAGGTGGCCGAACCGCCCCGCACGTCCCAGTCGGCGAGCCACCGCGCAAGGCTGGGGGAGTGCACGGCGTGCACGTCCCGGTGCAGCAGGCCGGCGCGGTCCAGCTCGCCGAGGATGGCCGGGATGCCGCCGGCCCGGTGCACGTCCTCCATGTGGTACTGGGGCGAGTTCGGGGCGACCTTGGCCAGGCAGGGCACCCGGCGGGAGATCGCGTCGATGTCGGCCACCGAGAAGTCCATCTCGGCCTCCCGGGCGGCGGCGAGCAGGTGCAGGATCGTGTTGGTCGACCCCCCCATCGCCACGTCCAGGGCGACCGCGTTCTCGAACGCGGCCCGGTTGGCGACCTGCCGGGGCAGCACCGAGGCGTCGTCGCCGTCGTACCAGCGCTTGGCGATCTCCACGACGGTGCGGCCGGCCTCGACGAAGAGCGACCGGCGCGCGGCGTGGGTGGCCAGCGTCGAGCCGTTGCCGGGCAGGGCCAGGCCGATCGCCTCGGCGAGGCAGTTCATCGAGTTCGCGGTGAACATGCCGGAGCAGGATCCGCAGGTCGGGCAGGCCGACCGCTCGATCTCGCCGAGCTGGTCGTCGGTGACCGCGTCGTTGGACGAGGCGACCATGGCGTCGATCAAATCGATCTTGGAGTGCACGATCCCCTCGATCGCCATCGTCTTGCCGGCCTCCATCGGGCCGCCGGAGACGAAGACGGTGGGGATGTTCAGCCGCAGCGCGGCCAGCAGCATGCCGGGGGTGATCTTGTCGCAGTTCGAGATGCAGACCAGGGCGTCCGCGCAGTGCGCGTTGACCATGTACTCCACCGCGTCGGCGATCAACTCCCGGCTGGGCAGGGAGTAGAGCATCCCACCGTGACCCATGGCGATGCCGTCGTCGACCGCGATCGTGTTGAACTCCCGGCCCACCCCGCCGGCCTCGGCCACCGCGTCGGCGACGAGGCCGCCCATGTCCTTGAGATGCACGTGGCCGGGCACGAACTGGGTGAAACTGTTGGCGACGGCGACGATCGGCTTGCCGAAGTCGTCGTCGGTCATCCCGGTGGCCCGCCACAGGGCCCGGGCGCCGGCCATCGTCCGGCCATGCGTGGAGGTCTTCGACCGCAGCTCAGGCATACGTACCAGTCTTGCACCGTCGGCCGGGGTACTCCCAGGGGTGCCGCGCCGTGTCCCAACAGTTGCGCACCCGGCCCCCCACGCCGAGCGGGCATCCGGCACAGTTGAGGACGTGCGCTTCCCCCCGGGCATGATCGCTGTGGCGGTGCTGAGCGGCCTCGTGGCCGCCGGCGCCACCGCGCTGCTGGTCGTCCTCGCCCGCCGGGCGGGGCGAGGGTGCGGGCAGGCCGCCGCGTTGGTCGCCGCCGCCGGGGTGTTCGCGCTGTTCAGCCTGCTGATCGGGTGGGCGGTGCCGCTCGTCGGCGGCGCATACCTGGCCGATCAGCAGGGCCTGCGCGTCGGCTGGGCCACCCTGGTCTCCGTCGGCACCGCGGTGAGCGCCTTCGCCTTCGGGGCGGGCCTGCTCCGGCTGACCTGCGCGGGGCCCACCCGGGCGGCGACGGCCCGGCTGGTGCTCGACGGCCTGATCATGGCGACCGCGCTCTGGTTCGTCGGCTGGGTGCTTCTCTCCGAGCCGACCCGGCTGCTCGCCACCGCCATCCCGGCGGCCTGCGCGCCGATCCTGCTGGCCAGCGTCAGCGTGGCGCTCACCGCCGGGCTCACCCTGATCGTGCTCATGCGGGCCGCCGCGCCCCGCCGCCGGCTGGCCTGGCTCGGCGCCGGGATCACGGCGGTCACCTGCGGCGGGTTGGGCATCGCCGGCGGGCTCTGCCAGGCCGTGCCCGGCATGCTGCTGGCCGGCACGCTCCTGCTCGCGGCCGGGCTGCTGACCGCCGCGCTGGCCGTGCACCGGGCCGTGCACCGGGCCGCCCCGCCGGGGCAGCTCGACGTCGACCTGATCCGCCGGGACGGCGAGTACGCCTTCGTCCCGATGGTCGCGATGGCCGCCTCCGCGATGTACCACCTGCTCCAGGGCGGCCGGTTCGACGCGCTGGGCATCGTCGCCGGCAGCGTCGAGGGGTTCGCGCTGGTGGCCCGGCAGTACCTCGCCCTGCACGACGTGCGCCGGTACGCGAGCCGGCTCGCCGAGCGCGAGGCGCACTTCCGGGAGCTGGCCCACACCGACCCGCTGACCGGCCTGGCCAACCGGCGGGGGCTGCTGCGCGCCCTGCAGGACAGCACCGGCTCCGGCGTCCCGTGCGTGCTGCTCGGCCTCGACCTGGACGGCTTCAAGAACGTCAACGACATGCGCGGGCACGACGTGGGCGACGAGGTGCTGGCCGAGGTGGGCCGGCGGTTGCGCGGCAACCTGCGCCCCGGCGACCTGGCCGCCCGGCTGGGCGGTGACGAGTTCGCGGTGCTCATGCCCGGCCGCCCGCCCGACGCCGGCCGGGTCGCCGAGCGGCTGCTCGGGCTGCTCGGCCGCCCGTACGAGCAGCCGGGCGGGCCGGTCTTCCTCTCGGTCAGCATAGGGGTGGCCGGGCAGCCCGACGAGCCGGACACCGAGCTGCTGCTGCGCCACGCCGACCTGGCCCTGCGCTACGCCAAGCAGCGCGGCAAGAACCGGATCGAGCACTACGACGCCACCTACGACGAGCTGCTGCGCCGCCGCACGACGCTGGAGCACGAGCTGCGCGGCGCGATCGAGCGCGACGAGCTGCGGTTGGTGTTCCAGCCGGTGGCGTCGCTGCCGTCGGTGCGTCCGGTGGGCGCGGAGGCGCTGCTGCGCTGGCGCCACCCGGAGCTGGGCAACGTCCGCCCGGACGAGTTCATCCCGCTGGCCGAGGAGTGCGGGATGATCGCCAAGCTCGGGGCGTGGGTGCTGCACCAGGCGTGTCACCAGCTCTCCCGCTGGCTGGCCGACGGGCACGACGTGTGGGTCTCGGTGAACGTCTCCCCCCGGGAGCTGCACGCCCCCGAGTACGTGGTCCAGGTCGCCGAGGCGCTGCGCGCCCACCACGTGCCGCCGCAGCGGCTGGTGCTGGAGGTCACCGAGCACGCCGTCGCGACCGACCTCGACGAACTCGTCCGGCGGCTGACCGCGCTGCGGCGCACCGGCGTCCGGATCGCCCTGGACGACTTCGGCGCCGGGTACTCGTCGCTCGGGCAGCTACGCAGGCTGCCGATCGACATTCTCAAGATCGACCACAGCCTGGTCGCCGAGCACGAGCCGGTCCGCCCGGTGGACACCGACGGCCCGGCCTTCGCCCCGATGGTCGACATCGTCATGCGGCTGGGCCACCAGCTCGGGATGGAGGTGATCGCCGAGGGGGTGACCACCCCCACCGAGCTGGCCGCGGTGGTCGCCGCCGGTTGCCGGTGGGGCCAGGGCGCGCTCTTCGGCTGGGGGGTGCCGGGCGAGCACCTGGAGGCGATGCTGGAGGCCGCCACGTCCGCCGGCGCGCGTCCCGCCCCGGTGTCGGCGCCGCCCGCCGGGCGCCCCGCCGCCGTGCCGGCCCCGCCTGCGGCAGCGCGTCCGCGGCGGCTGCCGACGATGCCCGCCCAACGCCCCGAAGGGGGCGCGTCCGCGCAGCTAGGGGCGGTCGGAGCCGGTGTGCCGGAGAGCACGTCACCGACGCCCGTGAACCAAAATGTGGGATCAGTTGACTCATCGCGTGAGATGCGGCAGGCTTGACCGCATGCCGTCGACCTCTCCGCGAGTACTTACCTGAGCGCACTCTCCGTCATCGAGAGTGCGCTGGCCCCGTGCATCTGCACGAGGGCCGTTTTTATTGCCGTCGGACCCATCCGGGTGTGCCCCGCCCGCGTTGCACCGCCTGAAGAGCATCAGCCACTCCAGCCGAAGGCCTGAACCGCCATGACGAGACCCACGCCAGAGACCCTCGCCCATTCCGCCCGCCGGACCCGTGCCGGCGCCGAGCCGGCGACCGCCGACCAGGTCGCGCCGTCCGCCCCGGCGGCACGGCAGCCCGCGCCCGCGAAGATCTCCGGAGCCGGGTCGCTCGTACGGTCCCTGGAGGCGCTCGGCGTCGACGTCGTCTTCGGCATCCCGGGCGGGGCGATCCTCCCGGCGTACGACCCGCTCTACGACTCCACCGTCCGGCACATCCTGGTCCGGCACGAGCAGGGCGCCGGGCACGCGGCCACCGGGTACGCCCAGGCCACCGGCAAGGTCGGGGTCTGCATGGCCACCTCCGGCCCGGGCGCGACGAACCTGGTCACCCCGATCGCCGACGCGTACATGGACTCGGTGGCCATGGTGGCGATCACCGGTCAGGTGGCCCGGCCGTCGATCGGCACGGACGCCTTCCAGGAGGCCGACATCCAGGGCATCACCCTGCCGATCACCAAGCACAACTTCCTGGTGCAGACGCCGGAGGAGATCCCGCAGGTGCTCGCCGAGGCGTTCCACCTGGCCTCGACCGGCCGCCCCGGCCCGGTGCTGGTGGACATCCCGAAGGACGTCCTCCAGGCGCAGACCACCTTCTCCTGGCCGCCGACGCTGGACCTGCCCGGGTACCGGCCGACCCTGCACCCGCACGGCAAGCAGATCCGGGAGGCCGCCCGGCTGATGACCTCGGCCCGCCGGCCGGTGCTCTACGTCGGCGGCGGGGTGCTCAAGGCCGGCGCCACGGACGGGCTGCGTCGGCTGGCCGAGCTGACCGGCATCCCGGTGGTCACCACGCTGATGGCGCTCGGGGCGTTCCCCGACTCGCACCCGCAGCACCTGGGCATGCCGGGCATGCACGGCACCGTGTCGGCGGTCTACGGCCTGCAGAAGTCGGACCTGATCGTGGCGCTCGGCGCCCGGTTCGACGACCGCGTCACCGGCCAACTGGACTCGTTCGCCCCGGACGCGACCGTCGTGCACGCCGACATCGACCCGGCCGAGATCGGCAAGAACCGGCACGCGGACGTGCCGATCGTCGGCGATGCCCGGCACGTGATCGACGAGCTGATCGCCGCGGTCACCACCGAGCGGTCCGCCGGCCGTCCGGCCGACCTCGGCGACTGGTGGGCCCAGCTCGACGAGCTGCGCAAGCGGTACCCGCTGGGCTACGAGGAGTCGGCCGACGGCTCCCTCTCCCCGCAGTACGTGATCGAGCGGCTCGGGAAGATCGCCGGGCCGGAGGCCGTCTACGTCGCCGGCGTCGGCCAGCACCAGATGTGGGCGTCGCAGTTCATCTCGTACGAGCGGCCGGGCACCTGGCTCAACTCCGGCGGCCTCGGCACCATGGGCTACGCGGTCCCGGCCGCCATGGGGGCCAAGGTGGGCAGGCCGGACACGGTGGTCTGGGCGGTGGACGGCGACGGCTGCTTCCAGATGACCAACCAGGAGCTGGCCACCTGCGCGCTGGAGGGCATCCCGGTCAAGATCGCCGTGATCAACAACGGCAACCTCGGCATGGTCCGGCAGTGGCAGACGCTGTTCTACAACGAGCGGTACTCGAACACCGAGCTGGGCACCCACAAGCACCGCATCCCCGATTTCGTCAAGCTCGCCGAGGCGCTCGGCTGCGTCGGCCTGCGCTGCGAGAGCGCGGCCGACGTGGACTCCACCATCGAGGCGGCGATGGCGATCAACGACGCCCCCGTCGTGATCGACTTCGTGGTCGGCAAGGACGCGATGGTCTGGCCGATGGTGGCCGCCGGCACCAGCAACGACGAGATCATGTTCGCTCGCGGCGTCCGCCCGAACTTCGACGAGGACGATATCTAATGAACCTGCACACCCTGTCCGTGCTCGTGGAGAACAAGCCGGGCGTCCTGGCCCGGGTCTCCGGGCTGTTCTCCCGGCGCGGCTTCAACATCGACAGTCTTGCCGTCGGCGAGACCGAGAACCCGGACGTCTCCCGGATCACCATCGTGGTCAACGCCGAGTCGTCCCCCCTGGAGCAGGTCACCAAGCAGCTCAACAAGCTGGTCAACGTGCTCAAGATCGTCGAGCTGGACCCGCAGGTCTCGGTCGCCCGGGAACTGCTGCTGGTCAAGGTCCGCGCCGACCGGGCCATCCGTGGCCAGGTGCTCGAGACGGTCAACCTGTTCCGCGCCCGGGTGGTCGACGTCGCGCCCGACACGCTGACGATCGAGGCCACCGGCACCCCCGACAAGCTGGACGCGCTGCTGCGCGACCTCGAAACGTTCGGGATCAAGGAGATGGTCCAGTCCGGCACGGTGGCGATCGGGCGCGGCTCGCGTTCGATCACCGCCGGCCCGGCGCTGAGGGCCGCCTGAACCCCTTGCCCGCCACAACACCCGCACAAGCCACGACGGGCCGCCCGGGCCGCCGTACGAAAGGGAAGTCAATGAGCGTTGAGGTGTACTACGACGACGATGCCGACCTGGGCCTGATCCAGGCCAAGAAGGTGGCGGTGATCGGGTACGGCAGCCAGGGCCACGCCCACGCGCTGTCGCTGCGGGACTCCGGCGTCGACGTGGTGATCGGCCTGCCGGCGGGCTCGAAGAGCCGGCCCAAGGCCGAGGAGCAGGGCCTGCGGGTGCTCACCCCGGCGGAGGCTGCGGCCGAGGCCGACGTGATCATGATCCTGGCCCCGGACACCGCCCAGCGGACCCTCTACACGGAGGCGATCGCGCCGAACCTGGCGCCCGGCAAGGCCATCCTCTTCGGCCACGGCTTCAACATCCGGTACGACCTGATCAAGCCGCCGGCTGACGTGGACGTCGCGATGGTCGCCCCGAAGGGCCCGGGTCACCTGGTCCGCCGCCAGTACGTCGACGGCAAGGGCGTGCCCTGCCTGGTCGCCGTCGAGCAGGACGCCACCGGCACCGCCCTCGCGCTGGCCCTGGCCTACGCGAAGGGGATCGGCGGCACCCGGGCCGGCGTGATCCGGACCACCTTCAAGGAGGAGACGGAGACCGACCTCTTCGGCGAGCAGGCGGTGCTCTGCGGCGGCGCGGCGGCCCTGGTGCAGACCGGGTTCGAGGTGCTCACCGAGGCGGGCTACGCCCCCGAGGTGGCCTACTTCGAGTGCCTGCACGAGCTGAAGCTGATCGTCGACCTCATGTACGAGGGCGGCATCGCGAAGATGCGCTACAGCATCTCCGACACCGCCGAGTACGGCGACCTCTCCCGTGGCCCGCGCGTCGTCGACGCCCGGGTCAAGGAGGAGATGCGCAAGATCCTCTCCGAGGTCCAGTCCGGCGAGTTCGCCCGCGAGTGGATCGCCGAGGACGACGCCGGCCGCCCGAACTTCGCCAAGTGGCAGGCCGAGGGCGCGGCGCACCCGATCGAGGAGACCGGTCAGAAGCTGCGGTCCATGATGAGCTGGGTCGACCGGCCGATCACCGAGACCGCCTGACCCGGGCGCGGCCAGCGGGGGGCCCCCCCCCCCCCCCCCCCCCCCCGCGGGGGGGGGCCCGGGGGGGGTGGACCCCCCGCCCCCCCCGGAATTGGGGGTGGTGGTTGGGGGGACCACCCCCCGACCGGGCCGCCCCCCGCCCCCCCCCCCCCCCCGCCCCCCCCGCCGCGCCCCCCGCCCCCCCCCCCCCCCCCCCCCGGGGGGCGGGGGGGCCCGCCGCTGGTGTTTTCCCGCCCGGAACCCCACTGACATGTCGGGTTTGTGAGGGCCCTCACCCCGCAGTCCGGGGCACGCCGGCCGGCCCGCGCCCTAACATCGCGGGTAGGTGCGTAGCCGCCACCTGACGGCCATGGCACGACTCGGCGCAGGGCGCAGTGCGGCGCCCCCACGTCCCGGCCGACCGCCACACGACCTCTACGAGGACCGATGACTCCTGTCGTACTGATCGCCGAAGAACTCGCCCCCGCCGCCATCGAGGTGCTCGCCCACGACTTCGACGTCCGTCACGTCGACGGCACCGACCGTCAGGCCCTGCTCTCCGCGCTCTCCGAGGCCGACGCGGTGATCGTGCGCAGCGCCACGCAGATCGACGCCGAGGCGATCGCCGCCGCCCCCCGGCTGAAGGTGGTGGCCCGGGCCGGCGTGGGTCTGGACAACGTCGAGGTGCCGGCTGCCACCGCGCGGGGCGTCATGGTCGTCAACGCCCCCACCTCCAACATCGTCTCCGCCGCCGAGCAGGCCGTCGCGCTGCTGCTGGCCGTGGCCCGCAACACCGCCAGCGCCAGCGCCGCGCTCAAGGCCGGCGAGTGGAAGCGGTCCAAGTACACCGGCGTCGAGGTGCAGGGCAAGACCGTGGGCGTGGTCGGCCTCGGCCGGATCGGGGTGCTCTTCGCGTCCCGGATCGCCGCCTTCGGCACCCGGCTGATCGCGTACGACCCGTACATCCAGCCGGCCCGCGCGGCGCAGCTCGGGGTGCGCCTGGTCGGGCTGGAGGAGCTGCTGCGGGAGAGCGACTTCATCTCGATCCACCTGCCGAAGACCCCGGAGACCGTGGGCCTGATCGGCGAGAAGGAGCTGGCGATCGTCAAGCCGGGGGTGCGGATCGTCAACGCCGCCCGGGGCGGGCTGGTCGACGAGCAGGCCCTCGCCGACGCGCTCGCCGAGGGCCGGGTCGGTGGCGCCGGCGTCGACGTGTACGTCAAGGAGCCGTGCACCTCCTCGCCGCTGTTCGCCTTCGACAACGTGGTGGCCACCCCGCACCTGGGCGCCTCCACCGCCGAGGCGCAGGACAAGGCCGGCCTGGCCGTGGCCAAGAGCGTGAAGCTGGCGTTGCAGGGCGAGTTCGTGCCGGACGCGGTCAACGTGCAGGCCGGCGGCGTGGTCGCCGAGGACGTCCGCCCGCTGCTGCCGCTGGCCGAGAAGCTCGGCCGGGCGTTCACCGCCGTGGCCGGCGGGGTGGCCGCCAGCGTCACCGTCGAGGTGCGCGGGGGAGTCGTTAACCACGACGTCTCGGTGCTCAAGCTCGCGGCCACCAAGGGGCTGTTCAGCTCCGTGGTCGAGGAGCAGGTCACCTACGTCAACGCGCCGCACCTGGCCGCCGAGCGTGGCGTCGAGGTCAACCTCGCCAGCCAGGCCGACACCGCCGAGCACCCGACCCTGGTGACCGTCCGCGGCGCGCTGCCGGACGGCCGTACGGTCAGCGTCTCCGGCACGGTCACCCACGCCGGCGCCCGCGACGTCCTCAAGCTCACCGAGGTGGACGGCTTCGACGTGGAGATCGGCGCGGAGGGCATCCTGCTCTTCCTGCGCTACGTGGACCGGCCGGGCGTGGTCGGCACCGTCGGCACCCTGCTCGGCGAGGCCGGTATCAACATCGCGGCGATGCAGGTGGCCCGCCGGGAGGCCGGCGGTGAGACGCTGATGACCCTCACGGTCGACCAGGCGCTCGGCGCGGACCTGCTCACCTCCGCGGCTGACTCGATCGGCGCGACCTCGGCCAGCGCGGCCGACCTGCGCGACGAGTAGGTCCACCCAGGAGCCGAGTGACACGGCGTCCAGGCAGGACGGATCGGGGGCCCGGCCGAACGGCCGGGCCCCTCGCCGTCAAACCGGTCAGCGGCGCGCCGGGGCGGGTGGCGGGTAGACCGAGCCGTCCTGGTAGTCGAACAGCATCAGGTGGCACTCGCCGGCCAGCCGCTCGATGTCGAGCAGCACCTGGTCCTCGCAGGCCGGGTTGAGGTTCATCTCGATGTGGTCGTTGGCCGTGTGCAGGGGCGCGACCTCCCACGGGGAACCCGGGCCCGCCGGTCGGTCCGGATAGCGGGCGGTGATCGCCCGGTAGAAGGCGACGACCCGTGGGTCCGGGTAGCGGTCGTCGTGCTGTCCCTGTCGGCACCTTTGCACCGCTGCCCGCACGTCCATGGGCGTGACCCCGTCCGGGAGGGCCCACACGCTCAGATCGAAACTCACGGCGGACAGCGTGCCATCCCGGGCCGGGGAAGTCACCGTGACCCCGCCGCAGGTCAGTCGCGAAACTTCCGAGCGTCCTTCGGGGACGGTCCGCTGTGGAGACCCTTGCATCGAGTTACGGCGATTCGCTAGCGTACTCGTGCGGTCACTGGTTGAGTTCGGCGTCGGCCCGTCTTCGGGTGGCGCGGTTGACGTCCGCCCCGGCCCGGGTCCGCACCCCTCGATTGCGCGAGCCACGCGCACTCGTCGCTGACCGGCCCCCACGGCCGTTGCCGAGACCGTGGGGGTCGATCGCGGGTCACCCACGGCCGGGATGCGAAGACCGGCCGCCGAGGGTGGCCCGGTCGGATCTCAGCGGGGGCGGTGCGCGAACAGCGCCCGGTAGCCCGACCCGTCGCGGAACCAGTCCAGCCCCGCCGGGCCCGCGGCGTAGAGCGCGGTGGCGTAGGCGTCGGCCACCGCCAGGTCCGGCCCGATCACCGTGGCGGCATCGAGCTGGTCGGCGGGCTCCCCGGTGTGCGGGTCGACCACGTGCCCCCGCCGCCCGGTCACCCCGGAGGTGCCCACCGCGCCGGCCGTCATCTCCAGCACGAGCGGAGGCCGGCGAGAGTCGGTCGGGTGGTGCACGGCCACCCGCCACGGGCCGCCGTGCGCGGCGTGCCCGCGTACCACCAGGTCGGCGCCGGTGAGCACGGCGTAGTCGTGGATGCCGGCGGCGCGCAGCCGGGCCGCGGCCCGCTCCACCGCCCAGCCGCCGAGCAGGCCGCCCGGGTCGAAGCCGCCGGGCACCGCCCACGCGTCGAACCAGCCGTCGGTCGCCGCCCGCATGGCGGCGCACCGGTCCACCAGGTCGGCCAGCGGCGGGTACGACTCGGGGCTGATCTCCCCCCGGCGCAGCCGGGAGACGAGGCTGTCGCGCCGGTTCGGGCCGTAGGTGAGGTCGATGGCGCGCAGTTCGGCGACGGCGTCGGCGAGCGCCTCGCCCACCCCGCGCCGGCCCAGCCAGCTCGGGGCGTTGAGCAGCAGGGAGTACTCCGCCGTGCTGGTGCCTACGGTGTGCTGCACGGCGATCCGGTCGGCGGCGGTGCCACCGGCCCGGTCGAGGCGGTGGGTGCGGCTGCCCAGGCGCAGGTCGGGGCGGCGGCTGGCGAATGTCGACTGGTCCACCCACTGCGTGCGGGGCTGCTCGTCGACCCATCGGTGCCGGGGCTGCTCGTCGATCCGCATGGCAGTTGCTCCTTCGCTGACGGCGCCGCAGCGCCGCGACGAATCCCGTCCGGGCCCCGTGACCCGTTCGCCATCGACCCTAAGCAGCGAAGTTGACCACACCATGAATCCCACCTGGGAGCCTGCTGTGCGTTCCTGTCCCAGAATGCGGAAGCACCGTACCGGGAGGCGGGACGGAGTCGTACCGTTGCGGAAGACGACGAGGCGAGGGAGCTCACGACGTGGCACGGATCGCGGTGGTGGCCGGGGACGGGATCGGATCCGAGGTGGTCGCGCAGGCCCTCAAGGTCGTCGACGCCGTCCTCCCCGGGGTGGAGACCACCGAGTACGACCTCGGCGCGGCCCGTTATCACCGCACCGGCGAGGTGCTGCCGGACTCCGTCCTGACCGAGCTGGCCGGGCACGACGCGATCCTGCTCGGCGCGGTCGGCGACCCGACCGTCCCGCCGGGCGTGCTGGAGCGCGGCCTGCTGCTCAAGCTCCGGTTCGCCTTCGACCAGTACGTCAACCTGCGCCCGTCGCGGCTGTGGCCGGGCGTGGCCGGCCCGCTGGCCACCGTCAAGCCCGGCGAGGTCGATCTGGTCGTGGTCCGGGAGGGCACCGAGGGGCTCTACGCCGGCGCGGGCGGCTCGCTGCACCGGGACACCCCGGCCGAGGTGGCCACCGAGGAGAGCCTGAACACCCGGCACGGGGTGGAGCGGGTCATCCGCGACGCGTTCGCCCGGGCGTCCCGCCGCGAGCGGCGCAAGGTCACCCTGGTGCACAAGACCAACGTGCTGACCCACGCCGGGTCGCTGTGGGCCCGCGCCTTCGCCGCCGTGGCCGCCGAGCACCCGGACGTGGCCACGGAGTACCAGCACGTCGACGCCGCCGCGATGTTCCTGGTCACCCAGCCCCAGCGGTACGACGTGGTGGTCACCGACAACCTCTTCGGCGACATCCTCACCGACATCGCCGCCGCGGTCACCGGAGGCATCGGGCTGGCCGCCAGCGGCTGCATCAACCCCACCGGGGCGTACCCGTCGATGTTTGAGCCGGTGCACGGCTCCGCGCCGGACATCGCCGGCCAGGGCATCGCCGACCCGGTGGCCGCCGTGCTCTCCGCCGCCCTGCTGCTCGACCAGCTCGGGCACGCTGACGCTGCGGCACGGGTGACCGCCGCCGTCGGCGCGGAGCTGGCCGGCCGCGCCCCGGGCGTACCGTTGCGCACCGCCGAGGTGGGCGACCGCCTCGCCGCGCACGCGACGGCCTGACGGCGGCCCCGCCCCGCCCCGGCGCCCCGAGGAACGGGCGTCTGAACAGCCGGAACGCCCGTTCGGGGCGTCCGTCCCGCCGGCATGCGGTTACCCGCTGAACGACCGTTCGGGGTAAGTTGCTGGCACCAGTGAATCCGGCGTGCGGTCCCGCCGCCGTCGTCCCAGGGAGGTCCGCGCGATGAGCGGTGGTGACATGCTCGACTTCGAGATCCGTCCGAATTCCACGCCGGTATCCGCTGTGGACCGGGCCGCCCTGCTCGCGAACCCGGGCTTCGGCCGGGTCTTCACCGACCACATGGTCACCATCCGGTACGCGGAGAGCAAGGGCTGGTACGACGCCCGGATCGAGGCGCGCGCGCCGATCCCGTTGGACCCGGCCGCCGCGGTGCTGCACTACGCGCAGGAGATCTTCGAGGGCCTGAAGGCCTACCGCACCGGCGACGGCGCGGTGACCATGTTCCGGCCGGAGGCCAACGCCGCCCGGTTCGCCGACTCGGCCCGCCGGATGGCGATGCCGCAGCTCCCGCCGGAGACGTTCGTCGAGTCGCTGCGCCGGCTGGTCGAGGTCGACCGGGAGTGGATCCCCGAGGGCGACGGGAGCAGCCTCTACCTGCGACCGTTCATGTTCGCCAGCGAGGTCTTCCTCGGCGTCCGCCCGGCCAACGAGTACCTGTACGTGGTCATCGCCTCTCCGGCGGGGGCGTACTTCTCCGGCGGGGTCAAGCCGGTGACGGTGTGGGTGTCGCCGGACTACACCCGCGCGGCCCCGGGCGGCACCGGCGCGGCCAAGTGCGGTGGTAACTACGCCGCCTCGCTGGCCGCCCAGGCCGAGGCGATCGAGGCCGGCTGCGACCAGGTGGTCTTCCTCGACGCCGTGGAGCGCCGCTTCGTCGACGAGCTGGGCGGGATGAACGTCTTCTTCGTCTACGACGACGACACCCTGGTCACCCCGCCGCTGACCGGCACCATCCTGCCGGGCATCACCCGCGACGCGATCCTCACCCTGGCGGCCGAGGCCGGCCACCGGGTCGAGGAACGGCCGGTCAGCTTCGCCGACTGGCAGGCCGACGCGGCCAGCGGCCGGCTGCGCGAGGCCTTCGCCTGCGGCACCGCGGCCGTGGTCACGCCGATCGGCAAGGTCCGCTTCTCCGACGGCGAGTTCCTCGTCGGCGGCGGCGAGCCGGGCCGGGCGACCACCGACCTGCACCGACGGCTGGTGGACGTCCAGCGGGGCCGGGCCGCCGACCCGCACGGATGGGTCACCCGGGTCCTCTGAGCAGTGGCTCCAATGCCCGGGGCGCCCGCTGCCCCGGGCATTTCTCGCCGCCCCACCGCGCCTGGCGCCCGTCGCCGGTCTCGGTCCCCCCACCGCGCCCGGCACCCGTCGCCGGGTCGAGGGAGCGGCCGGGACGGAGGTCAGTCCAGCAGGTGGTCGCGCAGGGCGGTGAGCTGGGCGTCGGTGACACCGGCGTGCCGCAGGTACCCCTCGACGGAGCCGTGTCCCGCGCGCAGCTCGGTCAGGAACAGCGACATCGCCTCGGCCGGGGACGCCAGGAACGGCGCGGGGAGTTCCTCGGCCTCGGGGGTGGTGGCGGCCACCCAGGCGCTGAACCGCGCCGACGCCTCCGTGCTCAGCGCGTAGTCGGCGGCGATGTCGGCGTCGCTCACGCCGAGCACCGAGAGGACCAGCGCGCAGACGATGCCGGTACGGTCCTTGCCGGCCACGCAGTGCACGACGACCGGGGCGGCGCCGCTGTCGGCGATCAGCCCGACCGCCTCGGCCAGCCCGGCGGCGCCGGTCCCGGCGAGGGCGGCGTACAGGTCGGCGAGGTGGCGGGCCAGACTTGAGCCGGGCTCGTAATGCGACTCCGCCCACGGGGTGTGTTCCGGGTGGACGTGCCGGTAGGTGAGCCCGTCCAGCTCCGGCACCCGGCCGTCCCGGGCCACCTCGTACGGGCGGCGCAGGTCGATCACGGTGCGGATGCCGAGGGCGACGAAGGCGTCCCGGTCGGCGCCGTCGATCCGGTGTGGTGAGTCCGAGCGGTAGAGCCGTCCCCAGGCGACGGTGCGCCCGTCGCCCGCCGGGTAGCCGCCGACATCACGGAAGTTGAACATCGCGGAGAAGGGAATTCTGCGGTTAACCTCGATCGCGTCCACCCTGACACGGTAACGGCCGGTGGGGGTTGACCCCACCGGCCGTGACGGTTGAACCGAGCCCCGCCGGCCGGGCCGGCGGCACCGGTCAGCGGGCGGTGCCCGGGGGCAGGTTGCCGTAGCTCTCGTCGTAGTAGCCGCCGAGCTTGTCCCGGTACGCCGGGTCGCTGTGGCTGTTCTCGTCGTACTCAGGCGCGGCCTTGATCTGGTCCTTGTCGCGGTCGACGTGCACCTTGCGCTCGTCGTGGTCGACGTGGTTGACCGTGCCGGCCGGCAGCATGACCTTCTTGCCGAAGATCCACGGGCCGGTGTCTACCACGAGGTAGCTGCTGCCGACCTCGTGGCTCGCGCTGTCGATCTTGCCGATGCCGCCGTCGGTGGCCTCGACCTTGTAGCCGACCAGGTCGGCGTCGGCCGCCGACGCCCGGTCACGGTAGCTCCACGGGTCGAACGCACCGGCGGGGGCGCCGCCGGCGATCGAACCCTGCCCGCCGTGGGTCATGGGCTCCGGCGTGCCGTGTGTGGTGTGCGGGTCGAGCCTGTCCATGGGGTGCTCCTGCCTCGACTGTCGTAGTCGTCTCGGAGAGGGGGTGTTCTCGTGTCCGAAATACACCTACCCAGCCCGGTCGGCCCCTACACACGTGCCGCCGGAAACGCCGACTCCGCCGGCACCGCGGTAGCGGCGTCGGCGGAGTCGGGGCGGCGGGCTCAGGCCAGCGCGGCCTGCGCGTCGAGCGCCACCGCGGCGGCGTGCACCACGGCGGCGATCCGCAGTCCCTCGTGCACCTGCTCGCGGGTGAAGCCGGCCCCGCGCAGCGTCTTCTCGTGCGACTCCAGGCAGACGCCGCAGCCGGTGATCGCCGAGACGGCGAGGCACCACAGCTCGAAGTCGCCCTTCTCCACACCCGGTCGGGCGATGATCTGCATCCGCAGCCGGGCCGGCATCGACGCGTACTGGTCGTCGCCGATGAGGTGCTTGGCCCGGTAGTAGACGTTGTTCATGGCCATGATCGTGGCGGCGCCCTTGGCCGCCTCGACCGCCTCGGCGGTGAGGTGGCCGGCGGCCTCGGCGGCGATCTCCCGAAGCACCACCGGGTTGCGCGCCGCGACGGCGCAGGCCAGCGCGGTGCCCCAGGCCTGCTCCGGCTTCAGCGTAGAGGCGCCGACGGTGGAGCCGAGGTTGAGCTTGATGTCCTTGGCGTACTCCGGCAGGGCTGCCTTGACCGCGTCGAGACCCATCGTCAGACCCCGGCGCCGGCGAGCAGCTTGGTGGCGTCGAGGGTGTCGCCGCCCTTGTTCCAGTTGCACGGGCACAGCTCGTCGGTCTGCAGCGCGTCGAGCACCCGCAGCACCTCGGAGACGTTCCGGCCGACCGAGCCGGCGGTCACCATGGCGAACTGGATCTCGTTGTCCGGGTCGACGATGAAGGTGGCGCGCTGGGCCACGCCGTCCTCGCCGAGCACGCCGCAGTCGGCGGTCAGCTCGCGCTTGATGTCGCTGAGCATGGGGAAGGGCAGCTCGCGCAGGTCCGGGTGGTCCTTGCGCCAGGCGTAGTGGACGAACTCGTTGTCCACCGACACGCCGAGCACCTGGGCGTCCCGGTCGGCGAACTCGCCGTTCAGCCGGCCGAACTCGGCGATCTCCGTCGGGCAGATGAAGGTGAAGTCCTTCGGCCAGAAGAAGACAACCCGCCACTTGCCCTGGTGAGACTTGTGGTTGATCGACTCGAACGCGTTGTCGGCGTCGAGAGACACGCAGGCGGTGAGTTCGTACTCGGGAAAGCGGTCACCGACAGTGAGCACGGGGTCCTCCTTGACAGCGGCACGAGGCCGGTAACTGGATCTGTTCCAGATACTGCCGCAGCGGTGTTTCGGCTTGGTAGCGGCCAGGTGACTTGTGAAGCCGATCACCAGCGGCGGGTTCTGCGCCGCAGGTGGGGGCGGATGAGGTATCGCAACCCTGCGTCACCGTCCCGCCATGTGGATTGTGCCTCCCAGAACGGTGGGGTGGGTGGCAGAGTGGTGATCGTGACCAGCAGCGTCGTCATTATCGGCACCTAGCGCGCCCGGCCTCCCTCCGCCGAGCGCGCAGACCTCCCGCATCCGCGGGAGGTCTTTTTGTTGGTCCCGCCCCGCCCCGCCCCGTCCCGCCGCCCCGTCCCAGCCGCGCCCGAGAGGACCCTTCATGACGTTCCAGGTCTACGACACGACGCTGCGCGACGGCGCCCAGCGAGAGGGGCTCACCTACTCGGTGGTCGACAAGCTGGCCGTCGCCCGGCTGCTCGACGAGTTCGGGGTCGGCTTCATCGAGGGGGGCTGGCCGGGCGCCGTGCCGAAGGACACCGAGTTCTTCCGCCGGGCCCGCACCGAGCTGGACCTGAAGCACGCCCAGCTCGTCGCGTTCGGGGCGACCCGCAAGGCCGGCGTCGCGGTCGCCGACGACCCGCAGGTCCGGGCGCTGCTGGACGCGCGGACCCCGGCCGTCGCGCTGGTCGCCAAGGCCGACCTGCGGCACGTCGAGCGGGCGCTGCGCACTACCGCCGCCGAGAACCTGGCGATGATCCGGGACACCGTGACACACCTCGTCGCCGAGGGACGGCGGGTCTTCGTCGACGGCGAGCACTTCTTCGACGGCTACCGGCACGACCCGGCGTACGGGGCGGCGGTGGTCCAGACCGCGCTGGCCGCCGGCGCCGAGGTGATGGTGCTCTGCGACACCAACGGCGGGATGCTGCCCTCCCAGGTGACCGCCGTGATCGCCGACCTGGTCGCGCGGACCGGCGTCGATCCCGGGCGGCTCGGCATGCACGCCCAGAACGACACCGCCTGCGCGGTGGCCAACACCATCGCGGCCGTCGAGGCCGGCGTCCGCCACGTCCAGGGCACCGCCAACGGGTACGGCGAGCGCCCCGGCAACGCCGACATCTTCGCCGTCGTCGCCAACCTCCAACTCAAGCTCGGGCTGCCGGTCCTACCGGACGGCTGCCTGGAGCAGATGGTGCGGGTCTCCCACGCCATCGCCGAGATCGCCAACATCGCCCCCGACACCCACCAGGCGTACGCCGGGGCCGCCGCCTTCGCTCACAAGGCAGGGCTGCACGCGAGCGCGATCAAGGTGGATCCGCTGCTCTACAACCATGTGGACCCACGCGTGGTGGGCAACGACATGCGGATCCTGATCACCGAGATGGCCGGCCGGGCCAGCGTCGAGCTGAAGAGCCGCGAGCTGGGCCTGGACCTGGCCGGCCATCCGGAGACCCTGTCGAAGGTGACCAGCCGGGTGAAGGAGCTGGAGGCCGGTGGCTGGTCCTTTGAGGCCGCCGACGCCTCCTTCGAACTGCTGGTCCGCTCCGAGCTGCCCGGCGCCGCGCCGACCCGGCCGTTCGCCCTGGAGTCGTACCGGGTGCTGGTCGAGCACCGCGAGGACGGCGCGGTGGTGTCCGAGGCCACCGTCAAGATCCGGGTACGCGGCGAGCGGGTGATCGCCACGGCCGAGGGCAACGGCCCGATCAACGCCCTCGACGAGGCGCTGCGGGTCGGCCTGTGCCGGCACTACCCGGAGCTGCGTGACTTCGAGCTGGCCGACTACAAGGTACGCATCCTGGAGGGCAGCCACGGCACCGGCGCGGTCACCCGGGTGCTGGTGGAGACCGCCGACGGGACGGGCCGGGACTGGACGACCGTCGGCGTGCACCCGAACGTGGTGGAGGCGTCCTGGCGTGCCCTCGTCGACGCGCTCACCTACGGCCTGGACCGCGCCCACGTCTGAGCGGGGGCGCGGTGCCGACGCGCAGGGGTCGCCCGCTCACCCGCCCGTCGGGGGTGGGGCGGGCACCCGCAGCCCCGCGAGGACCGCGCGGTGGTCGCTGCCCGGCAGCGGGTGCACCGCCACCGACCGGACGGCGATCCGCCGGTCCACCAGCACGTGGTCGATCGTCACCGGCGGGATCAGGTCACCGTCGTAGGGCCCCCAGGTGCCGGTGAGCCCGGCGCCGGCCGCATCGGCCGCGTCGGCGTACCCGGTGGCCAGCAGGGAGCGCAGCGGCGCGTGGTCGAGGGTGGCGTTGAAGTCCCCGGCCAGGATCGACAGCCCCGCCGTCGGGGTGGCCGCCGGCTGCGCCTCCAGATCGGCACGCCAGGCCCCGACCTGGTCGACCGCGTACGGGGCCGCCGGATGGGCCGACTCGATCCGCACCGGCGGCCCGCCCGGCGGCAGTACCGTGCCGTACGCCTGGCTGAAGCCCCAGCCGCCGCGGTTCTGCCGGATCCCGCCCCCGACGATCGGGAACCGGGCGTAGAGGCCCGAGCCGGTGGTGCCCACCTGCGGGTTGAGCTGCCGGTGGGGCAGCAGGCCGGCCAGGCCCAGCCGGTCCAGCTCGGTTGCCGCCTCAGGGGTGAACTCCTGCACGGTCAGCACGTCGACCCGGTGCGCGCGGACCAGGTCCACCACGGTGCGGACGTCGGCCGCGCCGGCCAGCAGGTTGGCGGTGAGCAGCCGCAGCTCCGGCCCCTGCGCGGCGGGCTGCCCGCCGGGCAGCGCCCGGGGCGCGACCGTCCCGATCAGCGCCACCGCGACCAGGGCCGCGACCGCCGCCGGCCAGCGGCGCCGCAGGGCGAGCGCGAGTAGCAGCGGCACGGGCGTCCAGGCCGCCACGTACGGGGTGAAGGCGACCGCCTGCACGAGCGGGCCCCGTTCCAGGCCGGTCAGCCGGACCGCAGCCCAGGCCAGCCCGGGCGCCACGGCCAGCCAGCAGAGCCACGCGCGGGCCCGGGCACCCCGGTCGAACCCGGGCGGCGCCTTCTCGGACGTGTCCACGGCGACACGCTAGCGCCCGTGTCGAGGTGCGGGAGACGCCCGGCCACGTCTCCGGCGGCGGGCAGGCGATCGCCGCCAACCGGAACCGGCCATCAGGAGGTCTGGGGGTGCACGGCAGCCTGTCGGGCGTGATCGTCTGCTGATTTGTGAGACGCCACGCCGGGCGAGTTCTCCAAAATCAGCAGACGATCGTGAAGTCCCCACCCCGGGGGCGGGGCGGGGCCGGGGGCGGGAACGCCGACGCTGACGTCGTCGCCGACCGGCGGGGACACCGCAACGCCCCCTTTGCTCTGCTGCCCCCGGTGCAACGCGGGCGGAGCGTGACGGTTCTGCCGGCCTCTCGTGTTCCTGGCGTGGTGCCGCTCCGCGGCAGGTACGCCTCCCGGCGCCTATGAAGCTGAGTCGGATACGACATCAGCCACGCTCGCCGTGCTCGGCGACCGCAAGCGACGGGGGCGGTGGGTAGCGCGACGGTGGCCCGACGGCGGTGATGACGTGGACGACTCAGCTCCATAGGCCCGCCCCACAGCATCGACCGCCGCGCCCATAGCTCCGCCCCGGGCCACGGTCCCCGGGCCACGGTCCCCGGGCCACGGTCCCCGGGCCGGCCAGGGATCGCACCCGCGACAACGCAGTGACCCCGGGCCCGGGCGCCTTTCGTGAATTTCCCAGCGCTCATGTTTCGCAATTTTTCGATCGTCTGAATAAATCTGAAACGCCGTGGCCGCCTATTGACCATGCGCTTTTCACGGTGCTAGTTTCCACCTGGTTCCAGCCCCGGCGTTCTCGGTAGTAATGCCTGTTCAGGGGCCGTCTGGCGGCCTGCTCCTCCGGCATTGTCAATGTGTCGGCGAGGGCTGTGTCGACGTTCCTGAGAAGCGCCGATCGGGCTCGGAATCAATCCGACTCGTTGCCTGACGAGCCGGTCGTTTCGACACGGTTAACAAAAGGGGAACCTGTCATGGCGAGATTCATTTCCGGTAGGGCGGCTGCGGTCACGTTCGGGGTGCTGGCGCTGACGCTGACCGGTGGCGGTATCGCCGTCGCCGAGACGACGACGGCGAAGCCCGTGGCCCAGACCGGGCAGCCGGGGGCCCGCCCCCCCGCGCGGGTGGGCCAGCCGACGGTGACGCCGGCCGAGGCGGCCCAGGCCAAGGCGGCGCTGCGGGAAGGCGTGAGCCCGTCCTTCGTGGCCGGCTCCACCTCCTTCGCGGTGGTCAGCAGCGCCGGCGTGCTGCTCCGCGGGCACGACTCGGTCTCCGCGACCAGGTACGGCCCCGGCCAGTACCAGGTCATCTTCAACCACAGCCTGGTCCGGGGCGCGTACGTGGCCAACGTCGGCGACGCCGCCAACTGCTGCGTCCCGCCGGCCGGCGAGGTCTCGGTCGCGCCGCGGCTCGGCACGCCGAACGGCGTGTTCGTGCAGACGGTCGACTCGACCGGTGCCCCGTCGGACCGGCCCTTCCACCTGGCGGTGTTCACCCCCTGATCCGTGCCAACCGACGACGCCGGCCCCGGTGGGCCGGCGTCGTCGCGTCCGCTCCCGGACCCGGGGCGTGCTTTGCGGCGGATCGGCGACGGTCGCCCCGGTCAGGGGGACAACGGGCCCCGAGTGGCGTAATTTCCGACGTTTGCCGGACCGCCGGCCGGGAAGCAAGCACCGTGACGGACATCTCGGACACCCTGGCCAGCCTGCCCAGCCCGGTCGATCCCGATCCGACCGGCGCCGAGCTGCAACAGACGCTCTTCGAGGTCAAACGCGTGATCGTCGGGCAGGATCGGCTCGTCGAACGCCTGCTCACCGCGCTGCTCGCGAACGGCCACTGCCTGCTGGAGGGCGTCCCCGGCGTGGCCAAGACGCTCGCCGCGCACACCCTCGCCACTGTGGTCGGCGGAACCTTCTCCCGGATCCAGTTCACCCCGGACCTGGTGCCCTCCGACATCGTCGGCACCCGCATCTACCGGGCCTCGAAGGAGAGCTTCGACGTCGAACTCGGCCCGATCATGGCCAACCTGCTGCTCGCCGACGAGATCAACCGTGCCCCGGCCAAGGTGCAGTCCGCGCTGCTCGAGGCGATGGCCGAGCGGCAGGTCTCCATCGGTGGGCGGAGCTGGCCCGTCCCCGACCCGTTCCTGGTGCTCGCCACCCAGAACCCGATCGAGTCCGAGGGCGTGTACCAGCTCCCCGAGGCGCAGCGCGACCGGTTCCTCCTCAAGATCGTCGTGGACTACCCGGGGGACGCCGACGAACTGGCCATCCTCTACCGGATGAGCGCCGGCCGGCCGAGTCCCCGCCCGGTGCTCGACCCCGGGCGGCTGCGCGCGCTGCAACGCCGGGCCGGCGACGTCTTCGTGCACCACGCCCTCGCCGAGTACGTCGTCCGGCTGATCCTGGCTACCCGGGACCCCGGCCGGTTCGGGCTGCCCGAGATCGCGCCGTTGCTGGCGTACGGGGCCAGCCCCCGGGCCACCCTGGGCCTGGTCGCCGCCGCCCGGGCCCAGGCGCTGCTGCGCGGCCGGGACCACGTGCTGCCCGAGGACGTCCGGGAACTGGCGGTGGACGTCCTCGCCCACCGGCTGGTGCTCTCCTTCGACGCGGTCGCCGACGGGGTCTCCGCCGAGGCGGTGGTGCGCCGGCTGGTCGACGCGGTGCCGCCGCCGCGGATCGCCACCCACCACACCGGGTACGCCACCGACCTGGCGGCGGCGTGAGGGGCTCCGCCGTCCCGCCCGCCCGGGGCGGGACCACGCGGGCGTCGAACGGGGCTCCACCGACGTGGAGCGGGGCCCCGCAGGCCGCCCCGACCCTGGCCGACCCGACCCTGGCGGACCTAGCGCCCGGCGGGCGGCTGCGCCGGCTGGAGCTGACCGTCACCCGCCGCCTGGACGGGCTGCTGCACGGCCAGTACCGCGGGCTGCTGCCCGGCCCGGGCAGCGAGGTCGCCGGCAGCCGCGAGTACCGGCCGGGCGAGGACGAGGTGCGCCGGATGGACTGGGCCGTCACCGCCCGGACCACCGTCCCGCACGTCCGCGAGGTCGACGCCGACCGGGAGCTGACCACCTGGTTGCTGGTGGACGCCAGCCCGAGCATGGAGTACGGCACCGCCGAACTGGACAAGCGCGAGCTGGCGGTGGCCGCGGTGGCGGCGGTCGGCTTCCTCACCGCCGGCTCCGGCAACCGGCTCGGCGCCCAACTGCTGGCCCCGGACGGGCTGCGCCGGTTCCCCGCCCGCAGCGGCCGGACCCACCTGCTCGGGCTGCTCCGCACGTTGCTGTCCGCGCCGCGCGTCGGCGGGTACGAACTGGACACCGCGCCGCTGGCGCCCCCGGACCTGACCGACGGGCTGGCCGCGGTGGGGCGGGTCGCCACCCGACGGGGCCTGGTCGTGGTGGTCTCCGACTTCCTCGACGGGCTGCCCGACGACCCGGCGGCCCCGCCGCCCTGGGAGGCGCCGCTGCGCCGGCTCGCCGTGCGGCACCAGGTGCTCGCCGTGCAGGTGACCGACCCGCGTGAACTGGAGCTGCCGGACGTCGGCCTGATCACCCTGGTCGACCCGGAGACCGGCCGGCATCGGGAGGTGTGGACCGGCGACCTCCGGCTGCGCGAGCGGTACGCCGAGGCCGCCGCCGCCCAACGTGACCAGGTCAGCCAGGCGCTGCGCCGGTGCGGGGCGGGCCACTTGCCGCTGCGCACCGACCGGGACTGGTGCGCCGACATCGTCCGGCACGTGCACGCCCAGCGCCGGCTCGCCCTGGCGCCGGCGGCGAGCGGGGGCGGCCCGACGCGGGGGCCGGGCACGGCGCGGGGAGGTGCCGCGTGAACTGGCAGTCACCCGCCCGGCTCTGGTTGCTGCTCGGGGTCGCCGCCCTGGCCGCCGGCTACCTGCTGGCCCAGCGCCGCCGCAGCCGGTACGCCGTCCGCTTCACCAACCTGCGGCTGCTCGACCGGGTCGCCCCGCACCGCCCCGCGTGGCGCCGGCACCTGCCGGCCGGCCTCTTCCTGGCCATGCTGGCGCTGCTGGTGGTGGGCTTCGCCCGTCCGCACGACGAGGTGCGGGTGCCCCGGGAACGGGCCACCGTCATGGTGGCCGTGGACGTGTCGACCTCGATGCTCGCCTCCGACGTCGAACCGGACCGGCTCAGCGCGGCCAAGCAGGCCGCCCGGCGGTTCGTCGACGGCCTGCCCGACGAGTTCAACGTGGGGCTGGTCGCGTTCGCCGGCAGCGCCGCGGTGCTGGTGCCGCCCGGCACCGACCGGGAGGCCCTGCACGAGGGCATCGACCGCCTCGCCGAGGGTGCCACCGGCGTGCAGGGCACCGCCATCGGCGAGGCGATCAACACCTCGCTCGGCGCGTTGAAGGGGCTGGACAGCCAGGCGGCCAAGCAGCCACCGCCGGCCCGGATCATCCTGCTCTCCGACGGGGCGAACACCTCCGGCATGGACCCGATGGAGGCCGCCGACGAGGCGGTCGCGGCGAAGGTGCCGGTGCACACCATTTCGTTCGGCACCCCGTCCGGGTTCGTCGACCGGGGCGGCCGGCCCATCCAGGTGCCGGTGGACGGGCAGACCCTCAGGGCGGTCGCCGACTCCACCGGGGGCGGCTTCCACGAGGCGACCAGCAGCGCGGAGCTGCGGGCGGTCTACGACGACATCGGCACCTCGGTCGGCTACCGCCGGGAGCGGCAGGACGTCTCCGCCCGGTTCATCGGGCTCGGGCTGGTCCTGGCGATGGGGGCCGCGGCGGGGTCGATGCGGTGGTTCTCCCGGCTGCCCTGAGCTGGTCAGGCGGGTTCCCGGCGCGTCGGCACGCCGACCATTCCGGTTTCCCGAGACGGACATCTGCGGTGACGAGGACGTGAGGAGCGCACGCATGGCAGTGCAGACCGGACTGGGCGAGCCGCGCGGACCGTGGTTCGTCTCGCCCGAACTCGACCCGGACGGACGGGGCCGGTGGGACGTGCCCGGTCAGGAGGGTGGCGGCTGGCGGCGCGGCTGGCGGGACCGGCTGCTGGCCGCCGCCGGGGTGGTGGCCCTGTCCACCCTGTCCGGCGCGGCGGCCGGCATGTGGGTCGCCGACGAGGCCGGTGCGCCGGGCCCGTCGGCGGCGTCGGCGGCACCGGTGCCCGCCGAGCTGGTCACCGCCGCCGAGCGGACCGTGCCGGGCGTGGTTTCGGTGCTGGTCGGGGGCGCGTCCGGTGCCGCGGCGACCGGCTCCGGGTTCGCCATCGACGACCAGCAGCACCTGATCACCAACGACCACATCCTGGCCAAGGGCGGCGGTACGGCGGTCACGGTGGAGCTGCCGGACGGCCGGCGGTTCCCCGCCGAGGTGGTCGGCCGGGAGCCGGGCAGCGACCTGGCCGTGCTCCGGGTGCCCCCGGACGCCGGCCTGGCCCCGCTGCCACTGGCCAAGCCGGGCGCCACCCGGGTCGGCGAGCCGGTGCTCGCGGTCGGTTCCCCGCTCGGGCTGGCCGGCACCGTCACCGCGGGCATCGTCAGCGCGCTCGACCGCCAGGTGCGGCTCGGCACCACCCGACACCGGGCGGTGCAGACCGACGCGTCGATCAACCCGGGCAACTCCGGCGGCCCGTTGGTCAACGCCCGGGGCGAGGTGGTCGGGGTGAACACCGCCATCGCCACCATCGACGGCAGCGGCTCGATCGGCATCGGTTTCGCCATCCCGATCGAACAGGTGCAACAGACCGCCGACACCATCATCGGCAAGGGCGGCTGAGCCCCCGGCCCCTCGGGGGATGCCCGACCACCGGCGCGGGTGGGGCGCTAGCCTCGGGGCGTGGACGACGGACTGCGGGTGACCGACCGACTGGTCGTGCCGGACGCCGAGCTGCGCGAGCGGTTCTCCCGCTCGTCGGGCCCGGGTGGGCAGGGCGTCAACACCACCGACTCGCGGGTGGAGCTGAGCTTCGACGTGGCCGGCTCGCCGAGCCTGCCGGAGCCGCTGCGCGCCCGGGCGCTGCAACGCCTGGCCGGCCGGCTGGTCGACGGGGTGCTCACCATCGCCGCGAGCGAGCACCGGGCCCAGCTCGCCAACCGGGAGGCGGCCCGGGAGCGGATGGTGGCGCTGCTGCGCGAGGCGGTGGCCCCGCCACCCCCGCCACGCCGCCCGACCCGCCCGTCGCGGCGCGCCAAGGAGCGCCGCCTCGCCGACAAGAAGCGCCAGTCCCAGCGCAAACGCGACCGCCGGGCCGACGACGACTGACGTGCCGGCGGAAAATCGGGGAGGCCGTTGAGGGACGGGCGGCGATCTGGTGGAATAGCCCTGGGAGTAACCGGGCCGTCACCGACCGCACGACGTCACGTGACAGGAGCCCCCTCACCATGCTTCGAAGGCCAATCGTTCCGGCCCTGCTCGCCGCCCTCGCGGCCGTTTCCCTCACCCTGCTGACCGGGCTGTTCGCCGCCACGCCCACCCTTCCCGCGTCCGCCGCGCCGGCCGCCGCCGCGCCGGTACGGATCATGCCGCTCGGCGACTCGATCACCGGCTCGCCCGGTTGTTGGCGGTCCATCCTCTGGAACCGCCTCCAGTCCACCGGCCACACGAACATCGACTTCGTCGGCACGCTCGGCCCGCAGGGCTGCGGGCAGGCGTACGACGGTGACAACGAGGGCCACGGCGGGTACCTGGTGACGAACGTCGCCAACCAGAACCTGCTCCCCGGCTGGCTCTCCGCCACCCACCCCGACATCGTGCTCATGCACTTCGCCACCAACGACGTGTGGAGCAACATCGCGCCGGCGACCATCCTGGCCGCCCACTCGAAGCTGGTGGACCAGATGCGGGCCAGCAACCCGGCGATGCGGGTGATCGTTGCGAAGATCATTCCGATGGCCCCGGCCAGCTGCGCCGAGTGCGGGCAGCGGGTGGTCGCGTTCAACAGCGCGATCGACGGCTGGGCGGCGGGGAAGACCACCGCACAGTCCCCGATCGTGGTCGTCGACCAGTGGGCGGGCTTCAGCACCGCCACCGACACGTACGACGGGGTGCACCCCAACGCCGCCGGCGATCAGAAGATGTCGGACCGCTGGTACCCGGCGCTAGTCGCCGCGCTCTCCGGCACCACCCCCACCCCCACCCCGACCCCGACGAACACGCCGACGCCGACGCCCACCGCCACGCCGACGGCGACGCCGACCCCGGGGGCCGGCTGCACGGCCGGCTACCGGATCGTCGGGCAGTGGCAGGGCGGCTTCCAGGGTGAGGTGACCGTCCGCAACACCGGGACCGCCCGGACCGCCGGCTGGACGGTCGGCCTCACCCTCCCCGACGGCCAGCGGATCAGCCAGGGGTGGAACGCCGAGCTGACCCAGACCGGCGGCGCGGTCACCGCCCGCAACGTGAGCTGGAACGGGGCGCTCGCCCCGGGCGCGGAGGCCACCTTCGGTTTCCTCGGCAGCAGCACCGCCGCGCCCACCGTCCCCACCCTGAGCTGCACGGCGAGCTGAGGCCGGGAGGCTGAGGAGGGGCCCCTGCCGCGCCACGGGCGTCGGGAGGGGCCCCTCCGCTCAGCCGAGCGCGGCGAGCAGCCGGGCGCGCAGGACGGCGGCCCGCTCGGCGAAACCGCGCTGCGCGGCGGCGTACTCGGCGCGGCCCTCCGGCGTCTCCACCCGGACCGGCGGGTACCCGAGCGCGGCCAGGTCGTACGGGCTGGCCCGCATGTCCAACGCGCGGATCTCCCGGGCCAGGGCGAAGCCGTCGGCCACCAGCTCCGAGCAGACCAGCGGGGACAGCTTGTACGCCCACTTGTAGAGGTCCATGTTGGCGTGCAGACAGCCCGGCTGCTCCAGGTCGTGCTGGCTCTCCCGGGTGGGGGCGAGCAGGTTCAGTGGCCGGGCCGGCGCGGTGAAGAACCGGTACGCGTCGAAGTGGCTGCACCGCACGCCCCGCTCCTCGACCACGGCTGCCGTCTCCGCCGGGCTGAGCCGCAGCGGCCACGCGTTGTGGCGTACCTCCTCCTGGGTCTGCCGGTAGACCATCGCCCACTCGTGCATCCCGAAGCAGCCCAGGTGCGCCGGCCGGCCGGCGGTCGCCGCGAGCAGGGCGCGGATCCAGTCCACCGAGCCGGCCCGCCGGGCGCGTACCGCATCGGTGTCGAGGGTGAGCCCGGCGGCGGTGGCCCGGTAGTCCGGGCCGAACTCGGCCGGGTCCGCGCCGCGCAGCACCACGCCCGCCCCGGGATGCCAGCGGCGGAGCTGGGCGGGGCGGTGCGAGTAGTAGGTGAAGAGGAAGTCCTCCACCGGGTGCTTCGCGCCGGTGCGGCGGCGGGCCAGGTGCGGGGTCAGCCACCCGTCGACCCGCTCCTCGTGGGCGCGCCGCCGGGCCTGCCAGTCGGTCAGGTGCAGCGGCGCGGCGGGGGCGAGGGCGGCGGTCACCGTCCCAGCGTACGACCGCCGCCCGCCCGCCCGCCCGCCCGCTGCGCCCGCCCCGGCCCGGCCCGGGGTGGGTGCCGGGTCAGGGCACGTCCACCCGGACCCCGGCGGAGAACACTCCGCTGCGCAGCTCGAGCTGCTTCGGCCGGGCCGGGCCGTCGACCGTGAACACCAGCGGCAGCACCAGCCGGCTGCCCGCGGCGAGCGGCTGGGCGAACACGTCCCGCCCCTGATTGGCCAGCCGGGTCGCCGCCTCGTCGGTGCTGACCCAGGTGCCCCCCGGCAGGTACGCCCGCTGCATCTGACCGTGCCAGGTCTGCTGCTGCGGGCTGACGTTGCGGACCCCGACGGTGGCCTGGCACTGCCCGCCGGCGACCGGCCTGCTCGGGCAGGCGACCCGGTAGACGGTGAACTCCAGCGCCTGCTCGCGCAGCGGCACGCCCACGACCCCCGTCGCGCTGCGCCCCACCCAGGCGCCGCTGGTCGGCTGCTTGGTCGTGTCGATCGCGGCGACCCGCCGGGTGGCGGTCAGCGTGGCCGCGAGGACCACCCCGGCCAGGACCGCCAGGGCCGCCCCCACTAGCAGCCAGACCGGGGGCCGGCGGCGGGTCACGGCCGTCGGCGTGGCGGGCCGTGGGTACACGGTCCCCCGGTCGCTCGTCCCCGGCACGGTCGTCCCGGCGGTCCCGGCCGGCGCGGTCGCACCGGGCCGCCGGGCACCGGAGCGCACGCGTCGGCGCCGCTGCCACCACCACAATCCGCCGAGCCCGGCGAGGAGAACCACGGCCAGCGCGGCGAGTAGCACCGGGGGCCGGCGCCACGGCGGGGCCGCGGTGACCTCGGCCGCCGGTACTGTCGCGCCGCTCCAGGTCGCGGTCGCGCAGTCGTACGGCCGGTTGCCGTCGCTCGTGAAGGCGCAGGCCGGCGCGGTGAGCGGTCGGCCCGGCGCGGCGGCGGAGAGCGCGGTGTGCAGCGTGGTGGTGCTGCGGGCGGGCAGGTTGAGCTGCCAGGTCACCTCGGTGCTCGCCGCCGAGCGGGTGGCCCGCCCGCCGGGGGTGATCCAGGTCGTGGACGTCCCGGCCGGCAGCTCCTGGCGCACCGTGGTGGCCAGTGGCCGGCTCCCGGTGTTGCGGACCTGGACCTGGTAGCCCGGCGCGGGTGTGCCGGCCGGCGTGACCGCCACCGTCACCGGTGACGGTGCGCCCTGGGTCGGCACCACCACGGACGGCGAGACCAACGGCGGCGGCGCGGGAGCCGCCGGCGTCGGCGCGGTCGCCGAGTCGGTTGGTGTCGGGGTCTCCGTCGGCGTGGCGACGGCTGCCGCCGGGCGGGCCGCCGCTGCCGGCGTGGCCGCCGCTTCCGGGGCCACCGTGGGCAGTGCCGGCACGGCGGCGAGGATGCCGAGGCAGTGTACGAACACTGCGAGGGCCCTGTGGTTTCGTGTCGATGCAGGCATACGAACGAACCTCCGGTAGCCGACGCTAGGCGCGACGCCACGTCGTGCGGGTACGAAGTGGCGAACCCGGCCCGCGCCGGCGACGGACCACGTAGGGTGGCCCGCCCCGGGCCCTCCCTCCCGACACCCGACCGCCGTCCCGTGCGTGTAGCAGGCGGGCCTCGCCGCCCTGGCGTGCCCGTCGGCGCGGCCGGACGTCGTCCCGGGGCTAGATTGGCCTGGTGCGTATCGCTCGTTTCGCTCATGCCAAGGGAATGTCGTTCGGGGCCGTCGAGGGCGAGCCGGAGGCGGGTCCGCAGGGCCTGACCATCGCCGAGATCGAGGGCCACCCGTTCGGGCAGATCCAGTTCAGCGGCGCCCGGTGGGCGCTCTCCGACGTCCGACTGCTCTCCCCGATCCTGCCCAGCAAGGTGGTCTGCGTCGGCCGCAACTACGCTGAGCACGCCGCCGAGCAGGGCAGCGCGGTGCCGAAGGAGCCGCTGCTCTTCCTCAAGCCGTCCACCTCGGTGATCGGCCCGCGCGACGCCATCCGGCTGCCGATCTTCTCCAAGCGGGTCGAGCACGAGGCCGAGCTGGCCGTGGTGATCGGTGCCCCTGGGGCACGCCGGGCCGACCGGGCCGCCGCCGAGCGGGCCATCTTCGGCTACACCTGTGCCAACGATGTGACCGCCCGGGACCTCCAGCGCTCCGACGGGCAGTGGACCCGGGCCAAGGGCTTCGACTCGTTCTGCCCCATCGGACCCTGGATCACCACGGACCTGGACGTCACCGACCTGGAGGTCCGGTGCGAGGTGGGCCGCAACCCGGAGGAGATGGAGGTGCGGCAGCTCGGCCGGACGCGGGACATGGTCTTCGACGTCCCCGCCCTGGTGTCGTACGTCTCGCACGTGATGACGCTGCTCCCCGGCGACGTGGTGCTCACCGGCACCCCCGCGGGGGTTAGCCCGCTCGTGGAGGGGGATACCGTCACTGTTCGTATCGAGGGGATCGGGGAACTGACCAACCCGGTCGTCCCGGTCCGCTGACTCGTCGGGCCCGAAACCGCAGTACAGCCCGGGTTTCGGGCCCCCGATTTGGCCTAGCCGGGGCCGGGAGGGTAAAGTTTCTCTCCGGTGCCGCAAGGCACCGAACGGCACCGTGAGGTGCCAATGGGGTATGGGGTAATTGGCAGCCCAACTGATTCTGGTTCAGTTAGTCTAGGTTCGAGTCCTGGTACCCCAGCAACCGGTGGTCGCGAGAGCGCCGGTCGCTGGATCCCGCTGGAGAGCGCTCCGGCCGCCCGCAAGGGGGCTGGAAGAATCTCTGGTAGAGTTCGGCGGCACCGCCCGGCAGGGTGGTGCAGGAGAAGGTTCTGGCCCCGTCGTCTAGTGGCCCAGGACGCCGCCCTCTCAAGGCGGTAGCGCCGGTTCGAATCCGGTCGGGGCTACAGTTCCGATCAGCCCGTCTCACCTCGGTGAGGCGGGCTGTTTCGCATTCCGGGCCCTATTTCGCATTCCGGGCCCGTGCGAGTGAGCCCCGGGAGCCGGCCTACAGCCGGGGCCGTGGTGGCGGCGCTGTGGTGGTGGCGGCGCTGTGGCCGACCCCGCACCCACCCCCTGCGCGCCCGCGAGGGGCCCCGCCGCTAGACTACAGCGGCGCCGCCCGTCAGGCCGGCGATGCAGGAAAAGTCTTGGCCCCGTCGTCTAGTGGCCCAGGACGCCGCCCTCTCAAGGCGGTAGCGCCGGTTCGAATCCGGTCGGGGCTACAGCTCCACTCGGCCCGTCTCACCCCGGTGAGACGGGCCGTTCTCACACCCACCCCACCACCCGGCGGGGGTGGGGGAGGGCTAGAGGCCGGAGAGGCGCTGGCCGGCTCTTACCACCGCCATGGCGTGGCGTTCGCCGGGGCGGCGGCCGAGGCGCTCGATCGGGCCGGAGATGCTGATCGAGGCGATCACCCGGCCCGTGCGGTCGCGGATCGGGGCCGAGACGCTCGCCACCCCCGCCTCCCGCTCGGCGACGCTCTGCGCCCAGCCCCGCCGGCGTACCTCGGCCAGTGTGCGGCCGGTGAACTTCGACCGGGGCAGCAGCGGCATCACCGCCTCCGGCGGCTCCCAGGCCAGCAGGATCTGCGCCGCCGAACCCGCGGTCATCGGCAGCACCGAGCCCACCGGCACGGTGTCCCGTAGGCCGCTGGCCCGCTCGGCGGCGGCCACGCAGATCCGCTCGTCGGCGCGGCGCAGGTAGAGCTGGGCGCTCTCCCCGGTGGCGTCGCGCAGCGCGGCCAGCAGCGGCTCCGCCGCTGTCAGCAGCACGTCCGGCGCGGCGTTGGCGAGCTCACCGAGTCGGGGGCCAGGGCGCCAGCGGCCCTGGGTGTCCCGGACCAGCATCCGGTGGATCTCCAGCGCCTGTGCCAGCCGGTGCGCGGTGGCCCGGGGCAGCTTGGTGCGTTCAACGAGTTCGGCCAGGCTGGCGCCGTCGACGCAGGCGGCCAGGATGACCACCGCCTTGTCGAGAACGCCGACACCGCTCATACTGTGTCCCACAAACCGAAACTTACCTCCCAGAATTTAGGATGTCCAGATGGTGGGAGTCACTCAACCGAGGACCCTGGCCGAGAAGGTCTGGGACACGCATGTCGTCCGGTCCGCCGAGGGCGAACCGGACCTGCTCTACATCGACCTGCACCTGCTGCACGAGGTCACCAGTCCGCAGGCCTTCGACGGGCTGCGGATCGCCGGCCGCCGCGTGCGCCGCACCGACCTCACGCTCGCGACCGAGGACCACAACACCCCGACGGGGTACGCGGATCCGGCGTTCCAGCAGCGGCGCGGCGACCTGCTCACGATCGCGGACCCCACCTCCCGCACCCAGATCGAGACGCTGCGCCGCAACTGCGCCGAGTTCGGCGTCCGGCTGCACCCGCTCGGCGACGCCAACCAGGGCATCGTGCACGTCATCGGCCCGCAGCTCGGGGTCACCCAGCCCGGCATGACGATCGTCTGTGGCGATTCACACACCGCCACCCACGGGGCGTTCGGCGCCCTCGCGTTCGGCATCGGCACCAGCGAGGTCGAGCACGTGCTGGCCACCCAGACGCTGCCGCAGGCCCGCCCGAAGACGATGGCCGTGAACGTCACCGGCCAGCTCGGCCCCGGCGTCACCGCCAAGGACCTGGTGCTCGCCCTGATCACCCAGGTCGGCACCGGCGGCGGGCGCGGGCACATCGTGGAGTACCGGGGCGAGGCGATCCGCGCGTTGTCCATGGAGGGGCGGATGACCGTCGCCAACATGTCCATCGAGTGGGGCGCCAAGGCCGGCATGATCGCGCCGGACGAGACCACCTTCGCCTACCTCAAGGGGCGGCCGAACGCGCCGCAGGGGGCCGACTGGGACGCGGCGGTCGACCACTGGCGGACGCTGCCCACCGACGCCGGGGCGACCTTCGACGCCGAGGTGACCCTCGACGCGAGCCGGATCACCCCGTTCGTCACCTGGGGCACCAACCCCGGTCAGGGCGCCCCGCTGGGCGCGGTCGTGCCGGACCCGGAGGAGTTCGGCACCGACTCCGAACGGGCCGCCGCCCGCCGGGCCCTGGAATACATGGACCTCGCGCCGGGCACCCCGCTGCGCGACCTCTCCGTCGACGTGGTCTTCGTCGGCTCCTGCACCAACGGCCGGCTGGAGGACCTGCGGGCCGCCGCCGACGTGCTGCGCGGGCAGAAGGTCGCCGAGGGCGTACGGATGCTCGTGGTCCCCGGCTCCGCAGCCGTCCGGGAGGCCGCCGAGGCCGAAGGACTGGACAAGGTGTTCACCGACGCCGGGGCCGAGTGGCGGTTCGCCGGCTGCTCGATGTGTCTGGGCATGAACCCGGACACGCTCTCCCCGGGGGAGCGTTCCGCCTCGACCTCCAACCGCAATTTCGAGGGGCGTCAGGGCCGGGGTGGCCGCACCCACCTGGTGTCGCCGCCGGTCGCCGCCGCCACCGCCGTGGTCGGCCGGCTGGCCGCCCCCGCCGACCTGTAGAAGGGCAGCCGCGACAGATGGACAAGTTCACCGTGCACACCGGCACCGCCGTGCCGCTGCGCCGTTCCAACGTGGACACCGATCAGATCATCCCCGCCGTGTACCTCAAGCGGGTGACCCGGACCGGATTCGCCGACGGGCTGTTCAGCGCGTGGCGGGAGGACCCGTCATTCGTGATGAACGATTCCGTGTATTCGGGGGCGTCGATTCTCGTGGCCGGCCCGGAGTTCGGTACGGGGTCGTCTCGGGAGCACGCCGTCTGGGCGCTGCGGGACTGGGGGTTCCGGGCGGTGATCTCGCCCCGGTTCGGCGACATCTTCCGCGGCAACGCCCTCAAGGAGGGTCTGCTGCCGGTCGAGTTGGAATTGAAAGCCGTCGAGGAGTTGTGGCACCTCGTCGAGTCCGACCCCACCACCGCCGTCACCGTCGACCTGACCTCCCGCGAGGTCCGGGCGGGGGATGCCGCCTGGTCGTTCCCCCTCGACGACTTCAGCCGCTGGCGGCTGCTGGAGGGGTTGGATGACATTGGACTCACGCTCCGCCACGAGGCCGAAATCACCTCGTACGAGCGCGGTCGACCGCCGTTCCTGCCCGCCGTGGCATAGCCGTACGCCCGATCCGGCATCGCTTTCCGCCCCCACCGGCCCGCCCGGTGGGGGCGAATCCGTTGCGACACAAGGCCTTTTTTCGACCGAATGTTTGTGTCCAGGCAGCACAGGGCATACCGTGCGCGCAGAATGGCTCGCGTCGAGTCAGTTGCACAATCGGGAGGAAGTCGTGAACAAGGCCGAGCTCATCGAGGCGCTCGCCGTTCGCCTGGGGGACCGGAAGACGGCGACGGCCGCGCTCGACGCGGTCCTCGCTGAGGTCCAGGCGGCGGTCACCAAGGGCGAGAAGGTGGCGATCACCGGATTCGGAGCGTTCGAGAAGCGCGTCCGGGGAGCCCGAACAGCGCGCAACCCGCGGACCGGCGAGGCGGTGAAGGTCAAGAAGACATCCGTCCCGACCTTCCGGCCAGGTGCCGGGTTCAAGGAGATGGTGGCCAGCGGCAAGGTGCCGAAGGCCACGGCGGCGGCGAAGAAGACCGCCACAGCCGCCACCAAGACCACGGCCGCCAAGGCGACCGGGGCCAAGACGACGACCGCGAAGGCCGCGACGGCCAAGGCGGCGGGCGCCAAGGCCACCGGGGCGAAGGCGGCCGGGGCGAAGGCCGCGACGGCCAAGGCGGCGGGTACGAAGGCCACCGGCGCCAAGGCCACCGCCGCGACGAAGAAGGCGGCCCCGGCCAAGGCGACCAAGACAACGGCGTCTGCGGCCGCCACCAAGAAGGCCGCCACCGCGAAGAAGACCGCGGCGGCGACCAAGTCGACCACGGGGAAGAAGACCACCGCGGCGGCGACCAAGAGCGCGGCGAGCAAGAGCACGGCGGCCAAGAAGGCGCCGGCGAAGAAGTCCTCGGCCAAGAAGGCGGCTACCAAGCGCTGACCGGCCGAACCGTCGGAAGGGGCGCCCACCGGACCGGTGGGCGCCCCTTCCGCTTGTCCGGGTACGGGTTCCGGCCCGTTGACCGACGGCGTGCGGCGCGCGCAGAATCGCCGGACCCCCACCGGTCGGCGAAAGGCAGCCCGTGCGCTACCGCCACCTCCACACCGCCACGCTCGCCCTGGGCATCGTCGTCCTGATCGACGTGCTGCGGGTCTTCCTCCCCTCGGTCATCACCATCTTCGGGCAGGCCGCCGCCACCCCCGCCGAACTGCTGGGGGCGTTCGCGCTCGGCTGGTTCGTGCTCGCCCTGGCCTTTCCCCCACTGCTGCGCCGGTTGGGCGCCCGCCCGGTCACTCTGGTCGCCGCCGTGGCGCTGGCCGGCCTCCGGCTCGCCCTCACCGCCGCCCCGGGCGGCCGGGCGCAGCTCTGGCTGGCCACCGCAGGCCTGGTGGCCGGGCTGCTCTGGCTGGCCGGCACCACGGCCCGCACCCACCGGCCGGTGCCCGGGCTGGCGTTGGGGCTGGCCCTCGGCGCGGTCGTGCACGCGGGGCTCGGCACGTACGACCTGGTCTGGCGGGGCGGCTGGGCCGGGTGGGCCGGCAGCGTCGTCCTCGTGGGGCTTTTCCTGGCCGCGACGACCCGCCCCGCGCCGCCGGCGGAACCGAGTGGCGGTGCCCGCGCGTGGCTGCTCGCCGGCCCGGCGCTGCTGCTGACCGGGATGGTGGCGCTCTCCCCGGCGGTGGCGGAGACCGCCTCCTCCTACCGGCGTGACCCCGGCGACGGCCTCGCCCGCTCGGCGGCCGGTGACGTGTCCGCCCTGTTCAGCTACGCCGTCGCCGTCTTCCTGTTCGCCGCGCTGGCCCGGCCGCCACGCGGGTACGCGCGGCTGCTCGGTCCGCTCGCGCTGCTGCTCGGGGCGGTGCTGTTCGCCGCCGGGGAACCGGGCTGGCTGGGGCCGGCGGTCCTGCTGACCGCCGCCGGCGTCGGCGCGTGCCTGAGCCTTGCCGGAGCCGCCGCCCCGATCGTCGCCCCGGCCACCGCGACCGCCGTTCCCGATCCCGCCGGTACCCCGGACGCCGCCACATCCGTCGAGCCCTCGGCCCCCGCCGGGGCCCCCGCTGTCTCGGCCCCCGCTGTCTCGGCCCCCGCTGTCTCGGCCCCCGCTGTCTCGGCCCCCGCTGTCTCGGCCCCCGCCGGGGCCGCCGTCTCCGCCGGGGCCCCGGGCCGGCCCGACCGGTCGCCGCTCGCGGCGGTGCTGGGCATGCTGCTCTTCGCCGTCGCCGCCGTCGGTTACTACGCCGCGTACGACCTCGGCTACCCGAACGCGGCGGTGCCGGTCGTCGTGGCCGGCCTCGTCGCCGTCGTGGCGCTCGCACCGGCCCGCCGGGGCGGGACGGCCGTGCCGGCCGGGGCGGCGTCCCGGGCGTGGACCAGACCTTTCGCCGTGGTCGCCGGCCTGGTCGCCCTCCTCGTGACGAACCTGCCGGCCGCCGAGGTCGCCCCGCTCCGGCCCGGCAGCCCGCCCGCCGACGTGCGGGTGGTTGCGTACAACGTCCGGATGGGGTTCGGGCTGGACGGACGGTTCGACCCGGACGGGCTGGCCCGGGTGGTCGCCGCCGAGCGGCCGGACGTGGTGGTGCTCGGCGAGGTGGACCGGGGCTGGCTGCTCAACGGCGGCCACGACACCCTCACCCTGCTCGCGGCGCGGCTGCGCATGCCGTACGTGTTCGCGCCCGCCGCCGACCCGGTGTGGGGCGACGCGGTGCTCAGCCGGTTTCCTGTGGAGTCGGCCCGGACCGTGGCGCTGGCGGCGGTCGGCGCGCCCACCGGCGCCCAGGCGCTCGGCGTCACCGTCGACCTCGGCGGCGACGCGCGCCTCGCGGTGGTCGCCACCCACCTGCAACCGCCGCCCGGCCAGGAGCCGGTGGCGCAGGCCCGCGCCGTGGCGCGGTTCGCCCTGGGGTACGCCGCCGGCCGGCCCCTCGTGGTCGCCGGGGACCTGAACACCGAGCCGGGCGCCCCGGCGTACGCGGAGTTCACCCGCGCCGGGCTGGTGGACGCGCTAGCCGCGGCCCGGCCCCTGTTCACCAGCCCGGCCGACGACCCGCGCGAGCAGATCGACCACGTCCTGGTCTCGCCGGGCGTGGTGGCCGGTGGGCCGGTGGCGCCGCGCAGCACCGCCAGCGACCACCTTCCGGTCGCGGTCACCCTCACCCTGCCACCCACCGCCGCCGGCTGACGCCGTGCCGAACCCCGTCAGCCGCGCACTTCCGTCAGGGGCGGCCGGCTGACGCCGTCACAGGGGGTCGGCGGCGAGAAGGCGGTCGGCGGCGAAGGCGAGCAGCCAACCGCCGCCCTTCGGGGTGGTGAAGTCGTCGGCGCGGCCGGTGAGGCGTTCCATCGCCCCGGGGATCACCTTGCCCTGGGTGCACACCCCGGCCCTGGCCCCCTCGGCGGCCAGCTCGGTGAGGCAGGCCGCGGCGGCCAGCGCCCGCTCGTCCGGGTCCTGGCCGGGCTGCGGCTCGTCGAGGTCGCCGGCCACCTCGATCGGCAGGTCCAGCAGGGCCGCCGCCGGGTCCAGCGTCTGCACGCAGCGGCGGGCCGAGGCCGACAGCAGCCGGACCGGGCGCACCAGGGCCACCAGGGGCGCCAGGGCGTGCGCCTGCGCCCAGCCGGTGTCGTCGAGCGGTCGGCCGGCGTCCGGGCCGGACCAGGTCCCGCGCCTGCCGGCGTGGGCGTGCCGGACCAGCGCCACCGTCGCGGTGACCGGCGGCAGGGCGGCGAACGCGGCCAGCACCTCGGCGTCGTGCGGGTAGCTGACCAGGCGCGTCGCCTCCCCGGCGGGGAGCCAGCGGATCCCGTCGACCTCGGTGTCGGGCTGGAAGCCCCCGTCGGCGACCGCCCGCATCGACCAGTAGTCGACCGCCTTCGGCCGGCCCTCGCTGCGGTACCGCATGGTGGGCAGCCGGACCTGGGGCACCGCCCGCACGTCGGCCTCCTCGGCGACCTCCCGGACGGCGGCCGACAGGGGATGCTCGCCCGCCTCCAGCTTGCCCTTGGGCAGCGACCAGTCGCCGTACCGGGGGCGGTGCACCAGGCAGACCAGCACGTCGTCCTGGTCCGGGCGCCAGACGACCCCGCCCGCCGCCCGGATCATCCGTTCCCCCTCCGACATCCGCTCAGCCTAGGCTCAACCGGGGGTGCCGCCGACGCGGCGCAGCAGCAGGTCCTGCAGATGGGTCAGCGGACTGCCCGGCGCTCCCGTCCGCCGGGTCCAGGAGCCGTCCCCGGCCAGCTCGAACGCCTCCACGTCGGGGCTGAACGCCGCGGCCAGCACGTGGTCCAGCTCGGCCCTGGCCACCGGGTCGCTCACCTGCACCAGTGCCTCCACCCGGCGGTCCAGGTTGCGGTGCATCAGGTCGGCCGAGCCCATCCAGAACTCGGCAGCCCCGTTGTTGCCGAACCGGAAGATCCGGGAGTGCTCCAGGAACCGGCCGAGGATCGACCGGACCCGGATGTTCTCCGACAGCCCCCGCACTCCCGGGCGCAGCGTGCACATGCCCCGGATCAGCAGGTCCACGTGCACCCCGGCCCGGGACGCCCGGTAGAGCGCGTCGGTGACCTTCTCGTCGACCAGCGAGTTCACCTTGAACTGCACCAGCCCCGGCATGCCGAGCCGGACGTGGGTGATCTCCCGCTCGATCCGCTCGATCAGCCCCCGCCGGATCCCCTGCGGGGCCACCATCAGCCGCCGGTACGCGGTCTGCCGGCTGTAGCCGGTGAGCACGTTGAACAGGTCGGTGAGGTCGGCGCCGATCTCCGGGTCTGCGGTCAGCATGCCGAAGTCCTCGTACAGCCGGGCGGTCTTCGGGTGGTAGTTCCCGGTGCCGATGTGGCAGTAGCGGCGGATCTGGGTGCCCTCCTGTCGTACCACCAGGGCGGTCTTGCAGTGCGTCTTGAGGCCGACCAGGCCGTACACCACGTGGCAGCCGGCGCGCTCCAGCGTGCGCGCCCAGCCGATGTTGGCCACCTCGTCGAACCGGGCCTTCAGCTCCACCAGCACCACCACCTGTTTGCCGGCGGCGGCCGCGTCGACCAGCGCGTCGACGATCGGGGAGTCCCCGCTGGTGCGGTAGAGGGTCTGCTTGATGGCCAGCACGTCCGGGTCGGCCGCCGCCTGCTCGACGAAGCGCTGCACGCTCGTCGCGAACGAGTGGTACGGGTGGTGCACCAACACGTCCCCGTCCCGCAGGGTGGCGAAGACGCTGCGCGGCACCTCGCCCTCGGTGAGCCGGGGGTGGGTGGCCGGCACGAACGGCGGGTCCTTCAGGTCGGGGCGGTCGGCGTCGCCGTAGAGCTGCCACAGGGCGGACAGGTCGAGCAGGCCCCGGACCCGCAGCACGTCGTGGCCGTCCATGTCCAGCTCGCGGACCAGCAGCTCCAGCATGTGGTCGGAGATGGAGGCGGCCACCTCCAGCCGTACCGGCGGGCCGAACCGGCGGCGGGCCAGCTCCCGCTCCAGGGCTTGGAGCAGGTCCTCGTCGCGGTCCTCGTCGACCTCCACCTCGGTGTTGCGAGTGACCCGGAACAGGTGACACTCGACCACCTGCATACCGGAGAAGAGCTGCTCCAGGTGCACCGAGATCAGTTCCTCGACCGGGAGCACCTGTACCCCGGGGGCGTCCCGGCCGACCCGGACGAACCGGGGCACGTTGTTCGGCACCTTGACCCGGGCGAACAGCTCCGAGCCGCCGTCGGGGTCGCGGACGGCGACGGCCAGGTTCAGCGATCGCCCGGAGATGTACGGGAACGGGTGCGCGGGGTCGACCGCGAGCGGGGTGAGCACCGGGAAGATGTGCTCGCGGAAGTAGGTGCGCAGGCGCTCCCGCTCGGGCGCGTCCAGGTCCGACCAGCGCAGGATTCGGATGTTCTCGGCGGCGAGCTTCGGCAGCACGTCGTCGACGGAACAGGCGGCGTGCCGGCCGACCAGGTCGGCGGTCCGCTCGGTGATCAGCTCAAGCTGGGTGCGCAGCGGCAGCCGGTCCCCGCCGCGCACCGGCAGCCCCGCCGACAGGCGGCGCTTCAGCCCGGCCACCCGCACCATGTAGAACTCGTCGAGGTTGCTGGCGAAGATGGCCAGGAACTTCGCCCGCTCCAGCAGCGGGGTGCGCGGGTCCTCGGCCAGGGCCAGCACCCGGGCGTTGAAGTCGAGCCAGGACAGCTCCCGGTTGAGGAACCGGTCCTCGGGCAGCGGCTCCGGCGGCGTCGGCTCGTCGTCGGAGCCGGAGTCAGGGCCGGGCGCGGGCCGGACCGCCGCCGTCGGCTGCTCGCTGGGCGCGTCGAGCACCTCCTCCAACCCGGCGGAGGCCGCCCCGGCGGCCGGGCCGGACGCCGCCAGCTCGTCCTCGGCGGTCTCCCGAGGGCGGAAGCGGCCGTCGACGCCGCGCTGGCGGGATCCGTTGCGGACGGGCGTGGGGTCCACGGCTTCCCGCCCACCGGTGGGGCGGTCGTCGGCGGGTGGTTGGTCGTCGGTGGACGGGCCGGTGGGTTGCTCGCGAGGGGTGCTCACCCGCTCATAATGTCCCGGAACGGGTTAACGCAAAATGAACTTGGGCGGGTAGCTCACGGCATCGTCGGCAACGTCACCCGGACGATCTCCCCGACGGTGTCGGTCTCGATCCGGACCCGCTGGCCCAGCCGGAGCAGCCGCAGCCCGGAGGCGTCGAACGCCCGGGCCGGGAAGGCCAGCTCGGTGCCGTCGTCGAGGAGCAGCACGCCGCTGCGCGTCGCCGCGTCGTAGGTGGCCACCGTGCCCTGCATGGCAGCACCGTACACCCCGCGCCGGGCCGGTCGGGTCAACCCGGGTGGGCGGCCGGTCGGTCGACGCCGGCCAGGGCGGCGGTGCGTGGCCCGAGCCCCAGCCGGGCGGCGGCGGCCAGGTCGGCGGCCGTGTCGACGTCCCGGCGCAGGGTCGGCCAGTCGCCGGTCAGCGGCAACGCGCCACCCGCCAGGTGAGCCGCCGCCGAGCCGACCCCGAACCGGGGATCCAGCGGCATGCCGGGCGGCGCGGCGAGCAGCACGGTGCCGCTCCCCGGGGCGTCGGCCACGAACCGGCGTACCCCGGCAAGGCCGGCGGTGACCGCGTCGAGCGCGGTGGCCAGCTCGGCCGGGCGCAGCGCCGGCAGGTCCGCGGTGAGCCCGGCCACCCACGCCCCGCCACCGGCGGTCGCGACCTCGGCGCCGTGCCGGAAGGCGGCGTTCAGGCCGGCGTCCGGCACGTCCGGCACGGCCCGCGCGCCCGCCGCGCCGGCCATCGCCGCCACCAGCGGGTCGTCGGTGACCACCACCACGGCGGCGACCGCCGGGCACGCCCGCACCGCGGCGACCGTGTCGGCCGCCAGGGCCAGCGCCAGCTCCTCGTGGGGTACGCCGGGCAGCGCCCCGCGCAGCCGGCTCTTCGCCGCGCCGAGGCGCTTCACCGGTACCACCACCGTCCAGGTTCGCTGCTGCACGGGACAATCCTGCCAGTCGGGCGGCGGCACCCGCACTGGCCGTACCCGGGGCGAGCAGGCATGATTTCGCTGCGGGCAGCGCGGGTGGGTGCGGCGCGGGTCGGGGCTACGAGGAGGCAGGGTGACACGGCGCAGGCTGGGGTTCTGGCAACGGTTCGCCGTGCTGCTGGTGAAGCCCGTGATGGTGGTCTGGACCCGGCGCACCTGGCGGGGCATGGAGCAGTTGCGCCGCGACGGCGGAATCATCATCGTGCCGAACCACCTCTCGCACGCCGACCCGCTGGTCTCCGCGCACTTCGTCTACGACGCGGGCCGCTGGCCCCGGTTCCTCGGCAAGGCCAGCGTCTTCCGGGTGCCGGTGGCGGGCTGGATCCTGCACCGGTGCCGGCAGATCCCGGTGGAACGGGGCACGGCGGACGCCGTCAAGTCGCTGGACACCCTGGTCGCCGCGCTCTCCGAGGGGGGCGCGGTGGTGATCTACCCGGAGGGGACCACCACCCGCGAGCCGGAGCTGTGGCCGATGAAGGGCAAGACAGGCGCCGCCCGGCTGGCGCTGGCCACCGGCGCCCCGGTGGTCCCCGTCGCCATGTGGGGCCCGGAGAAGCTCTTCGACCCGCGGACCAACCGGTTCAACCTGCGGCCTCGCATCCCGGTGACCGTGGTCGCCGGTCCGCCGGTCGACCTGAGCCGGTGGGTCGGCTCGACGCCAACCAAGGCCACCCTGGAAGAGATGACCGAGGCCATCATGCTGCGCCTGCGCGACCAGCTCGCCGAGATCCGCGGCGGGACGCCGCCACCGCTGTGGGAACGGCCGTCCCGTCCCGCCGTCACCCGCTCCCTGCCGGCCGAGGGGGGTGCGGCGTGACCGGCCACGTGGCCGTGCTGGGGGCCGGGTCGTGGGGGACGGCGTTCGCCAAGATCCTCGCCGACGCCGGCCGGGACGTGACGATCTGGGCCCGGCGGCAGCCGGTGGCCGAGGCGATCCGGTCGCGTCGGCACAACCCGGAGTACCTGCCGGACCTGCGGCTGCCGGAGCGGGTCACCGGCACCGCCGACGCCGCCGAGGCGATCACCGGCGCGGAGATCGTGGTGCTGGCCGTGCCGTCGCAGACGCTGCGCGGCAACCTCGCCGAGTGGACCGGCCACCTGCATCCGGACTCGACGCTGGTGTCGCTGATGAAGGGCATCGAGCTGGGCACCACCAGGCGGATGAGCGAGGTGATCGTGGAGACCGCCGGGGTCACCCCGGACCGGGTGGTGGTGGTCTCCGGCCCGAACCTCGCCCCCGAGATCGCCGCCGAGCAGCCCGCCGGCACCGTGGTCGCCGGCACCGACGACCGCCGCGTCCAGCTAGTCCAGTCGTCGATCCGGACGCCGTACTTCCGGCCGTACACCAACGACGACGTGATCGGCTGTGAGCTGGGCGGGGCCGTGAAGAACGTGATCGCCCTCGCGTACGGCATCGCCACCGCGATGGGGTTCGGCGACAACACCCGGGCGATGCTGATGACCCGGGGGCTGGCCGAGACCGCCCGACTCGGGGTGGCACTCGGCGCGGACCCGATCACCTTCGCCGGGCTGGCCGGGATGGGCGACCTCGTGGCGTCCTGCTCGTCGCCGCTGGCCCGCAACCGGACCTTCGGCGAGCACCTGGGCCGGGGGGAGACCCTGGAGCAGGCCCAGGCGGCCACCCGGCAGACCGCCGAGGGCGTGAAGAGCTGCCTGGCCATCCGGGACCTGGCCCGCTCGCACGGGGTGGAGATGCCGATCACCGAGCAGATCGAGCGGATCTGTCACGAGGGGATGGACCCCCGGCTCACGGTGGACTTGTTGATGAGCCGCACCGCCAAGCCCGAGTCGTACGAGTGAGGCCCGCATGAGCGCACCGGCCAGCGACGGCGACGGCACCCGCTGCGTCCGGGCCGGTCTGCCCGAGCCGGCCCCGGGGCAGCCGTTCCTGCCCGGGCCGGTCTTCGCCGCGACGTACCACCTCGACCCGTGGCAGGGGCCGGCGGCGACCCCGAACGGGTACGGCCGGCCGGACAACCCGACCCGGCGGCTGCTGGAGGCGGCCATCGGCGAGCTGGAGGGCGGTGACGTCCGGGTCTTCGCCAGCGGGCAGGCGGCCATCACCGGCCTGCTGCTGGCGCTGCTGCGCCCCGGCGACACCGTGCTGCTCCCCGCCGACGGGTACTACCCGATGCGGGCGTTCGCCACCGACACCCTCGCCGGGATCGGCGTGCGGGTGCTGTTCGCGCCGACCGCCGGGCCGTACCCGTCGTTCGACGGGGTCCGGCTGGTGCTGCTGGAGACCCCGGCCAACCCGGGCCTGGACGTCGCCGACATCGCCGCGCTGGCCCGGGACGCGCACGCCGCCGGCGCCCTCGTCGCGGTCGACAACACCACCGCCACGCCGCTCGGCCAGCGCCCGCTGGATCTCGGCGCGGACCTGGTGGTCGCCTCCGGCACCAAGGCCCTGACCGGGCACTCCGACCTGCTGCTCGGCTACGTGGCGACCCGTACGCCGGAGCTGCTCGACCCGGTCACCGCCTGGCGCACCGTCACCGGCGCGGTGCCCGGGGCGTTCGACGCGTGGCTGGCGCACCGCTCGCTGGCCACTCTCGACCTGCGGCTGGCCCGGCAGTCCGCCAACGCCGAGGCGCTGGCCCGGCTGCTCGTCGGCCGTCCCGACGTGACGGGCCTGCGCTGGCCGGGCCTGCCCGACGATCCCGCGTACCCGGTGGCGGCGGCGCAGATGCGCCGGATGCCCGGGATGCTCGCGTTCGATCTGGGCGACGCCGAGCGGGTCGGCCGGTTCGTCGACGGGGCCCGGCTGGTGGACGCGGCCACCTCGTTCGGGGGCCTGCACACCACGGCGGACCGCCGGGCCCAGTGGGGCGATGACACCGCCCCCGGCTTCGTCCGGCTTTCCTGCGGGGTGGAGGACACCGCGGACCTGCTGGCCGACGTCACCGCCGCTCTCGACGCCTGAGCGGAAGGCCGCCGCCTGCGGTCGCCGGGGTGCGGGGGCCGGGGTCTGGTGGTGGCCCACCCGCCGGCCGGCGGTGCGGACCGGGCGGCGGGTGGACCACGACGAGGGGCCGGCGGGTGCCGGCCGGGGTGGGCCGCGCCGGCCGGCCGGGGCGGGACCCCCCGGCCGGCCGGGCGGCGGTCAGCGGCGGGGTGGGGCTGTGGCGAAGGCGGTCCAGGCTGTCGGCGCGAAGATCAGCGCCGGGCCGGCCGGGTCCTTGGAGTCGCGGACCGCGATCGCGTCGGGCACGACCGCCATCTCCACGCAGGCGCCTTCGTCGCCGCTGCGGCTGCTCTTGCGCCATCGCGCCGCAGCCAGTGCCGCGCTCGTCGTCGGGGTCATCGTCCTACCGTCCTTTCAGGATGCGGAAAAGCTGTTCCCGGCTGGCCGCGGGGCTGAGTGCGACCGTCCGTAGATGCTCCATGATCTTGGTGCAGGTGCGCAGGTCACCGGCCCGGTCCAGGACCATCTGCCCGGCCACCGTTTCCACCGATGCGATGATCGGATCCTCCGGGTCGGGGAACTCCAGGATGTGCAGCGAGCCCCGGGTGCCCCGGTGGTAGCCCGCGGCCAGCGGGATCACCTGGACGGTGATGTTGGGCAACTCGGACGTCTTGAGCAGGTGGCGCAGTTGCTCCTCCATCACGCTCTCACCGCCCACCGGGCGCAGCAGCGCGCCCTCGTCGATGATCGCGTCGAGGATCGGTGGATTCTCGTCGGTGAGCCGCTGCTGGCGGTCGAGTCGCAGGTGGACCCGCTGCTCCACCTGGTCGTCGCTGAGGGTGTGCGGGCCGCCCCGCATCACCGCCCGGATGTAGTCCGCCGTCTGCAACAGGCCGGGCACCACCGAGGGCTCGAAGTTGGCGATGCCGGTCGCCTCCGCCTCCAGCGCGATGAAGTCGATGGTCCGCCGGTCCAGCAGGTACGAGTAGGACACCCACCAGCCCGGCTTGCGGGCGTCCTTGGCGAGCTGGACGGCCGCGGCGAGTTCGTCGGCGCCCACGCCGTAGAGGGTGAGCAGGGCGCGCACCGTGGCCGGGCTGATCAGCGTCTGGGCGTTCTCGTACCGGGACAGGGTGCTCCGGGTGCTGTTGATCTCGTCGGCGGCGGCTTCGAGGGTGAGGCCGGCCGCCTCCCGGTGGGTACGCAGCGCGATGCCGAGCCGTCGGGCCCTGGCGGTCTTCGGTGCCATGCATTGATGGTGACACACATCTTCGGGAAGGTGTACATGAGAGAACGCCGATGAGAGTTGCATTCACGCCCATCCACATGTCAATGTGTGACCAGTTCCTCACCGCCGGTTGTCGTGGCGACGGTGGTGGTGAGTGACCGGAGGGGATGGGGCGCGTGGCGATCGGGTTTTCTCCCCCGTACCCGATCGCCGCGTGCCGCCACCCGGGACGCACCGGAAGGGAGTCGCATGACGGTGACCGCCTCCTGGCCCAGGGTGTCGCGGTGCCGGTGGTGCGCGCATCCGGTGCTCCGCGACAACGACGACGCGTGGATCCACGCGAGCCTGGCCTACGTGTGCCGGGACCGTTCGGGCGGCCTGGCGGCGACCACGGCGGAGCCCGAGCAGGCGTCCGCCCGGTCGGAGTGGGGCGGGACTGGAGGACGGCCATGACCCGGTTCCTCGTGGTGCTGACCGACGTCCGGCCCGTCGACGGACCCGTCCGGGACGAGCGGCGCGCACCGGAGCGGCGCCGTCAGGTGGTCGGCGCGAGCAGCCGGGAGGCGGCCGACCGGATCGCCGGCGCGTTCATGGCGCTGGGCATGGTACGGGCCGGCCGGCAGCGGGTGAAGGTGATCGCGGTCGGCCGCCGGTACGGCCTCTGACCTCCGGTCGTCCGCCGACCGCCCCGAGCGTCCGAGTTGATGCGATTACGCTGCGTGTAGGCGATGTTGACCGGTTGCGGTGTATTGCCGCCCTCCCCGGGTATCGGCATCCATGTCTCGCCACCCACAGTAAGGTCAACCGGGTGAGCGCCATCAGCCTCGCAGTCGCGGACGAAAGGGTGACCGAGTGACCACCCCAGGCAAGACCCGTGTGGCCCTCGTCTTCGGCGGCCGAAGCCCCGAACACGGCATCTCCTGCGTCAGCGCCGGCAGCGTGCTCGGCGCGCTCGACCCGGACGAGTTCGAGGTGGTCCCCGTGGGCATCACCCGGGCCGGCAAGTGGGTGCTGACCAGCGGTGACCATCGCGACCTGGCGATCAGCGCCCGGCGGCTGCCGGAGATCACCGCCGAGGCCGGCGTCGACATCGTGCTGCGCGCCGACCCGACGGGCAACGGGCTGATGGTGCTCGACCCGACCGAGGGCCCCCAGGTGCTCGCCGACGTCGACGTGGTCTTCCCCGTGCTGCACGGCGCCTACGGCGAGGACGGCACCATCCAGGGCATGCTGGAGATGGCCGGCATCCCGTACGTCGGGGCGAACGTCTTCGCCTCCGCCGCCGCCATGGACAAGGAGTTCACCAAGAAGCTCTGCGCCGCCGAGGGCATCCCGGTCGGGCCGTACGCCGTGCTGCGCAACGGGGTGACCCTCTCCGAGCAGGACAAGCAGCGGCTCGGCCTGCCGGTCTTCGTCAAGCCGTCCAGGGCCGGTTCGTCGTTCGGCATCACCAAGGTCGACGACTGGGCCGACCTGGAGGCCGCCGTCGCCGTCGCCCGGGAGATCGACCCGAAGGTGCTGGTCGAGGGCGCGATCGTCGGCCGGGAGATCGAGTGCGGCGTGCTGGAGGGCGAGGCAGGCGGCGGGGCCGAGGCGTCCCTGCTGGCCGAGGTGCGCGCCGGCGGCGAGCACGCCTGGTACGACTTCGAGGCGAAGTACCTCTCCGAGCCCGAGTACGACCTGCCGGCGCCCCTGCCCGAGCACGTCACCCGTCAGGTCCAGGAGTACGCCGTCCGCGCGTTCGCCGCGCTGGACTGCGCCGGGCTGGCCCGGGTCGACTTCTTCGTCACCCCCGAGCTGGACGTCTACCTCAACGAGATCAACACCATGCCGGGTTTCACCCCGACGTCGATGTTCCCGCTGATGTGGGCCGCCTCGGGGCTGGAGTACCCGAAGCTGGTGAACCGCCTGATCCGCACCGCCCAGCGGCGCGGCGTAGGCCTGCACTGAACCCGCACCCGGCCCCCCGCGCCGAGCGGGGCCGGCCCGCGCTCAGCCCGTGCAGCCGGCCGGGACGGCGCCGCCGGAGGGCACCGAGGCGACCACCACGTCGGAGATCGGGCTCACCCACTGCAGGGCCGCCCCGTACGAGTGGGGGACGGTGACCCGCACGGCGGTCTCCCGGTCGAGGGTGGTGAGCACGGTCGCGTCCGGCCCCTCGACCGCGTACCAGCAGACCTTGTTGACCACCCAGACGTCGTCGGTGGACCCGGGGGTGGGCTCGTCGCCGCCGCAGGCGACGGTGAGCGCCGGATCGCCGTACGCCGCGTTTTGCTCGGGGCCGGCGGTGACCGGCCGCTGGGCCACGTCCCGCACGGTCGACGGGAGCTGCGACGTCAGGGCGCGGCACACGATCTCGGGCCGCTCGGCCAGCTTCGGGGCGGCCATCTCGACCGGCGCGGTGGACTGCGGCCGGACGCTGGTCGCCGACGGGCCCGGCTCGGCGGCCGGGGTGTCCGGGGCGAGCTTGGCGAAGGTGAATCCGGCGACGGCCACGGTCACCGGGACGGCGATCAGCGTGGCCATCAGCGCCGCGCTCCGGTTGGCCCGGTCCCGGCGCGGCGGGCCCTGGGTCCGCCCGTCGGCGCCGTCGGCGCTGTCGAGCCCGGCGGTCTTGCCGGCGCTGTCGGTCTTGTCGGAGGAGGAACTGATCTCGTCCACTTACAGGCGCACCACCGAACACGTGAGGGTGCGGGTGATGCCGGGCACCATCTGCACGTTGCTGACGATGAGTTTGCCGAGCTCGTCGACCGTGTTGGCCTCGGTGAGCACGACCACGTCGTACGGGCCGGTGACGGCGTCGACGCGTACCACGCCGGCAAGGTCCGCGATCAGATCGGCCACGTCACGCGCTCGGCCGACCTCGGTCTGGATGAGGATGTACGCCTGTACCACGACTCGACCTCCGTCCGTCGCCGCCCGTAGGCGGCCCGAAGGGTGAAACTACCTTACGGACCAGGTCTGATCCCTATCGGTGGCCAAGGAGAAGCGGTGAGCGAGCGCGACGGGCGCGACAGCGGATGGGGCGCGGGACGGTTCCGGGCCCACGGCGGGTACGGGCGCGACGGGGGACGGGCATGAGCGTGGCCGGGATCGGCGAGTTCGGGTTGATCGACCGGGTCACCGCCCGGCTGCCACAGGGAGCGGCCTGCCTGCTGGGGCCCGGCGACGACGCGGCGGTGCTGGTCGCGCCGGACGCCCGCGTCGTCGCGTCCACCGACGTGCTGGTCGAGGGGCGGCACTTCCGGCGGGACTGGTCCAGCGCCCGGGACGTGGGGCACCGGGCGGCGGCGGCCAACCTGGCCGACATCGCGGCGATGGGCGGCACCCCGACCGCGCTGCTGGTGGCGTTGTGCATGCCGGCGGACCTGGACCCGGCCTGGGCCGAGGAGCTGGCCGACGGGCTGGCCGCCGAGGCGGCCACGGTGGGGGCGAGCGTGGTCGGCGGCGACATGTCCGCCAGCCCGACGCTGACGATCGCGGTCACCGCCCTCGGCGACCTGGGCGGGCTGGCCCCGGTGGTCCGCTCGGGCGCCCGGGCGGGGGACGTGCTGGCCCTGGCCGGCCGCAGCGGGTACGCCGCCGCCGGGCACACCGTGCTGTCCCGGGGCTTCCGCACCCCGAAGCTGCTGGTCGAGGCGTACCGGCGGCCCGAGGTGCCGTACCCGGCCGGCCCGCACGCCGCCCGGCTCGGCGCCACCGCCATGATCGACGTGTCGGACGGGCTGCTGGCCGACCTCGGACACGTCGCCCGGGCGAGCGGGGTCGGCATCGACGTGCGCCGGGACGCCTTCGAGGTGCCCCGGCAGATGAGCGACGCCGCCCAGGCGCTCGGGGTCGACCCGTACCTGTGGATCCTCGGTGGTGGCGACGACCACGCGCTGGCCGCGACCTTCCCCCCGGCGGTGGCGTTGCCCGCGCCGTGGCGGCCGGTCGGCCGGGTGGTCGAGGGCGGGGGCGTGACCGTCGACGGCGTCCCGTACGCCGGACCGACCGGCTGGGACCACTTCCGGTAACGGCTGGTCAGGGACGTACCCTTCACCGGTGAGTGAGATTGAGATCCGCGCGACCCGCTTCGACTCGCCGGAGTCGCAGCGGCTCGTCCGGGCCGCCCTGGCGGACCTGGGTCAGCGGTACGGAGGCAGCGGGGACGACACCCCGGTCGACGCCGTCGAGTTCGAGCCGCCGGGCGGGGCGTTCCTGGTCGCGTACCTGGCCGGGGAGCCGGTGGGGTGCGGCGGCTGGCGCAGCCACGGCGACACCGGGGACACCGCGGAGCTGAAGCGGATGTACACCAGCCCCGTGGCGCGCGGACGGGGCGTGGCGCGGGCGGTGCTCGTGGCCGTCGAGCGGTCGGCGCGCGAGCACGGGCGCAAGCGGATCATCCTGGAGTGCGGGGACAAGCAGCCCGAGGCGATCGCCATGTACACCTCGGCCGGGTACGAGAGCATCCCGAACTTCGGCTACTACCAGGACGCCCCCGGCTGCCTCTCCTTCGGCCGTACCCTCTGACGCCCCCGTCCTCGCCGCGCTCCGCCCCGAGGGCGGACACGAAAAGCCGGCGGGCCCTCGGGGCCCGCCGGCTTTTCGACGAAAGGTGGGTCGGCGCTACCGCGTCAGGCGCGGGTGACCTTGCCGGCCTTGATGCAGGAGGTGCAGACCTGCAACTTCTTGGTGTTACCGCCACCGGCCGGAGTGCGCACCGACTGGATGTTCGGGTTCCAGCGGCGGTTGGTCCGCCGGTGCGAGTGGGACACGTTGTGGCCGAAGCCCGGTCCCTTGCCACAGACGTCGCACACGCTAGCCACGGGATACTCCTGGGTGTTTTGAAACGTTCATGAGGTCGCCACCAAGCGCTGCCCGGGCAACCTGGTCAGGTTACCCGATGCCCCCGTGCCTGGCCAACCGGCCCCTGTCGAGTGGACACGCCGGAACGGGACGGTCGGCCCGGGCGCGTGTCGGTGCGCGCCAGTAGGCTTCTCGCCGTGCTGGACACCCTCGACGCCGCCGCGGTGCGCCGCTGGTGCGCGGGCGGGTTGGCCGCGCTCCGCCGGCACCAGGGGGAGATCGACGACCTCAACGTCTACCCGGTGCCCGACGGCGACACCGGCACCAACCTCGTGCTCACCCTCACCTCGGCCCAGCAGGCCCTGGCGATGGACCTGGCCACCGTCGGCGACGGCGGGTCCACCCCGCACGGGCACGCGCTGCGGCTGATGGCGCGCGGCGCGCTGCTCGGCGCCAGGGGCAACTCCGGGGTGATCCTGTCGCAGATCCTGCGCGGCTTCGCCGACGCCCTGGCCACCGTGCCGGCGGTGCGGGGCCGCCAGCTGGCCGCCGCGCTGCGCGACGCCACCGCGGCGGCGTACGCCGCTGTCGCCCGCCCGGTCGAGGGCACCCTGCTCAGCGTGGTCTCGGCGGCGGCCGGGGCGGCCGAGTCGGCGGACAGCGACGACCTGCGCATCGTCGCCCAGGAGGCGGCCGGAGCGGCGGCCCGGGCCCTGACGCGCACCCCCGAGCAGTTGCCGGCCCTGGCCCGCGCCGGCGTGGTCGACGCCGGCGGTCGGGGGCTGTGCCTGCTGCTCGACGCGCTGGTCGAGGTGATCACGGGGGAGAGCCCGGCCCGGCCGGCGCCGGCCCCGCGCGAGGCCCGCCCGCCGGCCACCGCCGCCCGGGAGACCGGCTCGGCGGAGTACGCGTACGAGGTGCAGTTCCTGCTCGACGCCGGGCCCGAGGCGGTCACCCGGCTGCGGGAGATCCTGGCCGGGCTCGGCGACTCGCTGGTGGTGGTCGGCGACGGGGCCACCGATGCGGCGTCGACCACCTGGAACGTGCACGTGCACGTCAACGACGTGGGCGCGGCCGTGGAGGCGGGGGTGGAGGCCGGTCGGCCGTACCGGATCTCGGTGACCCGCTTCGCGGACCAGGTGGCCACGCCGACCCCGGCCCACCACGGCCGGGCGGCAGTGGTGGTCGCCTCCGGCGTCGGCATGGCGGACCTGTTCGAGGGCGAGGGGGCGACGGTGCTGCCGGGCAACCCGTCCATCGGTGAGCTGCTCGACGCCATCCGGGCCACGGCGGCGGCCCGGGTGGTGGTGCTGCCCAACGACCCGAACACCCAGGCCGTGGCGAGCGCCGCCGCGCGGGAGGCGCACGCGCTCGGGGTGAAGGTCAGCGTGGTGCCGACCCGGTCGCCGGTGCAGGCGCTGGCAGCCCTCGCCGTGCGCGACCCGGAGCGCCGCTTCGCCGACGACGTGATCGCGATGGCCGAGGCCGCGGGCGCGTGCCGGTACGCCGAGGTCTGCTGGGCCAGCCGGGAGGCGCTGACCGTCGCCGGCCCGTGCCGCCCCGGCGACGTGCTCGCCCTGGTCGAGGGGGAGGTGCACCTGATCGGCGTCGACCTGGCCGACACCTGCGCCGCCGTGGTCGACCGGATGCTCGGCGGCGGCGGCGAGCTGGTCACCCTGCTCTCCGGCGCGGACGCCCCCGACGGGCTGGCCGAGGCCGTCCGCGAGCACGTCGCCCGGCGCTGGCCGTTCGTGGAGGTCCAGGCGTACCCGGGCGGCCAACCGCACTATCCGCTCCTGGTGGGGGTCGAATGACGACGTCCGAGCCGGCCACGGTCGACACGCCGCTGAAGAAGCTGGTCGGGGACAAGACGGCCAAGGCCCTGGCCGCGCACCTCGACCTGCACACCGCCGGTGACCTGGTCTACCACTTCCCCCGCCGGTACGACGAGCGCGGCGAGCACACCGACATCCGCTCGCTGGACGTCGGCGAGCAGGTCACCGTGCTGGCCCAGGTGCAGAGAACCGCCGTGCGGCCGATGCGCCAGCGCCGGGGCAACCTGCTGGAGGTGACCGTCGGGGACGACTCCGGCGGCGTGCTCACCCTGACCTTCTTCGGCAACCAGGCGTGGCGGGAACGGGAGCTGCGCCCCGGCCGGTGGGGCCTGTTCGCCGGTAAGGTCACCGAGTTCCGGAACAAACGGCAGCTCAACGGCCCGGAGTACGTCATGCTCGGCGACGGTGACGACGGCGAGGCCGCGGTCGGCGAGGAGGTCGAGGAGTTCGCCGGGGCGCTGATCCCGGTGTACCCGGCCGCGGCGGCGGTGCCGACCTGGGTGATCGCCCGCTGCGTGCGGGTGGTGCTGGACACCCTCACCCCGCCGGAGGACCCGCAGCCCGCCACCGTCCGGGCCGACCGCAAACTGGTCGGGATCGGCACCGCGCTGCGCGAGATCCACCGCCCGTCCAGCAAGGAGAACCTGTACCGGGCCCGCCGCCGGCTCAAGTGGGACGAGGCGTTCGCCGTGCAGCTCACCCTCGTGCAGCGCAAGCTCCGGGCCGCCGCCTGGCCGGCGAAGGCCCGGCCGCCGCGCGCCGGTGGGCTGCTCGACGCGTTCGACGCCCGGCTGCCGTACGAGCTGACCCCCGGCCAGCGGACGGTCGGCGCGGAGATCGCCGCCGACCTGACCGTCCCGCACCCGATGCACCGGCTGCTCCAGGGCGAGGTCGGCTCCGGCAAGACGGTGGTGGCGCTGCGGGCGATGCTCCAGGTGGTCGACGCCGGTGGGCAGGCCGCGCTGCTCGCCCCGACCGAGGTCCTCGCCGCCCAGCACCACCGGGGGATGCTCGACCTGCTCGGCCCGCTCGCCCGGGCCGGTGAGCTGGGCGCCGCCGACGACGCCACCCGGGTCGAACTGGTCACCGGCTCGCTCGGTGCGGCAGCCCGCCGGCAGGCCCTCGCCGAGGTGGCCGGCGGGCGGGCCGGGATCGTGCTGGGCACCCACGCCCTGCTGTACGAGGGGGTGGACTTCGCCGACCTGGGCCTCGTGGTGGTCGACGAGCAGCACCGGTTCGGCGTGGAGCAGCGCGACGCGTTGCGCTCGAAGGCCGACCAACCGCCGCACGTGCTGGTGATGACGGCCACCCCGATCCCGCGCACGGTGGCGATGACCGTCTACGGCGACCTCGAGACGTCCACACTGTCCCAGCTCCCGCAGGGGCGCTCGCCGATCGCCTCGCACGTGGTGCCCGCCGCCGAGAAGCCGGCCTTCCTGGACCGGGCCTGGCGTCGGCTCCGCGAGGAGGCCGCCGCCGGCCACCAGGCGTACGTGGTGTGCCCCCGGATCGGAGAGGGGCCGGCGTCGGAGGAGGAGCCGCCCCGGGAGGACGACAACGGCCGACGGCCCCCGCTCGCGGTGACCGAGGTCGCCCCGCTGCTCGCCGAGGGGCCGTTGCACGGGCTGCGGATCGGCGTCCTGCACGGGAAGCTGCCCGCCGACGAGAAGGACGCCGTGATGCGCTCCTTCGCCGCCGGCGACCTGGACGTGCTGGTCGCCACCACGGTCGTCGAGGTCGGCGTCGACGTGCCCAACGCCACCGTGATGATCGTGCTGGACGCCGACCGATTCGGCGTCTCCCAGCTGCACCAGCTGCGCGGCCGGGTGGGCCGGGGTTCGGCGGCCGGGCTCTGCCTGCTGGTCAGCGAGGCTGCCGAGGGCTCCTCGGCCCGGGAGCGCCTCGACGCGGTGGCGTCCACCACGGACGGTTTCAAGCTCGCCGAGCTGGACCTGGAGCAGCGCCGCGAGGGCGACGTGCTCGGGGCCACCCAGTCCGGCCGGCGCTCGCACCTGCGGCTGCTGTCGCTGCTGCGCGACGCCGACCTGATCCGGGACGCCCGGGCCGAGGCGATCGCCCTGGTCGAGGAGGATCCGGAGCTGGAACGCCACCCGGCGCTCGCCGCCTCGGTGGCCGCCCTGGTCGACGAGGAACGAGCGGAGTACCTGGAGAAGGGCTGATCTCGCCCCGGCGGGGTGATCGACTCCGGATCGGGCGCCGGGTGGCCGCCTCGTCGGGCGGAGTGTGGCGCGGCACACCGGGAGGGGCGGCCCCGCCCGCCGTCAGGGTCGTCGGCGGCCCCACCGGAGGCGCGTCCGCGCCTAGGATCGGCCGATGTCGACCCCATCCCTCCTTCGTGGCATGGTGCTGCTGGCCCGGGGCGACCGGCGCGCCGTCGAGCAGGCCACCGGCCTTGCCGACGATGCCACCGGTCAGCCCTGCTCCGGCCGGACCCGGTTCCAGATCGCCTCGATCAGCAAGAACATGACCGCCGCGGCTGTCCTGCTCCTCGCCGAGCGGGGAAAACTCGACGTGCACGATCCCGTCGACAGGTGGGTGCCGAGCTGCCCGCCGGCCTGGCGTCCCATCACCCTGCACCACCTGCTCACCCACACCTCGGGCCTCGGGCACTGGGAGGAGTACCCGCTGCTCGACCTGGCCGGCGCGATCGACCCCGATGAGCTGCTGGCCAGGTTCCGCGCGCTCCCGCCGCTGTTCGCTCCCGGTGCGGGCTGGCACTACAGCAGCCCGGGTTACGTCCTGCTCGCCCGCGCCGTCGAGCGGGCCGCCGACCGGCCGTACCGGGACTTCATGGCGGAGGAGGTCTTCGCTCCGCTGGGCATGACCGGCAGCTTCGCCGGCTCCGGCGCGGGACGCGCCGACGTGGCGACGGGCCACTCCGGCGGCCGTCCGGTGCCCTCCTGGGATCTGGACACGGTGAGCATGGGCGCAGGTGACGTCTGGTGCACCGCCGACGACCTAGTGGCCTGGTTCGACGGGCTGCGGGACGCCCGACTGATCACCCCCGCCTCGGTCGCGCGGATGATCACCGCGTACGCGCAGACCGGCTCCGGACCACAGGCGTACGGGTACGGCTGCTTCGTCGGCCCGTTGGCGGGGGAGCGGTCGGTCAACCACTCCGGGCACAACCTCGGCTTCAAGGGGTTCGTCGCCTGGCTGCCGGACTCCGACCGCCGGCTGGTCGTGCTGACCAACGACGACGAGGACCCGGCCGCCCCAATCCTGATCGACCACCTCCTCACCATCGACTGACCACTCCCACCCGCCGCGCCCCGCCACGAACGCTCTTTCACGGAATTCGTGGCCTCGACGCCACTGCTTCCGTGGAAGAGCGCGACTCTGCGGGGGTGGGGGACGGCCCGGATGGGGCGAGGGCGCGTCGGCCGGGTGGTCGACGCGCCCTCGGGTCGTGCGGTTCGGGGGAACCCCGTCAGGTCAGCGGGTCAGGGTGGGTCAGGAGGTGAAGCGGATCCGCCGACGCCGGGCGACGACGAAGAGCACCGCGCCGGCCGCCAACAGGGCCACAGCGCCTGCGGCGATGCCGCCGGCCGCCGCGCCCGTCACCGGCAGGCCGCCGTCCTGGCCGCCACCACCGGTGCCGCCCTCGTCGCAGCCGGAGATCGGGGCGGTCCACTTGATCGGCTCGGCGGACTCCAGGTCGCCGGTGACGACGACGGTCAGACCCTTGGAGGCCGGGAAGCGCACGGACTTGTTGGTGCCCGGCTCGATGGTGACGGTCTGCGGCTCGCCGGTGCTCGGGGTGAAGGTCGAGGTCAGGCTGACGCCGTTCTTCGGGTTCTGGACCAGCAGGAACAGCTCGTCGCAGGTGGACTCGTAGGAGGTCTCCGGCTCGCCGACCTCGGGCTCCTGGCACTCCGCCGGGGCCTTTTGGGTGCCGGTCCAGAGGCTCTTCTCGTTCGCGGTGACGGTGATCTGGCCGTCCACCGCGGCGGCGTCCAGCTCGACCTTCTCGATGCTGCGCAGGGCGACCGTGACGGCCTTGCTGAAGCCCTTGTCGGTGGTGATCACGAAGTTCGCCGCGGCGTTGCCGTCGCGGTTGATCAGGTTGAACGTGACCTTGCCGGTGCAGTCGGACTCGACGACCACCTCGGGGGCGGCCTCACAGGTGCCGCTGCCGCCGTCGCCGTTGTACCAGGCCTCCGGGCCCTTGGACTGGGAGCCGATGCCCTTGCGGCTGCCGACCTTGCGGTTGCGGTAGCGGTCGCTCTCCGTCAGCGGGTCAATGATCTTGTCGCCGAAGACGAAGTCGACCTGGGTGTAGCAGGTGGGGACCTCGACCTTGAACTTCAGCGTGGACCGGGTGCCCACCTCGTCCTTGGCGACCGAGGTGAACTTGTCCACCGACTTGCTGAGCACGTACTGCGGGAACTCGACCTTCGTTGACGGGGCAACGTACGAGACCAGCGCGAAGGCCTGCTCCTCGCCCTCGCAGAGCGGGCCGTTGACCAGCGTGATGCTGGCCTCGCCGAGCTTGCCGCGGAATTTGTGCGTGTACCGCGCGTCGGCGGCGCTGACGCAGCTCGGCCCCTCCGGGGCGGACGAGGCCGGCGACTCGCTCGCGGACGGCGTCGGCGCGGGCGAGGCCGCGGAGGCCGACGGGGTCGGGGACGGGCTGGTGGCCAACGCCGGCGGCGACGCCGCGAACGCCGTGGCGAGGCCGGCCAGGGCGGCGGCGGCCACGACGATCGGCCGCCGCGGCGACAGCTTGGGACGGATCACGCGTACTCCCGGGGGTGAAGAAGCATCAGGGGTGCGGCGCGGGGTAGCGGGGGTCAGCGGTCGCGGCCGGGTGCGGCGCGCCCGCGACGACGCCTCCCGGCGCCGGTGGGCCGGCGGGACGCGGCCGGCACCCGGCAGACCCTAGCGAGAACGGGGCGGCCGGCACAGCGCACGGAAACCTCCGGAAGTGATGTTATGAATTTGAGATCATTGATATACGACTGGTGATCGTGGCGTGACGCCGTAGGCACGCACCGTGCCGCACCGCGGGTCGCGTAGCGTCGGGGCATGAGCAGGAGCAGGCGGTGACCCGGATCGTGGCCGGGACGCTCGGCGGCCGGCGGATCGCCGCGCCGCCCGGCGCCGGCACCCGACCGACCTCCGACCGGGTGCGGGAGGCCCTGTTCAGCGCGGTGCAGGCCGACGTGGACCTGGCCGGGGCGCGCTTCGCCGACCTGTACGCCGGGTCCGGCGCGGTCGGGCTGGAGGCGCTGTCCCGGGGCGCGGCACACGTGCTGCTGGTCGAGTCCGATCCCCGGGCCGCCCGCGTGGTCCGGGAGAACATCGCCGCGCTGCGGGCCGCCCCGGCCGCCCGGTTGGTCACCGGCCGGGTCGCCACGGTGCTGGCGGCCGGGCCGGACGGCGGGCCGTACGACGTGGTGTTCGCCGACCCGCCGTACGCCGTGCCCGACGCCGAGGTCACCGAGCTGCTGGCCGCGCTGGTCGACGGCGACTGGCTGGCTGCGGACGCCCTGGTGGTGGTGGAACGGTCCAGCCGGACCGGACCGGTCGCCTGGGTGCAGGGCGTCACCGGGGAGCGCAGCCGTCGATACGGCGAGACCACCCTTTGGTACGGTCGCCGCTCATGAGACGTGCGGTGTGTCCCGGCTCGTTCGACCCGGTCACCAATGGACACCTCGACATCATCGGGCGGGCCGCCCGACTCTTCGACGAGGTGATCGTCGGCGTGCTGGTGAACCAGTCGAAGAGCGGCCTGTTCACCGTCGAGGAGCGGATCGACATGCTCCGGGAGGTGACGTCCTCGTACGACAACGTGCGGGTCGCGTCCTTCCGTGGCCTGCTGGTCGACTTCTGCCGGGCGCAGCAGGCCAGTGTGCTGATCAAGGGCCTGCGGGCGGTCAGCGACTTCGACTACGAGCTCCAGATGGCCCAGATGAACATCGGCCTGGCCGGGGTGGAGACGTTGTTCATGCCGACCAACCCGCTCTACTCCTTCCTCTCCTCCAGCCTGGTCAAGGACGTGGCCAAGTGGGGCGGCGACATCTCCTCCCACGTCCCGGACCTGGTCCGCGACGCCCTCCGGTCCCGCCTCACCCCGCACCCCTGACCCGCGCGCCCGATCTCGTCCGTCGGCCACCGGATCGCCCCGTTGCGGGCGATTCGTCGGGCCTACCCGTGCCCGATCGGCCCCGTCGGGCGCGACACGACGCGCGCCGGGCGGGGTGGATCGGCAAGCGGTGGCCCTGGCGCGACATGATGGGTCGAGCGGGAACCCGGCCGTAGCCCGCATCATGTAGGTCGGCCGACGAACGACAGGAGTGAGGTACCGGTGGACCCGCTCGATCGCATCGACGAACTGATCGCCATGGTGGAGCAGGCCCGCTCCGTCCCGATGTCGCGGAACAACTGCATGGTCGACCGGGGCGAGATGATCGCCGTCCTCGACGAGATGCGCGCCGATTTCCCCGCCAACCTGCGCCGGGCCGCCGTCCTGCTGGAGGAGCGGGACAAGATCATGGACGCCGGCAAGCGCGAGGCCGACCGGATCATCAGCGAGGGTGAGGCGGAACACGCCCGCCTGGTGTCGGTGAACGAGATCACCGTCTCGGCCGAGCACGAGGGGGCCCGGATCATCGCCGAGGCCCGGGCCGAGGCGCAACGGCTGCGCGAGGAGGTCGACGACTACGTCGACACCGCGCTGGCGAACTTCGAGCAGTTCCTCACCCGGGCGCTCGCCTCGATAGAGCGCGGTCGGGACAAGATGCACGCGCTGCGGGAGATCGGCACCTTCGGTGGGGACGAGGCGGATCGCCCGCTACCCTTCTGAGCGGCACCTCAGCAGCCGACAGGCGGGTCGGGCGCCGCCCCCGGTTCGACGGTCCGGCGGTCGCCCAGGTAACCTGCTTTGTCGGCCTCTCACCGGCCGGAGTCTGACTATGCCCAAACACTCGTCTTCATCACTCAACCCCAAGGCGCCGCTGGTCCTCGACACGAGGGACCTGCCGCGTCGCCCTGGCGCGTTGCGTACGGTCAAGCGGGTCGTCCCGGCACCGGCGGACCTCGGCGGGGAGTTGATCGGCGTACCGGAGGGCACTGACCTCGACCTCGACCTGAGGCTGCAGTCGGTGTCCGAGGGCGTGTTCGTCTCGGGGACCGTCAGCGGTCTCGCCAGGGGCGAGTGCGGCCGGTGCCTGCGCGAGATCAACGACTCGGTGGCCGTGAACGTCCAGGAGCTGTACGCGTACGAGGACAGCACCACGGACGAAACGACCGACGAGGACGAGGTGGGCCGGATGCAGGACGATCTGATCGACCTGGAGCCGGCGCTGCGGGACGCGGTGGTGCTCGCGCTGCCGACCAACCCGCTCTGCCGCGAGGACTGCCCAGGCTTGTGCCCCGAGTGTGGGGTGCAGTGGGACGATCTGCCGGCCGACCACAGTCACCAGCAGATCGACCCGCGTTGGGCGGGCCTGTCGCAACTGACCCGTACAGAGGAGTAAGAACCGTGGCCGTCCCGAAGCGCAAGATGTCGCGCAGCAACACCCGGTCCCGCCGGGCGAACTGGAAGGCGGCCGTGGTCGCGACCGTGGCCTGCCCGCAGTGCAAGTCGGCGAAGCTGCCGCACACCGCCTGCTCCGTATGCGGCACGTACAACGGCCGCCAGGTCATCGAGGTCTGACCTGGACGCCGAGTGACGCCCCCGACCCCAGGTCGGGTGGCGCGTGCATCCTGGCGATCGCCCGGTGCCCCGGCTCCCGCCGTCGCCGGCCGGCCCGTTCCGGCCGACGTCCCGGTGGAGCCGGGCACCGTGCGGATCGCCGTTGACCTCCTCGGCGGGGACGATGCTCCCGCCGTCGTGGTTGACGGCGCTCTGCATGCCATGCGCGCCGACCCGGACCTGCACCTCCTGCTCGTCGGCCCCGCCGAGGTCGCCGACGGGCTGATCGGTGCCCTGGACCCGCTGCAGCGCACCCGGGTCACGGTCCGGCCGGTGCGGGCCGCCGTCGGCATGGCCGACCACCCCGTCGCCGCCCGCGGCGACAGCACCGTTCGGGCGGCGGTCACCGCTGTCCGCGACGGGACCGCCGACGCGGTGGTCTCCGCCGGCGCCACCGGTGCCACCGTCACCGCCGCCGCACTGGGTTTCGGCCGCTGGCCACACGTACGACGGCCGGCGCTGGTGGCCACCCTGCCGGCGGTCGCCGGCCCGGTGGTGCTGCTCGACGTCGGCGGCTCCCTGGAACCCGGCCCCGCCACGCTGGCCCGGCACGCCGTGCTCGGTGCGGCCTATGCGGCCGTCGCGCACGGGGTGGCCGAGCCCCGGGTCGGGTTGCTGTCCGTGGGGACCGAGGCCGGCAAGGGGGACCGGCTGCGGCGCACCGCCGATCCGATGCTCGCCGCCGTGCCGCTGCCCCACGGAGCGCGCTACGTCGGCCTCGTCGAGGGGTACGACATCGCCTCCGGCGCGCGCGCCGACGTGGTGGTGACCGACGGCTTCACCGGCAACGTGCTGCTCAAGGCGATCGAGGGCGCGTACGCGATGGCCGGCGGGCCGCCCGCCAGCGGCGGTGTCCCCCGGGCGGCTGCCCTGCTGGGGGTGGGCGGGACGGTGGTCGTCTGCCACGGCGCGGCCCGGGAGGACGATGTCGCCTCCGGCATCGCCCTCGCCGCCCACCTGTGGCGTCGGCGGGCCACCGAAACGGTCTCCGCGCTGCTCGATCGTGCTCCGCACACCCCCGCCCAGCCCGGTGACCACGCCGATCGCACCACCGACACCGAGGTGAGACTGTGACCGCCCGTCCCGTCCCGGCCCGTCCGGCCGCGTGCTCCGCGCCGGCCCCGGGGGGCCCGCCGCGCGCGGCCCGCCCGGTCGCGAACGAAGAGGTAACCGCATCATGACCAACGACAAGCGGCGGCGGGCCCCCGTCGGCCACCTGGAGTCCGCCTTCGGGGTCTCGCTGAACCCGGAACTGCTGGAGCGGGCCCTGACCCACCGCTCGTACGCGTACGAGAACGGCGGCCTGCCCACCAACGAGCGGCTGGAGTTCCTCGGCGACTCGGTGCTCGGCGTGGTGATCACCTCCGCGCTCTTCCACAACCACCCCGATCTTCCCGAGGGGCAGCTCGCGAAGCTGCGGGCGAGCGTGGTGAACATGCGCGCGCTCGCCGACGTGGCGCGTGGGCTGGGCCCGGACGGGCTGGGCGCGTACCTGCTGTTGGGCAAGGGCGAGGAGAGCACCGGCGGCCGGGACAAGGCGAGCATCCTCGCCGACACCCTGGAGGCCCTGCTCGGCGCGATCTACCTCCAGTACGGCCTCGACACCGCCGCCATCGTGATCCACCGGCTGTTCGACCCGCTGATGGCCGAATCGGCCGGTCGGGGCGCCGCGCTCGACTGGAAGACCAGCCTGCAGGAGCTGACCGCCGCGCTGGGGCTGGGCGTCCCGGAGTACCGGATCGAGGGCACCGGCCCCGACCACCTCAAGACGTTCACCGCCTGGGTGGTGGTCGCCGGCAACCGCTACGGCGGGGCGGAGGGGCGCAGCAAGAAGGAGGCCGAGCAGCGTGCCGCCGAGTCCGCCTGGCGGGAGCTGACCGCCCAGGCCGAGCGGGACCAGGCCGAGCGGGACGCCGCCGAGCTGACCGCTCAGGCCGAGCGGGACGCCGTCGAGCGGGCGGCGACCGAACAGCTGGCGGCCGGCGAGGCCGGGACGGCGGCGGCGGTGGGGGCGAGCGCGCCCGGCGGGGCGAACGGGTCCGCCGCGAACCCGGCCGGCGGCAGCGTGCTGGACGCCCGGGCGGCCGACGAGGCTGGCCATGCCTGAGCTGCCCGAGGTCGAGACCGTCCGGCAGGGCCTGGCCCAGTGGGTCATCGGCCGGCGGATCGCCACCGTCGAGGTACGCCACCCCCGGGCGGTCCGCCGCCACCTGGCCGGCCCGGCGCACTTCGCCGACGTGCTGGCCGGGCGGACGGTGCGCGACGTGCGGCGGCGCGGCAAGTACCTGTGGCTGCCCCTGGACAGCGGTGACGCCGTCGTCGGCCACCTCGGCATGTCCGGCCAGCTGCTGATCCAGCCGGCCACGGCGGCCGACGAGCTGCACCTGCGGGTCCGGTTCCGGTTCGCCGACGACGGCCCCGAGCTGCGCTTCGTCGACCAGCGCACGTTCGGCGGGCTGTCGGTCTCCGAGGGCGGGGCGGAACTGCCGGGGGAGATCGCGCACATCGCCCGGGACCCGATGGACCCGGAGTTCTCCGACGACGCCTTCGTCACCACCCTGCGCCGACGGCGTACCGAGGTGAAGCGGGCGCTGCTCGACCAGACCCTGATCTCCGGGGTCGGCAACATCTACGCCGACGAGGCGCTGTGGCGGACCCGGCTGCACGGTGCCCGGCCGACCGACGCGCTGACCGGGCCGACCGCGCTGCGGCTGCTCGGCCACGTCCGCAACGTCCTCAGCGAGGCGATCACCGAGGGCGGCACCAGCTTCGACGCCCTGTACGTCAACGTCAACGGCGAGAGCGGCTACTTCGACCGCGTCCTCAACGCGTACGGCCGGGAGGGTGAGCCGTGCCGGCGGTGCGGGACGCCGATGCGCCGCGAGGCGTTCATGAACCGCTCCTCGTACAGCTGTCCCCGCTGCCAGCCCCGGCCCCGGGGGGCGCTCCGGGGTTGACCCTGGGCGCCCCGGAGCGGCCCGACCGGCCCGCCGCCCGGGGCGCGTCCCGTCGACGTGACGGCAGGATTAGCCGCCCGATCCGCGGGGCATCTGGGCCGCCATGGACGTACAGCGCATGCCGGCGGCCGGCCACCGCGCCGATGCCCCGGACGAACCCGAATCCCCGCGGAGCCGGCCATGAGCGCCGATGTGCAGACCGGCACCGTACGGACCAACGTGCCGGCCCGGCTCGATCGGCTCCCGTGGTCCCGCTGGCACTGGATGATCGTCATCGGCCTCGGCACGGTGTGGATCCTCGACGGCCTAGAGGTCACCATCGTCGGCAACCTCTCCGGCAAGCTGGCCGAGCCGGGCAGCGGCCTGGACATCACCCAGAGCCAGGTCACGGGCCTGGCCGCCGCGCTCTACGTGGCCGGCGCCTGCACCGGCGCGCTCTTCTTCGGCTGGCTCACCGACCGGTTCGGCCGGAAGAAGCTGTTCCTGCTGACGCTGGGCGTCTACCTGGTCGCCACCGCGATGACCGCGCTCTCCTTCGACACCTGGTGGTTCTTCCTGTTCCGGTTCCTGACCGGCATGGGCATCGGCGGCGAGTACGCGGCGATCAACTCCGCGATCGACGAGCTGATCCCGGCCCGGCACCGGGGCCGGATCGACATCATCATCAACGGCACCTTCTGGCTGGGTGCCGCGCTGGGCGCGCTGCTGACCGTGCCGCTGCTCAACGGCCTGCCCACCGGCGTCGGCTGGCGGGTGGCGTTCGGCCTCGGCGCAGTGCTGGGGGTGGTGATCCTGCTGGTTCGCCGGCACGTGCCCGAGAGCCCACGGTGGTTGTTCATCCACGGCCGGGGCGAGGAGGCCGAGCGGCTGGTCGACTCCGTCGAGCGGGAGGTGGAGCGGGAGACCGGCCGGAAACTCGACGCCGCCGACAGCTACCTCGAGATCCGTCAGCGCCGCAGCACCGGCTTCCTGACCATCGCGAAGACCCTCTTCGCCCGGTACCCGAAGCGCGCCGTCCTCGGCTTCTCGCTCTTCGTCGGGCAGGCGTTCCTCTACAACGCCATCACCTTCGGCTTCGCCCAGATCCTGGAGACCTTCTTCGAGGTGCCGCCGGGCAACAGCGGCTACTACTTCGCGGTGATCGCGGTCGGCAACCTGCTCGGCCCGCTGCTGCTGGGCCGGCTCTTCGACACGGTCGGCCGGGTGCCGATGATCGCCGGGTCGTACATCATCTCCGGCCTGCTGTTGCTCGGCACCGCGTGGCTGTTCCACGACGGGGTGCTCAGTGCGACCACGATGACCGCCTGCTGGTGCGCGGTGCTCTTCTTCGCCTCCGCGGGGGCCAGCGCGGCGTACCTGACGGTCAGCGAGATCTTCCCGATGGAGACCCGGGCCATGGCGATCGCGTTCTTCTACGCGATCGGCACCGCCGCCGGCGGCATCACCGGCCCGCTGCTGTTCTCGAAGCTGGTCGGCAGCGGTCAGGTCGGCGACACCGTGCTCGCCTTCGTGATCGGCGCCTCCGTGATGATCGTCGGCGGCATCGTCGAGCTGGTCCTCGGCGTCCGGGCCGAGGGGAAGTCGCTGGAGGAGCTGGCGACGCCGTTGAGCGCCGAGGAGGCCGGCGTGCCCCGGCAGCGCGGGGCGGACGACGCGGCGACCCCGGCCGCCACCGGCTGACGCGCCACACGCCGCGACGCCGCTCCCGCCGCCCGGGGGCGGCGTCGCCGGGTCGGGGCCACCCCGGGGGTACGCCGCGACCGGCCCCGGGCGCGACCGGTAGGGCTCACCGTCCGCGGGACACCGCGATGGGACACCGCGATGTGCCGCGAACGGAGTGGTGGGCCGGGGGTCAGGGGGCGGCCGGGCACGGTGCCCGCCACGCGTCGAGTCGGCGGTCCTTGCGCATCGAGGCGAAGCCGTACCCGACCGTGGCCACGCAGAACTCGGCGGGGTCGCCGGCGTACTCGACGTGGAACACCGGCTTCCCGGCGTCGGCGAACGGCAGCAGCTTGGCGCACCGGCGCAGCCGGACGCACTCCTCGTCGACCGCGAAGTCGAAGTCCGGCGCCAGCGCGGCCACCTGTGGCACGTCGCCCAGCAGACCGGGGGAGAGGCTCAGCGTACGGGCCAGCGCGGCGGCCCGCCGGTTGAACAGCAACTGGTCGTCGAAGTCCAGGGGAAGGCCGGGCCGGTGGGCGTACCCGTCGGCGTCGGCCAGCGCCACCGCGCCGAAGCCCTTGCCCCGGCAGAGCCGGAACCGGTCGGCGAGGATCGGTTCCAGCACGTCCCACCGCCGGACGTCCACCCAGCGGGTGTCCGGCCGAAGGCCCGCCCCGCCGCGCGCCGCCGCCGGGTACCGGTCGGCGTCGGGGTCCGTCCCGGCGTACGAGCCGACGGCGACCTGACAGACCAGCCGGCGGTCCCGGGCGCGCAGCGCCGCGGTCTCGGTGGCGGTGGTACGCACCGGGTCGAGGAGGAAGACGTCCGCGTCGACGGTGGTGTCGAGCGGCCCGGTGAGCTGCCACTGCCACCGCCAGTGCCGGGCCGAGTCGGCCGGCCACGGGGTGGGCGCGCCCGGCGGGAGCAGGTCCGCCCGGCAGCCGTACGCCGCCGTGAGCAGCGTCACCGCGACGAGGGACCGCAGTAGCCGGCGTGGCCCACGCCCCACGCCGGGCGAGCGCAGCCGGATCCGCATCGGCAGCTCCCGGGTAGCTGGCGGCCCCCGGCCGCCCGGTCGGGCCCGCCGCCCCCACGTACCGCCTCGGCGGGCCTCACCCGGTGCAACGAGCGGGGCTCCTGCGACGACTCGCCCGGGCCACAGGGGTCACGGCCGCCGCCTCAGCGCGGGGTGCCGAAGTCCTGCGTCCAGTACGGCCCGTTGCTGGTGGCCACGCCGACACCGATCTCGGTGAACGAGCAGTTCAGGATGTTGGCCCGGTGCCCGGAGCTGTTCATCCAGGCGTCCATCACCGCGGCTGGGGTCTGCTGGTTCCAGGCGACGTTCTCGCCGTACGCGCGCCATACGTACCCGACCCGGTCGAGCCGCTTGCCGACGTTGCTGCCGTCGCTGCCGTCGTGTGACATCTTCCGGTGGTCGGCCTGGTCCTGGCTGTGCGCCTGGGCGGCCCCGGTCAGCTTGCTGTTGATCTTCAACGCGCCGCAGCCGGCCTTGGCCCGTTCGGCGTTGACGAGGTCGACGACCTGCCGGGCCTGGCTGCTGACGCCCGTCCCGGCGACGCTGCGGGACGTCGTCGCCGGGGTGCTGCGCTGGTTGCTCCGCGACGCGGCGGTGGACCGGCTGGGCACCGGCGTCGGCTTGGCGGTCCGACTCGGCGTAGCGGACGGGCGGGCGGTGGTGGGTGAGGCGCTCGGCGAGGGGGCGACCGGAGCGGACGTCGCGTCGGGGTCGGCCGGCGCGGCGGCGACCGGGCCGTCGGCGGCGGCCGGGTCGGTCCGTCGGTCGTCCGCGCCCGGCAGGGCCAGGGCGCCGACGCCGAGGCTGACGACCAGGGTGGCCGCCGCGGCGGCCCCGCCGATCAGCAGCGGGCGCGGGAACCGGCGGGCCGGCCGGTGCCGCCCCTCCCCGTCGGCCGGAAGGTCCCCGGCCCGGCCTCCCCGGTACGCCGTGAGGCCCGCCTGCGCTCCGCCGGCCGTCGACGCGGCGGGCCCGACGACCGGCACGACCCGGGTGCGCTCCGTGTCCCCCGGCCCGCCGGCGGGCCGGTCGTGCCACTGCCCGGTCGGCTGGTTGTGCCACGGCTCGGCGCCGGGCTGCCACGGCTCGCCGGTTGGCCGCTGCGGTTCGCTCGCGGGCTGCCACCGGCCGGTGGGCTCCTCCCGCCAGGGCTCGTCGCCCGGCCGCTCCGGCCGAGTGATGGGCTGCCGCGCCCACGGCCGGTCGGTGGGCTCCGTGCGGTGCGGATCGGCGGCCCACCGGTCACCCGGCTGGTCCGGCTCGTCCCCGAACAGGTACGCCGACCGCGGCTCGGGCCGGTCGGTCAGCCAGGTGGGCCTGCCGGCCGGGGATTCCTCACGCCGGCGGGCGCCCTCCGGGTCGTTCGGGTCGTTCGAGCCATACACGTCTGTCGCCTCCATGGGTCGGTTGCGGACCGGGCCGAACCTACGGGTGCGGCGCGAGCTGCGGCAACGTGGCTAAGGAAGAGTTAAGCGAATCCGGCTCGCACGGATGGTCACTACAGCGATCCGAGGCGTACAGTTAACACGTCCGGACAGAGCGTGTCCGTGCCTGGTGGCAGCCCCCGACAAGTGGACCGGCAGACGTGGAGATGATCTACGGCCTGCGGGAACTTGACGAATGGCGGTTGTCGGCTCAATATGTAGGTGTCGCCAGTCGCGCCCGGTCATGCCCAGAATCGCTGGGAATGACAGCCGCGAACGAGTGGGCGCGCGTTGGCCGGTCTTTCTGGCAGCGCATATCAAGGAGTCAGTATGGCGAAGGCCCTCTACGGCCACGTAGGTGCAGCGCCCGATCGGCGTCTGCTCGACGAGGTCACCCGACTGCGGTCCAGGGTTCAGGCACTGGAGTTCGAGATCACGCGCCTGCGTGCCGAGAATGATCGGCTCGCGGCGGCTGCGGCGGAGGCGGACGATCTGCTCCGTCTGGCCGAGCCGGCGCTGACCTGATCTTCGGTTGTCGGACAACTGAATCGCACCACGCAAAATCGCGCGCCGACACTTATGTGCCGGCGCGCAGCCATGTCCGGGCCATTCCCCGGCACCATTTCCTGATCTTGAATAATTGATCAAGCCTCGGTCCGGCGATCCGTCCGATTCGTGCCGGGACGCCGGCGCCGGTCGTGACGCGTCGGTGGAGAACGGCCGCCCGGGGCGGGTCGCGTGTCCGGCCCGCGGTGACGCCGGGTTAGTCTGCGGGTCACCAGGTCCGCGCAGCCCACGACGGTCGGCGACCACCGGACGAGGATCGAGAAGGTGTATCTCAAGAGCCTGACGGTGAAGGGGTTCAAGTCCTTCGCCTCCGCGACGACGCTGAAGCTGGAGCCCGGGATCACCTGCGTGGTGGGCCCGAACGGCTCCGGCAAGTCCAACGTCGTCGACGCCATCGCCTGGGTGCTCGGCGAGCAGGGCGCCAAGGCGCTGCGCGGCGGCAAGATGGAGGACGTCATCTTCGCCGGCACCGCCGGGCGGTCGCCGCTGGGCCGGGCCGAGGTCACCCTCACCATCGACAACACCGACGGCGCGCTGCCGATCGAGTACACCGAGGTCTCCATCACCCGCCGGATGTTCCGCTCCGGCGAGAGCGAGTACGAGATCAACGGCGACTCCTGCCGCCTGCTCGACATCCAGGAGCTGCTGTCGGACTCCGGCATCGGCCGGGAGATGCACATCATCGTCGGGCAGGGCCGGCTCGACGGGATGCTGCACGCCAAGCCGGAGGACCGGCGGGCGTTCATCGAGGAGGCGGCCGGCGTCCTCAAGCACCGCAAGCGCAAGGAGAAGGCGCTGCGGAAGCTGGACGCGATGCAGACCAACCTCAACCGGCTCACCGACCTCACCGCCGAGCTGCGCCGCCAGCTCAAGCCGCTGGGCCGGCAGGCCGAGATGGCCCGTCGGGCCGCCGCGATCCAGGCCAACCTGCGCGACGCCCGGCTGCGGCTGCTCGCCGACGACCTGGCCACCCTGCGCGCCACCCTGGACAAGGAGATCGCCGACGAGAGCGCCCTGCGCGAGCGGCGCGAGCAGATCGAGGTGGAGCACGTCGAGGTGCAGGGCCGGCTCGGTGAGCTGGAGGCGGCACTGGCGGAGGACGCCCCGCTGCTGGCTGCCGCCCAGGACACCTGGTACAAGCTGTCCGCGCTGTCCGAGCGGTTCCGCTCCATCGAGCAGCTCGCCCGGGAGCGGCTGCGTCACCTCAGCGCCACCGGCGACGACGAGCGCCCCGGCCGCGACCCCGACCAGCTGGAGGCCGAGGCCGAGCGGGTCCACGAGCAGGAGGAGGAGCTGCGGGCGGCGCTCACAGACGACCAGATCCGGCTCGCCGAGGCCGTCGAGCACCGGCAGGAGCTGGAACGGCAGCTCGCCGCCGCCGAGCGGGAACTGGTCGCGGCGGCCAAGGCCATCGCCGACCGGCGCGAGGGGCTGGCCCGGCTCACCGGCCAGGTGAACTCGGCGCGGGCCCGCACCACCAGCGCCGGTGAGGAGATCGACCGGCTCGCCGCCGCGCACGCCGACGCCCTGGCCCGCGCCGAGCAGGCGCAGGCCGACCTCGACACGGTGGCCGAACAGTCCACCGAGGCCGACCGGGACAACGCCGACCTCGACGCCCGGCACGCCGAGGCGGTCGCGGTGCAGGAGAAGGCGCAGGCAGCGGTCCGGTCCCTCGCCGACGCCGAGCGGGCCGTCGAGAAGGACGCCGCGACACACAAGGCCCGCGAGGAGGCGCTCGCCACCGGGCTACGCCGCAAGGACGGCGCAGGCGCGCTGCTCGCCCGCGCCGACGAGGTGCCCGGCCTGCTCGGCAGCCTGGCCGGGCTGCTCACCGTCGCCCCCGGCCACTCCGCGGCGCTCGCCGCGGCGCTCGGCGGGCTCGCCGACGCGGTCGCCGTCAGCGGCGTCGACGAGGCGGTCGAGGCGATGCGGCTGCTGAAGATCGCCGACGCCGGCCGGGCCGGCCTGCTGGTCGGCAGCCCCGCCGGGCCGGGCATGACCGGGTCGGCCGACGCGCTGCGCCCGAAGCTGCCCGAGCACGCCCGCTGGGCCCCCGACCTGGTCGAGTGCTCGGCCGAGCTACGCCCGGCCGTGCACCGGGCGCTGCGCGACGTGGTGCTGGTCGACGACCTTGCCGCCGCGTCCGAGCTGGTGGCCGGGAACCCGGAGCTGCGCGCGGTCACCGGGGACGGCGACGTGGTCGGGGCGTACGCGGCGGCCGGCGGGTCGGCCAAGGCGCCCAGCTTCATCGAGGTGCAGGCCGCCGTGGAGGAGGCCCGGACCAACCGGACGGCCGCCGAGCGGGCCGCCGCCGAGCTGCGCGACCAGCTCGGCGAGGCGCGCGCCGAGGTGGCCGCCGCGAAGGAGGTGGCGCAGCAGGCCGCCGCCGCGAAGCGGGAGGCCGAGAGCCACCGCAACGCCGCCGCCCGCAGGCTCGCCGAACTGGGCGCCGCCGCCCGGTCGGCGAAGGCGGAGACCGACCGGCTCGGCGACTCCCGGTCCCGTGCCGAGGCGGCCCGGGAACGCGACCTGACCGCCCTGGCCGAGCTGGCGGAACGGCTCCGGTTGGCCGAGGCCACCCCGCTCGACGCCGAGCCGTCCGCTGAGGAGCGCGACCAGCTCGCCGCGATGGTGCCGCAGGCCCGGCAGAACGAGATGGAGGTCCGGCTCGCGGTGCGTACCGCCGAGGAGCGGGTCTCCTCGATCGCCGGCCGGGCCGACTCGCTGCGCCGGCAGGCCACCGCCGAGCGGGCCGCGCGGGAGCGCGCGGCGGCCCGTCGGGCCGCCCGGGCCCGGGGCGCGGACATCGCCCGCGCCGTGGCCGGCGGCGCCCGCGAGGCGCTGGCCCGGTTGGCCACCACGATCGCGCGGGCCGAGGAGCACCGGGACGCCGTGGCCCGCGAGCGCGCCACCCGGGAGGCCGAACTGTCCGAGGTACGCGGCGCGGCCAAGCGCCTCGGCGCGGAGCTGGAGCGGCTGACCAGCCAGGTGCACCGGGACGAGGTGGCCCGCGCCGAGCAGCGGCTGCGCATCGAGCAGTTGGAGGCGAAGGCCGCCGAGGACTTCGGCCTGGACGTGGAGACCCTGGTCGCCGAGTACGGCCCGCACCAGGCCGTGCCGCCGACGCAGGCGGACGTGGCGGCGGCCGAGCGGGACGGGCTGCCGGTGCCCGAGCCGGTCGCCTACGAGCGCCCTGTGCAGGAGAAGCGGGCCGCCAAGGCGGAGCGGGAACTGGCCCTGCTGGGCAAGGTGAACCCGCTCGCGCTGGAGGAGTTCGCCGCGCTGGAGGAACGCTTCAAGTTTCTCACCGAGCAACTGGAGGACCTCAGGGCCACCCGCCGTGACCTGCTCACCGTGGTCAAGGACGTCGACGACCGGATCCTGGAGGTCTTCGCCAGTGCGTTCGCCGACACCGCCCGGGAGTTCGAGCAGGTCTTCACGGTGCTCTTCCCCGGCGGCGAGGGTCGGCTGATCCTCACCGAACCCGACGACCTGCTCATCACCGGCGTGGAGGTGGAGGCCCGTCCGCCGGGTAAGAGGATCAAGCGGCTCTCCCTGCTCTCCGGCGGCGAGCGGTCGCTGACCGCGGTGGCCATGCTGGTAGCGATCTTCCGGGCCCGGCCGAGCCCGTTCTACATCATGGACGAGGTGGAGGCGGCCCTCGACGACGTCAACCTGGGCCGGTTGATCACTTTGCTGGCACAGTTGCGGGAGAAGAGTCAGCTGATCGTCATCACGCACCAGAAGCGGACGATGGAGATCGCCGACGCCCTGTACGGCGTGACCATGCGCAACGGGGTGACCCAGGTGATCAGCCAACGGCTCAACCGGGCCGGCGGGGACGACGAGCGGCGTGGCCGCGGCGAGGAGAACGAGTAGTGGGTCGGGAACGGGCGACGGCGCTCCTGGTGGATTTCGACGGGGTCCTGCGGCGGTGGGACCCGGCGGTGGCTGCCGGGGTAGAGCGGGAGTACGGCCTGTCCGAGGGCGTGCTCACCGAGATCGCCATGCATTGGGGGCGGCTCCAGCCGGTGCTGACCGGCAAGGTCAGCCACGCCGACTGGATGACCAGCGTCTCCGACGCGCTGACCGACTCCGTGGGCGACCCCGAGCGGGCCCGTGCCGCCGTCGAGCAGTGGCAGCGCTACCGCGGCGAGGTGGACCCCGAGGTGCTCGACTTCGTCCGTGAGGCGCGGGCCGGCGGCATCCGGGTCGGGCTCGGCACGAACGCCACCGACCTGCTCGACGCCGACCTCGTCGCGCTCGGCCTGGTCGGTGAGCTGGACGTGGTGGTCAACTCCTCGAAGATCGGGGTGCACAAGCCGGCGAAGGAGTACTTCCAGGCAGCCTGCGAGGCGCTGGGGACCCCGCCGGCCCGGGTGCTCTTCGTCGACGACGAGGACCGGTCGATCCGGGGCGCCCGCGTCGCCGGGCTGTCGGCGCTGCGCTGGAGCGGCCCGGCCGACCTGCGCTACTTGCGGGCCGCGCTGGCCTCCTGAAGGCGTGCGGCGGCGGCCGGGCCGGTCACTCGCCGGTGCGGCCGTCGATGCGTTCGCGGATCAGGTCGGCGTGGCCGTTGTGCCGGGCGTACTCCTCGATCAGGTGCACGTAGACCCAGCGCAGGTTGAACGTCCGGCGCTTCGGGCCGACCTCGGTGAAGGTCTCGTCGAGCGACCGGCCGGTGGTGGCGGCGCGGGCCAGCGCGATCTCCCGATGGTAGGTGGCGAAATCGGCCTCTGCGTCGGCGGCGCTCACGTCGTGGTCGGCGTCCGGGTTGTCTGGCGTGTAGTAGGGGTAGTCGACCCGCTCACCGGCGAAGCTCTCCCGCAACCACCAGGCCTCCACCTCGGCCAGATGCCGGACCAGGCCGAGCAGGGTGAGCCCCGAGGGCTCGACGCTCGGCGTGCGTAGCTGCTCCGCGGTCAGCCCGGCGCACTTGAGCAGCAGGGTCTGCCGGTGGTAGTCCAGCCAGCCCTCCAACATGGTGCGCTCGTCGCCGACGTAGGGCTCGGGGGTCCGGGTGATCTCCGGTGCTCGCCAGGTCATGCCGTCCATCCTCGTCGAGCACTCTGACAACCGCGACCGGGTATCAGGGCGGCCCGCCCGGGCGGCTGGCGGTGAGTGGGTGCGTCGGGGTACGGCTGGGAGTGGCCGTACCCCGACGCACGTGGAGCGTTCCGGGTGCTGACGTCAGCCCTCGGGCCGCGGGTGCTTCGTCAACGTCTGCCGACGATGGTCACCTGGGCGGAGCCTTCGGGCATTCCGGCGATGCTGACGCGATTTCCGGCGGCCGTGGTGGGGGTGCCCCTGCCGGGGAGCGGTTGGAGTGCGTCCCAGGTGCCGTTGGGGTTGCGGATCTTGTGGTAGATGCCGTTGTCGGCGCCGACCATGAGCATCTGGGCGGAGCCGTCGGGCATCGCGGTGATGGCGACGTCCTTGCCGGCTGCGGGGGCTGTCGTGTTGTAGCCGCTGATGGGTTGGAATCCGGTCCAGGTGCCGTTGGGGTTGCGGATCTGGTGGTGGACGATGTTGTTGGCGCCGACGATGAGGACCTGGGCGGAGCCGTCGGGCATGCCGGCGATGCTGACGCTGCTGCCGGCGGCCGTGGTGGGGGTGCCCATGCCGGTGAGCGGTTGGAGTGCGTCCCAGGTGCCGTTGGGGTGGCGGATCTTGTGGTAGATGCCGTTGTCGGCGCCGACGATGAGTATCTGGGCGGAGCCGTCGGGCATCGCGGTGATGGCGACGTCCTTGCCGGCTGCGGGGGACGACGTGTTGTAGCCGCTGATGGGTTGGAATCCGGTCCAGGTGCCGTTGGGGTTGCGGATCTGGTGGTAGATGCCGCTGTTCGCGCCGACGATGAGGACCTGGGCGGAGCCGTCGGGCATGCCGGCGATGCTGATGCGGCTGCCGGCTGCGGGGGCTGAGGTGCCCTGGCCGGCGAGTGGTGCGAACCCGGTCCAGGTGCCGTTGGGGTTGCGGATCTCGTGGAAGATGCTGCTGTCGGCCCCGACGATGAGCAACTGGGCGGAGCGGTCCGCCATTCCGGTGATCGCCATGTCGCGTGCCTCGCCGGGGGCTGTCGTCTGGTAGCCGGCCAACGGCTGGAACCCCGTCCACGACCTGTCCGGGTACCGCGCCTGGTGGTACATCGGGCCGACGCTCGGGTCGGGGCCCGGGCCGCCGCTCATGGCGGCTGCGACGTCGCGGCGCATAGCGTCGAGGTCGATGAAGGAGGGGTCGATCTTTCCGGTGGTGCTGGTCTCGCGGTGGCCCCGGGCGTAACTGGCGTCGCGGCCCAGCGTGCGCAGCACCGCGGCGGTGGCGGCGACGGACGCGTTGTACTGGGCCTGGGTCATCGCCTGGTTGACGCCGTTGTAGTCGATCTCCCACCCGATCAGCATCGTGTTGCCGCTGCCCGCGGGGATGGGTCCGCTGCCCCGGCTGTTGCCGGCGTGGTTGGCGCGGTTGGCGGAGATCAGGTGGAACACGCCGTTGTAGTCAACCAGCGCATGACACAGCGGACCGGGCAGGTCGGACCGGCCGTTGATGCAGACGCCCAGTGCCGGTGCCGGTCTGCTCGGGCTGGATGTGGCGGCGGTGTGGTGCCAGAGCACCCCGATCGGGGCGAACGCGCCGCTGACACCCCGCGAGCGCCAGTCTCCTTCCTCGACAACCGCGACGCCGGCCGCCCGCAGGACATCGGCGAGCCAGGGAATCCCCATGCAATTCTTCCTTCCACCCGAGGGGTGACCATGCCCTCACCAGCAAGGGCAGAGAGTGTTCTGACGGAACACGGGAAGATCATCGCTGTTGAATGTCTCGTTTTGGCATCAGTCACGCACCCGCCGCGGGTATGGGCAGGTCGACCACGCCACGGAATGGAACAGGCAAAGGCGCGATTCGATGCCGCACAGCGCCAACTGCCGAAACCCCGGGCGGTACGGCGGAGGTCAGCCGCTGGACGTGAGGCGCTGCCGCATCACCTCACGCAGGTGGCCCGCGCTGGTGGTGCCCTCGACGGTCACCTCGGCCGTCCGCCCGGTGTGTACCAGCGTGGCGACCGCGTTGCCGAAGTACGGCCCGGCCAGCCGCTTCCACCGCAACGGCGGGCGGCGAACCCCGGCGGTGCGGGCGAGGGCCCGGGTGGCCCCGGCCGGTCCGGGCGACCAGCCCAGCTTCATCAGCGGGCGCATCCCGGCGGGCACCTGGTTGTGGATGGGTGAGCAGGTGAGCTGGTGCACCGGGGTGACCACGGCCGGGTCGTCGAACCGCGCCCGCGCCACGTACGAGTGGTGCACGTCACCGGAGAGCACGCTGATGGACGCCGGTGGCGCGTACGCCGGCCCGGCCCCGACCCGCTCGCCGGGCTCGCCGGGGGTGCCGCTGCCGATGCGGGCGAAGAGGGCGCCGAGCGCGTCGAACGAGCGACGGAACGCGGCCCAGTGCTCCAGGTCCAGTGCCCGGCGCAGCTTCTCCGACAGCCGGGCGACCCGGTGCTGTCGGGAGTCGGCGAGCTTCTCGTTCCACGCCTCCACGTGGTGGATGCCCGGCGGCAGCAGCCAGGGCAGGGACGCGCCGACAACGAGGTGGTCGTAGACGCCGTGGGCCCGGTCGAGGAACCACGACCACTCGCCCGGGGGCAGCATCGCCCGCTGGTCGGACTCCAGCACCCGGCTGCACCGGTTGTCCAGCATGACCAGCCGGGTCCGGCCCAGGTCCAGCGCGTAGCTCCATTGGTACTGCACGGCCCGCCACCGCTCGGTGTCGTGGGCGAGGTCGGCCTCGGTGTCGACCCGCTGCCCGAACTCGCGCAGCACGCCGGTGGCGTCCCCCGCCGCGCTGACCTTGACGAAGACCGGGTCGGCGGCGATCTCGTCGGGGGAGAGGTTGCCCAGGTGCTGGTAGACCCAGTACGAGGCGAGGCCGCTGCTGATCCGCTCCGCCCACCAGGGCTGGTCGCGCATGTCGGCCCGCCACGCGGCCGAGGTGTTCCAGTCGTCGATGATCTCGTGGTCGTCGAAGATCATCACGCTCGGGACCGTGGAGAACAGCCAGCGGATCTCCGGGTCCCGCCACGACTCCAGGTAGAGCTTCGTGTACTCGTCGAAGCTGACCACCTGGTCGCCCGGCGCGTCCTTGGGCCGCCGGCGGCGGCGCTTCAGCAGCCGCCGGACCGTGGGGGAGGTCACGTCGGCGTAGACCTGGTCGCCGAGCAGCACCAGCAGGTCGGGCTGGGCGGCGGCCTGGTCCGGCTCGGCCATCAGCCGCCGGGCGTACGCGTCGAGCGCGTCCGGGGGCAGCTTGCGGGCGGTCGAGTGCTGGGTGGTCTCCCGGCAGGAGCCGAACACCAGACGCACCGGCTGGTCCCGGTCGTCGGCGGCCCGGGTGCGGATCACGCTGGGCGGGAAGCTGCCTTGCGGCTCCGGCCAGGCCACCTCGTCGTCGACCAGCACCTCGTACGCCGTCGCGCTGTCCGGGGTGAGCCCTGTCACCACGACGAGCGCGTAGTGGTGGTCGTACGCCGAGAAGGTGACCGCGGTGCCCTCGGCGCCGTCTGCCGTGCGGACCCGGACCGTCGCGGGCGCACTGGTCTCCACCCAGACCGTGGCCCGCGTGTCGACGACCCGGCGCAGCAGCGGGCCGATGAGCAGGCGGGGAGCCGGCATGGGTGACCTCCAGGGTGAGCCGATCTCATCATTTCTACCCGGTCGGCGGCTGTGCCAGCCACGGCTGGGCGAGCGTACCCGCAGCTCGGTCACCCGCCGGGTGCGGTGGCTGGGACGCCGTCACCGGCATCTGACAGGATTTCGGCATGACGGAATACCTCCTCATCGCGCTCGCCCTGCTCGGCGTGCTGATTCTCGGCGGCCTCGGGCTGGTGGTGCCACGGCTGCGCCGGCGCCCCGAACCGCCGCTGCCGGAGACGGAGGTGGACACCCGGGCCGAGGAGGACCTCGCCGGGCCGCCCGTCGAGGCACCCGAGTCCGACCTCTCCACCGGGATCCTGGTCGAGCCGCCGCCCGTGGTGGTGGCGCCCGCGCCCACCGTCGAGGTGCCCGAGCCGACCGCCGGCCGGCTGGTCCGGCTGCGCTCCCGGCTGTCCCGCTCGCAGAACGCCTTCGGGAAGGGCCTGCTCGGGCTGCTCTCCCGCGACCACCTCGACGAGGACGCCTGGGAGGAGATCGAGGACAGCCTGATCACCGCCGACGTCGGAATCGACGCCACCCGGGACATCGTCGACCGGCTCCGGGAGCGGACCCGGGTGCTCGGCACCCGATCCGCCACCGAGCTGCGCGCCCTGCTCGCCGCCGAACTGGTCAACGCCCTCGACCCGAGCCTGGACCGGTCGCTGCGGACCGCCCCGAAGGAGGGCGTCCCGGCGGTGCTGCTGGTGGTCGGGGTCAACGGCGCCGGCAAGACCACCACCTGCGGCAAGATCGCCCGGGTGCTGGTCGCCGACGGCCGTACCGTGCTGCTCGGCGCGGCCGACACCTTCCGCGCCGCCGCCGCCGACCAGCTGGAGACCTGGGGCGGCCGGGTCGGCGCGGAGACCGTCCGCGGCCCGGAGGCCGCCGACCCCGCCAGCGTGGCCTTCGACGCGGTCAAGCGGGGCATCGACACCGGCGTGGACACCGTGCTGATCGACACCGCCGGCCGGCTGCAGAACAAGGTCGGCCTGATGGACGAGCTGGGCAAGGTCAAGCGGGTGGTCGAAAAGCACGGCCCGATCGACGAGACCCTGCTCATCCTCGACGCCACCACCGGCCAGAACGGCCTTGAGCAGGCCCGGGTCTTCACCGAGGTGGTCAACGTGACCGGTGTGGTGCTGACCAAGCTCGACGGCACCGCCAAGGGCGGCATCGTGATCGCCGTGCAGCGCAAGCTCGGCATTCCGGTCAAGCTGGTCGGCCTCGGCGAGGGCAAGGACGACCTGGCCCCGTTCGACCCGGCGCAGTTCGTCGACGCGCTGCTCGGCACCGAGCCGCTCGCCCGGGACGCGTAACCTCGCAGTGACCAGTGACGATCGCGCCCACGCCGGATGGCGCGAGGACCGCCACCCGGCGCCGGGCCTCGGGAGACCGTACGTGACTTCGCAGGAGATCCCGCTGCACGGCGGGAACGTGAGCACCGTGGTCCGGGTGGGCGACACCGTCCGACGCAACGCCGGCCCGTGGACCCCGTCCGTGCACGCCCTGCTGCGCCACCTGGAGTACGTCGGGTTCACCGGCGCTCCCAGGGCACTCGGGATGGACGAGCGCAACCGCGAGGTGCTGTCGTACCTGGAGGGGGAGTGCGGGGAGTACCCCCTGGCCCCGCACTGGGTCACCGACGAGGCGCTGGCCACGGTCGCCACCATGCTGCGGATGTTCCACGACGCCCAGTACGGCTTCGCCCCGCAGCCCGGGGCGGTATGGCGCTCGTTCGGGCCGCCGCCGCCGGACACCGAGGTGATCTGTCACCACGACGCCGCCCCGCACAACGTCATCTGGCGGCCGGACGGCACCCTCGGGCTGATCGACTTCGACCTCGCCTCGCCGGGCGCGCGGATCTACGACGTGGCGTACGCGGCGTGGACCTGGGTGCCGATCTTCTCCGACCGGGACTCGATCACGCTGGGCTGGAATCGCCCGGACCGGCCGCGCCGGCTGCGGCTGTTCGCCGACGCGTACGGGCTGATCCCGCGCGACCGGCACCGGCTGGTCCGGACCATCCGCAAGCGCGTGGTCGACCACGTCGAGGGCATCCGCCGGATGGCCGCCGCAGGGGAGCCGGCGTTCGTCCGGATCGTGCACAAGGGTCACCTCCGGCGTCCCATGCGCGACCTACGCCTGCTCGACTACGAACGCCACGCCCTGGAATACGCCCTCCGCTAACCCCCACCCCACCACACCTGCGCGTCGCCCCGCGCGCCCACCCGACCCGTCTGCGCGTGCATTTTTAACGGAAAGAGTGGTCATTCCGGCGGGGATAGCCACTCTTTCCGTGAAAGCGGGGGAGGGGGTGGGCGGCACGCGTGGTGGGGACGGTGAGGGGTTCTTCACACGTATGAAACACAGCGTCACGGGCTGGAAATCGACGGGTGACGGTGAAGGAAACAGGAGGCGACGAAGCTTCCGCGCAACCGGCGTACGGGCGACGTTGCCTCGGAAGCCGGGAAGGAGGGAACTTCACCTTTAGGAGGCCAGCGTGCCTGAAGCACCGACGATCGACGGCGCCAACACCGTTTGGCTGCTGGTTTCGACCGCGCTCGTGCTGCTCATGACGCCCGGGCTCGCGCTGTTCTACGGCGGGCTCAACCGGGCCAAGGGCGTGCTCAACATGATGATGATGAGCTTCTCCGCCATCGGGCTCATCTCTGTTCTGTGGTGGTTCTACGGCTTCAGCGTCGCCTTCGGGGCCGACGTGAACGGATTCTGGGGCGACCCGGGCGCGTACCTCGGCACCAAGACCTTCCTGGCCGAGACGGACCTGTGGGGCGCGACCGCGGAGAACCCCAGCGGCATCGGGGTCCCGCTCTACGTGTTCATGGCGTTCCAGATGGTCTTCGCGGTGATCACCGTCGCGCTGATCAGTGGCGCGATCTCCGACCGGGCCAAGTTCGGCGGCTGGCTGCTGTTCGCCTTCGGCTGGGCGACGCTGGTCTACTTCCCGGTCGCGCACTGGGTGTGGGGCGGCGGCATCATCGGCGGTGACATCCACGCGTTGGACTTCGCCGGTGGCACCGCGGTGCACATCAACGCCGGTGCGGCGGCCCTGGCCGTGGCGCTGGTGCTCGGCAAGCGGCTCGGCTGGCCCCGCGAGGGCATGAAGCCGCACAACATCCCGCTGGTCGCGCTCGGTGCCGGCCTGCTCTGGTTCGGCTGGTTCGGGTTCAACGCCGGCTCGGAGCTGACCGTCGACTCGGTCGCCGGGCTCGCGTTCATCAACACCCAGCTCGCCACCGCCGCGGCGGTGCTCGGCTGGCTCGCGGTGGAGTGGATCAAGGACAAGCGGCCGACCATGGTCGGCGCGTCCTCCGGCGCGGTCGCCGGCCTGGTCGCCATCACCCCGGCCTGCGGGTTCATCGCCCCCTGGGCCGCGGTCCTGCTCGGCATCGTCGCCGGCGTGGTCTGCGCGCTCGCCATCAGCCTGAAGTACAAGCTCGGCTACGACGACTCCCTCGACGTGGTCGGCGTGCACTTCGTCGGCGGCTGGATCGGGTCGCTGTGGCTCGGCCTGTTCGCCACCAACTCGGTCAACGCCGCGATCAGCGACGTGGTCGGCGCCTCCGACGGCCTGTTCTACGGCGGCGGCGTCACCCAGCTCGGCCGTCAGGCGATCGCCGGCCTGATCGTGACCGTCTGGTCGTTCGCGGTCGCCTGGGTGCTCGCCTTCGTGATCGAGAAGACCATCGGCTTCCGGGTCAAGCCCGAGGCCGAGGTCGAGGGCATCGACATCGCCGAGCACGCCGAGAGCGGCTACGACCTCTCCCCGGCCGGTGGCAGCGGCAGCGGCAGCGCGTTCGCGCTCGCCGGGATCGGGACGCCGGGCGGTACCGCCGGCACCAAGCCGGCCTCGGAGGAGCCCGCCGAGCCGGTCAGCGCGAAGGTCGCCGGTTAACGTTCCTGGGATGGAGGGGTTGGACATGAAGCTGGTGACCGCGGTCATCAAGCCGTACCAGTTGGACTCGGTGAAGGAGGCTCTGCACGCCCTCGGGGTGGCCGGGCTGACCGTCAGCGAGGTCCAGGGGTACGGCCGGCAGAAGGGGCACACCGAGGTCTACCGGGGTGCCGAGTACACGGTCGAGTTCCTGCCCAAGATCCGGGTGGAGGTGCTGACCGACGAGATCGACGTCGACAAGATTGTCGACGCCATCGTCGGGGCCGCCCGGACCGGCAAGATCGGCGACGGCAAGGTGTGGGTCACGGGCGTCGAGGAGGTGGTCCGGGTCCGCACGGGCGAACGCGGCCTCGACGCCCTCTAAGCCGGAATGCGGGAGATGACCTCGTTGATCAAGAGGAATACGTCGGAAAACGCTGGCGACGGTGACGCAAACCTCTTGATCAACGAGGTCGTTGGCGTTGTCGGGGGGGTGGGGGAGCGGGCCCGGAGGGCTCGGGCCGGGGCGTTTGAGCGGTGGCTGGGGGGACTGTTGCCGTGGCCGGGCGGGGTGGCGTTGGTGGCCGTGGGAGGGCTGGGGCGGCGGGAGTGTGCGCCGTACGGGGACCTGGATCTGGTGTTGCTGCATGCCGGGGTGGGCGGGATGGACGAGTTGGCTCCGAAGGTGTGGTACCCGATCTGGGATGCGGGGCTGCGGCTGGACCACTCGGTGCGTACGGTCGCCGAGGCGCTCTCGGTGGCCCAGGACGACGTCAAGGTCGCCCTCGGCCTGCTCGACGCCCGGTTCGTCGCCGGGGACCGGGAACTGGCCGACACGCTGGTCCGGACCGCCACCGACCACTGGCGGCGCACCGTTGTCCGCCGCCTCCCGGGCCTGCGGGAGATCACCACCGCCCGCTGGCAGACCCACGGCGAGTTGGCCTTCCTGCTGGAGGGTGACCTCAAGGAGGCCGCCGGCGGCCTGCGCGACGTGGGCATTCTGCGGGCCATCGCCACCGCCGGCATCACCGACGCGCTGCGCCCCGCTGTCCGGGCCGCCCACCTGCGCCTGCTGGACACCCGCGACGCCCTGCACGAGCAGGCCGGCCGCCGCATCGACCGGCTGGTCGCCCAGGAACGCGACGGGGTCGCAGCCCGGCTCGGGCTGCGGCAGTCCGGCCCGTATGACGCCGCGCAGCAGCCTGAGGCCGTCGGGGGACAGCTCCAGCCCGGACCGGGGCCCGACGACGGCGACGCGCTGCTGCGCCGCCAGCCCCACGAGGACCCGGCCCGCAAACGAGAACAGGGGCCCGACGACGGCGACGGCGACGCGCTGCTGCGCCGGGTCGCCGGGGACGCCCGCACGATCAGCCACGCCCTCGACGACGCCTGGCGGGCCGCCGACCGGCTGCGCTCCGGCCGCCGCCGGGGCGTCGACTCCCGGCCGGTGCGCCGCCCGGTCGCCCGGGACGTCGTCGAGCACGACGGGGAGCTGGTGCTGGCCCGGACCGCCATCGGCGCCCGCCCCGACCCGAGCCTGTCGCTGCGGGTGGCCGCCGCGGCGGCCACCACCCGGTTGCCGATCGCCCGGGCCACCTGCGAGTGGCTGGCCGCGTACTGCCCGCCGCTGCCGTCGCCGTGGCCCGCCGAGGCGCGCGCCGCGCTGATCACCCTGCTCGGGGCCGGTCCCGGCCTGGTGCCCGCCTGGGAGACCTGCGACCGGTACGGGCTGATCGACGGCTGGCTGCCCGAGTGGACCCGAATGCGCAGCCTGCCCCAGCACAACCCGGTGCACCGGTACACCCTCGACCGGCACCTCGTGCAGGCCGCGTACGAGGCAGGTCGGCACACCCGCGAGGTGGACCGGCCGGACCTGCTGCTGCTCGGCGCGCTCCTGCACGACATCGGCAAGGGGCTGCCGGGCGTAGGTGCCGCCGGGCGGGCCGGCAGGCATGAGCCCGCCCACGCGGACCACAGCACCGTGGGCGCGCCGCTGGCCGAGGCCGTGGCCGCCCGGATCGGCCTGCCCGGGCCCGAGGTGGCGCTGATCGGCACGCTGGTCCGGCTGCACCTGCTCCTGCCCGACGTGGCCACCCGCCGCGACCTGTCCGACCCGGTGACCATCGCCCGGGTCGCCGAGCAGGTCGGCGACCCGACGACCCTGGACCTGCTGCACGCCCTCGTCCGCGCCGACGCGGCGGCCACCGGCCCGGCCGCCTGGTCGGACTGGAAGGGCCGGCTCGTCGCCGAGCTGGTCACCCGGGTGCGCACGGCGCTGGACACCGGCGTGCTGCCCGCCCCGCCCGCCCCGGACCCGGCGCTGATCGCCGGGCCGCTGCCGGTCGTACACCTGACCGGGGACCGGGTGGCGGTGGCCGCGGCCGACCGGCGGGGGCTGCTCGCGACGGTAGCCGGCTGTCTGGCCCTGCACCGGCTGGAGGTGCTCGCCGCGGACGCCGCCACGGTCGACGGCCGGGCCCTGGTCGAGTGCCGGGTGCAACCCCGGTACGGCCTGCCGCCCGACCCGATCGCGCTCGGCGGCGACCTGCGCCGGGCGGTCGCCGGGGACGTCTCGGTCACCCAGCGCCTGCGCGGCCGGGCCCTCGCGGCGCGCGGCGGCGGGGCGGCGCCCCGGGTGGTCTGGCACCGGGAGGCGGCCACCGACGCGGTGCTGCTGGAGCTGCGCGCCGCCGACGCGGCCGGGCTGCTGTACCGGGTGACCCGTGCCCTCGACGAGGCCGGCGCCCAGGTCCGCGCGGCCCGGATCTCCACCCTCGGCGGCGACGTGGTGGACGCCTTCTACCTGGTCGGCGGCTGGCCATCCGACGACGAGCGGGCCCGCCTGGAGGCCGCAGTCCTGGCCGCCGTGTGAGGGGCCGCGCTGGCCGCCGGGTGCGGCGGGAACGGTCGTCCCCGCCCTCGGGCCCGCCTCCCGTCGCCGTGATCCCGCGGCTCGGTGGCGGGGCCGAAGCGCGGGCGCGGCCGGCGGGCTACCCTAGCCATGGCCGGACACCTGAGCCCGGCCGCGTTGTGCCCGCCGGAACACTGACAAACGGGATGTTCGCGTGTTTGACACCTTGAGTGACCGCCTCTCCGGGATCTTCACCAAGCTCCGCGGCAAGGGTCGGCTCACCGACGCCGACATCGACGCCACCGCGCGCGAGATTCGCATGGCGCTGCTGGAGGCCGACGTCGCCCTGCCGGTGGTCAAGGGCTTCATCGCGAACGTCAAGGAGCGGGCGCGCGGCGCGGAGGTCTCCCAGGCGCTGAACCCGGCGCAGATGATTGTCAAGATCGTCAACGAGGAGCTGATCAACGTCCTCGGCGGCGAGGGGCGGCGGCTCCAGTTCGCCAAGCAGCCGCCGACCGTGATCATGCTGGCGGGCCTCCAGGGTTCCGGCAAGACCACCCTGGCCGGCAAGCTGGCCCGCTGGCTCAAGGCCCAGGGCCACCAGCCGCTGCTGGTCGCCGCCGACCTCCAGCGCCCCAACGCCGTCGGGCAGCTCCAGGTGCTCGGTGGCCGCGCCGGCGTCGAGGTGTACGCCCCGGAGCCCGGCAACGGCACCGGTGACCCCGTGCAGGTCGCGCGCGCCTCGATCGAGCACGCGAAGCGGGCCGCCCGGGACGTCGTCATCGTCGACACCGCCGGCCGGCTCGGCATCGACACCGAGATGATGCGGCAGGCCGCCGACATTCGCGACGCGGTCAACCCGGACGAGGTCATCTTCGTCATCGACGCGATGGTCGGTCAGGACGCCGTACGCACCGCCGAGGCGTTCCGCGACGGCGTCGGCATCACCGGCGTCGTGCTCTCCAAGCTCGACGGCGACGCCCGGGGTGGCGCCGCGCTCTCGGTCCGCGAGGTGACCGGGCAGCCGATCCTGTTCGCCTCCACCGGCGAGAAGCTGGAGGACTTCGACGTCTTCCACCCCGACCGGATGGCCAGCCGGATCCTCGGCATGGGCGACGTCCTCACTCTGATCGAGCAGGCCGAACAGGCCTTCGACTCCGATCAGAAGGAGAAGATGACCGCCAAGCTGATGGGCGGCGAGCAGTTCACCCTGGAGGACTTCCTCGACCAGCTCATCGCGGTCCGCCGGATGGGCCCGATCGCCAACGTGCTGGCCATGATGCCGGGCATGGGGCAGATGAAGGACCAACTCGCGGAGCTGGACGACAAGCACTTCGACCGCGTCACCGCGATCATCCGGTCGATGACCCCGGCCGAGCGCACCAACCCGAAGATCATCAACGGCTCCCGTCGGGCCCGGATCGCGGGCGGCTCGGGCGTCACGGTGATGGACGTCAACCAGCTGCTCAACCGCTTCACCGACGCGCAGAAGATGATGAAGCAGATGGGCGGCATGATGGGCCTGCCCGGCGGCGGCCGGCGCAAGGCGACCAAGTCGCCGAAGAACAAGCGCAAGGGCACCAAGGGCGGCAACCGGCCGCGCACCGGGGTCGGCACCGGTATGCCGGGCGGCTTCCCGGGTGGGATGCCGCAGCTCCCGCCGGGTCTGGACCCGAACGACCTGGCCGGCGGGCAGGGCCTCCCGCCCGGCTTCAAGCTTCCGAAGATCGACTTCAACAAGCTCGGCAAGGGCGGCGACAACCACCCCCGCTGACGCGTGTCGGTGACGGTGGGCGACGTGGTGACCGCCTAGGGTGATGTAGCCCCTTGGGAGGAGATGTCATGACCGCAGCCCCGATCCTGCCCGAACGGCACGAGTGGACGGTCGACGACCTCGGCGACCTGCCGAAGGACCTTCCGTACGAACTGATCAACGGAAGGTTGATCGTGCCGTCGCCCACTCTGCTGCACCAGGACATGTGCGTCCGGATCCTGCTCGCCATCGAGACCAACTGCCCCACGGAGTACCAGGTCGGCATCGACCTGTCGATGCGGGTCGACCGCCGCAACGAGCCCCGGCCGGACGTCGTCGCGGTCCGCCGGGGCAACGCCGACCGCAGTCCGCTGCCGGTCGAGGACGCCCTGCTCGCGGTGGAGGTCGTCTCGCCGACCTCCACCTTCCGCGACATGTACGACAAGGCGAAGGTCTACGCGCACGCCGGGGTGCGGTCCTACTGGGTGGTGGACCCGCTCCCCGAGCGCGTCACGCTGACCGAGTACGCGCTCGGCGCGGGCCGCGAGTACGCGCAGGTCACCCACACCGAGGATCTGTTCGTCACCGAGCTGCCGTGGAAGGTCTCCGTCGACCTGCCGGCGCTCACCACCCGCCGGAACGGGCTGCTCGCCACCGACGGGGAGTGATCGGGTAGGACTGTGTGCATGGCTCTGCATGTGCGCGGTGTGCTGCTCCCCGACGACAAGGTCCGGGATCTCTGGCTGGTCGGCGACCGGGTCACCTTCGATCCGGTGCCCGGGGCGGAGACGGTCGTCGACGGCGGCTTCATCCTGCCCGGGCTGACCGACGCCCACTGTCACCTCGGCATCGCCCGGGGCGGTGCCCCGGTCACCTCCCTGGACCAGGCCCGCGCGCTGGCCCGCGTCGACCGGGACGCCGGGGTCCTCGCGATCCGGGACGCCGGCTCGCCGTACCCGTACCCCGAGCTCGACGACGACCCGGAGCTGCCGCGACTGGCCCGCGCGGGCCGGCACGTCGCCCCGCCGAAGCGCTACCTGCGCGACATCGGCGTGGAGGTCGACGCGGCGGAGGTGGCCGCCACCGTCGCCGCCCAGGCCGCCGCCGGCAACGGCTGGGTCAAGCTGGTCGGCGACTGGATCGACCGGGGGGTCGGCGACCTCGCCCCCGCCTGGGACGCCGACACGATGACCGCCGCCGTGGCCGCCGCGCACGCCGCCGGGGTGCGGGCGGCGGTGCACACCTTCTCCGAGTCCGCCGTCGAGATCATGGTGCGGGCCGGGGTGGACTCGGTCGAGCACGGCACCGGGCTCAGCCTCGACCTGATCGACCTGATGGCCCGGCAGGGCACCGCCCTCGTCCCTACGATGATCAACATCGCGACGTTCGGCGGGATCGCCGAGCAGGCCCGCTCGAAGTTCCCCGGGTACGCCGACCACATGCTCGCCCTGCGCGACCGGTTCCCCGAGGTGGTCCGGTCCGCGTACGAGGCGGGGGTGCCCATCTACGTCGGCACCGACGCGGGCGGCGGCATCGACCACGGGCTGGCCGCCGAGGAGATGATGCTGCTGCACGAGCGGGCCGGCATGTCGGCGGTGGACGTCCTGGCCGCCGCCTCCTGGAAGGCGCGGGAGTGGCTGGGCTTCCCGGGCCTGGTCGAGGGCGGCCTCGCGGACCTCACGGTCTACCCGACGGATCCCCGCCGCGACCTGTCGGTGGTTCGCACCCCCACCCGAGTCATCCTCCGCGGCCGGCCCCTCCGAAGAGGGTGAGGGTCAGGTCGGTCAGGGTCCGGGCGGTTCGGTCGACCGGGGAGCGGGGGAGCACGATGTGGCTGACCACCAGGCGGACGATGGTGTCGGCGGCGAACGCCAGGGCGGCCGGGTCGGCCGCCGGGAGGCGGACGGTGGCCCAGTCCAGCAGCGCTCCGGTCGCCTCGGTGAGTACCAGTTCGGCGCGGGTGGTCAGGTACGGCAGCAGCTCGTCCGAGCCGCCCCGGGCGCTGGTCAGGATCGCCTTGAGCAGTGGGTTGTCCGCCGCCGCGGCGAGGGTGTGCGAGATCGCCGCGTACGCCCCGGCCGGGATGTCGTCGCCGTGCGCGTCCAGGTTGGCCCGCACGTCGGTGACGAACCGGTCCACCTCATGCCGGGCGAGGGCCTCGGCCAGCCCCGCCTTGCTGCCGAACTCGTTGTAGACCGTCTGCCGGCTCACCCCGGCAGCGCCGGCCACCTCGCCCATCCGCACGCCGTCCCAGCCGCCGGCCACGGTCTGCGCCCGGGCGGCGTCGACGATGCTGTTCCGCAGTCGCTGCCGGGCGGCGTCCCTGAACTCACCCATGGTGGTCGAAGTCTACGGCCGGGGCTGCCTGACCCGCCGGGACCGCCGCCCGGCGGGTGGTCCGGTAGCGGCACGCGGCGTGCCCATGACCGCCGTCCATCGGGCGGTCCGGTAGCGGCATGTCGCGCCCGATGGCGACCGTCCGGCGCGGGCCGCATAGGATGTGCGGTCATGGCACGCGTGCTCACTCCCCGAGCGGAGGACTTTCCCCGCTGGTACCAGGACCTGATCGCCAAGGCGAAGCTGGCCGACAACGGCCCGGTCCGAGGGACCATGGTCATCCGACCGGCCGGCTACGCCATCTGGGAGCGGATGCAGGCCGAGATGGACGCCCGGATCAAGGCGGCCGGCGCGGAGAACGCGTACTTCCCGCTGTTCATCCCGGAGAGCTACCTCAAGCGCGAGGCCGAGCACGTCGAGGGCTTCTCGCCGGAGCTGGCGGTGGTCACCCACGGCGGTGGCAAGCAGCTCGCCGAGCCGGTGGTGGTGCGCCCCACCAGCGAGACGGTGATCGGCGAGTTCATGGCCAAGTGGATCGACTCGTACCGGGACCTGCCGCTGCTGCTCAACCAGTGGGCGAACGTGGTCCGCTGGGAGCTGCGCCCCCGGATCTTCCTGCGCACCAGCGAGTTCCTCTGGCAGGAGGGGCACACCGCCCACGCGACCCGCTCCGATGCCCAGGCGTACGCCCGGAAGATCCTGCACGAGGCGTACGAGGACCTGATGGTCAACGTGCTCGCCATCCCCGTGGTGGTGGGCCTGAAGACCACCCGTGAGCGCTTCGCCGGGGCCACCGCCACGTTCACGTGCGAGGGCATGATGGGCGACGGCAAGGCCCTCCAGCTCGGCACCAGCCACGAGCTGGGGCAGAACTTCGCCAAGGCGTTCGACATCAGCTACTCCTCCGCCGAGGGCGGCCGGGAGCACGCCTGGACGACCTCCTGGGGCACCTCCACGCGGATGCTGGGCGGCCTGATCATGGCCCACGGCGACGACAACGGGCTGCGGGTGCCGCCGAGGCTGGCGCCGGTCCAGGCGTACGTGATGGTGGTGAAGGCCGGCGAGGGCGTCGGTGAGGCGGCGGCCAAGCTGCTCGACGCGCTACGCGACGCCGGGGTCCGGGTCGCGCTCGACGACCGCACCGACACCCCGTTCGGCCGCCGGGCCGTCGACGCCGAGCTGCGCGGCTATCCGGTACGCGTCGAGGTCGGCCCCCGCGACCTGGCCGCCGGCAACGCGGTCGTGGTCCGTCGTACGGACGGCTCGAAGTCGCCCACCCCGTTGGCCGAGGTGGTCGGCGCGGTGCTGGCCGCCCTGGAGACCGACCAGCGGGCGCTGCACGACCAGGCCCTCGCGCACCGCGAGTCCCGAACCGTCGAGGTCGCCACGCTCGCCGAGGCGATCGAGGCCGCGGCCACCGGCTGGGCCCGGGTGCCGTGGTCGGCGGTCGGTGTGGCCGGCGAGGCCGAGGCGAACGGCCAGGGCGTCACCGTGCGCTGCCTGCTGCGCGCCGACGGCTCGGTCCCGGACTCCGAGGACGAGCCCGACCTGGTCGCCATCCTGGCCCGCGCCTACTGACCCACCGCCTGCGAGGGGCGGCCGGCACCCCCGGCCGCCCCTCGACGCGTTCCCGGCCGCCGAGGCCCGGGCCCGTCGACCGGGTGGGCTGAGCGGGGTGGCTCAGGCCGGCGGAAGCTCCACGTCGCAGTCCAGCCGGGTGCGAGCCGCCGCGGCCTCGGCCTCCGGGTGGTCCCCGCCGAGGGTGCGCTCGTAGCTCGCCATGGTGTCCCGCAGCAGCTCGCGGGCGCCCTCGTGGTCCTCGTCGGCGCGCCGGTCGCCGCTCAGGTTCGAAGCGCAGGCCAGGGTGTAGGGGTGCGCCGCGCCCCGGACCGCGCGCAGGCGTTCCAGCAACTCCTCGCCGAGCTGCCGCGCCGCCCGCACCTCACCGAGGGCCCGCAGGTCGCTGGCGAGGTTGGTGCCGCAGGCAAGGGTGTACGGGTGGTCCGGGGCGAGCGCAGCCGACAGCCCGGCCCGGGTGCGCTCGTTGAGCCTGCGCGCCCCCTCCGGCTCGCCGGTCAGCCGCAGGCAGATCGCGAGGTTCACGGCGGCGCACAGCGTGTACGGATGCTCCTCGCCGGCCGTGTCGCGCAGGCGCTCCAGCGCGTCCTCGGCGCGGGCCCGGGCCCCGGGGGTCTCGCCGAGGCACCGCAGGTCGTTGGCCAGGTTGCTGGCGGCGGCCAGCGACTCGGCGTAGTCCGGCCCGAACCGGTGCCGGTGCTGGGCCAGGCAGCCGCTGGCCAACTGGTACGCGTCGAGGTAGCGCCCGGCCTTGCGGCGGGTGACCGCGAGGTTCTTCATCGCCTGCAGCGAGTCCGGATGGTCAGGGCCGAAGAGGACCCCGTAGCGCCGGTGGACCTCCTCCTGGAGTTGCCACGCCCGGGCGTACTCCCCACACTCGCGCAGGTCCCGGGCGACGTTGTTGGCGGAGAACAGCGTCGACCGGTTCTCCTCGCCGCCGAACCGGATCCGGTACCGGCGCAGCACGTCCTCGTCGAGGGCGAGTGCGGCCCGGAACTCGCCCATCATCCGCCGGGACACCGCGTAGTTGTGCGCGGTGAGCAGGGTGCGCGGATGGTCGGGGCCCAGCGCCAGCAGCCCGCGCTCGTGGGCCCGGCGGTCCAGCTCGTACGCCGCCTTCCAGTCGCCGAGCCGGCGCAGGTCCGCCGCCAGGCCGTTCGCCGCGCCGAGCGTCTCCGGGTGCCCCTCGCCGAGGTCGGCGCGGGCCCGGGCCAGGTTCGCCGCATCCAGCGACCGGGCCTGCTCGTACTCGCCCCGGCTGCGCAGCGCGTTGGCCAGCGTGACGCTCAGGGCCACCACGTCCGGGTGGCTCCGGGCGATCACCTTCACCCAGGCCGCCCGGGCCCGGATGCCCAGTCGTTGGCACGCGGTGTACTCGCCCCGGGCGAAGAGGTACCGGCACAGGTTGATCACCAGGCCGCGGACCGCCGGGTCGTCCACGTCGGTGGCCACGTCGGCGGCCTCGGCGTGCACCAGCAGGTCGGCGTACCAGGGGTGGTGGACGATCTGTTCCGGCTCGCCCGGGTCGGCGGCGGCGAGCAGCCGTCGGGCCGTTCCGGCATACGTGTGGCGCTCGGCATCGGTGAGCTGTTCCCGGAGGAACTGCTGGAAGACCCGGTGCAGCTGGACGGTCTCCCGGCCGTCGCGCTCGCCGATCCGGGCCAGCCCGTACGCGCCGATCTCGTGGAAGATGCCCGCCCGGGACATGGTGTCCCCGATCTCCTCGCCGAGCGGGGTGGGCAGCTCGACCGCCGGCCGGCTGCCGTCGGGCGGGCCGAGCAGCAGGGACATCGGCACCGGGTCCGGCCCCAGGAACGCGCACAGCCGCAGCAGTTGGGCGGCGGACAGCCGGCGCTCCCGGAGCCGGTTCATCGGCAGCACCCAGGCCATCACGACCTGCCGCTCGTACGACGAGACCTGGGCCTGGTTGAGCAGCGCGGTCATCCGTTGCTCGCTCTCGACCAGGTAGTCCCGCACGGGCAGGTGCGAGGTCGACAGGTACCCGGCGCTGGCGTCGAGGGCGAGCGGCAGGTCGCCGAACCGGTCGGCCAGCTGGAAGGCGTCGTCCTCGGTCAGCCGGGGTGCCCGCCGACGCAGGAAGTCGAGGCTCTCCACCCGTCGGTAGACGTCCAACTCCAGCACGTCGGCGCGGGACCGCCAGTCCTCGCCCCGCGAGGTCACCAGCACGTGGCACCGCCCCCGCGGCGCCCGGCCGTTGGGCAGCAGCCGGGCCAGCTCGTGCGGGGCGGGTGCGTTGTCGAAGACCAACAGCCAGTCGCGGACCGGCTCGCCCCGGCGCAGCGCCTCCAGCACCGTGTCGGCGGTCACCCCCAGGTCGTCGCTGATCCGCAGGCCGATCGAGGCGGCCAGCCCGGCCAGGTCGGCCCGGACCGTGGAGAGCTGCTCGCTGCGCACGTACCAGACCAGGTCGTAGCAGGCCGCGAAGCGGTACGCGTACTCGACCGCGAGCTGGGTCTTGCCGACCCCGGCCGGGCCCAGCACCGCGGTCGGCACCACCGCCGTCACGTCCCCGGTGAGCAGTTCCCGCAGCTCCCGCAGCGCCTCCTCCCGGCCGGTGAAGTTCGGATTGCGGGGCGGGAAGGGCTGGCGCCAGTACCGGGGCTGGTGCAGCGGCCAGGGCGCGGCTGACGACCGGCGGGGGGCCGGGGCGTCCAGCCCGAACAGGGCGAGGACCTCGGCGCGGGCGTCGGCCTCGTCCAGCACGCCGAGCACCGGGCACTCGCCGCTGGCGAGGAACGTCGGCCGGCGCAGCCCGGCCGCCACCGGGCGGAACGCGACCCCCCGCTCGGCCCGCAGGGCGGACACCGCCTCCGCCCACTCGGCGACCGTGCGCGCCCCGGCGCGCAGCAGCGTGTCGCTCAGCACCAGCAGCAGCCCGGTGGCGTCTCCGGCCGCGTCCCGCAGCAGCGCGGCGAGGTCGTCGGCGGGCCGGGGATCAAGCTGTCGTGGCTCGGTGCCGGCCCCGCCCTGTTCGAGCTGCTCGCAGAGCCACTCCGCCCACAGCCGGTCGGCCCCGGCGTGGGCCAGGACGATCCGCGGCCGGCCTTCGGCGGCGCTGCGCTGAGCACTCATCGAGCCTCCCTGGTCCAGGCCGCCGGACTTCCGAGGCCCGTTCGGCGCGGCCCGACCGAGCTACGAGGATAGCCTTCCGCACCCTCCACATCACCCTCCGTCCGTCCTATCGGGAACCCGACACCGGCCGACGGGGTCAGGGCGCGGCCGGGTCGGGTGCCGTCCGCTCCGCCGTCCGGGCGGGCCGACCGCCGGCCGGTGCCCGGCCCGATGGCGCGGCCGGCGCTGGCGGTCCGGGCACCCCGGCGACCCGCCGGGCCAGGTGATCGATCAGGCGGTACAGATCAGCGCAGTACACCGACGGGTTGTCGAAGCCGCGCCCGGCGCGGAACCGGTGCGGGTACAGGCCGCCCCCACAGATCCGGTGCACCGGGCAGGCCCGGCACGCCTCGGGCAGCCCGGCCGCGCCGCCCTGGCCGGCCCGCACCGCAGGGTGGGCCAGCGCCGCGTCGAACCGGTCGGAGTGCACGGTCAGCCCGGTCGCCGCGGCCCCCGGGTAGGCCGCCTTCAGCGTGTCCACCAGCTCGATCTCGCCGTCGGTCTCCACCACCACGAACGCCGCCGGGGACAGCCCGACGGACTCGACCCGGCTCGCCCCGCCGAGCAGCAGCACCAAGATCTCCTCCAGCATTCGCACGCCGGTCTCCCGGCGCGGCGCCGCGTACCAGCGCTCGAAGATCGCGATCAGCCAGTCGGCGTACGGCGTCAGGGCCGGGTCGGCCGGCCGACCCGGCGGCGGGTCGGTCCAGGTGCCGTGCGGCAGCAGGAAGTCGACCACCGGCGGGTCGAACTCCAGCAGCGCCTCGTAGGCGCGGACCGGGTCGGTGCGGAGGTCCACGGTGGCCAGCAGGCCGGCGAAGAGCGGCCGGTAGCGCGGCCCGGACAGCAGCTCCAGGGCGCGGACGGTGGCCGGGTGGCTGCTGCCGCCGTCGCGCCGGCGGCGGTGCCGATCGGTCGCGGACCGGTCGCCGTCGAGGCTCACCCCGACCCGCACGTCGTGTCGCCGGAACGTCTCCAGCATGTCCCGGTCGAGCAGGGTCCCGTTGGTCTGCACCACGAAGGACAGCGCGGTCCCCGGCCCGGCGAGCCGGCGCAGCTCGGTCACCACGTGTTCCAGCCGGCGGGCACCGGCGAGCAGCGGCTCGCCGCCGTGCAGGACGACGCTGGCCTCGGCGACCCCGTGGTCGCGCAGGTGCTCGGCGATTCGCTCCCCGGCCCGCCGCACCACCTCGGCGCTCATCACCCGGGGCCGGCGGGCCCAGCTCTGGTCGGCCATCTCGTAGACGTAGCAGTAGTCGCAGGCCAGGTTGCACCGGCTGTGCACCTTCAGCACGAACTCCTGGAACGGCACCGGGGCCGCCGGAGGGCCGGCGCCGGTCACCGGCCCTCCTCGTCCGCCCCGGGCCCGGCCGGGTCGTCCCGGCCCCGGTACGGTGTGGTGGGCACGCCGCCGTTCTGGTTGTTGAACCGGGCCACGACCCGCCCCCCGGCGCTCGCCTCGGCCCGGACCCGCCGGATCACGTGTCGGAGCACGTCGGTGCCGCTCTCCGCCAGCTCGTCGAGCATCTCCTCCGGGAGGATCGTCGGTGCGGACCCGAACTCGGCTTCCCTCATGCGCTCGGCCATCCCTCCGCCAAGTGCCGCAGGCCGCGCTCCGACGAGCGACCCAGCTATGAACGTCGATCCCAAAGGCCGAGGATAACTCGCGGGTGCTCGGTCGAAGGGCCCGTGCGAGCTGCGGCAGTCGGCGGGCTGCCTGGACGCGGGTGGCGGCGCGAGGGCGGGGCGGACGTCCCGCCGGTCCGTGGCGGCCCGCCCAGGCGCGGGTGGCGGGCCCGTGGCCGTCCCCGGCCGGCTAACCGTCCCCGGCCAGTCGGTCCAGCAGCCGCCGGGTGGCCGCCGGGTCCGCGTCGTCCGCGCCGAGCGAACGGACCTGCCCGGCCAGCACGTCCCGCAGCTCCCGGCGGGCCCCGCCGAGATCGCCGAGACCGGCCAGCGCCTCGGCCGCCGCGGACCGGGCGGCGAGGGCCCGGCGGTGCCCGGGGCCGAGCCGCTGGGCGAGGATGTCGGCCACCGCCCGCAACTCCTCCCGGGCCTCGGTGAACCGCTCCGCCGCCAGCAGCGCCCGGCCGAAGGCGACCCGCACCTCGACGGTGGGGGCACCGTCCGGGCCGTGGCGGCGGCCGTGCAACTCCACCGCCCGGCGGTAGCACGCCACCGCGGCGGACCGCTCACGCAGCGCGAGCAGCGCCTCCGCCAGCAGGCGGACCCGGTCGGCCAGCCGGGGGTCGTCGGCGGGCGTCACGTCGACCGCCCGGGCGAGGGCCTGTCGGGCGGCGTCCAGGTCGGCCCGGGAGCCGAACCGGTCGGCCCGCGCCCGCAGCGCGTCGCCGAGGCCGGCCAGCCGCCGGCCGAGCTCAGCGCCCGAGGCCGGTGACGTCCGCACGGCCTCCTCGTACCGGGCGCACGCCTCCTGGATGTCGCCCGCGTCACCGGCCGCGTCGTACCGCAGTCGCAGGGCGTCGCCCAGCGCGGCGAGGTGGTGGTGCCGGTCCGGGTGGAAGCCGGGCACCGCGTCGAGCAGCCGGCGGGCGGCGTCGACCAGCGCGTCGCGGTCGCGGTCCCGGCCGTCCCGGTCGACGCGCAGCCGCAGCAGCCGGCCGAGGGTGGCCAGGCACTCGGCGTGCGTCACGTCGTCCCGGCCGCCGGCCGCCACGGCGGCCCGTGCCGTCGCCACCGCCGCGTCCAGCTCGGCGGGGTCACCGGTGGCGACGGACAGCTCGCCACGCGCCTCGGCGAGGCCGTGCAGGACCCGGGCGTCGCCGTCCGGCCCGGAACGCTCGGTGGCCTCGGCGTAGAGGGCTGCGGCGCGGCGCAGCAGGTCCGGCTCGCCGGTCTCCCGGGCGGCGCGGCGCAGCAGGTCCGCCAGGCGTACCCGGCGACTGTGCCGCCCCGGCGTGTCCGCCACGTCGCCGCTCACCGCGTCCGCCCTGGTCAGCGCGGTTCGGTCTCCGGTCAGCGCGTACCGGCGCAGCAGCGCGTCGACAGCCCGCAGCCGCAGGTCGTCCCCGCCCGCCTCGGGGGCCGCCCTGGCCGCCGCGAGGTAGAGCTCGACCGCCTCGTCGAGGTCCGCCACCGTGCCGAGCCGGTCGGCCCGGACCACCAGCGCGCGGGCCAGCCCGACGGTGCCGCGCCACCGCCCGGAGCGGGGGCCGTCGGGCGCGGCGAGGGCGCTGCGGAACAGGGCCACGGCGGCGTTCAGGTCGGCCGTGGCGCCGCGCTCGGTGCACAGCGACAACCGGACCTCGGCGAGGTCGAGCACCGCGTCAGGGTCGTCCGGCTCCGTGCCGCCGTCGGCCCACCGTCGCACCTGCTCCAGGATGGAAGCCGCCTCGACCAGGTCGGTGACGTCCCCGGTGAGCTGGAACCGGGCCCGCAGCGCGCGGGCGAGGCCGGTCAGGTCGGTGCGGTCCGGGCCGGCGGCCGTCGCCTGTCGCAACCCCCGGATGGTCGCGTCGAGCCCGTCGAGGTCCTGCTCGTCCACGGACGGGCCGACGACGGACGGGCCCGGCTCCGCCGTCACCAGAGGGCCCGGCTCCACCGTCACCCGGCGGACCGGGTGGTGGCCGTTGACCGGGGACGGCGGGCCCGGGTCCGGCTCCCGCTGCTCGACGAACTCGATCAGCTCCCGGTGTCGACCGCCGAGCCGGGTCAGCACCGTGGCCGGGAGGCGGCCGAAGGACTGGCCGAGCCCCGCGTCGCCGGCGACCCCGGCCGGAGCGCTCAGCGCCGCCGCGAACTCCCGCATGCTGATCCCCATCTGGCGGGCCAGGAACCGGGCGATCTCGTGCCGTAGGCGCAGCAGGTCGGTGTGCAGCAGCAGGTCCCGCAGCATCGGCCGGATGCCCTGATGGAAATCGAACCGCAGGTCTCCCGCCGGATCGGGCTGCCGGACGAGCAGCCCACCGAGGAGCACCTCCGCCAGGTGCGCGGGGTGGGCCGGCGCCGCCGACGCCTGCTGCACCAGGCGCATGATCGGCAGTGTCACCGGAAGGTCCGCGAGCTGGGTGGCCAGCCGCAGCGCCTCCGGGCTGGCGGTGGCCAGGAACCGGCTCAGCCGCCGGGCCGCCTCGTCCTGTGGGGAACCGCCGACCGGCTCGACGGGGGCCGGCGGCCCGGGGTGCGGCGGCAGCGTGACCACCGCGTCGATCGTGCCGTCGCCGGTGCCGGTGAGCCGCGCCCAGCCGGCCAGCCAGTCCGGCTGGATCTGCAGCACCGGCACCGGGACGATCCCGCGCAGGCCCGCGCCGGGCCGCCACTGCCGGGGTACGAACCGGAGGTGGCGGTTGGCGCTGTCGCCCCCGGTCGCGGTGAGCCGGCCGCGCACCGGCACCAGGCCGCTGCGCCGCCACATCCGCTGCGGCAGCGGTTGCAGGATCGCCACGGTCTCGTGCCGGGCCCAGGTCTGCAGGGTGTGGAACATCGAGCCGTCGTGCCACTCCGGCCCGGCGCAGTCGCTGACCACGAGGATGAGCTGGCGTCCCCGTGGGTCGAGCAGTTCCCGCGTCGAGTGGCCGGGCGCGCCCGGCCCGTCGGTCGGGCCCACGGTGAGCCGCCGCTCGGCCCCGGACGGCAGCCGCACCCGCCGGACGTGACGGAAGGCCCTCAGCCGGGTCAGCGCCGACTCCAGGTCGGCCACCAGCGGACGCCAGACGGCCATCGACGCCCCGCCGTCCACGGCGAGGGTCAGGTCGAACCACGGCTGGGACGTCGGGCGCAGGACCGGCACCCACAGTCCCTGCTCGACGACCCGCGCCGCGGTGGCCTCCTCGTCGAGGGCGAGCGTGTTCGGGTCGGGCACCCGGCGGCGCAGCGGACGCAGGCTCCGGGCCAACGCCCGGGTGTCCAGGGCGGGGGGCGCCGGGGCGCGGACCGGCAGGCCCGCGTCGCCGCTTCCCGCCGGCCGTCCGGCCGGCCGGGGCACGTGCAGGCGTACCCAACGCACCGGGTCGGGCGCGTCGCTGCCCTCCACCCGCGTCGGGGTGGGCCGGGGCCTTGTCCGGGGCCTCCGGGGCGTGGAAAGCCGGTTGGGTTCCGCCCCCTCGGGCGTCGGGTCCGCCGGTTCGGCCGGGTCGGCGTCCGCCGGGTCGGCCGGCGTCGGAGACGTTCCCGCTTCGGCCGGCGGACCGCCGCCGGGCAGGAACCGGGCCAGCCAGAGGGCGTCCGCGAGCTCCCGCGGCTGCACGTCGAGACCGCGCAGCGCACCCACCAGCCGGACCGTGCTCATCAGCTGTCCGGCCCCGCGTCCAACTGCCGCAGCACCAGGTCCGCGAGCCGCTCCCGGTCCGGCCGCCCCCCGTCGGGCGCCTGGACGGTGAGGTAGATGGCGTTGAGGAGCTGGTCGGTGGCGAGGGTGCCGCGCTCCCGCCGGGACAGGAACAGCTCGACCAGGTCGGCCGTCTCGGCCGTCGGCTCGGTTCCGAAGTGCGCGGCGACGATCGCGGCGAGCTGCTCGGCGTCCGGCTGGCCCAGGTCCAGCCGCAGGCACCGGCGGTGGAACGCGGGGGAGAACTCGCGCTCGCCGTTGCTGGTCATGATCACGAGCGGGAACGCGTGGCAGCGCACCACGCCCTGGTGCACCGCCACCTGGTCCGCGCTGCCCTCGACCGGCAGGTCGACCTGCGGCTGGCTGGCGGCGATCCGTTGCAGCTCCGGGACGCGGTACTCGCCGTCCTCGAAGATGTTGAGCAGGTCGTTCGGCAGGTCCACGTCGCTCTTGTCGATCTCGTCGATCAGCAGCACCCGGGGGTGCTCGTACGGCAGCAGGGCCGTGCCGAGCGGCCCCAGGTGCAGGTAGCGGCCGATCGGCAGGTCCCCCGGAGTGCCGAGCTGATGGTGCAGGCTCGCCTCCTGGAGCCGGCCGATCGCGTCGTAGCTGTAGAGCCCCTCGGCGAGGGTGGACCGGCTGGTGATCGGCCAGCGCAGCACCGGGCCGAGGGCCAGCTCGTGCGCCACCGCGTACGCCAGGGTCGACTTGCCCACCCCCGGCTTTCCGGTGATCAACAGCGGGCGCCGCAGGTAGAGGGCGGCGTTGACCAGCTCCAGCTCGTCGGGGCGGGGCTGGTAGCTGACCGCCCGGTGCAGCTCACCGAGCCGTCGGCCGGCCGCGCCGTCCGGGCTCGACGGCGGTGGCGCCAGGGGGGCGCCGTCGAACACCCGCCAGGGCGGGGGAGGGGGCAGCCGGAGTATCCCGGAGTGGGGACTCCCCGTGCCCCGATAGATCCACCAGTCCTGCAACGTCTCGTCCCTCCTGTCGGCCGGCCCGCGCCGGTCTCACCACTGCGCGTCGAGCGTCGAGGGGTCCCGGAAACGCCGGAACGGATCGTCCCAGAGCAGGACCAGCCGGTGCCCGCAGTGGTTGTCGTCGCGGGCCGCCACCGCCGCGGCGCGCAGCTGGCGGACGTCCAGCGGCAGCGACCCGATCGGCCGGCGGCGTAGCCGGGACTCCAGGTCGGCCAGGAACTCCTCCCCCCGGCAGGCGCCGGCGCCGCCCGGGGCGGGGTGCCGGTCGCAGCCCGCCCGGCTCCACAGCGCCACCGGCGCCCCGGCCCGCACCCCGACCTCCAGCAGCGTGCGCTGGGCCGGGTCCGTGGTCGGGCCGGGCAGCAGCACGCCCCCGGGGTTGGTCGTGGTGAGGTGGGCGTAGAACCAGGTCGGATCCGTCTCGGCGCGGCAGTCGACGGTGGCGAAGGACATCCCCTCCGCCGACGCCGACAGCGCCTCCCAGCGCTCCTCGGCCTCCGGCCCGGCCGCCCCGTCCTCGCCGTCGTCGGCGATCCGCACCAGCACGGGCCGGACCAACCCGAGCGGGGCGACGTCGTGCGGAGTGAGGACCCACTCGTCGATCGGCAGGTCGAGCAGTTCCGGCGGCAGTGCCAGCTCGACCATCACGGTGCGGCCCCAACCGAGCTGGCGGAGCCCGACGTGCAGCTCGCGGCGCAGGGCGGCCTCCAGCTGGGGCAGGGTCATCGGCTCGTCGTGCTGGGCCAGGCAGCGCACGTCGTCCCGGCTCCGGTAGACGGACACGGACAGCAGGTAGCGCCGCTGGTCGTGGCCGGCGGGGGTGACCTCGACCAGCACCGATGACCGTTCCCCCGACGACCGTTCCCCCGACGGCACCCGCTGGGCGGGGAGCAGGGCTTGCCGGTGCTGCGCGAGCTGCGCCCGCTGGCCCAGCCGGAACGCCAGGTCGTCGACCCAGTCCTGGAGCCGGCCACGCTCGGTGGCCGGGCAGCGGGGGATCAGCGCGGTGGCGAAGACGAGCAGCGGGTGCAGCTCCCCGCGCCGGGCCCGCGCGACGTCGTCGAGGGCGCGGACGACGTCGCGCCGGTCCAGCAGCGGCTGGGTCGGCGTCGGCGCCCACCGGCCGCACGCCCGCTCGTAGAGGTGGTGCGCGTCGTCGGCTGCCGGCAACCGGGCCAGGATGCCGCGCACCTTCGCCTCCTCAGCGGCCCGCAGCACCGGCAGCTTCGCCCCCGGGTCCAGCAGCTCGGCCACCTCGGGCGCGGTGACGGCGGCACGCCGGGCCCGCAACCGGTCCACGGCGTGGGCCCAGGAGCCGTCGGCGCCGTGGTGCCGGTCGTGGCCGCGCCACAGCTCGCGCAGCAGGGCCACGGGCAGCCCACGCAGCTCGCCGAGGGGCACGGCCAGCCCGCCGTACGGGTCGCCGGGGCTACGGGCGGTCTTCACCACCGCGCACACCTCGCCGCTGGTGAGGTCCACGATCGGGCTGCCGGAGCTGCCCTCGGCCAGCTCGTCGTCGCGGACCCGCAGCGCCGTGGCACCCCGGACGCCCTGCCGGCCCGCCGAGAACAGCCAGGCCGAGGTGGGCTCCGGGGTGCCGTACGCCCCGGCGAAGCCGAAGGTGTGCAGCGGTGCGCCGTCGGGCGGCGGTTGCTCGCCGAGCCACACGCAGGGGTGGTCGGCGGGCGCGTCGGCCACCCGGAGCACCGCGAGGTCGGGCAGGGGCCAGATCGACTGGCCGCCGGTCGAGGTCGGGGCGGCGTGCACGACCCGGGCGCTCAACGGCCGGCCGCCCCAGCGCACCGGCAGCGTGGCGCCCTCCCGGCCGTTCACGACGTGCGCGCAGGTCAGGGCGTAGCCGGGGGCGACAAAGAACGCTGTGCCGCCGCGGATGCCGTCGCTCCGGGGCACCTCGATCACGGTGGACCGCAGGGCCCGGCTGATCTCGTCGAATCCGTCGGCGATCAGCGGGACCCCCATGATGTGCGGGCCCTCAGCCGTTCGTGCCCGTGGGCGCCGGGCGGTCGTCGGCCTGGCCGGTCTGCCAACCCAGGGTGATCTTGAGGTTGGCCTCGGCGCCGGCCTCGGTGAGCACGCTGAGCACCCGGCCGGTCTTCGCCGACATGGTGACCCCGAACTCCACGCTGACCGAGTCGGGGCGGGCCTCGCGCAGCCCGGCGCGGACGCTGCCCGCCACCCCCCGGACCGTTTCCAGCAGGCCCTCCAGGCGGTACACCTGGTCCTCCCGCCAGCCCACGTCGGCCGGGCCGGCGGTGCCGGCGACCCGGACCCAGACCGTCTCGCCACTGGGCAGCTCGACCCGTACGTCCTCCGACACAGGCCCGTCCTTCCGCTCGGCGACGCGTGTCCATCACACCGTAGCGATTCAGCGACGGGGATCGACAGCCCGAAACGGCCGATCGGGTGTCGGAACAACGGCGCACCGGCCGCCCGGCCGCGCCCCGGTAGGGTCGGTGCCCATGACGTTCTCGCCCGGCCGGTTGATCATGCATCGCAACGTGCGGCACGGCCGGATCGGTTGGGTCCGGGCGGGGCGGGTGGTCAGCGACGACGAGCGCGGGCTGCTCATCTTCGTCGCCCGCGACTCGCCGGTGGCCCACGAGGTCACCGAGGCCGGCCTCGGGATGCGGGCGATGCCGTTCGCCGAGTGGGTCACGTCGTCGTACCGGCTGGCGCTCGGGCGGTGGAACGGGCCGTCGGTGCTCAAGTTCCTGCCCGTGGGCGCGGCCCACTCGGTCTGGTGGTTCTCCGACGCCGACGGGCGCTTCGCCAACTGGTACGTCAATCTGGAGGAGCCGGGTGTCCGCTGGGACGACGGCGACGTGGTCGGGGTGGACATGGTCGACCAGGACCTCGACGTGGTGATCCGGCCGGACCGCAGCTGGGAGTGGAAGGACGAGGAGGAGTTCGCCGAGCGGCTGGCCCTCCCCGACGACTACTGGGTGGCCGACGAGGCGGCGGTGCGCGCCGAGGGGCTGCGGGTGATCGCCCGCGCCGAGGCCGGCGAGTTCCCGTTCGACGGCACCTGGTGCGACTTCACCCCGCCGCCCGGGTGGGAGGTGCCGGAGAAGCTGCCGGACGGCTGGGACCGTCCGCCGGCCTGCTGAGCAGTCGCCGCGAGCGCCCGAACAGTCGGACAAAGGACGCGAAGGGGCGGTATCCGGCAGTCAGGCGAGTGACCTGGCCCGCCGGTGTGAAGGATCCCGGCCCGATCTGGCAGAATGGGTCGCTGGTATCCGGCACGCGTTCGGCGCCCTCTAACCCGGGCGCGTCGCCAGTCCACCGAGCAGCCTCCGGCTCAAACCCCACTGTGCCGGTCGGCGCTCACCCGTGCACCGCCCGTGTTGGGTCGGTGAGATCGCAACAGGAGCGAAACAACTGTGGCCGTAAAGATCCGGCTCCTGCGGATGGGCAAGATCCGCAACCCGCAGTACCGCATCGTCATCGCCGACTCGCGCACCAAGCGTGACGGTCGCGCGATCGAGTTCGTCGGCGTGTACCAGCCGAAGGAGCACCCTTCGGTGATCGAGGTCAAGTCGGAGCGGGTCCAGTACTGGCTGTCCGTCGGCGCGCAGCCGAGCGAGGCCGTGCAGCGTCTGCTTGAGCTGACCGGGGACTGGCAGAAGTTCAAGGGCCTGCCGGCCCCGCCGCCGCTGCTGGTCGCCGCCGAGCGCGTCGACCGCAAGGTGGCGTACGAGGCCGAGGCGAAGGCCGCCGCCGGCCTGACCGAGGCTCCGGCGAAGCCGGCCAAGAAGGCCGCCAAGGCTGAGGCACCGAAGGCTGAGGCGCCGAAGGCTGAGGCTGAGGCGCCGAAGGCCGAGGCGCAGCCCGCCACGAACGCTGGCGAGCAGGCCTGACATGGCGCTGCGTCCGGCGCTCGAACACCTGGTCAAGGGCATCGTCGATCACCCGGACGATGTCCGGGTCCGGATGGCCGACTCCCGTCGGGGCAAGCGGCTGGAAATCCGCGTGCACCCGGAGGACCTCGGCACGGTGATCGGGCGGTCCGGCCGGACTGCCAAGGCGCTGCGCCAGGTGATCGGCTCCATCGGTGGACGTGGCGTGCGCGTCGACATCGTCGATTCGTACTGATGCGGCTCATCGTCGGCAGGATCGGTAAGCCGCACGGCCTCCGCGGTGAAGTCACCGTGGAAGTGCGCACCGACGAGCCCGAGGCACGCTTCGCGCCCGGCTCGGTACTCAGTACCGAGCCGGGCGCGGTGCCGCCGGCCAACCCCGCCCCCGGCCCCGGAGTGCCGTTCCGGGTCCCGGCCGAGCTGACCGTGGAGTCCGCCCGCTGGCACCAGGGGCGGATGCTGGTCGCGTTCGAGGGCATCCTCGAACGCGATGTCGCCGAGGCGCTGCGCGGCACCCTGATCGGGGTGGACAGCGCCGGCGTCGCCTCGCCGGAGGACCCGGAGGAGTTCCACGACCACCAGCTCGTCGGCCTCGCCGTGGTCACCCCGGGCGGCGAGCACCTCGGTGAGGTGGTCCGGATCGAGCACGCCCCCGCGTCCGACCTGCTGGTGTTGCGCCGCCCCGAGGGGCGTACCGCGCTCATCCCGTTCGTCAAGGCGATCGTCCTTGAGGTGGATGTCGCCGGCGGACGTGTCGTCGTCGACCCGCCGGCCGGTCTGTTCGATCTCTAGACCGCTGGAGCACCCGCGCATGCGCGTCGACGTCGTGTCGATCTTCCCCGAGTACTTCACCCCGCTGGACCTCTCCCTGATCGGTAGGGCCCGGGCCAACGGCGTGCTGCGGCTGGCCGTACACGACCTGCGGAGCTGGACCCACGACGTGCACCGCACCGTCGACGACACCCCCTACGGCGGCGGGCCCGGCATGGTGATGCGGCCCGAGCCGTGGGGGGACGCGCTCGACGCCCTCGCCCCGGCGGAGCCGGCCCCCGACGGTCCGGCCCTGCCCCGGCTGCTGGTGCCCTCCCCGGCCGGGGAGCCGTTCACCCAGGCCATGGCGCACGAGCTGGCCGGCGAGTCGCACCTGCTGTTCGCCTGCGGCCGGTACGAGGGCATCGACCAGCGGGTGCTCGACCAGGCCGCCACCCGGATGCGGGTGACCGAGGTGTCGCTCGGCGACTACGTGCTCTTCGGCGGCGAGGTGGCGGTGCTGGTGATCCTGGAGGCGGTCACCCGGCTGCTGCCCGGGGTGCTCGGCAACGCCGGGTCGCTGGACGAGGAGTCGCACGCCCACGGGCTGCTGGAGGCGCCGATGTACACCAAGCCGGCGGCCTGGCGGGGGCACGAGGTGCCGGAGGTGCTCCGCTCCGGCGACCATGGGCGGATCGCCCGCTGGCGGCGCGACGAGGCGCTGGCGCGCACCGCGACCCGCCGGCCCGACATGTTCGCCGCGCTCGACCCGGCGAGCCTGGACAAGCGGGACAGAGCGGCCCTGGATCGGGCCGGATTTCAGGTGCCGCCGGGGAATGTGGCAAAGTAGAGGGGTTGCCGCAACCGTCCGCGCCGTGGGCGGCTGCGAGGATTCCCGACCGGGGCCGCCCGTCGGTCGCCACCCGGGGATCAGAATCACCCATCCGCGCATCGACTGACGGTGCGCCGTGAGCCTCACGAGGACACAGCGATGAATATCCTGGACGCCCTTGACGCCCAGTCGAAGCGGGTCGACATTCCCCAGTTCCGTGCCGGTGACACCGTCAAGGTGCACGCGCGGGTCGTCGAGGGCAACCGGTCCCGTGTCCAGATCTTCCAGGGCGTCGTCATCCGCCGCCAGGGTGACGGCCTGCGCGAGACCTTCTCGGTCCGCAAGGTCAGCTTCGGTGTGGGCGTCGAGCGGACCTACCCGGTGAACAGCCCGGGTATCGACCGGATCGAGATCGTGACCCGCGGTGCCGTCCGTCGCGCCAAGCTCTACTACCTGCGCGAGCTGCGGGGCAAGAAGGCCAAGATCAAGGAGCGCCGCGAGAAGCAGTCGAGCTGACTGCTCGCTAGCCACACCGCCTGAGCTACGCGGATGTCGTACGGGCCAGCCCCGGTTACGCTGTTCGCACGGGCACAGGCGGGCATCGGCGCGTCGCGGCGGCAGCTGCGGCCACAGATCGTCCCACTACCGCCCGTGGGGCCTCGACGAGGCTCCCGGGCGGTAGTGGCATTTCTGCGGACCGGGGAGTGGCCAGGTGCGGACGCTTGACGAGGACGGCGCTGTCGATCCGTGGCGTCGGCGCCCCCGGCGCCCCCGCCGGCAGATGCCGCTCTGGCAGGAGCTGCCCCTGCTGCTGATCGTCGCCTTCTGCCTGGCGGTGCTGATCCGCACCTTCCTGCTCCAGGCGTTCTTCATCCCGTCCGGGTCGATGGAGGACACCCTGCTCATCGGCGACCGGGTGCTCGTCAACAAGGTCGTCTACGACGTGCGGGATCCGCAGCGCGGCGAGGTCGTGGTCTTCCGGGGCACCGACAGGTGGGTCGCTCAGCAGGCACAGGAGCCCGAGCCCGGGATCGCCGGGAAGTTCGCCCGCACGGTCGGCGACCTGGTCGGGCTCAGCCGCCCCGGCGAGAAGGACTTCATCAAGCGGGTCATCGGCCTCCCCGGCGACCGGGTGAAGTGCTGCGACACCCAGGGCCGGGTCACCGTCAACGACATTCCGCTCGACGAGCCGTACGTGATCCGGAACTCCCCGCTGGACCTGCCGCCGAATCCCGGTGAGTGCCGGTCGCGGCGCTTCGCCGAGGTGGTGGTCCCGCCCGACCAGATCTTCGTGATGGGCGACCACCGGCTGGTCTCCCAGGACGCCCGCTGCCAGGGCCCGGTGCCGATCGACAACGTCGTCGGGCGGGCGTTCGTCGTGGTCTGGCCGTCCTCCCGGTGGGCGTCGTTGTCGGTGCCGGACACCTTCGCCGGAGTCACCAGGCCCGTCACGGCTGCCGGCGACCCCCCGGCCCCCGCGCGCCCCACCGGATCGGGCGGTGTGCTGCTGCTCCTCCCGGTCTCGGCCGCGCTGTCCGTCCTCGCGCGTTCCGGGCGGTCCCGGTGGTCACGGCGACGTAGGCTCCACCCGTGATTGACGAGCAGACCGACAAGAAGAGCGGCTCCTTCTGGAAGGAGCTGCCCATCCTTCTGGGCGTGGCGATCCTGGTCGCGGTGCTGGTGCGGGCCTTCGTGCTGCAGACCTTCTACATCCCGTCGCCGTCCATGGAGAACACCCTCCAAATCGACGATCGGGTGCTGGTCAACAAGCTGGTGTACGACTTCCGGTCGCCGCACCGCGGCGAGGTGATCGTCTTCAAGGCGCCCACCGAGTGGAGCGGCAACCCCGACGGCGAGGACTTCATCAAGCGGGTGATCGGCGTCGGCGGCGACCACGTGGTCTGCTGCGATCCGCAGGAGCGGTTGGTGATCAACGGCAGGTCGCTCGACGAGCCGTACATCTACTCGGCAGCCGGACAGCAGGACAAGCCAGCCGACCAGGAGTTCGACATCACCGTGCCGAAGGGGCGGCTGTGGGTGATGGGTGACCACCGCTCGGCCTCCGGCGACTCGCTGGAGCACTGGCAGCAGTCCGGCCAGAACATCCAGAGCGCCACCATCCCCGAGGACCAGGTGGTCGGCCGCGCCTTCACCGTCTTCTGGCCGGTCGGCCGGGCCACCTGGCTCACCGTCCCGGACTCGTTCGACGGCGTCCCCAACCCCTGATCCGCCCGCCGACCCCCGGGTGGGCGTGGGCGACGCGGGCCGGGTCTGGCAGGCTGGGAAGGTGACCGTCTACACCCCTCGACGTGCGGCGCGCGTGTTGCTCGTCGACGACGCCGACCGGGTGCTGCTCTTCGCCGGTTGCGACCCGGCGCGGCCCGAGCACCGGTACTGGCTCACCCCCGGTGGCGGACTGGAGCCGGGTGAGTCCCCGGCGGTCGGCGCCGCCCGGGAGTTGGCCGAGGAGACGGGCCTGCGGCTGGCCCCGGCCGAGCTGGGCGAGCCGGTGTGGCGGGAGACGATCCGGTTCCCCTTCGGCGGCGTGCGGTACCAGCAGGAGCAGGAGTTCTTCCTGCTCCGGGTGCCCTCGTGGGAGGTGGACACCGCTGGCTTCGACGCCGTCGAGCGGGCCAGCGTCTCCGGGCACCGGTGGTGGCCGGCCGACGAACTGGCCGCCACCACCGAGCGGTACTACCCGGCCGACCTGCCGGCCCTGCTGCGCCGGGTGCTGGCCACGCGGCCCGACGCGCCGACCCCGCCCGCCGGGTCCGCCGGGCCGGTCCCTGCGGCCGGGGGTACGCCGTGCTGACCCCGCCGCGCACAGTGGTCCGCCGGGAGGCCGGGCTGTACGCGCTGGAGCGCGCCCTGCAACGCCGGGGCTTCCGGCACGTGGCGGGCGCCGACGAGGCCGGCCGGGGCGCCTGTGCCGGCCCGCTGGTCGCGGCGGCGGCGGTGTTGCCCGAGGGGCGACGGGGCGAGATCGACGGGCTGGCCGACTCCAAGCTGCTCACCCCGGCCAGCCGGGAGCGCATCTACGAGCAGGTGGTCACCCGCGCCCTGGCGTACGCGGTGGTGGTGATCCCGGCCGACGAGGTGGACACCCGCGGCCTGCACGTGTGCAACCTCGCCGCGATGCGTCGGGCGCTGGCGTCGCTGGACACCCGCCCGGACTACGTGCTGACTGACGGCTTCGGCGTCGACGGGCTGGACGTGCCGGGGCTGGCGGTCTGGAAGGGCGACCGGGTGGCCGCCTGCGTGGCGGCGGCGAGCGTGCTGGCCAAGGTCACCCGGGACCGGATCATGGTCGAGCTGGACGGGACGTTCCCCGACTACGGCTTCGCCGAGCACAAGGGCTACATCACGGCGGAGCACACCGCCGCTCTGCGGGAGCACGGACCGTGCCGGGAACACCGCTTCTCGTACGTGAACGTGGCCGCCGTGTCCGGCCTGGACGGGCGGCCACCCAGGTCCCGCCGGCCGGTGGGTGCGTGCCCGGACGAGCCGATGGAGCGCTTCGGGGCGTCAGGAGGTACCGTCGGCGTGGCGTTGGGCGAGCAGCCCCGACCTCCCGCGCCGGTGGGGGAAGATGTGGTCATGGAAGGCGGAGTGCGATGAGCGCGGAAGATCTCGAAAAGTACGAGACCGAGATGGAGCTCCAGCTCTACCGGGAGTACCGCGACATCGTCCGCCAGTTCTCCTACGTCGTGGAGACGGAGCGCCGCTTCTACCTGGCCAACCAGGTGGACCTGCACGTGCGCAACTCCGACGGCGAGGTCTACTTCGAGGTCGAGATGCACGACGCCTGGGTGTGGGACATGTACCGTCCCGCCCGGTTCGTCAAGAACGTCCGGGTGATGACGTTCAAGGACGTCAACGTCGAGGAACTGGAGAAGCCCGACATCTCCCTGCCGGCCGACTCCGGCTTCGGCGGCTGACGGTCCTTCCGGCACCCCACCGCGTCGACCGGTCCGGCGCCGGCCGCGCGTCCCCACCGCCCGGCCCCGCCGCAATCCGTCGGCACCACCGCGCCCGGCCCGCGCCCGACGGCACCGCTCGTGGTTGCGGGCGGCCAGCCGAACTCCTCGATGCTGGTCGCCTCGTCCGGCCTGGCGGCCCGGGAGGGTCGGCTGATGCGGTCCACAGTGGTCATCACGCGCTGCCCCGGTCCGGGCCGGCGGCTTTCCTGGTGGTGGGCCGGGGTGCCGGCCGGGACGCACCGGGTCCGGGTGGGCCGGGCCGACCGACCGGGCCATAGCAGATCATCGGTCCGGACGAGGACTGTCCACAGCCCGCCCGGCCGTCCACAGGCGAGCGGCCTGCGGTGGCGGCACGTCCCGGGATTCCGGCACGCTGCCGGGCATGTGGACGAGGAACGGGGCCGGTGGCTCAGGATGGGGCGGGACCGGTGCCGGCTTCCTGCGGGCCCGGGGTGAGGCCGCCCGCCGGCCGGTGCGACCGGCCATGGCGGTGCTGTCCGTAGCGGCGCTCTGCGCGGCGGTCCTCGCCGCCGGGACCGGTCCCGTGGCTCCGCCGCAATCCGGCGCCGGCGGCGTGGTGATCGTGTCCGCCGTCGAGCGCGGCCCCGTCAAGCTCGGCCCCGGTCCGCCCGGCTCCGTCTCGCCCGGCTCCGTCCCGCCCGGTGTCGGGCCGGCGGCAGCGCCCGCCGCAACGGCCCGGGCGCAGCCTCCCGCGCCGGACGCGCGGTTCCGGTGGCCGCTCGACGGCGTCCCTCGACCGGCCCGCCGCTTCGCGCCGCCCCCGGAGCCGTGGCTGCCCGGCCACCGGGGCGTCGACCTGGTCGCCGCGCCGGGCGCCGTGGTCCGGGCCGCCGGGTCGGGGGTGGTGCTGTTCGCCGGCCCGGTCGCGGGTCGTCCCGTGGTCACGGTCGGGCACGACGCGGGGTTGCGGACCACGTACGAGCCGGTGCGGCCGGGCGTCCGCGCCGGGGACCGGGTGGCCGCCGGGGTGCCGTTGGGCCGGTTGCGGCCCGGGCACCCGGGCTGCCCCGAGCCGGCCTGCCTGCACTGGGGGCTGCGCCGGGGAGCGGAGTACCTGGACCCGCTGGCCCTGCTCGGGCTCGGCCCCGTCCGGCTCCTGCCCACCTGACCGCCCCCGCCGCCACGGTGCTGCCTTCACGCAGCCGCCCTCACGGGGCCGTCGCCCTCGACCTGGTCGGGGCGGCCCGCGACGTGCTCGGCACGCGGTCGGCGGTGCAGCCGCCGGGGCGGTCGCCGGTCAGCGCCGGGTGAGCAGCGCCGGCAGCCGCGCGGCGAGCCGCTCGTACTCGTGCGGCGCGTTGTAGACCTGGCCGCACAGCCGTAGCCAGCCACGGTTGTTCCAGGACATCACCGCCACCTCGGTGGACAGCTCCTCGGCGATCCGACCCCGCAGGGCGAGGGCGTCGTCGAGCGTGGCGGCCAGCCCGGCCGGCAGCGGGACGATCCGCATCGCCACCGTCGGCCCGCCCGGATCCGGCAGGTCGGCCGGTGCTACCCCCAGCGCGTCCCCCACCACCCGCTGCCCGTACGCGGCCAGCGCGGCGTTGTGCGCCCGCACCCGGTCGACGCCGAGGCTGCGCAGGGTCCAGACGCCGGCCGGTGCGGCCAGCCACGACGTGTAGTCCAGGGTCGCCTGCCACTCGACGTTGCCCGGGAAACCGGCCCCCTGCTCCCAGGAGACCACCAGCGGCTCCATCCGGTCCCGCCACGACGGGGCCACCACCAGCGCGGCGGTGCCGCGCGGGGCGTATCCCCACTTGTGCAGGTTGCCGACCCAGAAGTCCGCGCCGATGTCCCCGACGGGGGTCGGCAGCATGCCCGGCGCGTGGGCGGCGTCGACGAGCACCGGCACCTCGTGCTCCTGGGCGGCCCCGACGATCGCCGCGGCCGGAAAGAGGCGGGCGGTGGCCGAGGTGAGCTGGTCGACGACGAGCAGCTTCGTCCGTCCGGGCCGCAGCCCCGCCCGGACGAGCTGGACGACCTGCTCGTCCGTCGCGGTCAACGGCACGTGCAGGGTGCGGCGGGTCGCCCCGGTGCGCCGGCACTCGCGGTCGACGGAGAAGCCGACCGCGCCGTAGCCGTGATCGGTGGTGAGCACCTCGTCGCCGGGGCGCAGGCCGAGCGACTGGAGCACCACGGCGACGCCGGTGGTGGCGTTGCCGACCAGCGCGGTGCCGTCGGGGTCGGCGCCGAGGAAGGCGGCCAGGTGCCGGCGGGTGTGGGCGATCCGGTCCACCAGGCTCGGCCCGAAGAAGCGCAGCGGGTTGGCCTCCATCTCGTCGCGGAGCCGCTGCTGGGCGCGCTGCACCCCGATCGGCACCGCGCCGAACGAGCCGTGGTTGAGGTGGCTCACCGCCGGGTCGAGGGAGAAGAGCAGCCGGGCGCCGGGGATGGGCTCGGGCGGCTGCGGCGCGCTCATCCCATGATCGTAGCCCGACATCCATCGACGGTGCCCCCTCAATGACCAGGCGACGGCGGCGGCCGGCTTCTCGGGTCGCGTACCGGTCGACCCGCGCGGCGGTTGGTCCGCGCGGCGGTTGGTCTGCGGCGGTTGGTCTGCGGCGGTTGGTCCGAGGGGAGCGTCGGCGCGGGGCCGGGCCGGCGCAGACGGGTGGGGCGCGGACCCACCCGGCTCAGGCGCGCGGGTGTGCCTGCCGGTACGCGGCCCGCAGCCGCTCGACCGAGACGTGGGTGTAGATCTGCGTGCTGGCCAGCGACGAGTGGCCCAGCAACTCCTGCACCGCCCGCAGGTCCGCGCCGCCCTCCAGCAGGTGGGTTGCGGCCGAGTGGCGTAGGCCGTGCGGGCTGGTCCGGGGCAGCCCCGTCGCCTCCGCGTACCCGGCGACGACCCGTCGGGCGGTGGTCGGGTGGAGTCGGCCGCCCCGTGCCCCGAGCAACAGGGCTTCGCCGGACTCCGGGCCGGCGAGGACGGTCCGCCCGGCTCGCAGCCACTCGTCCAGCGCCCGTTGCGCCGGCACCCCGTAGGGCACGGACCGCTCCCGGGAGCCCTTGCCGAGCACCCGGACCACCCGGCGGGTGTCGTCCACATCGGCGGTGTCCAAGCCGCACGCCTCACTGATCCGCACCCCGGTCGCGTAGAGCAGCTCGAGCAGAACCCGGTCCCGTAGCACCACGGCCCGCGCCGCCTCCTCGTCGGCGGGAGCCGACGGTGAGGCGGTGGAAGGATCGGGCCGTTCGCCGCCACGCCCTTCCGCCCTGGTGGCAGGGGCTGGGGTCGTCGGGAGGGAGGCCGGGGCCTCGACCAGGGCGGTCACCTGGTCGGCGCGGAGCACGGTCGGCAGGTCCCGGTGAGCCCGGGGGCTTGCCAGCGGGGCGGCCACGTCGGTGGGCAGCAGGCCGGCGCGGTGGGCCCACGCGCTGAACGTGCGCGCCGAGGCGGCCCGCCGGGCCATCGTGGTCCGCGCGGCCCCGGTCGTCCGCTGCTTCGCCAGCCAGCTGCGCAGCACGCCGAGGTCGAGGTCGGCCACCCCGACGCAGCCCATCCGGGCGGCGTGGTCGAACAGGGAGACCAGGTCGCCGACGTACGCCCGGACGGTGTGCGCCGAGCGGTTGCGCACCCGGGCCAGGTGGTCGGCGAAGTCGTCCACCGCCTCCCGCAGCGCCACCGGAAGGGCCGCGTGTGTCTCCCTCGTGCCGCGCTCGGCGCGGGTCACCGGGCGCCTTCCGGCCTACCCGCCGTGGCTGGCCAACCGGGCCGCGCCCCTCCGTCGCCTCGCACCGGCTCAGCTTACGAGCGCCCCGCCACCCGGGCAGCACGGCGGGCCGACGGGCTGACAGGGCGACGGGCCGACGGGGCGACGGGGCGACGGGGCGAGCGGCGGCGTGGCCGCTGAGCCGGGCGAGCGCGGGCGGGACCGGCCGTACCGAGCAGGCCACGCGGCGGACCGGCCCCGGCCGGGTTGTCACGGCGGGCCCGTGATGGAACCGGGGGCGTGGGCCGGAGGGGCGCCGGGAGCGCTGGCCGGGCGGGCGACCAGCGCGTACCCGTCGTCGCGGCGGCGCACCATGCCCAGCTCCTCCAGCAGGGAGAGCTTGCGCAGGGCGGTCCGGAGGTCCACGCCGGCGCGGGCGGCCAGCCGGTCCACGTCGACCGCTCCGCGCCGGGGCATCGACTCCAGCACCAGCGCCGCCTCGTCGTCGAGCAGGTCCCGGGGGTGTTGCGGGGCGCGGGCCGGTGGCGCCAGGTCGGCACCGATGCGGCCCACCTCCTCCAGCACGTGCGGCACGCCGGTGACCAGCCTCGCCGACGACTGCTCGCGCAGCAGTTCGTGGGCACCCACCGACATGGCGGAGGTGACCGGGCCGGGCACCACCATCGGGCGCCGGCCGACCGCGAGGGCCCGGTTGAACGTCTGGGTCGCGCCGCTGCGCGCCGCGGCCTCCACCAGCACCGTGCCCAGCGTCGCCGCCGCGATCACCCGGTTGCGGATGAGGAACCGGGGACGGAACGGCTCGGCGCCCGGCATCCACTCGCTGACCAGCAGCCCGGTCTCGGCGATCCGGTCGAACAGGCCCGCGTTGCCCATCGGGTAGGGCCGGTCGATCCCGCAGGCGAGCACCGCCACCGTCAGCCCGCCGGCGTTGAGCGCGCCCCGGTGCGCCGCGGCGTCGATGCCGAAGGCACCTCCGGAGACCACCGTCCAGTCCCGGTCGGCCAGCCCGTAGCCGAGCTCGGTGGCCACGTGCAGGCCGTACCCGGTGGCGGCCCGGGCGCCGACCACCGCGACCGACCGGTCCAGCGCCTCCCGGAGCGGCCAACCGCCGCGAGTCCAGAGGCAGAGCGGGGGAGCGGCCTCCCGGTCCACCCGCCGGTTGGCGCCCGGCAGGACCATCCGGCGCAGGTCCTCCACGCGGGCCGGCCACTCCTCGTCGTCGGGGGTGACGATCCGGGCACCCAACCGCTGCGTACGGGCCAGGGCGTCGGCCGCCACGGCCCGGGCGTCCCCCTCCCGGGACCGGGCCGTCACGGCGGTACGCAGCCATTCCTCGGGTGCCCCGCCGTCGAGCAACAGGTCCAGCGCGCCCGCCGGGCCCAGCTCGTCGACCAGCCCGTGCACCGACCGGGTGCCGGGCTCGGCGAGCCAGGTCAATGCCACCCGGGCCAGCAGGTCCTCCTCGGTGTTCACGCGGCGTCCCCCGTCCTGAGCTGGATGGCCTCCCGGACGTCGTCGGAGTGCGGCCGGCCCCGCCCGTCGAGGTCGGCGACGCTCCACGCCATCCGGATGATCCGGTCGAAGCCGCGCGCCGACAGCGAGCCGGAGTCGAGCCGACCGCGCAGCTCGCGGGTGTCCCGGTCGGGCAGCCGCCAGGGTGGACGGCGCAGCCGGGGACCGGGGACCTCCGCGTTCACCCGGCAGCCGGTTCCCGCCCAACGCTCGGCGGCGGCCTGGCGGGCGGCGGCCACCCGGGCCGCGACGGCGGCCGACGGCTCCTCGGTCATCGTCGCCTCCATCAACTCCGCCGCCCGCAACGGCGGCAGGGTGACCTGCACGTCGATCCGGTCCAACAGCGGGCCGGAGAGCCGGCCGAGATAGCGCCGGCGGGCCAGCGGGGAACACTCGCAGTAGGTGTCCCCGGCCGGCTTCGCGCAGGGGCAAGGGTTGGCGGCGAGCACCAGTTGCGTCCGGGCCGGGTACTCGGTGCCACCCCGGCTGCGGGCGAGCTGCACCCGGCCGTGTTCCAGCGGCTGGCGCAGCGCTTCCAGCGGGCCCCTGCCGAACTCGGGCGCCTCGTCGAGAAAGAGCACCCCACGGTGGGCCAGCGACACCGCGCCGGGGCGGGCCAGCCCCGACCCGCCGCCGACCAGCGAGGCCACCGTCGCGGTGTGGTGCGGCGCCTGGAACGGCGGCCGGCGCAGCAGCCGGCCGCCAGCCGGCAGCAGCCCGGCGATCGAGTGCAGCGCGGTGACCTCCAGCGCCGCCTCGTCGTCCAGCTCGGGCAGGATGGACGGTAGCCGCTCGGCGAGCATGGTCTTGCCGGCCCCGGGCGGCCCGAACAGCGCCAGGTGGTGCCCGCCGGCGGCGGCCACCTCCAGGGCACGTCGGCCCAGCGCCTGCCCGGCCACGTCGGCCAGGTCCGGCCCGTCGGGGCCGGCGGACGGCGTCGGGGCGGGCGGCTCGATCAGCGGCGTGCCGTCCCGGACGAACTCGACCAACCGGTGCAGTGTGTCCACGGCGCGGACCCGGACGCCCGGGACGACCGCCGCCTCGGCCACGTTGTCGGCCGGGACGATCACCCGTTCCAGGCCGGCCTGCGCCGCGGCGGCCACCATCGGCAGCACCCCGCGCACCGGCCGGACGGTGCCGTCGAGGCCCAGTTCGCCGAGGACCACCACCCGATCGAGCGCCAACAGCGGTAGCTCCCCGGAGCCGCCGAGCAGCGCCACGGCGATCGCCAGGTCGAAGGCCGAGCCGAACTTCGGCATCGTGGCCGGAAGCAGGTTGAGGGTGATCCGCCGGTTCGGCCACCGCTGGCCGGAGTTGACAACCGCGGCGCGGACCCGGTCGCGCGCCTCGTGCAGGGCGGTGTCGGGCAGCCCGGAGATGACCACGGCCGGCAGCCCCGGCGCGAGGTCAACCTCCACCTCCACCACGTGCCCGGCCACCCCGACCAGGCCGACGCAGAGCACCTTCGCGTAGCTCACGCCTGGCAGCCCATCTCAGAACGCACCCTTGACGTGCTCGACCCGGGCCGCGCCCGCGTCGGGCAGTTCGACCGACAGCACGTCGAACCGCACCTCGTCAGCGGTGGTGCGGGTCTCCGCGAGCCACCGGGCGGCCAGCCCCCGCAGCCGCCGCGCCTTCGCCGGCACGACCGCCTCGGCCGGCGTGCCGAAGTCGGCGGTGCGTCTCGTCTTCACCTCGCAGAAGGCGAGCACCGCGCCGTCCCAGGCGATGATGTCGATCTCGCCGGCCGGGCAGCGCCAGTTTCGGGCGACCGGGCGTAGCCCCGCCCCGATCAGGTGTCGGACGGCGCATCGCTCCCCGTACGCGCCGACCGCCTGGTTCCGCTTCGTCATGCGTCGCACCATGCCGGGCCCGGCGGCCCGCCGGGGGGAGCCTGTGGACGACGGGGCTGCTGTGGACGACCGGACGATCATGCCCCCCGCGTGCTATGGACGGCCGTGCCGCCGGTGTCCGCGACGGGGGTGGACGAGGATGCGGTTCCGCGCGGTCCGGTCCCGTTCGGGAGGAAGCCGGCATCCGGATGGCGCGGGGGTACGACTGTCACATACGGTGCCCGTCGTGAACGCACGACGGAGCTTTCCCGATGATCAGGAGTCGAGCTGGTACCCCGGCGAGCGCGGGTACGGCGAGCCGGACTGGCGCCCGCCGGGCGACGACCGCTATCCAGCGGACGAGTTTCGCGTCTCGGACCAGCGCGGGGACACCGGTGAGCGACGCTATGACGAGCTGACAGACCCGCCCGTGGGCCGGTATGCCGAGGCCGGGCGGCACGGGGCGGACGACGCGCTCGGGCACACCGACACCGACACTGACAGTTACCGGCCATCGCGGTCGAGGCGGGCCGACGCCGGCTCGTTCGGGGTATCGGTGGACGAGCTCGCCGCGGAGCGGGAGGCGCGCCGGGCGGCCCGGGCCGCCGAGACCGGGCTGTCCGCCGGGTCGCGGGGTGCGGACCCCGTCCTGCCGGGCGGCCAGAGCCCCGGCACGTTCCCGCCGCCTGCCGTCGAGCGCGCCGTCGAGTTCCCGCTGACCGTCGGCCAGCGGCCCATGCCGGTCTCCGGCGCCCCGTACGACGCGGCCCCCCGGGACACCCCGCCCCCGCCGGACCCGCTCGGCGTCGACCCGGTCGGGCGCAGGTCGGACCCGCTCGGCGTCGACCCGGTCGGGCGCAGGTCGGACCCGCTCGGCGTCGACCCGGTCGGGCGGAGGTCGGACCCCGGCCGCTCCGTGCCGCTCGGTGGCTACCCGATCGTCGACCCGAACCGCCCCCCGGAGGCGGACCGCCCGGGCGGGGCGGACCGGGGTGAGGGCCCCGGCCCGGCGGCCGAGGCGGGGCGCTCGGCCGAGCCCGTACGCGGGGCCGAGACGGGACCGGCGGCCGGGACGGGACCGGCGGCCGGGACGCCGCACCCGCTGGAGATGCCGACCGGACCGATGCCCTCCGTGGCCGGTCGACCGGATCTACCCCTGCCGGGCCTGGACCCGGCGTACGCCCCGGACGGGCTGCGCCGCCCCGGCCCGCCGCCGTCCGACGGCGTCTACCGGACCCGCCGCCCGGCGCTGGCGGTGTTGATCGCGCTGCTGGTGGCGGTCTTCGAGGTTCCGGCCCTGCGGGTGCTGCGACACGGCGTTCTCGGCGATCCGCTCTCCGCCGCCGACGTCGTGGTGGGCATCTTCCTGGTCGCCGGGCTGCCGATCTTCGGCGTCGGGCTCTATGGGCTGCGTACCGGCGGCCTCTCGCTCGCCGAGGGCAGTCGGGGCTGGCTGCGCCCGCCGACGGCATACCTCACGGTCGGCCTGGTGCTCTTCGTCGCCGCGGCCCTCGCCACCCGCTGACCAGAGGGCCGCGCAGAGGCGTACACTGGTCGACTGGCGACCGCCGCACGCGGTCGACCTCGCGCGCCCTCCCCACGCCCCGTCGTGGGGCGGCGGCCTCCCTGGTCCCGATCTTGGTCGGGCCCGCCATGGCCGGCGACCGGGCGCCAGGACGCCCGGCCGCCGGCCGGGCGGCACAACCAGGGATCCCAAGGAGTACCCACCATGGCCGTCGTGACCATGCGTCAGCTGCTGGAGAGCGGTGTCCACTTCGGGCACCAGACCCGGCGCTGGAACCCGAAGATGAAGCGCTTCATCTTCACCGAGCGCAACGGTATCTACATCATCGACCTGCGCCAGACCCTCGACTACATCGAGAAGGCGTTCGAGTTCATTCGCAACACCGTCGCCGAGGGCGGCAGCATCCTCTTCGTCGGCACCAAGAAGCAGGCCCAGGAGGCCATCGCCGAGCAGGCGACCCGGGTCGGCCAGCCGTACGTGAACCACCGCTGGCTCGGTGGCATGCTGACCAACTTCCAGACGGTGTACAAGCGGCTGCAGCGGATGAAGGAGCTGGAGGCGCTGGGTGACCTGAGCGGCACCACCGCCGGTTACACCAAGAAGGAGACCCTGCAGCTCTCCCGCGAGAAGATCAAGCTGACCCGCACCCTGGGTGGTCTGCGGGACATGCAGAAGCTTCCGGCCGCAGTCTGGATCGTCGACACGAAGAAGGAGCACATCGCCGTCGACGAGGCCCGCAAGCTGGGCATCCCGGTGATCGCGGTGCTCGACACCAACTGCGATCCGGACGAGGTCGACTTCCCGATCCCGGGCAACGACGACGCGATCCGCTCGGCCGAGCTGCTGACCAGGGTCGTGGCCGCCGCCGTTGCCGACGGCCTGATCGCCCGTTCCGGCCGTCGCCGGGGCGGCGACGAGAAGCCGGAGCCGGGTCAGGTCGGCACCGACGAGCCGCTGGCCGAGTGGGAGCGCGAGCTGCTCGAGGAGCCGAAGAAGGCCGACGAGCAGCGCGCGCAGCCCGCCGAGCAGCCGGCGCAGTCGGCCGCGCAGCCCGCCGCACAGCCGTCCGAGCAGCCGGCGCAGCCCGCCGAGCAGCCTGCCGAGCAGCCCGCGGCCGCCGCCGCGGAGTGACCGCACCGCCGTTTCCCCGCCGTCCGGGAAACCGGACGGCGGGGAAACGGCAGGTACGCCGGGCACAGCCGGCCCGGATCCGGGTAACCGGGACCCAGAACATCCCACCCGCTGTCTCAAGACCGAAGAGAGAGTCATGTCCAACTTCACCGCCGCGGACGTCAAGAAGCTCCGCGACCTCACCGGCGCCGGCATGATGGACTCCAAGAAGGCGCTGACCGAGGCCGAGGGCGACTTCGACAAGGCCATCGAGATCCTGCGCGTCAAGGGCGCGAAGGATGTCGGCAAGCGGGCCGGCCGGACGGCCGCCAACGGCCTTGTCGCGCACTCGGGCAAGGCGCTGCTGGAGCTCAACTGCGAGACCGACTTCGTCGCCAAGAACGACGCCTTCATCGTGCTGGCCCAGCAGCTCGTCGAGCACGGCGAGGGTAGCGGCGCGAGCAGCGCCGAGGAGCTGCTCGCCAGCACGCTCGACGGCAAGCCGGTCGCCGACCTGATCCAGGAGCAGTCCGCCAAGATCGGCGAGAAGCTGGTGCTCAACCGCTTCGCCAAGCTGGACGGCACCGTCGCGGTCTACCTGCACCGCAAGAGCCAGGACCTGCCGCCGGCCGTCGGTGTGCTGGTGGAGTACGCCGGCAAGACCGACGAGGCCGGTGACGCCGACGCCCGTGGCGTGGCCATGCAGATCGCGGCGATGCGGCCGAAGTACCTCACCCGCGACGAGGTGCCGGCCGACGTCGTCGAGGCAGAGCGGCGCATCGCCGAGCAGACCGCCCGCGAGGAGAACAAGCCCGAGGCGGCGCTGCCGAAGATCATCGAGGGCCGGGTCAACGCCTTCTTCAAGGACTACGTCCTGGTCGAGCAGGCCTCGGTCGCCGACAACAAGAAGGCCGTGAAGCAGCTGCTGGCCGAGGCCGGCATCGAGGTGACCCGCTTCCTGCGGTTCGAGGTCGGCCAGGCCTGAGCCGCCGGTCGGGCGTGACGCGCCCGCAGGCAGGAAACGTCGACGGGGAGGCCGCTGGTGTACGTGACAGGCACCGCGGCCTCCCTGTCGCATAGGGTCAGCGACGGCAGGTACGCGGTAACCGGCGCACGTGAGGTGCGCCTGGGGAGGGACGGGGCGGATGACGCAGGTTGTTGGTGACCGGAGCCTGGGGGCGGATGATCCGACCGCCCCACCGCCCGGCCGGGCCCGTCGGGTGGTGCTGAAGCTCTCCGGGGAGGTCTTCGGCGGCGGGGCGATCGGCGTCGACCCGGATGTCGTGCAGGCCATCGCCCGGCAGATCGCCACCGTGGTCCGTCGCGGCGTGCAGGTCTCGGTGGTGGTCGGTGGCGGCAACTTCTTCCGTGGCGCGGAGCTGCAGAAGCGCGGTATGGACCGGGCCCGCGCCGACTACATGGGCATGCTGGGCACCGTGATGAACTGCCTTGCCCTCCAGGACTTCCTGGAGAAGGAGGGCATCGAGACCCGGGTGCAGAGCGCGATCACGATGGCCCAGGTCGCCGAGCCGTACATCCCGCTGCGCGCCATCCGGCACCTGGAGAAGGGCCGTGTGGTCATCTTCGGCGCAGGCGCGGGCATGCCGTACTTCTCCACCGACACCGTGGCCGCCCAGCGCGCGTTGGAGATCCGCGCCGATGTGGTGCTGATGAGCAAGAACGGCGTGGACGGCGTCTACTCCGCCGACCCCCGGATCGACCCGACCGCCAGCAAGTTCGACTCGATTACCTTCTCCGAGGTGCTGCGCCGTAACCTGCGGGTGGCCGACGCCGCCGCGTTCAGCCTGTGCATGGAGAACGGCCTGCCGATGCTGGTCTTCGGCGCGCAGGGCGAGGACACGATTATCCGTGCGGTGGGTGGCGACAAGATCGGCACCCTGATCACCGCCTGAGCGGCCGGCGGCCGGCGAGCGACGGTCCTCCGGACACGACAGGACAGCCCACCACGAACACAAGAAGGAGGCGAGGAGACCGGTGATCGACGACACCCTCCTCGAGGCCGAGGAGAAGATGGAGCGTGCGATCGAGCACGCCAAGGAAGAGTTCGGTGCCATCCGCACCGGTCGCGCCAGCGCCGCCATGTTCGCCAAGGTCATCATCGACTACTACGGCACCCCGACGCCGCTGCCCCAGATGGCGTCCATCGGGGTTCCCGAGCCACGCATGGTGATCATCAAGCCGTACGACAACTCGCAGATCAACGCCATGGAGAAGGCGATCCGCGACTCCGACCTCGGCCTGAACCCGAACAACGAGGGCAACCAGCTGCGCATCCTGCTCCCGCAGATGACCGAGGAGCGGCGCCGCGAGATGATCAAGGTCGCCCGGCACAAGGGCGAGGAGGCCAAGGTGGCCATCCGCAACATTCGCCGCAAGGGCAAGGAAGAGCTGGACCGGCTCGTCAAGGACGGCGAGGTCGGCGAGGACGACGGCCGCCGCGCCGAGAAGGACCTCGACGACCTGACCCAGAAGTACGTCGCAAGCGTCGACGAGCTGATCAAGCACAAGGAGACCGAGCTCCTGGAGGTCTGATCCGCGACCGGCCGGGCCGGTCGCGTGACCTGCCGTGGCACCGGTGTGCCGTCGCCGTCGGGCGGCGGGACGCCGGTGCCTTCGTCGTCGCGGGCCGCCGCCGCGCCCCCTGTGGGCGGCCACCGGGCCACCGCCCGGGCCGCCATCCGGGCCCTCGCCGGGCGGGGAGTCCCGCGCACCGTCGCCGGCCGGCGACGATGGCCCATCGTCCGCCCGGTCCGGGCGACCTGTGCAGTAGGCTCGGCACGATTCCGACCACCACGCGGTGAACGGTCGGAATCGGCCGGCCGTCGGGCCGGTCAACCGGACGGAACTGTTGTTGTAGGGGATGGTCTTGGTCGTACGTCATGTGGTGAACCCCGTACCGCGTCCGTCCGGTGCGTGATGTCCCACCTCGACCCCTACCGCAGCGCTGAGCCTCGAGGCTGGGACCAGCCGGGCGCCCCTGCCGCGCTTCCCTGGCCCGACCGTGACCTCGAACCAGGGCACTGGGCCCACAGCGCCGCCACCGACGCGTACCCGACCTCGGCCCCCGACACGCTCGGCGCCACGGCGACCGACCCGGTCGCGCCGGCCGCGATCGGCACGCCCGAGCCCGAGGTCCGGGCCGAGTCGCGCCGGCTGGGGCCGCTCGACGCGGACCCCACCGACCCGTACGGCGCCCGCCCGCTGCCCGGCGGCGAAGAGCCGGTCTGGCCCGGCCTCCCCGATGTCGGGAACCCGGGTCACCCCGGCCAGGACCGCTCGGCCGGCCCCGGTCACCCCGTCTGGCCGGGCGACGAGCCCGTCGCCGGGCGCGAGTCGGCCCCGCCGCCGTACCGGCCGGAGGAGCCCTCCGCGACGGTGGCCGGCGGCGGCGCGGAGCCGGGGCGGCCCCCGGGCCGGCGGCAGCCCGGGCGTCGGCGGGCCAGCGCGGACCGCCCGCCCACCCAGCAGGCGCCGCCCAGCCGCGCGGGACGCAACCTGCCCGCCGCGATCGGGGTGGGCGTCGTTCTCGGCGCTGTCGTGCTGGTGCCACTCTTCTTCTACCTGACCGCCTTCCTGTTCGTGCTCGCCGCCGCCATCGCGATCGGCACCTGGGAGATGGCCCGAGCGGTTCGCCGTGGCGGGGCGCACCCGCCGCTGGTGCCGCTGCTCACCGGCGGTGTGCTCACGATCGGTCTGGCCTGGTTCGCCGGCCCGGACGCGCTCAGCCTCGGCCTGCTGGTGACCGTGCTCGGCACGATGATCTGGCGGCTGGGCGACGGCCCGGGCAACTACCAGCGCGACCTGACGGCGGCCACCCTGATCGCGGTCTACGTGCCGTTCCTCGGCGGGTTCGCGGCGCTGCTGGCCGCGGCGCCCGGCGACGGGCACCTGCGGGTGCTGGTCACCCTGGTCGGGGTGGTTCTCTCCGACACCGGCGGGTACGCCGCCGGGGCCAACTTCGGCAAGCACCCGATGGCCCCCTCGATCAGTCCGAAGAAGTCCTGGGAGGGCTTCGCCGGGTCGGTCACCGCCGCCGCCCTCGGCAGTGCCCTGCTGATCTGGCTGCTGTTCGACGTGGCCCCCTGGTGGGGCGCGCTGTTCGGGGTGGCCGTCTCCTGCGCGGCGGTCCTCGGCGACCTGGCGGAGTCCATGATCAAGCGGGACCTCGGCGTGAAGGACATGAGCAACCTGCTGCCTGGCCACGGTGGCCTGATGGACCGCCTCGACTCGATTCTGTTCGCGGTCCCCACCGCGTACCTGCTGCTGGCCGTGTTCGTCCCGGTGGTGGGCTGAGGCATGGATCACGCCGGGCACCCCGTGCCGGCCGCCCGGTCGGGGGCGATTCGGCACCTCCGGCCAGGCGCGTCGTCCGTTCGGCGTGGGAGACTGGGAGCGCCATGACGAGCCTTCCGCTGATTCCCGTCGCCCCGGACGCCCCCGCCGCACGCCGCGCGGCCATGCCGCCCCGCCACCTCGCCGACCTCGATCTGGCCGGCCGGCAGGCGCTGGTCACCGAGCTGGGCGAGCCGGCGTTCCGCGCGAAGCAGATCTCCACCCACTACTTCGGCCGGCTGGTTCGCGACCCCGCGGAGATGACCGACCTGCCCGCCGCCACCCGGGACCGGCTGGCCGGCGCGCTGTTGCCCACCCTGCTCACCCCGGTTCGCGAGTTGGCCTGCGACGACGGGGCCACCCGCAAGGCGCTCTGGCGGCTGCACGACGGCTCGCTGGTGGAGAGCGTGCTGATGGGCTACCCGGACCGGATCACCGTCTGCATCTCCAGCCAGGCCGGCTGCGGGATGGCCTGCCCGTTCTGCGCGACCGGCCAGGCCGGTCTGACCCGTAACCTCTCCACTGCCGAGATCGTCGACCAGGCGGTCTACCTGGCAGGCGTGGCCGCCTCCGGCGTGGTCGTCGGCTCCCCGTCACGGCTGTCCCGCGTGGTGTTCATGGGGATGGGCGAGCCGCTGGCCAACTATTCGCGGGTGATCGCGGCGATCCGCCGGCTGGTCGCCCCCGCCCCGGACGGGCTCGGGTTGTCCCAGCGGCACATCACCGTCTCCACGGTCGGCCTGGTCCCGGCCATCCGCCGCCTGACCAGCGAAGACCTGTCGGTGACCCTTGCGTTGTCCCTGCACGCGCCCGATGATGAGCTGCGCGACGAGCTCGTGCCGGTCAACCAGCGCTGGAAGGTGGCCGAGGTGCTGGACGCAGCGTGGGACTACGCCGCCCAGACTGGGCGCCGGGTGTCCATCGAGTACGCGATGATCAAGGACGTGAACGACCAGCCGTGGCGGGCCGACCTCCTCGGCCGGTTGCTGGCCGGCAAGCTGACCCACGTCAACCTCATCCCGCTCAACCCGACCCCGGGCAGCCGGTGGGACGCGAGTCCCAAGCCGGTCGAGCGGGAGTTCGTCCGGCGCCTGCGCGCCGCCGGGGTGTCCACGACTGTGCGGGACACCCGGGGGCGCGAAATCGACGGCGCCTGCGGGCAGCTCGCCGCGGCCGAGGACAACGACACCGACGCGCCGCAGGAGGCGACGGCGTGACCGGGCGTAGCGAACGAGACCAGGAGACATAGTGGCGAGTCAGGGTCAGCGTTTCCGGCGTAAGGCGCTCCGTCGGGGCTACAAGGTCGACGAGGTGGACGCCTTCCTGGACCGGGTCGAGGCGACGCTCGACGGACAGCCGGTCGGCGCGCCCGTGGCCTCCCAGGAGGTCCACGACGTCGTCTTCCGGGTCCGCTTCAACGGCTACGACGAGTGGCAGGTCGACCTGCACCTCGACCGGGTCGAGCGGCAGCTGGCCGAGCTGGAGGAGCGCGGCGGCGTGGTCAGCCGTGGCACCGACTCCGGGATGTCCGACCGACTCGGCGCGCCGAACCGGATGGGCCCGCCGATGCGCGACGACCGTGGGCCCGTCCCGATGCGCGATGACCGTGGCCCGGTCCCGATGCGTGATGACCGTGGCCTGCGTGATGACCGCGGCCCCGTCCCGATGCGTGACGACCGTGGCCCGGTCCCGATGCGTGATGACCGTGGGCCCGTCCCGATGCGTGACGACCGTGGCCCGGTCCCGATGCGTGACGACCGTGGGCCCGTCCCGATGCGTGATGACCGTGGCCTGCGCGACGACCGTGGGCCCGTTCCGATGCGTGACGACCGTGGCCCGGTCCCGATGCGCGACGACCGTGGGCCCGGCCCCGTGCCGCCCCGACCGATGCCCGCGCAGGCCGGTCCGCCCGCTGACCGGTACGGCCGCTACGACGAGCCGAGCGGCGCCTTCGCCGCCGGTGGCTACGACGCCCCGCGCGGCGGGTACGACACCCCACGCGGTCCGGGTGGCCCGATCGGCCCCGGCCCTGTTCCTGGCCCCGGCCCTGTTCCTGGCCCCGGCCCTGTTCCTGGCCCCGGCCCTGTTCCTGGCCCCGGCGCGGGCCCTGGACCAGGCCAGGGCGTGGGCCACGGCGGCCCCCCGCCGCGAGGGCTGCCCGCCGGGACGGGTGGCTACGGCCCAGACGGCCGGTTCGACGGCTTCGAGGCGGGCCGGCACGGTCGGGCCGACATGACCGCTGAGATCCGGATGCCCGAGCGGGACCTGCGTGAGCTGCGCGGTCGCGGCCCGGCCGGGCCACCGCCCCTGCCGCAGCAGCCGGTCGGTGGCCCGCCGCCGATGGGCGGGCCGTCCCCGGTCGCCGGGCCGCCGGTGGGTGGCCCGCCGCCGATGGCCGGTCCGCCGATGGCCGGCCCCCCCGGCGGCGACCTCCACCGCGTGGACCAGATTCGCCGCGGCTTCCAGGTGCGCCGCTTCGGCAGCGGGTACGACCCGGAGCAGGTCGACCGGCTCTTCGACGGCATCCTCGGCGGCATGTCCGGCCGCGGCCCGATGCCGGTCAACCCGAAGGACCTGGACACCCTGCGATTCGGCCTGGTGCCTGGCGGCTACTTCGAGGCGGAGGTCGACGCGGCACTGAAGGATGTCCAGGACATCCTCTTCGGTCGCTGACCGGCAGCAGGCGGGTTCCGACGCCGACGTACGACGAGGGCCCGTCCCCTGCTCAGCAGGGTGACGGGCCCTCGGTGCCTGACGTGGTCGGCGGGCCGCCGGTCGTGGTCAGGAGCGCAGGCCGTTGCGCCGCAGCACCGCGTCGCCGATGACAACGGCCAGCAGCAGCACGGCCAGGCCGACCAGCCAGATGTCCTCGACCCTGCCTTCGTGGTTGCCGCACAGCATCGCCAGCAACGCCAGGGCGGAGAGCACCGCGCCGATCCGCCCCGCCTTCCGGTGCCCGGGCTTGTGCTGATCTGGCGACGTCACCGGCTCGCTTCCTGCCACTGTCGGTCCTTCCCTCGCGATCGGATCTCCGGTCAGTCTGGCACGCCCCGCGCCTGTCCTCGTCCGGTGGGGGTTTCCCGGTGCGCGTCCGCCGTCGGGTGCGCGTGCGCTGTCGGGTGCGTCCGCCGTCGGGTGCGCGTACCGCTGTCGGGTGCCGTCCGGCCCGGGGCGCTCCGGGCCGGACGGCACTACCGGCGTCGCGGGTTGCCGACGACACTGCCTCCGGTAGCGTTCTGACGTACACCTTGATTGCCTGTTTGAGGGGGACTGCGGTGCGAGTGACCGGTACGGGACATGCCAGCATGCGGATCGACACGGCAGCGGGCAGCATCCTGTGCGACCCGTGGGTCAATCCCGCCTACTTCGCATCCTGGTTCCCGTTCCCCGACAACTCCCTGCTCGACTGGGAGGCCCTCGGCCAGGTCGACTACCTGTACGTGTCGCACCTGCACCGGGACCACTTCGACGCGGCGCACCTCAAGCGGTACGTGTCGAAGGACGCCACCGTCCTGCTGCCCGAGTTCCCCACCTCGGAGATGGAGGACGAGCTGCGGGAGCTGGGCTTCACGAAGTTCCTCCGGGCGCCGAACGAGCAGGTCGTCGAGCTCGACGGCGGTCTCAAGATCATGATTCAGGCGTTGACCAGCCCCACCGACGGCCCGATCGGCGACTCCTCCCTCTGGGTCGAGTACGACGGGGTCCGGCTGCTCAACCAGAACGACGCCCGCCCGACGGACCTGAGCGTCTTCACCGAGCTGGGCCACGTGCACGCGCACATGCTCCAGTTCTCGGGCGCGATCTGGTACCCGATGGTCTACGAGCTGCCGCAGTCGGCGAAGACCGCGTTCGGCAAGCAGAAACGGGAGCGGCAGTTCGACCGCACCTGGCGCTACATCGCCGACCTGAAGGCCGACCACGTCTTCCCGATCGCCGGCCCGCCGTGCTTCCTCGACGACGCGCTGTGGCAGTTCAACGACATCCACGGCGACGAGGGCAACATCTTCCCCGACCAGTCGGTGTTCCTGTCCGAGTACGCCAAGGTCGGCGGCACCAACGGCATCGTGCTGCTGCCCGGCAGCGTCGCCGAGGTCACCGCCGAAGGCGCGACGACCACCCACCCGGTGCCGGTGGAGGAGTTCTTCGCGAACAAGGTCGCCCACCTGGAGGAGATGCGGGAGCGCAAGCGCCCGATCATCGAGGCGGAGAAGGCGTCCTGGCGGCACCCCGAGGTCGACGTGCTGGCCGGGATGAAGCGCCGGATCGAGCCGCTGCTGGAGGAGTCGATCTACCTGGCCAAGGGCGTCGGCGGTCCGGTCCGCTTCGACCTGGTGGGCTACGACGGCGAGAGCGTCGAGTCGATCGTGGTGGACTTCCCGGGCAAGGAGGTGCGCCCGTACGCCGAGGAGAAGGTCCGCTACCGGTTCCGCACCGACCGGGCGCTGATCGAGCACCTGCTGCACATCGGCGAGGTGGACTGGGTCAACTCGCTCTTCCTGTCCTGCCGGTTCTCCGCCGCCCGGATCGGCCAGTACAACGAGTTCGTGTACGCCTTCTTCAAGTGCCTGTCCACGGAGCGCCTCCAGTACGCCGAGGGCTGGTACGACGAGCACGAGCGGAGCAGCGACGCCGAGGACGTCACCCTCGGCGACTGGGTGGTGCAGCGCCGCTGCCCGCACCTGAAGGCGGACCTGACCCGGTTCGGCATCGTCGAGGGCGACCAGCTCACCTGCCAGCTGCACGGCTGGAAGTTCGACCTGCCCAGCGGCCGGTGCCTGACCAGCGTCGGCCACAAGGTCCGCGCCCACCGCGCCACCGCCGAGACCCCCACCCCCTGACCCGCCACCGCCCCACCTGTCCGCGATCGACGGGTGGGGCGATGGGGCGGACGGGTCAGCGACCCAGGTCGGTGAGGATGCGGCGGGCGGCGTTGTGGCCGGCGGCGCCGATGACGCTGCCGGCCGGGTGGCAGCCGGCGCTGCCCGCGTACACGCCGTCGACACCGGTGGCGTAGGGCATCCGGTCGGTGAAGGAGACCGTGTTGTCGACGTGGTGGATGTGGCCACCGGTGATGCCGAAGTGGGCCTCGATACCGGGTGGGGGGAGCGGGACGGCGTCGGCGATCAGGTCGGCGGTGCCGGGGGCGTACCGCTCGCAGATCTCCACCAGCCGCGACACGTACCCGGGCAGGGCCTCGTCCCAGGTGGTGCCGGCCAGCTCGTAGGGGACCGACTGGACGAACAGCGCCGAGGAGTGGTGGCCGGCGGCGTCGGACAGCGACGGGTCGACGGTGGTGTGCAGGTACCACTCGATGGTCGGCTCGTCGGGCAGTCGGCCGGCCTGGACGTCCGCCCACATCGCCCGCAGCGCCGCCATCGGCGGCTCGCCCCCGCCGCCGACCAGCGACGCCGCGCCGGGCAGCAGGTGGATGGTGGAGCCGAACGGGCTCGGCGCGCCCCCGGGCAGGCAGGAGAAGCGGGGCAGCCCGGTCAGCGCCAGGTTGAGCTTGAGGGTGGTGCCGGGGCGGCGGACCGCCGCCATCCGCCGGGTCAGCGGCGCCGGCAGCGCGCCGTCGGGCAGCAGGTCGATCAGCCGGTACGGGTCGCAGGCCCCGAGCACCACCCGGGCGGCCACGTGCCGGCCGTCGGCCAGGGTCACCCCGCCGGCCGCGCCGCCGTCGAGGGTGATCGCGGCGACCGGCGTCCCGGTGAGGATGCGGGCCCCGGCGGCGCGGGCCGCGTCGGCGAAGGTGCGCGAGACCGTGCCCATCCCGCCCTCGGCGATCATCCAGGTGCCGTCGGAGCCGGGCAGCCGGCACATGTTGTGCGCGAGGAAGTTGTGCCCGGTGCCCGGGTCGTCCGGGCCGGCGTTCAGCCCGGACAGGCCGTCGGTGACCGCGTACATGCTGACCAGCAGCTCGGATCGGAAGTCGAAGCGGGCCAGGTGGTCGGCGACCGAGCCGCGCACCAGGTCGACGAAGACCTGCCGCAGCGCGGGCCGGACGTGCCGCTCGGCGGTCTCCTCGACCGGCAGCGGCTCGGCCAGCCAGGCGGGGGCCAGGTCGTCGCGCAGCGCCGCCAGTTCGGCCTGCATGGCGTCGTCGGCGGCCACGTCGGCGGGGGAGAAGAACTCCGTGAGCTGCCGCCGGGTCGCCGCGTGGTCGCTGCCCATCAGCAGGTACGGCGACCCGGCGCCGCCCGGGGTGGGCAGGAAGTAGTGCGGGTCGCGGCGCAGCACCGGGATGCGCACGTCGAGCGTGGCGAGCAGCTCCGGCGGCATCAGCCCCAGCAGGTACGACCCGGTGGAGTGGCGCAGCCCCGGCACCTTCGGGAACGGGTTCTCGGTGCGGGTCGCCCCGCCGATCACGTCGGCGGCCTCCAACACCAGCACGTCCAGCCCGGCGCGGGCCAGCAGGATCGCCGAGACCAGCCCGTTGTGCCCGGAACCGACGATCACCACGTCGGCCCGGGTCGGCAGCTCGCCTGCCCCGCTCATGCGGCCATCACCACGGCACTCGCCCCGCTCATGCGGCCATCACCGCTGCGCTCGCTCATGCTCGGGCAGCCTAGTGCCGCGCCGCCCCCGGCGGGAGGCCGTCGCCGGCCCCGTTCGGGCCGGGAGTTCCCCGGAGGACCGTCACCTGGGCGGTGCGGGTGCGCCAGCGGGAGAGGGCGAGGGTGGCGGAGTAGCCGGCCAGCACGATCACGTGGAAGAGGTAGAGCCAGAGCAGGACCGCCACCCCCGCGCCGATCTCGTCGAAGCCGCCGAACGGCACGCCCAGGTCGATCGGGAGCGAGGCGAAAAGGACGAAGCCGTGCAGGAACCCGGAGAGGTTGGCGGCGGTGAACGACCCGATGCCCAGCGCGGAGAGCCAGTCCGGCGAGGCCGGGCCGACCACCCGGAACAGCCAGAGCAGCACCGGGGTGAGCACCAGCCAGACGGCCAGGAAGGACAGCACCACCCCCAGCGCGCCGCTCCATCCGCCCTGTTCGACCAGCCTGGTGGTCGTCGGCAGTGCGAGCAGGATCGACAGCAGCAGGGCCGGGGCCGGCGCCAGCAGGGGGAGCAGCAGCAGCCGGCCCCGCCAGCCGACCAGCGACTCGTCGCTGCGCGGCACGGCGACCGAGACGAACGCGCGGCGCAGCCCCTCGCCGTAGAGCGACGCCGGCAGCAGCGACGCCAACGCCGGCAGCGGGGTCAACCCCACCCCCGCCTCCACCAGCGCCTGCACCGCGTGGGGCGCGCCGATCGCGTCCGGCAGCGTCTCCACCGCGTACGAGGTGAGCCGGCGCACCCGGTCGGCTCCCGCCAGCAGCGAGGTGAGCCAGATCGCCAGCAGGGCCACCGGCACCACGGCGATCGCCCCGTAGAAGGTGATGGCGGCGGCGTGCAGGGACAGGTCCCGGCCCCGCAGCGGGCGGAACGCCGCACTGGTGATCCGCTTCGCCCGTTGCCATCCGCTGCCCATCGCGGCTTCTTTCCCCGTACCGCCCCGCGTCACTCACGACAGCGCAGGCCGCGCAGGTCGGCCGCCACCAGCCGGGCCGTCCGCCGCTCACTAGGATCGCCGCCATGGGAATCCCCGCCACGGAACGCCTGGTCCTGCGGGACTGGACCGCCGACCCGGCCGACCTGACCCGGATCTTCGACATCTACTCCCGGCCCGAGGTCACCCGCTGGCTGGGCGCGCCCGGCCTGCCGCTCACCGACCCGGCACAGGCGGCCGACCGGCTCGCGATGTGGCGGGATCGGCACGCGGGGCACGGCGACCGGTACGGCACCTGGGCGATCGAGGTCCGCGAGACCGGCGTGGTGGTCGGCACGGCGATGCTCAAGCCGCTGCCCGGCCGGGACGAGAGCGTGTTGACCACCGACATCGAGGTCGGCTGGCACCTGCACCCGGACTCGTGGGGCCACGGGTACGCCACCGAGGCGGCCCGGTCGCTGGTGGCCCGGGAGTTGGCGACCGGCACCCCGCAGGTCTGGGCGGTCGTGTCGCCGGGCAACACCGCGTCGATGGCGGTGGCCCGGCGGCTCGGCATGACCCACGTGGGCCGCCGCACCGACTGGTACGGCGGCGAGGAGGTGGAGGCCTTCGTGCTCCGCGCCGCTGCCTGATCGCGCCGCCGCCTGACAACATCGACGGCGGGGCGGGTAGTGGCCCTTCGCGGCCCTACGGAGCTGCCCCGTCTGTGCGCCCGCCTAGGTGCTCTTCCCCGCGTCCCTCTCCGCACCCTTCCTGCCCTCCGCGCGCCCGCCTCCGCGCGCCCGCCTCCGTGCGCCCGCCGGTCCCCGGCGGAACCCGTGCGGAATCTTGGACACTTGTTGGCTTCTGGGAACGGGAAGTGTCCAAGGTCTGCGGGGGATCGGGTCGGCGTCGACGGCCGGGGATGGTGAGCGGGGCGACCAGGAGCGGGTCCAGCCGACGAAACGGGCGAAGCGGCCCGTCGGGTCGACCTGGTTCGGGTGGGTGCGCAGTCGGTCCGCGACCGTGTCGTGCATCAGCACGCAGAGGTGGATCGCCAGTGCGACCCAGTCCCGGGCGTACTCGGTGCGCAGGCCCAGCTTCGCCGGCTGGCCGCCGCACTCGTCGCCGCAGGCCCGGACGCGCCGATCTGGATACCGCACGGCCACGGTGCGGCGCAGACCCGGCACCGCCACGTCGGGCGGGCCGCGACGTGCTGGCGCAGCCCGGCCAGCCGTACCCCGTACCAGCTCACCGTCGCCCCACCCGGCGCAGGGGCCCGGCGGCCCGGTGGGCCGGCGTCGCCAGGGCCGCCGCGTCGACGCGGGCGATGACCGCGGGCCCGGCCCACTGGTGCGCGCGGCCTGTCCGCCGGTTCGGCGGGGAGTCGGAGCGGGGCCGGCTTCGTCAGGGGGACCCGGTCGGGAGCCCTCGACCGCCCGTAGCGGATGGTTTTGCGGTGCCCCGCCTCGTGCGGGCACCGAAAATCAGGCCGTCAGCAGACCGGCAACCCGCGCTGCGGGTCGTCCGACCCTAGCGACGAGATCTTGGAAGAATTCGGCCCCCGGAGGGGCCGTTTCCTTCCAAGATCTGCCCAACGCCCGTCCAGATTCTCGTGGACGAGTGCGTTATGCCACCTCGACGAAGTCGAGTTCCGCCCAGCGACTCAGGTAGGTGAACCGCAGCGTGTTGAAGCCCGCGTTGAGCGTCACGTCGACGCCGGCCTGCCGCCAGACCTCCCAGCCCGTGTTGGGGTAGCTGACGACCTTCGGGTTCGCGCCGTTGACGGTCAGCGTGTGCTGGGCGTCGCCGTAGCCGGCGGCGTAGGCGACGTGGGCGCGGTATGCGCCGGCCCGGGGCGCGAAGACCGTCATCTCGACCCAGCTGTCCGCATAGTCCATGTACGCCACCACCTGCCCCTGCGACGTGTTCGGGGCGGTGCGCGCGGCGCAGTGGTTGAGTGTGCCGCGCTCGGTCTCGTACCGCACGCGGCTGCCCCGCACCACGGGGTACCCGCCGGACCAGCCCAGCGCCGCCACATACATGCCGCGGGCGGAGTAGTTGTTGATCCAGCCGTGGAAGACGATGTGGTCGCCGCCCGCCTCGCGGACCACGTCCGCGCCGCCCGGCCCGCGCACCGCCGAGTCGAGCGACGCGGTGGTCATCAGCGACCGGTACGCCTTCGTGTACGGGCCGGTGAGCGAGGACGACGTGGCGTAGCTGGTCTGGTAGCCGTCGCCGCCGTAGCCGCCGAGGGAGTAGAACAGCACGTACTGCGCGCCGACCTTGGTCAGCACGGGGGCCTCGATGACGCCGGCCTCCTCGGCGCGTCCGCTGCGCAGCAGCTCGACCCGGCCGCCCTGAAGGGTGACGCCGTCGGCGGCGACCTGCTGCAGCCAGAGGCTCGTCGGCTGGCCGATGGCGTTGCCGTCGTCCTTGTAGAGCAGGTAGCGAAGCCCGGTGCTGTCGGTGAAGCTCGCCGCGTCGATGTCGCCGCCCTCGCCCGCGTTGCAGATCAGCGGCTGCGTGCCGACGGCGCTGAACGGGCCCAGCGGCGACGTGGCGAGCGCCGCCCCGATGCACTGCCGGCCGGTGGCCCGGCTGCGGGCGGTGTAGTAGAGCAGGTACCGCCCGTCGGCCCGCTGGGAGACGTCGGGCGCCCAGGTCAGGCCCCCGTTCGCCCACGCACCGAGCGTCGGCATCGCGTCGGGCCGCCGGGTCCACGGCCCGGTCAGCGAAGCGGCCGTGGCGACCGGAACGTTGCCGTTGCCGTTGTTCGTGGAATACGCGTAGTAGGTGCCGCCGAACTTGACCACGTCGGGGTCCGGGAAGTCGCTGGCGATGACCAGCGACGGCGTGGCGGTGGCAGCCCGGGCCACTCCCGGGCTGACGAGCAGTGGTGCGGCGACCAGTGTGGCCGCCAGCCAGACGAGAGCTTTCCGCATGGCAGAATTCAACCACAATCATCAATGTGCCGAAAGATTCCTGCGGCGGCCCCTGCCGGCATCGACCCCGGGTCGGACAGGTTGTGCGACGCGCTGCGGCGAGGGCTGCGTTGGAGGGGGAGTACCGGCCGGTGGCAGCCGCTGCCGCCGGCACCCGGTTCGTCATGCGGGAGCCGTTCGAGTTCTCCATCGATCCGGCCGACCTGCTCGGCGAGGAAGCGCCGCCGGAGGATCCCGACACCGAGGGCTGAGGCTCCCAGCGGGCGCTCAACGACGCTGGGGAAGAATGGGCGGGTGACAACTTCCCGCGATCTCGTCCTGCTCGGGTCGACCGGTTCGATCGGCACCCAGGCCATCGACATCGTCCGGCGCAACCCCGACCGGTTCCGGGTGGTGGCGCTCGGTGCCGGGGGCGGCAACGTCGAGCTGCTCGCCGCCCAGGCCCTCGAACTACACGTCGACGCGGTCGGAGTGGCGAAGGCCTCCGCCGCGCAGGACCTCCAACTCGCCTTCTACGCCGAGGCGAGCCGGCGCGGCTGGTCGAGCGGCGAATTCAAGCTGCCCAAGATCGTGGCCGGCCCGGACGCGATGACCGAGCTGGCCCAGTGGCCCTGCGACATCGTGCTCAACGGCGTGGTCGGCTCGCTCGGGCTCGCGCCGACCCTCGCGGCGCTGCGCGCCGGGCGTACCCTCGCCCTGGCCAACAAGGAGTCCCTCGTCGCCGGCGGCCCCCTCGTGAGGGCCGCGGTGACGCGGCCGGGGCAGATCGTCCCGGTCGACTCGGAGCACACGGCGCTGGCGCAGTGCCTGCGCTCCGGGTCGCGCCCCGAGGTGCGGCGGCTGATCGTCACCGCCAGCGGCGGCCCCTTCCGGGGCAAGCGGCGCGACGAGTTGACGCAGGTCACGCCGGAGCAGGCCCTCGCCCACCCGACCTGGAACATGGGGCCCGTGGTCACGATCAACTCGGCCACCATGGTCAACAAGGCGCTGGAGGTGATCGAGGCGCACGAGCTGTTCGACGTGCCGTACGCCGACATCACCGTGATGGTGCACCCCACCTCGGTGATCCACTCGATGGTCGAGTTCGTCGACGGCTCCACGATCGCCCAGGCCAGCCCGCCGGACATGCGGCTGCCGATCGCGGTGGCCCTCGGCTGGCCCGACCGGGTGCCCGACGCCGCCGCCGCCGTCGACTGGACGACGGCCCACACCTGGGAGTTCGCCCCGCTGGACGACGAGGCGTTCCCGGCGGTGGCGCTGGCCAAGGCCGCCGGGGAGGCCGGGCGCTGCCGCCCGGCGATCTACAACGCGGCCAACGAGGAGTGCGTGGCGGCGTTCGTCGCCGGCCGGTTGCCCTTCCTCGGCATCGTGGACACCCTCCGGCGGGTGTTGGAGGACACTCCCGATTTCGCCGAACCAGGTACCGTCGAGGACGTGCTCGCCGCCGAGTCGTGGGCACGCGCTCACGCGCAGGAGATCATTGTGGCGTCGGTGGAAGGATCTTGATGGCGTACCTGCTCGGGGTGGTGCTCTTCGCCCTGGCCATCCTCGTCTCGGTCAGCCTGCACGAGGCGGGGCACATGCTCACCGCCAAGGCGTTCGGGATGAAGGTCACCCGCTACTTCGTCGGCTTCGGCCCCACCCTCTGGTCGGTCAAGCGCGGCGAGACCGAGTACGGCGTCAAGGGCATCCCGCTCGGCGGCTTCTGCAAGATCGTCGGCATGACGCCGCACGACGACGACGTCGACCCGGCCGACGAGCCCCGGGCGATGTGGCGTTACCCGGTCTGGAAGCGGACGATCGTGATGTCCGCCGGCTCCATCACCCACTTCGCGCTCGCCCTCGTGGCGACCTGGATCATGGCGATCTCCGCCGGACTGCCCAACCCCGACTTCCCGACCACCGACGCCGAGGTCCGCCAGGAGCCGGCGGTGATCGCGCTGTCCGACTGCGTGGTGCCGGAAATCGTCAACCGGGCGTGCACGGCCGGCGACCCGGTCAGCCCCGCCGCCCAGGCCAACCTGCGCGACGGCGACCGGATCACCTCGTTCAACGGCGCCCCGATCAACAACTACGGCGACCTGCTGACCGGGCTGCGGGCCGCCAAGCCCGGCGACAAGGTCGCCATCTCGTACGTCCGTGACGGCCAGCCGGGCACCACGAGCACCGTGCTCGGCCAGACCCAGCGCCCCCCGCTGGACGACCCGAAGGGCCAGGTCGGCCCGGTGTCCGCGCTCGGTATCGGCCTGCGGTACAGCACCCCGAACCGGGTCGAGTACGGGCCGGTCTCCGCGCTCGGCGGGACTGCCCGGCTCACCGGCGACATGGCCGTCGGCACGTACGAGGCGATGAAGCGCATCCCGCAGAAGGTGCCCGCCCTCTGGACGGCGATCACCGGCGGCGAGCGGGACATGGACACCCCGATCAGCGTGGTCGGCGCGAGCCGGCTCGGCGGCGAGGCGGTGGAGAACAACGCCTGGCTGATCTTCTTCATGCTGTTCATCTCGCTGAACTTCTTCATCGGCGTGTTCAACCTGCTGCCGCTGCTCCCGCTCGACGGCGGGCACATCGCGATCGCCTGGTTCGAGCGGGCCCGGTCCTGGGTCTTCGCCCGCTTCGGCAAGCCGGACCCGGGCCGCGTCGACTACCTGAAACTCATGCCCATCACGTACGCGGTGATCCTGATCGGCGGCGCGTTCACGCTGCTGACCATCACCGCGGACGTCGTCAACCCCATCACGCTCTTCTCAAGGTGAGTGCCTGAAGTGACCGCTGTCAGTCTCGGTATGCCCGCCGCGCCGCCCCCGGCGCTCGCCCCCCGGCGGCTCAGCCGCCAGATCATGGTCGGCTCCGTGCCGGTCGGTGGGGGTGCGCCCGTGTCGGTGCAGTCGATGACCACCACCCTCACCTCCGACGTCAACGCCACCCTCCAGCAGATCGCCGAGCTCACCGCGTCCGGGTGCCAGATCGTCCGGGTGGCCGTGCCGAGCCAGGACGACGTCGAGGCGCTGCCGGCGATCGCCCGCAAGTCGCAGATCCCGGTCATCGCCGACATCCACTTCCAGCCCAAGTACGTCTTCGCCGCGATCGACGCCGGCTGCGCCGCCGTGCGGGTGAACCCGGGCAACATCCGGCAGTTCGACGACAAGGTCAAGGAGATCGCCAGGGCGGCCGGCGACGCCGGGGTGCCGATCCGGATCGGGGTGAACGCCGGCTCGCTGGACAAGCGGCTGCTCGCCAAGTATGGCAAGGCCACCGCAGAGGCGCTGGTCGAGTCGGCGCTGTGGGAGTGCTCGCTGTTCGAGGAGCACGGCTTCCGGGACATCAAGATCTCGGTGAAGCACAACGACCCGGTGGTGATGATCCGGGCGTACCGGCAGCTCGCCGAGAAGTGCGACTACCCGCTGCACCTCGGCGTGACCGAGGCCGGGCCGGCGTTCCAGGGAACCATCAAGTCGGCGGTCGCCTTCGGCGCGCTGCTGGCCGAGGGGATCGGCGACACGATCCGGGTCTCGCTGTCGGCCCCGCCGGTGGAGGAGATCAAGGTCGGCAACCAGATCCTGGAGTCGCTGGGCCTGCGTGAGCGGGGCCTGGAGATCGTTTCCTGCCCGTCCTGTGGCCGGGCGCAGGTCGACGTCTACAAGCTGGCCGAGGAGGTCACGGCCGGCCTGGAAGGGCTGCCGGTGCCGCTGCGGGTGGCCGTGATGGGCTGCGTCGTCAACGGCCCGGGCGAGGCCCGCGAGGCCGACCTCGGCGTCGCCTCCGGCAACGGCAAGGGGCAGATCTTCGTCAAGGGCAAGGTCGTCAAGACCGTCCCGGAGGCGCAGATCGTGGAGACCCTGATCTTCGAGGCGCTCCGAATCGCCGACGAAATGGGAGCGGAACTCCCCGAAGAGCTCCGGAACCTGGTCCCAGGAGCCACGGTCACGGTCCACTGACCCACCCACCCTGGGGCGCGCCCCCGCCCGGGCACGCCCGCAAATTCAGAGAACGCGCGCAAATTCAGAGAAGAGTGGCCACTCCACGCGGAGTAGCCACTCTTTCTCTGAATTGCCGTGTGGGTAGGGCGGTGTGCATGGGGTGTTGCGGTGGGGTGTGGGGCCTTGGGGCTACTCGGGTTCGGCGAGGATGGCGTAGAGCTTGCGGCGGGTCTCGGCGAGCACCTGGGCGGCCCGTTCCCGCTGGTCGTCGGTGCCGGTCGTCATCACCTGGCGTAGCGCCTGCATCGCCTGGTTGCCGGCGTCGCGGATGTCGTGCCAGCTGTTGACCGTGTCCTCGGCGAACTCGCCCCACGGCGGGGCCTGTGCCGCCTCGTCGGCCTCGGCGCGGCCCGCTTCGGTGACCGTGAACCGCTTCCGGCCGCCGCCGGCCTCCTCGGTCGCGACGGTGACGACGCCCTCGTCCTCCAGGAGTTGGAGCGTCGGGTAGATCGACCCGGGGCTGGGCCGCCAGGCCCCGCCGGTGCGGGAGTCGATCTCCTGGATCATCTCGTACCCGTGCATCGGGCGCTCGGTGAGCAGGGCCAGCACGGCGGCCCGCACGTTGGGCCGGCGCCCCCGGCCGCGCCCCCGGTGACCGCCCCGGCCGCCGCCGTGCCCGTGCGGGCCGGGTGGGAACGGCGGCCCGGGGGGACCGGGCGGGACCGGCGGGAAGCCGAAGCCGCGCATCCGGGCCTCGTGCTCATGTACGTGCATTCGGTGGTGGAAACCCATCAGGGTTCTCCCTTCCATGTCCTGTCGCTGATGCATCAACGATATATCGCCAACATGTCAGCGACAAGGTTCCGTGCTGTCGGACGTGCGTCGAAGCCGGCACGGCTCGACGTCCGGCGTACCCGTCCCGGTGGGCTCGGCACTCGGCCGGCGAGGCGGCGGGGTGATCTGGCAGGCTGGTAGCCGTGCTGACGGTGCCGGTACGGCAATTGGGGGAGTCGGAGCGCCGCGCGGTCGAGCGGCTGCTCGACCTCGACCCGTTCGCGGGAGCGCAGGTCGCCGAGCGGGTCGCCGCGCGAGGGCTGGCCTGGTGGCGGGCCGAGGGGCGGATCCTGGGGTACGGCGCGCGCCGTAGCCTGGAGTCGATCTGCTGGCTCGGCGGCAACCTCACACCGGTGCTCGCCTCGGAACCCGCCGTCGCCGCCTACGCCGAACTGCTCGCCGCCGAGGATCGGCTCTGCACGTCGATCGTCGGCCGGGCGGACGCGGTGCTCGGGCTGTGGGACCGGCTCTGCGGGCACTGGGGGCCGGCCCGGGACGTCCGGCCCAACCAGCCGCTGCTGGCCGCCGACGCGCTGCCGGCGGTGGTCGTCGACCCCGAGGTGCGACTGGTACGCGCCAACGAGATCGACCGGCTCTTCCCGGCGGCCGTGGCCATGTACACCGAGGAGGTGGGCGTCTCGCCGTTGGCCGAGGACGGCGGGCACGGCTACCGGCGGCGGGTCACCGACCTGGTCCGGGCCGGTCGGGCGTACGCCCGGTTCGTCGACGGCCAGGTGGTGTTCAAGGCCGAGCTGGCGGTGGTGACCCGGCGTACCGCGCAGGTCCAGGGGGTCTGGGTGTCGCCGGAGTGGCGCGGCCGGGGGCTCGCCACGGCGGCGATGGCGGCGGTGACCCGGGACGCGCTGCTGCGGGTCGCCCCGACGGTCAGCCTGTACGTCAACGACTTCAACCTGCCCGCCCGCCGCGTCTACGAGCGGTGCGGCTTCCGCCCGGTCGGCACCCTCGCCACCGTGCTGTTCTGAGGGTGCGGGGGAAGCTCCCCTCGCTGACACCCGCGCCTGACCGTGCTCCCTCCGGCGGTCCCCGGCCCTCCGGCGGTCCCGGCCTCCCGGGCATGGCCCCGGCGGCGTACCCCGATGGGGTAAATGCGTTGAACGGCCCGGCCGGATCGCGCAGGGTGGGGGTACCGCCGCCCCGGAGTCCGGAGGGACCGACATGCGCCTTTTCCGTGACCTGTGGGCTACCTCGGCTCGCCGGATGACGATCGTCGCCGTGCTGATCGTCCTCGGCGCCGCCGGCCAGGCCGCCGCAGCGGCGCTCGCCGGCCCGGTGCTGGTGCACCGCTCGGGGGTGCTGTTCGCCGTCCTCGCGGTGGCGCTCTGCGCCGCGGTCGTCACCGACCTCGCCATCGGGCTGGTGATGGCCGGGCTGACCGCGGACTGGTCCGCCGACGTCCGGCGGCGGCTGTGCCGGGTGGCGTTCGGGCAGGATCTGCCCACCCTGGAGGGAACCCCGGTCGGGGAACTGCTGGACCGGATCGACGGGGACGTCTACCAGGTGGCCTCCGAGGTGCGCGGGCACGGCGTACGGATCGCCCAGATGTCCGCCACGGGCCTGCTCTCCACCGTCGTCGCGCTGGTGGTCTGGTGGCCGGCCGGGGTGAGCATGCTCACGTTGACGGCGTTGCTCGTGGTCGTGCTGCGCCGGCCGACCCGGCGGATCGCCCCGGCCCGGATGGCCGAGGAGGAGGCCTGGACGGACCTCGCCGCCGTGATGGAGGAGGCCGTCCACGGCCAGGACGACGTGCGCACCAGCCTGGCCCGGCCGTACGTGCTGCGGCTCTACGCCCGGCGGGCGGCCGAGGTGCTGACCCGGGGGCGGCTGGTGTGGCGGATGTCGGCGGAGGTCACCGCCATCGGCGCCGGGATCATCCGGGTCGGCATCGTCGGGGTGGTCCTCGGCGGGGCCTGGGCGCTGGCCTCCGGCCGGATCGACGCGGCCCGGCTGACCGCCGTCTGGCTGCTGGTGCTCGCCTTCGGCGCGACCGTCGAGCACATCAGCCGGATGGTGCCCGAGTTGCAGTACGCGCTCGGCGCCTGGGGGCGGGTGCAGCTTCTCCAGGACTCCCGGCAGGAACCGGCCGGCGGCCGGGAGCCCGTCGAGGGCGACCTGGTCGTGCGGAACCTCACCTTCCGCTACCCGGAGGGCGGAACGGAGGACGACCGCGCGCCGGCGCTGCGTGACGTCTCGCTGGACTTCGTCCGGGGCCGGTCGTACGCCCTGGTCGGGCGGACCGGTTCCGGTAAGTCCACCCTGGCCAAGGTGCTCACCCGGGCGGTGGACCTGCCGCGCGGCACCGTGCTGCTCGGCGGGGCGGACCTGCTCGACCTGGACGTCGAGCGGCTGCGTCGGTGGGTGGCCGTGGTGCCGCAGCGCACCGAGATCCTGGCCGGCACGCTCGCCGAGAACGTCGCCCTGTTCGACCCGGCCCTGCTCGACGACGCCGCCCGGGCGCTGTGCGAGCTTGGCCTGACCGGTTGGGTCGCCGAGCTGCCAGAGGGCCTGGACACCCGGCTCGGTGAGGGCGGGCACGTGCTGTCCGCCGGGCAGGAGCAACTCGTCGCGTTCGCCCGGATCCTGGTCCGCGACCCACACGTGGTGATCCTCGACGAGGCCACCGCCCGGCTGGACCCGGTCACCGAGACGCTGGTGCAGCGGGCCACCGAGCGGCTGCTCACCGACCGGATCGGCATCGTCATCGCCCACCGGCTCTCCTCGGTCCGCGGCTGCGACGAGGTGGTGGTGCTGGCCGACGGGGTGGTGGTCGAGGCCGGCCCGCTGCGCTCCTCGGAGCGGTTCGCCGAGCTGTTGGCCGTCAGCCACGCTTCCGCGTACGCCGAGGCGGGAGCGGCCGGGCGGAGCGGCGGCGGCACGGCGCTGCTGACCGATCCGCCGCCGGCCCCGGGTGCCGGTCCCGGTCCCGCCGGGGCGAGCGCGTCGGGTGCCGGTCGGGCCGGGCCGAGCGCGTCGGGTGCCGGTCCCGGCGGGGCGGGCGGGCCGGTCGGCGCGGCCCGGACGAAGGTCGAGCCGCCCCCGCTGCCGCCGACGCCGCCCGCCCGGACGATGCGGGAGATCCTGCGCCTGACCACCAACGACCCCCGGTACGGCCTGACCGCGATCGCGCTGTTCGGGTTCGGGGGGCTGCTCGGCCTGGACGGCTCGGTGCTGCCCTGGCTGTGGGCCGACCTGGTGGACGGCTCCGGCGGGCCGTGGTGGCCGGCGGTCGGGATCGTGACCGCGCTGCTGGTGACCACGCCGGTGCCCTACCTCACCAGCTTCTGGTTCCCCAACTGGTGGGTGCGCCAGATGCTGCGGATCAGCCTGCGGCTGGTGCACGGGCAGACCGGCCCGCGCCGGATCAGCGGACACACCCCGGCCGAGGTGGTCGCCCAGGGCGGCGACACCGAACGGGTGGTGATCCTCGCCGACAACCTGCTCGACCAGGCCATCGCCCTGCTCATCGTGGTCGCCATGACGCTGGTCTCCGGCAGCCTGGTGCCGGCCGCGTTCTTCGCCGGGACGGTGGTCGTCTCCGGGCTGGCGGCGACGCTGTTCGGGCCGCGCCTGGAACGGTCCGCCCGGGCCACCGTCGCGGCCCGGGCGGCGTTCGCCACCTCGCTGGTGTCGTCCCTGTCGGCCGCCCGCACGGTGAAGCTCGCCGGCGCCACCCGTCCGGTGCTGGGCCACCTCGCCGACCTCGACGCCACCCGCAGCGAGCGGCAGCGCCGGGAGATCTCCGTGCAGGTCTGGTCCCGTTCCACGCCGGCCCTGGTCAGCGGCCTGCTGCCGATCGGCGCCTGGGCGCTCTACCTCAGCGGCGGGCTGTCCGCCGGGGCCACCCTGGTCGCGGTGTCCACCCTCGGCGCGGCCCGCTGGTTCGCGTGGACCACGGCGTCCCTGGTCTCGCAGCTCCCGTCGGCCCGGGTGTGGACGCGCCGGACGGTGGCGATGGCCGGGGTGGGGGAGTACTCGGCGCCGGTGGACGGGGTGGACCTGGCCGCCGGGACCGCGTCCGCGCCCGAGCCCCCGCCCCGGCACCCGCTGCGCCGGCTGGACCTGGTCGGCTTCGGCGCGCTGCACACCGACGGGACGCTGGCCGTCCGGGACGTCGACCTGACCGTCGAACGCGGCCAGCTCGTGCTCGTCGTCGGGCCGGTCGGCTCCGGCAAGTCCTCGCTGCTGCGCGCCCTGGCCGGGATCGTGCACCACACCGGCGAGCTGCGCTGGAACTCGGAGCCGGTCACCTCACCGGAGCTGTTCCTGCGCCCCCAGCAGGTCGGCTACGTGGGCCAGCTCCCCCGGGTGCTCTCTGGCACGGTCTGCGACAACGTCGCGCTCGGCCACGACGTGGACGCGGCCGGCGCGGTGTCGACCGCCCAGCTCGACCATGACCTGGCCGCCGCCGGGGGCGGGCTCGGGCTGCTCATCGGGCACAAGGGGACCAGGCTCTCCGGCGGGCAGCTTCAGCGGCTGGCGCTGGCCCGGGCGCTGGCTCCGCGTACGGAGCTGCTGGTCGCAGACGACGTGTCGTCGGCGCTGGATGTCACCACGGAGCTGGAGCTGTGGGCGGCGCTGCGGGAGAACGGGGTGACGGTGGTCGGCTCGACGTCGAAGCGGGCGGCGCTGGTCCGGGCCGACCAGGTGGTGGTGCTGATCGGCGGGACGGTGGCGGCCAAGGGCCCGTGGCGGGACCTGGAGGACGACTGGGGCCACCTGGCAGGCTGACCCCGCGCAGCCGCGCGCGTCTCCCGCGCCGAATCCTGGACGGTTACCGTTCGCACGCGACGGTAACCGTCCAGGATTCGCCCGCCTGCGGTGTGCTCAGAGGGCGCGGGCGTACTGGTCCGGCCAGGCCGGCTCGGCGCCGAGCTTGGCCGCCGCCCGGCGGGGCCAGTACGGGTCGCGCAGCAGTTCCCGGCCGAGCAAAACCAGGTCCGCCTCCCCGCCGGCGACGATCTGCTCGGCCTGCCCGGGCTCGACGATCAGGCCGACCGCGCCGGTCGGCACCCCGGCCTCCCGGCGGATCCGCGCGGCCAGCGGCACCTGGTAGCCGGGGCCGACCGGGATGGCGGCCCGGGCGGAGGCACCGCCGGAGGAGACATCCACCAGGTCGACGCCGGCCGCCGCCAGCTCCCCGGCGAGCACCACGCTGTCCTCGACGGTCCAGCCGTCCTCGGTCCAGTCGGTGGCGGAGATCCGGGCCAGCACCGGCACGTTCTCGCCGATCGCCGCGCGGACCGCGCGGGCCACCGCCAGGGTCAGTCGCATCCGGTTGGCCCGGTCGCCGCCCCAGCCGTCGGCGCGGTGGTTGGTCAGCGGGGACAGGAACTCGTGCAGCAGGTAGCCGTGCGCGGCGTGGATCTCCACGGCGGCGAACCCGGCGTCCACCGCCCGCCCGGCGGCCGTGGCGAACGCCTCGACCACGCCCGCGAGCCCGGCCTCGTCGAGCGCGGTCGGCACCCGGTACTCGGGCACGAACGGCTCCGCGCCGGGGCCGACCGGGGTCCAGCCGCCCTCGGCGTCCGGCACCCCGCCGCGCCGTGCCGCCCACGGCTGGTACGTCGACGCCTTGAACCCGGCGTGCGCGAGCTGGACGGCCGGCACCGCGCCCTGCGCGGCGACGAAGGCGGTGACGGGCCGCCACGCGTCGACGTGGGCGTCGGACCAGAGGCCGGTGTCCTGGGGGCTGATCCGGCCCTCGGGCACCACGGCGGTCGCTTCGGTGATCACCAGGCCCGCCCCGCCGACCGCGCGGGAGCCGAGGTGCACCCGGTGCCAGTCGGTCGGCAGGCCGTCCGGGCCGGCGCTGTACTGACACATCGGGGCCAGGGCGACCCGGTTGGGCAGGGTGACGGCCCGCAAAGCCAACGGCGTGAACAGACTGCTCATCAAGAAATCCTCTCCGGCCCAGGCCCGGGCTTCAGGGACGCATGATCAAGAGGGTCTACGTCAGGAACGATCTCCGCAGTGACGCAAACCTCTTGATCAACACGGGTGTCAGGCGGGTACGGGGCTCGGGTCGTCGGTGCGGCTGAGGGGAGCGTCCGGTTCGGTCAGGTCGCGGCGGCCGGCCGAGTCGTACGCGGCGCGGTCCAGGGTGCCCTCGCGGGCGGCGACGATGGTCGGGACGACGGCCTGACCGGCGACGTTGGTGGCGGTGCGGATCATGTCCAGGATCGGGTCGATGGCCAGCAGCAGGCCGGCACCGGCCAGCGGCAGGCCCAGCGTGCTCAGGGTCAGCGTGAGCATCACGATCGCGCCGGTCAGGCCGGCGGTGGCCGCCGAGCCGACCACGGAGACGAACGCGATCAGCAGGTAGTCGCCGACGCCGAGGTCCACCCCGAAGACCTGCGCCACGAAGATCGCCGCGAGGGCCGGGTAGATCGCCGCGCAGCCGTCCATCTTCGTGGTGGCGCCGAACGGCACCGCGAACGAGGCGTACTCGCGGGGGACGCCGAGGCGTTCGACGGAACGCTGGGTCACCGGCATCGTCCCGACCGAGGAGCGGGAGACGAAGGCCAGCTCGATGGCCGGCCAGGCGCCGGCGAAGAAGCGCAGCGGGTTGAGTCGACCGGCGACGGCCAGCAGCAGCGGGTAGACCACGAACAGCACGATCGCGCAGCCGACGTACACGGCGGTGGTGAACTTCGCCAGCGGGGCCACCAGGTCCCAGCCGTACGAGGCGACGGCGTGGCCGATCAGGCCGAGGGTGCCGATCGGGGCGAGCCGGATCACCCACCACAGCGCCTTCTGCACGATGGCCAGCAGCGACCGGTTGAGCGCCACGAACGGCTCGGCGGCCTCGCCGACCAGCAGCGCGGCGGCGCCCACCACCAGGGCCAGGAAGACGATCTGGAGCACGTTGCCCTCGACGAACGCGCCGACCGGGTTGGTCGGCACGATTCCGGTCAGGAAGTCCGTCCACGAGCCGGTGGCCTTCGGCGGGGCGGCCCCGCCGACGTCCAGGGTGACGCCCCGGCCCGGGTCGGTGAGCAGGCCGAGGCCGATGCCGATGCCCACCGCGATCAGGGCGGTGACGCCGAACCAGAGCAGCGTCTTCAGCGCCAGCCGGGCGGCGTTGGCCACGCCGCGCAGGCTGACCACGCTGACCACGATGGCGGTGAAGACCAGCGGCGGCACGGCCAGCTTGAGCAGTTGGACGAAGAGGCCGCCGACGGTGTCGAGGGTGCTGGCCAGCCAGCTCAGGTCGTTGGCGCGGGCGAGGAAGCCCAGCGCCACGCCGAGGACGAGGCCGAGCAGGATCTGTAGGGAGAAGGGGAACTTGCGCAGGGCGGAAGCCATGAGGATGAGTCCAGGGGTCCGGGGGCGGTCGGTCGGGCGGGCGTCAGGAGACGGGCCGCGCCGGACAGATGCCGCTGGCCTGCCGTCGGAGGTCGACGTACAGGCGCACGGTGAGGTGCCAGACGTTGGTCATCGCCTGCCGACGATACGCCGCCTCCGCCGCAGGTGGAAGGAGCGTCGGTGGTGAGGCTCCTTACGGGGGCGTCGGCGGGGCCCGGTGACGACCGGAGACGCCGGGCGAGGGCGGTGGCCAGCCCTCGGCCTCACCGTCAGTTGTCGAGGTCGACGCATCGGACGGAGCACAGGCCCGGAGGCCCTCAGCGGCTGCGCCGGGCGAGGGTGGCGGCGGTGGCCAGGCCCCAGACGGCGCAGACCGCGAGCAGCACCCGCTCCAGCACGCCGACCAGGGTGCCCCGGCCGACGACGAGCATCGCCAGCCCCACCGCCCCGGCCAGCGGCAGCGACACCGCAGCGCCGCAGGCGGCGAGCTGCCGCAGCCGGGCTGCCGCAGCCGGGGTGAACAGCACCGCCAGCATCGCGAACACCACGGCCGCGGTCGCCGCGATGCTCGCCCCGCCGTGCACCAGGTCGGCCACGGTGGCCCGCTCGAACGGCGGCAGCGGGCAGCCGGCGCTGCACGTCACCACGCCGGAGAGCGCCGTGCACACGCCGCCGGCGGCGAGCAGGACGGCCGCGACCCGCGCCGCCGCCGGCAGCGCCGCGGCGAGCAGCAGCAGCGCGCCGGCCAGGGCGAACACCCCGATCCGGTACGTCGCGGCGTACCCGCTGTCGGTGACGCCCGCCTCGCTGACGTACCCGGTCAGGCCGGGGCCCGGACCGGCGACCACGGCGACGGTCACCGCGACCGCACCCGCCAGGAGGCAGCCGGCGGCGGCCGACGCGGCGGCCCGGGGCGCGGGCCGAGCCGGGGCGGGCCGGCCGGGTCGGGGTTCGGCGCCGGCCGGCCCGGCCGGTGCCGGCCGGCGCCGGTCAGCCACGCCCGTGCGGCGCGGTCCAGCCGGAGGTGTCCGGACCCAGCGGCACGATCCCGGTCGGGTTGATCGCCGGGTGGGTGCCGTAGTAGTGCCGCTTGATGTGGTCGAAGTCGACCGTGTCGCCGAACCCGGGGGTCTGGAAGAGGTCCCGGGCGTACGCCCACAGCACCGGCAGTTCGGTCAGCTTGTGCCGGTTGCACTTGAAGTGCCCGTGGTACGCCGCGTCGAAGCGGACCAGCGTGGTGAAGAGCCGCACGTCGGCCTCCGTGATCGCGTCACCCATCAGGTAGCGCCGACCCGCCAGCCGCTCCGACAACGCGTCGAGCCGGCCGAACAGCGCGGTGAACGCCTCGTCGTACGCGACCTGGGAGGTGGCGAAGCCGCACCGGTAGACGCCGTTGTTGACGTCGCGGTGGATCTCGGCCATCAGCGCGTCCAACTCGTCGCGCAGCCCGACCGGGTAGAGGTCCGGCGCGCCGGGGCGGTGCAGGCTCCGCCACTGCGTGGACAGGTCCAGGGTGAGCTGCGGGTAGTCGTTGCTGACCACCCGCCCGGTGAGCGTGTCGATCAGGGCCGGCACGGTCACCCGGCCGGTGTAGCCCGGGTCGGTCGCGAGGTACGCCTCCGCCAGGTACGAGATGCCGAGCGCCGGGTCCCGCCCGCCGGGGTCGAGGGTGAACCGCCAGCCCCGCTCGTCGCGGATCGGGTCGACCGTGGCGAGCGAGATCGCGTCGTCCAGGCCGAGCAGGCCGAGCACGATCCGGGCCCGGTGCGCCCACGGGCAGGCCCGGCACCAGACGAGGCGGTACCGGCCGGCTTCGAGGGGCCACCGGCCGTGGGCGTCCGGTCCGCCGCCGGGCGGGGAGTCGGAGTCGGGGGCGACCCGCCCGGTGAACCGGTTGGGTTGGCGGACGAACTCCCCGCTGCCGGAGGTCTCTGCGCTGAACTGGGCCCGGGCCATGCCGACAACCTATCGGCTCTCGGCGCGGATATCCTGGCCCGCGTCGCCGTGACCCGGCGGCCCCGTGACCCGGCGGCTTCGCGCCGGCCTTCCCACCCCCGAAGGACTACGTCGATGACCGTGGCATATCTCGTGGCCGGTGTCCGCACCCCGATCGGCCGGTACGCCGGCGCACTGTCCGGGGTGCGCCCCGACGACCTCGCCGCGCACGTGATCCGCGAGTTGGTCGCCCGGCACCCGTCGGTCGACTGGGCCCGGGTCGACGACGTGGTGCTCGGCTGCGCCAACCAGGCCGGCGAGGACAACCGCAACGTGGCCCGGATGGCCGCGCTGCTGGCCGGGCTGCCCGGCGCGGTGCCCGGCAGCACCGTGAACCGGCTCTGCGGCTCCGGCCTGGACGCGCTTGCCATCGCCGCCCGGCAGGTCGTCGCCGGGGAGGCGGAGCTGGTCGTGGCCGGCGGGGTGGAGAGCATGAGCCGCGCCCCGTTCGTCATGCCGAAGGCCACCTCGGCGTTCTCCCGGTCCCCCGAGGTGTACGACACCACGATCGGCTGGCGGCTGGTCAACCCGCTGATGGAGAAGGAGTGGGGCATCGACTCGATGCCCGAGACCGCCGAGAACGTGGCCGCCGAGTGCGGCGTCGACCGCGCCGCGCAGGACGCGTTCGCGTACCGGTCGCAGCGGCGGGCCGCCAGGGCGCAGGCCGCCGGCCGGTTCGCCGAGGAGATCGTGCCGGTGACCGTGCCGGCCGGGCGGCGCGAGACGAGGCTCATCGAGGTGGACGAGCATCCCCGGGAGACCTCGCTGGAGAAGCTGGCCGCGCTGCCCACCCCGTTCCGGTCGGGCGGCACGGTGACCGCCGGCAACTCCTCCGGTGTCAACGACGGCGCGGTCGCCCTGCTGGTGGCGAGCGAGGCGGCGGTGGCCCGGTACGGGCTGACCCCGCTGGCCCGGGTCACCGGCGCCGCCGCCGCCGGGGTGCCGCCCCGGGTGATGGGCATCGGGCCGGTGCCGGCCACCCGCCGGCTGCTCGACCGGCTCGGCGTCGGTCTCGACCAGGTCGACGTGGTCGAGCTGAACGAGGCGTTCGCCGCCCAGTCGGTGGCGGTGCTGCGCGAGCTGGGCCTGCCCGAGGACGCCGAGCACGTCAACCCCAACGGCGGCGCGATCGCCCTGGGGCACCCGCTGGGGGCCAGCGGCGCCCGGCTGGCGCTCACCGCCGCGCTGGAGCTGCGCCGCCGGGACGGCCGGCGGGCGCTCGCCACCATGTGCGTCGGGGTGGGGCAGGGCATCTCGCTGATGCTGGAGTCAGTCGGCTGACCGGTACCGGGCGGCCGAATCGGATCTCGCCTACCGTGGAGTCTGCGGCTTAGAGTGTGGACCACCACCACAGACCTGCGGGTCGGCCGGCCACCGTCCGGGTGCGGCGCACCCGGCGGCCGGCGCGGCCCGTGGCGCGGCGACGATTGGCGGGAGCGACACATGCCGGACGGACTTCCCACCGAGATCGACCTGAGCCGGCCGAGCGCGGCCCGGGTCTACGACTACTTCCTCGGCGGCGCGCACAACTTCGAGATCGACCGGAGGCTGGCCGAGCAGATCGCCGGCATGACGCCGAACCTGCCCGCCACGATGCGCGCCGGCCGGGAGTTCCTGCGCCGCGCGGTCCGGGTGCTGCTCGACGCCGGCATCGACCAGTTTCTCGACATCGGCTCGGGGATTCCCACCGTGGGCAATGTCCACGAGGTGGCCCAGGGCGCGAACCCGAAGGCCCGGGTGGTCTACGTCGACATCGACCCGGTGGCCGTGGCGCACAGCCGGGAGCTGCTGGCCGGCAACGACCTGACCGGTGTGATCCACGCCGACCTGCGGGAGCCGGAGCGCATCCTCGCCGACTGCCGGGCCTCGGGCCTGCTCGACTTCGGCCGCCCGGTCGGCATCCTGCTCGCCGGGGTGGTGCACTTCGTCCCGGACGCCGACCGTCCCGCCGACGTCCTGGCCACCCTGCGGGCCGCCGCCGTCCCCGGCAGCTTCCTGGTCGTCTCCCACTCCACGTTCGAGGACCAGCCGCAGGAGATGCTGGACGCGCAGCGGCTGTCGGCGCGCACCGACACCGAGATCACCCTGCGCTCCCGGGCCGAGGTCACCGGCTTCTTCGGCGACTGGACGATCCTGGAGCCGGGCGTGGTGCACATGCCGCTGTGGCGACCCGACACTCCGTCCGACGTGGACGACCATCCCGAGCGGTTCGGCGCGTTCGGCGGTGTCGCCCGGTACGACCAGCCAGCCGGCTAGGCGGACATGACAGCCGTGCCGGAGCCCGGTGGCGAGCAGCTCAGCCGGGCCGGCGCTCAGGCGTACGCCGCCGGGTGGACCCGCGCGGCCCGCCGTGTCGGGTTCGTGCCGCTGAGCGCCGACGAGACCGAGCGGCTCCTGTTCGTGCACACGGTACGGCTGGCCCAGGCGCTGCTCGCCGAGGCGTTCTCCGCCCAGCCCGCCGAGGACGTCGGCCGGGCGCTGGTCGAGGCGCACCTGACCGAGCCCGGGCTCCTGGACTGGTCGGTCACCGCGCTCGGGGAGCGGTTCGCGGCCCAGGTGCTGCCGGGCCACGAGGCCCGGCCCGGCACGGCCGACCGGGTGGCCGCCCTCCAGGGCGCTCTCGCGGGCGGGTTCGCCCGGGCGCTGCGCGCCCGCACCTTCGCCCAGCAGGAACGCATCGCCCGCAGCGCCTGGCAGGCCCGGGACTCCGTCGAGCAGGCCCTGCGGGACAGCGAGGCGCGGTTCCGGGCGCTCTTCACCGGAGCGGCGATCGGGATCGGCATCGCCGGCACGGACGGGCAGATCATCGAGGTCAACCAGTCCTTCGCCGACATGCTCGGCTACTCCGCCGAGGAACTGCGGCACACCAACGTGGCGGGGCTGTTCCACGCCGACGACGCGGCCGGGATGTGGGAGCTGTACCAGGAGCTGATCGGGGGTAAGCACGACTCGGCCCGGATGGAGAAGCGCTACCACCGCAAGGACGGCAGCGTGGTGTGGACGGACCTGGCCGTCTCGCTGATCCGGTACGACGACGGACGGCCGCGCTTCACCGTGGCGATGATCGAGGACATCACCGAGCGGTACGAGCTACAGCAGCGGCTGCGCTTCCAGGCGCTGCACGACCCGCTCACCGGCCTGCCCAACCGGACGCTGTTCTTCGAGACCCTCGGCCAGATGCTCGGCGACGCCGGCCCGGACCACCGGATCGGGGTCTGCTTCCTCGACCTGGACGGCTTCAAGGCGGTCAACGACAGCCTCGGGCACGACCTCGGCGACCGGCTGCTGGTCGTGATCGCCCGCCGGCTGGCCGAGTGCGTCGCCGGGCACGGCCACCTGGTCGCCCGGATGGGCGGCGACGAGTTCGTCATCCTCGTCGACGGCGGCGACGGCATCGACGACGCGGTGGGCGTCGCGGAGATGGCCCTCGCGGCGGTCTCGGCCCCGGTGCACGTCGGTGACCAGCAGCTCGCGGTGTCGGCCAGCATCGGCATCGTGGACTGCCTGTGCGCCGAGACCAGCGCGTCGGAGCTGATGAAGGCCGCCGACACCACCCTGTACTGGGCGAAGGCGGAGGGGCGCGGCCGGTGGGCGGTCTACGACCCCGAGCGCAGCGCCCGGGACATCGCCCGTTCGGCGCTCGTCGCCGGTCTGCCCGCGGCGCTGGACCGGGGCGAGTTCGTCGTCCATTACCAGCCGATCGTGTCGCTGCGGGACTCCTCGATGGTGGCCGTCGAGGCGCTGGTCCGCTGGCAGCACCCGGAGTTGGGGCTGGTCGGGCCGGACCGGTTCATCGGGCTGGCCGAGGAGACCGGCCTGATCGTCCGGCTCGGCGAATGGGTGCTCCGGCAGGCGTGCCGCGACGCCGAGGCGTGGCACCGGGAGTTCCCGGAGGCGAAGCTGGTGGTCAGCGTCAACCTGGCCGCGCGGCAGGCCGACGACCCGGGCATCGTCGACACGGTGGCGAGCGCGCTGAGCCACACCCGGCTGCCCGCCGCCCTGCTCCAGTTGGAGCTGACCGAGAGCGCCGTGATGGGCACCCCGGGGGAGCCGCTGCGGTCGCTGCGCCAGCTCGCCGACCTCGGCGTACGGCTGGCGATCGACGACTTCGGCACCGGATACTCGAACCTGGCGTACCTGCGGCGGCTGCCCATCCACTGCCTCAAGCTGGCGGGGCCGTTCGTGGAGGGGATCCGGGCGGACGACCCGCTGGACCCGGCCGACCACCGGGACGAGCGGATCGTGGACGCGCTGGTCCGGCTGGCGCACGCTCTGGAGCTGTGGGTCACCGCCGAGGCGGTGGAGACCCAGGCGCAGGCCGAGCGGCTACGCGCGCTGCACTGCGACACCGGGCAGGGGTGCTGGTTCGGCGCCCCGGCCCCGGCCGGTGTGATCACCGCCCGGCTGCGGGGCGACGATCCCCCAGAGGGAGTGGCATGAGCCTGACGGACTCGCAAACGGTCGTCTCGGTGGTGGCCGCGCTGGCCATCGTGGCCGGGCTGGCCGGGGTGGTGGTGCCGGGGCTGCCCGCGCTGCCACTGTGCTGGGGCGGGGTGCTGGTGTGGGCGCTGTTCGGCGACACCGGGGCGGGCCGCTGGCTGGTGCTCGCCGCCGCCACCGTGGTCGCCGTCGGCGGTGCCGTGGTCAAGTACCTGTGGCCGGGGCGCAACCTCAAGAGCGCCGGGGTGCCGACGTCGTCCCTGCTGGCCGGCGGCGTGCTGGGACTGGTGGGGTTCTTCGTGATCCCGGTGGTGGGGCTGGTGGTCGGCTTCGTCGGTGGGGTGTGGGGTGCCGAGCGGCTGCGGCTGGGCAGCAACCAGCTCGCCTGGCCGTCGACGGTGCAGGCGCTCAAGGCCGCCGGGCTGTCCATGCTGGTGGAGTTCCTCGCCGGCCTGGTGATCGGTGTGCTCTGGGTCGCCGGCCTGCTGTTCGCGTGAGCGTGGTGCGGCGGCGGGGGCGGATCGCCGTACGGTGAGAGAGAGGTGAACGCCCCGCGCCGCCGCGTGCCGGGCGTTGCCGAGCGCCCGGCGGGGCCCGTCCGGATCGGGCCTGGTCACAGGCTCAAGGATGCGGCCGCCGGTCGCGGTGGGCAAGGCATTTTGGGTACGCCTCGCGCGTCCCTGCGGTTGCTTCCGGTCCTGAACCGGCCAACCGCCTACAACCGGGCACGATCCTGGCCTACCCCCCGGTTGTCCGGGGTGATCCGGGTGGTTTCCACCCGTGGGTGAGGATGTCGAAGATTGCCTCGACGGCTGCCTGGCGGTCCCGCCGACTGCGGGTGAGGGCCGGGATCTCGAGTACGAATCGGGCAAGCGCCGCACAGGAGAGGTCGTCGTGTTCCACGCCGAGTTCGTCGGCGATGGCTGTGCTGAGGCTGTCGGTGTGCCGGGTCCACATGCGTTCGGCGTACCCGCGCAGCGCCGGCGTGGAGTCCACCAGGTCAGTGAACTGGGCCCGTTGGGGATGCGTCGAGATCGGAAGCCAGGTGCTCAGGACGTGCTGCCGGAGGGCGTCGAGGATGCTCTGGCCGGCGGCCCGGTCGCGCACCGCTGCGATCAGGTCTGACTCCCGGTCCTGGTCCTGGTCGAACACCAGGGCTTCCTTGCCGGTGAAGTGCTTGAACAGCGTGGTGGTCGACACGTCGGCCGCTTCGGCGATGTCCCGGATGCTCACCTGGTCGTAGCCGCGTTCCAGGAAGAGTTGCAGGGCGGCGTCGGCGATCGCCTGACGGGTGGCCGCCTTCTTGCGTTCACGCCGTCCAGTGGGGCCCTCGGTCATGGCTGAAGCGTACCCGATTGTGGCATCACACAATAAGTTGACTCGTTGCACTTTTTTATCGAGTCTGCTTTTCTGGGTCATGGAGGCGGGGCCGCCCGCCGAAACCGAAGGAGAAGACCATGACGTCACCAGCACCCGCGAACGCCAGGATCAGCATTGTCGGCGCGGGGCCCGGCGGCCTCACCTGCGCGCGCATCCTCCAGCGGCACGGCATCACGGTCACCGTCCACGACCGTGATGCCCACGGCCACTCGCGTAACCAGGGCGGCAGCCTGGATCTGCGCGCCGACGACGGCCAGCTCGCCCTGCGCGAGGCCGGTCTGCTCGACGAGTTCTTCGCGCTGGCCCGTCCCGAAGGTCAGGAGATGCGCGAGCTGGACATCACCGGCGCGATCCGGGCGCACCTGGTTCCGGACGCGGGCGACCTGTTCAAACCCGAGATCGACCGCGGTCAACTGCGTGGCCTGCTGCTCGATTCGCTGGAGCCCGGAACCGTGCGGTGGGGCCGCGCCCTGGAGTCGACCGACGGGCGGCTTCTGCGCTTCGCCGACGGCACGAGGGTCGAAGCGGACCTGGTCATCGGTGCTGATGGCGCGTTCTCCCGGGTCCGCCGGGCAGTCTCGCCGGCCGTACCGCAATACACCGGCGTGAGCTTCCTGGAGGCCTGGTTTGACGATGTGGAGAACCGGCACGCTGACCTCTCCGCGCTGGTCGGTCAGGGCGGCGCTCGCGCGGGCGACGGTGAACGTGGTCTCTTTGCCCAGCGCAACAGCGGCGGCCACATCCGGGTCTACATCATCCAGAGGGTGCCGGCCGACTGGATCGCCACGACCGGCCTGACCATCGAGGACACGGCTGGCATCCGCGCCCACCTGCTCGACCGGTTTGCCGCCTGGTCCCCCCGCATGCGGCAGATGATCAGCGACAACGACGGCCCTTACATCGGCCGGCCGATCCACGCCCTCCCGGTTCCGCATACCTGGGAGCACAACCCGACCGTGACCCTGCTCGGTGACGCCGCCCACCTCATGCCCCCGCTCGGCCTCGGCGTCAACACGGCCATGCTCGACGCCAGCGACCTCGCCGTCGCCCTCGCCAACTCCGCTACCGTCGACGAGGCGGTCCGCGCCTACGAGAACGTCATGCTTCCCCGCTCCGCCGACCTCGCGAAGATGCTTGAGGGTCACGCCGAGGACCTGGTCTCCGACGAGGTGCCCGACTTCAGCGACGACGACGCCCGGCCCTGACCGCCCGGCCGCCGCCCCGACGAGCCGGTGGCGGCGGCGCACTCTGACGGCCACGTGCGGCGAGGAGGGGGAGGGGACGATCGATTCGGGTACGCCTCGCGCGTGTAGACCGGTCGAACATCCCCGGGACGGCCGGTCACACGATCACGGAAGCGCGACCGTGGGGTCACTGCCCAACTGCACGAAGTCAACGATTTCGTCGAGGCCGGGTCGGTAGCCGTCGCTGGTGTCCACCTCAAGCTCGGGTACGTCGAGTCGGACGCGGTCGAAGCTGTCGTGGCCGACCGCGTGCACCTGTTGCTCGCCGAGGGACGCGTCGGCGTGTGCGCGCCGCGTGGGGTTCTCGTTCTGCCGCTGCCGGATGCGGTCCCACGCGATCCCGGCCGCGATCTGGCAATGCACGACCCGGATGTCGGCAAGGCCGGCCAGGGGCCGCAGGTGGGGACGCCAGAGCCGGTCCTGGAAGGCCGCCTCGGCCACCGTCGTGACACCTGACCTCAGGAGCAGTTCCAGCACCTGGAAGAACGTCGGCAGCGTGCGCAGGGCCAACACGTCGCTCGGCGCGGCGATGAAGTCACCAGCCGCGTGGACCATGCCCTCCTTGATCTCGTCCCGGCAGATCGCCGGACAGCCGATCCGCCGGGCGAGTCGATGCGCGAGCGTGGTCTTGCCCGCGCCGGGCGGACCGCTGACCACGACAAGAGTGGGTTTTCTCGGCAACAGGTCGTTCATGGCCGCGCTCGCGGCGGCACGGGGCGTCGTACGCCGGTCACGCTCGACGGTCGATAGCCGTGCACGATCAGATCGCTTCCCGTCGAGTGGCGTGAGGCGGGCGGGTACGAAGAAAGGCCCTCAGCGTCGTGCCGGGGGCCTCTTCGACACTTCCGGGTCAGGCGACGGGGCCGATCTGCTTGGCCAGGTCGACGAACGACTGCCAGGTCCGGGGGTTGAAGTGGAGGGTGCCGCCGTCGCGATCCTTGGTGTCGCGCACCAGCACGACGCCCGGCATGTTGTCGGCCACCTCGACGCAGGACCCGCCGTTGCCGCCGGACCGGGTCGACTTCCGCCACTGTGGGGTCATCACGTCCATGACTTCGCCACTTCCTTGATCAGCTCGATGGACTGCCGGCGGGGGAGCGCCTCGTTCCGCACGATCTCCCACGTCTTCGCCAGCCTAGCAACATCGGCGGGCGCATCGACGATCTGCGCGTTGAGCTGGTTGTCGGCGTGGGCCACCCGTGTGCCGTCGGGCAGCTCGGCGATGATGAACTGACCGGCCAGCCCCAGGTACATCCCGGCGTCCACCGGCACGACATGCACCTGAATGTGTTCCCGCAGCGCCTGCCCGGCCAGGTGGTCGAGCTGTTCCGCCATGAGCCCCGGCTGATCGAGGACCGGCCGGCGCAGCACGCTCTCGTCCACGACGGCGATGAGCTGCGGCGGGCGGTCGCGCTCCAGGACCTCCTGCCGCGCCAACCTGGACGCGACGATCCGCTCGACCTCGTCGGCGGTGAACCGGCCGCCGGCCAGCGTCGCCCGCGCGTACCGCTCCGTCTGGAGCAGGCCGGGAAGGTAGGACAACTCGAACCACCGCAGCGTGGTCGCCTCGCGCTCGAACTCGATCCACTCGCGCAGCCAGACCGGCTCGGCGTCAAGCTTGGCCAGCTCGCGGAGCATCCGACCGAACCGGTCACCGAGGTTGTACTGGTCGTCGATCGTCTTCATGTACTCCTTGGTCGGCGGGCGACCGCCCGTCTCGACCGAGCTGACATGGGAGCCGGAGTAGCCGATGGCCCGGCCGAACTCCTCCTGGCTGGTTCCGAGCGACGCGCGGAACAGCCGTAGCTCTCCGAGCACATAGTTTGTGGCCGTACCCATCGATCCCCCAATTTTTGCTCAGCCTCGTCGGGTGTGTCTCGCCTGGTCGCTCGACCAGTCCTCTGACCTGCGCGGACCGGGCGAGCGCGTATCGACGGTAACGGTGTCCTCACCAGACTGTCACTACGCGGACCCGCTTTTGGCCCTACGGCGGGGGCGGGTTCTGCGCCGGGGGGTCGCCCGGTCCTTCCACGAGCTGGCGACCCCCCACCTGTGCCGTGAGGAGGGGGAGAGAATGAGCGGACACCACGGAGGTTGGCGACAGTCCCGCCGACCGAAGCCGGAACCGAAGCCGAAGCCGGACACGAAGCCGAAGCCGGCGCAGCCATCCGAGCCCGCCCCGTACATCCCCGGCCCCATCGGGCCGTTGGTGCCGCCCCCGATCTTTCCGAGGATCGGCGGGGGTCGGCAGTGAACCCGCTTGTTGTCACGGGCGACGTGCTGACCCTTCAGCCGTGCGACTACTGCATCGGGCAGACGGTGCTGTGGCTGAGGGTCACGTACGTCCCCCGGTACGCGAACTTCCTGGCGTCCCGGTGGGTGCGGCTGGAAGGACTGGAACTGCGCCCCGACGGCACGCCGTGGCGGGAGCGCGTCGTCATGGTCCGGGTGCAGGCGATCATCGACGACCCGCCGGCCCGGCTGGAGCCAGGGGTGCGGGAGCGGTGACCGGCAGCCATCCACCCGCGTACGCCGGTGGCCCGTGCCACGAGTGCGGCGAGCCGTGGCCGTGCGTGTCGCGCCGGGCGGAGCTGCTGCGGGAGTTCGCCGGCTGTCCGGGTGAGGCGGTCGCGTACCTGTGCGACTGGCTCCGGGCGGGCGTCGCCGAGCGCGAGCTGCGCGGCCTGCCCCCGGACCCGGGGATGGCATCCCGGCACCTGAGCTGGACCGTCCTGCTCCGTCAGCTACCGGGTGGCCGGGCGGCGGCCGATGGGTAGCGGCGAGTCCCCAGCCCTGCGCGCGGGAGACCTGTTGCACGTCACGCGCGCCGCCAGCGTCCAGTTCGTCCAGCCGATCATGTTCCGGGTGATCCGGGTCCACGACTGGCCCACGTACGACGGGTGGGTGTGGCTCGACGGCTACCAGGTGAACGCGGCGGGGGACGCGGTCGCCCAGCGGTCGATCTTCGTCATGCTGGCGGGGCTGCGGCGGCTGAGCCCGCCCGCCGGGCGGCGGCCGGTCGTCCGGCAGCCGGCGGGACGTGGTCAGCGGGCCAGGCCGCCCCCCAGGGCGTGCCGTCGTGCCCATCGGGCGATCGCCGAGGCGATGGCGTCGGGCCGGTCCTCGGGCGCGTGGTGGCCGGCCGGGCCGCAGTGCTCCGTCTCCAGGGCCGCCAGGTGCGCCGCGCACCAGTCGGCCTGCTCGGGGCCGATGAGCAGGGTGGGCGAGGAGTCGAAGGTGAGCAGCAGCTTCGGCACGTCGCTCGTGGCCAGCCAGTTCCCGTACCCGGCCACCCGCTCGGCGACGTCGGCCGGCTCGCCGTCGAGCGGCAGCGAGCGGGCCCACTCCAGCAACGGGCGGCGGCTCTCCCGGGTCGGGTACGGCGCACGGTAGGCGTCCCTGTCCGCCTCGGCCAGCGGGTGCAGCACGCCGCCGGTGTAGGCCGAGTCCAGGAAGAAGTCGCTGTCGAGCACCAGGGCCTCGCCCTGCGGCCCCCGCATGGCCTCGGCGCGTGCCCGGGGCCCCTCGCTCAGCTCGGCCCAGGACATCGGCCGCACGATCGTCTCCAGGAAGGCCACGCCGCGCACCCGGTCGGGGTGCCGGGCCGCCCGGTCGAAGGCGAGCGCGCCGCCCCAGTCGTGGCCGACGAGCACCACCTCGTCCAGGCCCAGCCGGTCGAACCAGGCGTCGAGGTAGCGGGCGTGGTCGGCGAAGCGGTACGGCAGGTCGGGCTTGCCGGAGCGGCCCATCCCGATCAGGTCGGGGGCGAGGAGCCGGGCGGGCAGGTCGAGCGCGGGCAGCACGTTGCGCCACAGCCGGGACGAGCCGGGGTTGCCGTGCAGGAACACGAAGGCCGGGCCGCTGCCGGCCTCCTCGTGGTACATCGTCGAGTCCAGGACGGTCGTCACCGGCATGGCGGGGCCCTCACAATCGTTTGTCTCACTAACGGTTCTGCCCACCGAAGCTAATTCGTTAGTCCGACTAACGCAATGGGTATGCTCGTGGCATGAGCGACAGCGGGTCCGATCCGACGCGTGCCGCCGACCGGCGGGCCGCCCCCGCGCGGCTACGCAACCTGCCGACGCGGCTGCTGTCCCTGGCGGCGATCCACTCCGATCGTCGGGTGAACGAGGAACTGGCCCGCGTGGACGCCCGCAAGTGGCACTATGCGGTGCTCGCCGCCCTGGACGAGGCCGGCCCCGCGAGCCAGTCGGAGCTGAGCAGTCGCACCGGCATCTACCGCAGCGACCTGGTCGCGGTGCTCAACGAGCTGGCCGACCGGGGACTGGTGGAACGCGCGCCCGATCCCGCCGACCGCCGCCGCAACGTCGTCGCCCTCACCGGGCCGGGCCGCCGTCAGCTCCGCAAGCTGGACGGGTTGCTCGCCGAGGTGGAGGACGAGGTGCTCGCGCCCCTGACCCGGCCGGAACGCGAGCAACTCACCCGGTTGCTCGACGCCCTGGTGTACGGCCGAAGCCGCAACGGGTGAACAGCCGCGGTGTTTGCCGGCGCGTCGCGGCGGGGCATTGACGGTGATCCGGTCAGGCAGTAGACCTTGGTGATGGAGGCCCGCGCATGAGCAGAGCTCCCCTGTCCCTCGAAGAGTTACGGGCCGCCGTCGCCGCCGGCAAGCTCGACACGGTGGTGCTGGCGCTGGTCGACATGCAGGGCCGGTTGCAGGGCAAGCGGTTCCACGCGCCGTTCTTCCTCGACCAGGTGGTCGAGAACGGCAGCGAGGGCTGCGACTACCTGCTCGCCGTGGACGTCGACATGAACACCGTCGACGGGTACGCGATGTCGAGCTGGGAGCGCGGTTACGGCGACCTCGCCATGGTGCCCGACATGGACACGCTGCGCCGGGTGCCATGGCAACCGGGCACGGCGATGCTGCTGGCCGACCTGGCGTGGCCGGACGGGTCCGGGCCGGTGGTCGCCTCGCCCCGGCAGATCCTGCGCCGCCAGCTCGACCGGCTCGCCGCGCACGGGCTGACCGCGTACGCCGGCACCGAGCTGGAGTTCGTCCTCTACCGCGAGTCGTACGAGGACGCCTGGCGGCGCGGTTACCGCGAGCTGACCCCGGCGAACCAGTACAACGTGGATTATTCGCTGCTCGGCACCGCCCGGGTCGAGCCGCTGCTGCGCCGTATCCGCACCGAGATGGCCGGCGCGGGCCTGACCCCGGAGAGCGCCAAGGGCGAGTGCAACCTCGGCCAGCACGAGATCGCCTTCCGCTACGACGAGGCGGTGGCCTGCGCCGACCATCACGTGATCTACAAGAACGGGGCGAAGGAGATCGCCGCCCAGGAGGGCATGTCGATCACCTTCATGGCGAAGCCGAACGCCCGGGAGGGCAACTCCTGCCACATCCACTTCTCCCTGCGCGACGCCGACGGCCGCTCCGCGATGCTCGGCGAGGGCCCGGCGCACCTCAGCGTCACCGGGCAGCGGGTGCTGGCCGGGCTGCTGGACACCATGCGCGAGTTCAGCCTGCTGTTCGCCCCGAACATCAACTCGTACAAGCGGTACCAGCCCGGCTCGTTCGCCCCGACCGCGCTGCGCTGGGGCACCGACAACCGCACCTGCGCGCTGCGGCTGGTCGGCCACGGCGAGGGGATGCGGGTGGAGAACCGGGTGCCCGGGGCGGACGTCAACCCGTACCTGGCGATCGCCGCGCTGGTGGCCGGCGCGGTGCACGGCATCGAACGCGAGCTGGAGTTGGGCGCGGAGTGCACCGGCAACGCGTACGACGACCCGGCCGCCGAGCGGGTTCCGGCCACCCTGCGCGACGCCCTGTCCCTGTGGGAGTCCTCCACGATCGCGAGAGCCGTCTTCGGCGACGAGGTCCACGCCCACTACGCCAACCAGGCACGCGTGGAGCTGAAAGCCTTCGACGCCGCAGTCACGGACTGGGAACTGACCCGTGGCTTCGAACGCCTCTGACCCCCGCGCCCCCACCCCCGCCTCCGCCCCCGCCCCCCGTCCCCCGTCCCCTCCGCGATCTTGCACTTTGGGCCCTTGATGTGGGCCTTATATGGCATTCGTCGGGGCCGAAAGTCCATGATCGCCGGGCGGAGGGCGGAGGGCGGAGGGCGCGGGGGAGCGGGGGCGGAGGCGGGGTGGCGCAGGGAGTTGAGTGGGAGTGGGAAGGAACGGGAGAGGAAGGGTGGGTGGCGTGACGCAGGTGGTTAATCCCGCTAGTGGGGTGGTCGTGGGGGAGGTGGCGGCCACCTCACTCGTAGCGGTCGACGCGGCCGTCGGGCGGGCGCAGCGGGCCTTCGAGGTGTGGCGGAGGGTGGGGCCGGGGGATCGGGCGCGGGTGTTGCGTCGGTTCGCCGGCCTCGTGGACGCGCACCTGGAGGAGTTGGCCTCGCTGGAGGTGCGCAACTCCGGGCACACCATCGGCAACGCGCGGTGGGAGGCGGGCAACGTCCGGGACGTGCTCGACTACTACGCGGGCGCGCCCGAGCGGCTGACCGGACGGCAGATCCCCGTGCCGGGCGGGTTGGACGTCACCTTCCACGAGCCGCTGGGCGTGGTCGGGGTGATCGTGCCGTGGAACTTCCCGATGCCGATCGCCGCGTGGGGCTTCGCTCCGGCGCTCGCCGCCGGCAACACGGTGCTGCTCAAGCCGGCCGAGCTGACCCCGCTGACCGCGCTGCGCCTGGCCGAGCTGGGCCGCGAGGCCGGGCTGCCCGAAGACGTGTTCACCGTGCTGCCCGGCGAAGGGCCGGTGGTGGGGGAGCGGTTCGTCACCCACCCGGCCGTACGCAAGGTGTGCTTCACCGGCTCCACCGAGGTCGGCACCCGGATCATGGCCGGCTGCGCCGCCCAGGTGAAACGGGTGACCCTGGAGCTGGGCGGCAAGAGCGCGAACGTGGTCTTCGCCGACGCCGACCTGGAAAAGGCTGCGGCCACCGCGCCGTACGCCGTCTTCGACAACGCCGGCCAGGACTGCTGCGCCCGGTCCCGGATCCTGGTCCAGCGCCCGGTGTACGACCGGTTCCTGGAGCTGCTGGAGCCGGCGGTCAAGAGCTTCCGGGTGGAGGACCCGGCGCTGGACACCGCCGAGATGGGCCCGCTGATCTCCGCCGCCCAGCGCGACCGGGTCGCCGGGTACGTCGACGGGGCGAAGGTCGCCTTCACCGGCTCCTGCCCGGAGGGCCCCGGCTTCTGGTACGCCCCGACGGTGCTGCTCGCCGACTCGCCGGCCGACCGGCACTGGCGGGAGGAGGTCTTCGGCCCGGTGGTGTCGGTGCTCCCGTTCGACGACGAGGCGGACGCGGTGCGGCTGGCCAACGACACGGAGTACGGCCTGTCCGGCTCGGTCTGGACCCGGGACGTGGGCCGGGCGATCCGGGTGGCCCGGGCGGTGGAGGCGGGCAACCTGAGCGTCAACTCGCACTCCTCGGTGCGGTACTGGACCCCGTTCGGTGGGATGAAGCGTTCCGGGCTCGGCCGCGAGCTGGGCCCGGACGCGCTGCACGCCTTCACCGACGTCAAGAACGTCTTCATCGCCACGGAGGAGTGACAAGGTGCAGGGTCGGTTGGAGGGGCGCGTCGCGGTGGTCACCGGGGCGGGCAGCGGGATCGGGTTGGCCACCGTGCGGCGGTTCGCCGCCGAGGGGGCGCGGGTGGTCTGCGTCGACATCGACGCGGCGGCGGGCGGGAAGGCCGCCGAGGAGGTCGGCGGGGAGTTCGTCGCCTGCGACGTGGCCGACGAGGCGGCGGTGCGGGAGCTGTTCGACGGGGTGGTCGACCGGCACGGCCGGGTGGACGTGGCGTTCAACAACGCCGGCATCTCCCCGCCCGAGGACGACTCGATCCTGGAGACCGGCCTGGACGCCTGGGAGCGGGTGCTGCGGGTCAACACGACCAGCGTCTACCTGTGCTGCAAGCACGTCATCCCGCACATGCGCCGGCAGGGCAAGGGGTCGATCATCAACACGGCGTCGTTCGTGGCGCTGATGGGGGCGGCCACCTCGCAGATCGCGTACACGGCGAGCAAGGGCGGGGTGCTGGCGATGACCCGGGAGCTGGGCGTGCAGTTCGCCCGGGAGGGCATCCGGGTCAACGCGCTGTGCCCCGGCCCGGTGGCCACCCCGCTGCTGTTGGAGCTGTTCGCCGCCGACCCGGAGCGGGCCGCCCGCCGGCTGGTGCACGTGCCGATGGGGCGGTTCGGCCAGCCGGAGGAGATCGCCGCCGCGGTGGCCTTCCTGGCCAGCGACGACTCGTCGTTCATGACCGCCGCGCAGTTCGTCGTCGACGGCGGGATCACCGGCGCGTACGTCACCCCGCTGTGACCGGCCGCTGACCGGCGTCGGTGACCGCCCTGGTCCGGGCCGCCGCGCGTTCCGACTGACGGGAGGGCCATCCCACTTTTCGGTAGGTGGTGCGAGGATGGCGGCATGGGGAAGGTCTATCCGGCCATCGACGGGCGGCTGCGCGACTTCATCGAGCAGCAGTCCGTCTTCTTCGTGGCCACCGCGCCCTCCGGCGCCGACGGGCACGTCAACCTCTCGCCGAAGGGGATGCGCGGCACCTTCGTCATCCTCGGCCCGCACCGGGTGGCCTGGCTCGACTTCCACGGCAGCGGCGCGGAGACCATCGCCCACCTGCGGCAGAACGGCCGGATCACGCTGATGTTCTGCGCTTTCGCCGGCCCGCCGAACATCGTCCGGCTGCACGGGCGGGGCACAGCGGTGACGGTGGAGGACGCCGGCTTCGCCGATCGGCTCGGCGACTTCCCCGACCCGCCGGACCTGCACTCCGCCCGCGCGGTGATCACCGTCGACGTCGACCGGGTCAGCGACTCCTGCGGGTACGCGGTGCCCCTCATGGACTACCAGGGCGACCGGGATCTATTAGTTAGGTCACACTCTCGGCGCACCACCGATGACCTGGTCACCTATCGGGCCACGAAGAACGCCGCGAGCATCGACGGCCTCCCGGTCTTCTGACGCCGGCCGGCTGACGCCGGCCGTACCCCCTGTCCCGCCGGCCGGCGGTGGCTGCCCTCCGCACCGACCTCCGCCGGCAGCCGGCGGTGATGTGTGGTGAGACCCGGGTTACCAGCGTCGCGCCGGGCGGATGCGTTACGTTGCTGGTCCGTCTGGGTAGAAGGCGGGCACGGCGGCGATCATGTGGTCGGCAGGGGACGACGACCGTGCGGTCGTCGGGGGGAAACAGCCGGTGCGGGAGGGTGTATGAGCTCGTCCCAGGGGGGCGCGGACGGGCTACGCCCGTCCGCCGGGAACGTCGATGAGACGATCCCGGCGCTGCTCACGGCCGCGTTCGCCAGCGGCGGCGAGATGGGCGAGCGGCTGGGCGGGTTCGACTGGGCGACCAGTCCGCTCGGCTTCCCGGCCGGCTGGCCGGCGGCGCTGTGCCACGCGGTCGCCACGATGCTCTCCTCCCGGGCGCAGATCGCGATGTTCTGGGGGCCGGAGCACCGCACCTTCTACAACGACGCCTACCTGCCGACCATCGGCGGCAAGCACCCGCACGTGATCGGCCAGCCCGCCCGGGAGCACTGGGTGGAGACCTGGGACGTGCTCGGGCCGCTGCTCGCCTCGGTCCGGGAGACCGGTGAGCCCTACCGGGGCGAAGACCACCCCTTCGTGCTCGACCGGCACGGGTTCCTGGAGGACGTCTACTTCGACGTCTCCTACGACCCGATCCGGGACGCGGACGGCGGCATCAGCGGGATCTTCTGCATCGTGAGCGAAACCACCGGCCGGGTGCTCGGCGAGCGCCGGCTGCGGGCCCTGGCCGAGCTGGGTGCCGGCCTGGCCGAGGCGGAGCAGTCCGGCGAGCTGGCGACGGCCGCCGCCCGGGTGCTGGACCGGTACCGGGCCGACGTCCCGTTCGGCCTGGTCTACCTGCGTGACGACGCCGGCCGGCTCACCCTCGCCGGGCGCAGCGGCTCCTCGGCGGTCGCCGCGCCGCCGCTGGGCGGGACCGCCACGACCGTGCTGAGCCGGGTCGCCGACGGCGGGGCCGCCGCCACGGTCGACGTCGCCGACCTGCTCGCGGAGGTGCCCGACGGGGTCGCCGGCCAGGCGCTGGTGCTGCCGCTCACCGCCACCAACGAGCCCGCAGGGGCCTTGGTGGTGGGGGTGTCCGCCCGGCTGCCGTTCACCGACGAGTACCGCACGTTCTTCGACCTGATCGCCGCCCAGCTCTCCCGCACGGTGGGCCGGCAGCGGGCGTACGAGCAGGAACAGGCCCGGGCCGCCGAGCTGGCCGCGCTGGACCGGGCAAAGACCAGCTTCTTCGCCAACATCAGCCACGAGTTCCGCACCCCGCTGACCCTGGTGCTGGGGCCCCTGGAGGACCTGCTCGCCGACCCGGCGCTGCCCTACACCGACCAGCTCACCATGATGCACCGCAACGCGCTGCGCCTGCTCAAGCTGGTCAACACGGTGCTGGACTTCTCCCGGCTGGAGTCCGGCCGGCTGGCCGCCCACTACGAGCCCACCGACCTGGCCGACTACACCTCCCGGCTGGCCAGCACCTTCCGTTCGGCCGCCGAACGCGTCAGCCTGCGCCTGACGGTCGACTGCCCGCCGCTGCCCGGGCCGGTCTTCGTCGACCGGGACATGTGGGAGAAGATCGTCCTCAACCTGGTCGCCAACGCGGTGAAGTTCACCTTCCACGGTGAGATCCGGGTCCGGATCCGGGCGGTCGACGGCGCGGCCCGGCTGGAGGTCACCGACACCGGCGTCGGGATTCCCCCCGAGGAGCTGTCGCGTGTCTTCGAGCGGTTCCACCGGGTTCCCGGCGTCCGCTCCCGCACCCACGAGGGCACCGGGATCGGGCTCGCGCTGGTTCGCGAGCTGGTGGAGATGCACGGCGGGCGGGTCGAGGCACACAGCCGGGTCGGTGCGGGCAGCACCTTCACCGTGACCCTCCCGTTCGGCTCCGCCCACCTGCCCGCCGACCGGGTCCAGACCGACGTCCCGGCGGCCTCCTCCGTCCCCGCCGAGCTGGCACAGGCCCGGCTCTTCGCCGCCGAGAACGCACTGTGGGCCGATGCGGCCCCGGTCACCTCGTCGGCCGCGCCCGCCGGCCGGCCGCCGGCCGGCCGCATCCTGTTCGCCGACGACAACGCCGACCTGCGTGAGCACGTCGCCCGGCTGCTCTCCCCGTCCTGGGAGGTGGTGGCCGTGCCGGACGGCGTCGAGGCGCTGCGCCAGGCCGTGCAGACCCCCTTCGACCTGGTGTTGACCGATGTGATGATGCCCCGGCTGGACGGGTTCGGCCTGGTCACCGCGCTGCGCGCGGAACCGCGTACCCGGCATGTGCCGATCGTGTTGCTCTCCGCCCGGGCCGGCTCGGCCGAGGCGGTCGCCGGCCTGTCGGTCGGCGCGGACGACTACCTGACCAAGCCGTTCTCCAGCGAGGAGCTGATTGCCCGGGTCCGGGCGAACGTCGAGCTGGGACAGCTACGCGGGCAGGTCATCCGGCGACTGCGCGCGCTGGCCGACGCCGCCGTCGCGGTGAACACCGCCCGGACCACCGCCGAGGTGCTCCAGGTGGCCGCCCGGCACGCGCTCGGCCTCGCCGAGGCCGCCCGGGTGGTGGTCACCGCGACCGGGGCCCGCTCCGAGGCCGACGGCGGCGGCACGGCCGCCGCCGAACCGTCCATCGTGCTGCCGCTGACCGGCACCGCCGGGGAGCAGCTCGGCGAGCTGCGGGTCTGGGGGCGCGGGGAGGACACCACCGACACCGCCCAGGCCGCGTTGACCCAGCTCGCCCGGCTGATCGGCGTACGGCTGGAGAACGCCCAGCTCTACGAGGCCGAGCACCGCATCGCCACCACCCTCCAGCACAGCCTGCTGCCCCGCACCCTGCCCCGGCTGCCCGGCGCGGTGCTGGCCAGCCGCTACCTGCCCGGCAGCGCCGACGTCGAGGTCGGTGGCGACTGGTACGACGTCGTCGAGCTCGACGACGACGAACTCGTCCTGGTCATCGGCGACGTGGTCGGCAAGGGCGTCCGGGCCGCCGCCGCGATGGGCCAGCTCCGCAACGCGCTGCGGGCGTACGTCCTGGAGGGCTACGACCCGGGCAAGTCGCTGACCCGGCTCAACCGGCTGGTCGGCTCGACCGAGCAGTCCTCCTTCGCGACGGTGGTCTGTCTCCAGTTCTCCCCCCGCACCGGGCGGCTGCGCTACGCCAGCGCCGGGCATCCGTCCCCCCTGCTGATCCAGGGCGACGACGTGGGATTCCTGCACGACCGCGCGCTCGGGCCACCGGTCGGCGCCATTCCCGCCGCGTCGTACCGGACGGTGGAGGACGAGTTGCCCCCCGGAGCCCGGCTGCTGCTCTACACCGACGGCCTGATCGAGGACCGTCAGCTCGGCATCGACGCCGCCCTCGGGCAGTTGCGCGACGACGCCACCCGGCCCGTCGGGCACGTCGCCGACCTGGTCGACGCGGTCATCGAGCGGGTGGCCTCCCAGCCGCGCCGCGACGACGTCGCGGTCCTCGCGCTGGAGGTGACCGAGCCGAACCGGTTCGCGCTGCGGCTGCCGGCAGACCCGGCCCGACTCAGCGTGCTGCGTCGTCGGCTGGAGGACTTCCTCGTCGCCCACCGGGTCGATGAGATCGACCTGTTCGACCTGACAGTGGCGGTCTCGGAGGCCGCCGCCAACGCCATCGAGCACCCGGTCGAGCCGGCCGAGCCGACCATCGGCGTGGAGGTGACGATCGCCGATCGCACCGTGGTGGCCACCATCCTGGACAGCGGCCAGTGGCGGGAGTCGACCGGCGCGGGCTTCCGTGGCCGAGGGCTGGAGCTGATCAAGGCGCTGGGCGACCTGACGGTGCGCCGGACGCCCGAGGGGACCGAGGTGACGCTGCGTCGGCGGCTCAAGACCTGATCGCGCCGGCCCGTCGGGCGGGGCGGGGCGGGGCGGGGGGCTCAGGCCGGCGCGACCCAGGCCTGGTCGGCCAGGCCGGAGATCTCCAGCACCCGCCGGACCTGACGGGACGGCAGCACGGTCAGCGCGTCCGGGTACCGCTGGGAGAGCTGGACCGTGGCGTAGATCGCGGCGGAGTCGAAGAAGGTGACCGCCCGCAGGTCGAGGGTGAGCCGCCCGGCCGGCTCGCGCAGGACGGTCTGGAGCATCGTGTCGGCCGTGGCCATGTCCACCTCGCCGGAGACCACCACGCGGACGTGGTCGCCGTCGGTCTCCACCCGGGCGGCGAAGACGGGCGCCGCTCCCCCTTGATCCACGCAGAATACGATGGCACAGCGGAGATTGCCCGGCAACAACCACCCGGTCGGCGCCGTGGTGGAGGTCACCACCGCCGCCGGGCACCGCGCCGACGGGCCGCGAGTCGGGCCGGCGATAGGCTTGCGCCATGACCGTCCGTGCGCCGCTGACCCCCGGCACTCTCTCCCCGATGCGACCGGTGCCGGGTCACATCGTCCGACCGGAGTACGTGGGCAAGAAGCGCCCCCAGGAGTGGCGCGGCTCGCACGTGCAGACCCCGGAGACCATCGAGAAGATGCGGGTCGCCGGCCGGCTCGCCGCCCAGGCCACCCAACTCGCCGGGGAACACTGCAAGCCCGGCGTCACCACCGACGAGATCGACCGGGTGGTGCACGACTTCCTCTGCGACCACGGGGCCTACCCGTCGACGCTCGGCTACAAGGGCTTCCCGAAGTCCTGCTGCACCAGCCTGAACGAGGTGATCTGCCACGGCATCCCGGACTCGACGGTCCTGGCCGACGGCGACATCATCAACGTCGACGTCACGGCGTACCTCGACGGGGTGCACGGCGACACCGACGCGACCTTCTGCGTGGGGGAGGTCAGCGAGGAGGCCCGGCTGCTGGTCGAGCGGACCCACCAGGCGATGATGCGGGGGATCAAGGCGGTCGTCCCGGGCCGGCAGATCAACGTGATCGGCCGGGTCATCGAGTCGTACGCCAAGCGGTTCGGCTACGGCGTGGTCCGCGACTTCACCGGCCACGGCATCGGCGAGTCCTTCCACAGCGGTCTCTACGTGCCGCACTACGACAGCCCCCGCCCCACGGACGTGATGGAGCCGGGGATGACGTTCACCATCGAGCCGATGATCACCCTCGGCACCTACCAGTACGACATGTGGGACGACGGCTGGACGGTGGTCACCAAGGACCGCAGGTGGACGGCCCAGTTCGAGCACACCATCCTCGTGACGGAGGACGGTCACGAGATCCTGACCCTGCCGTGACCGATACACCCGCGGCGCTGCGCGAGGCGCACCATGCGGACGTGTCCGGCGGCTGGCTGCGGCCGGCCGTCTTCGGCGCGATGGACGGCCTGGTCACCAACATCGCCCTGATCGCGGGCGTCGGCGGCGGCGGGGTGTCGCCGAGCAGCATCGTGCTCACCGGCGCGGCCGGCCTGGTCGCCGGGGCCATCTCGATGGGCCTCGGCGAGTACACCAGCGTCCGGTCGGCCAACGAGCAGGTGGCGGCCGAGGTGGCCAAGGAACGCCGGGAGCTGGAACGGCACCCGGAGGCGGAGGCCCGCGAGCTGGCCGACGCGTGGGTGGCCCGGGGCCTGTCCCGCGACCTGGCCACCCAGGTCGCCGAGGCGGTGCGGCGCAACCCGGAGGAGGCGCTGCGGGTGCACGTCCGGGAGGAGTTGGGCGTCGACCCGGACGAACAGCCGAGCCCGTGGACGGCGGCGATCTCGTCGTTCCTGTTCTTCTCGGTCGGGGCGCTGGTTCCGCTGCTGACGTACCTGTTCGGCGCGACCAGCCTGTGGCTGGCGCTGGCCGTCGGCGGGGTCGGGCTGTTCGTGGCCGGGGCGGTCGTGGCCCGGTTCACCAAGCGCCCCTGGTGGTCCAGCGGCCTGCGGCAACTCCTGCTCGGCGCGGCGGCGGCCGGCGCGACGTACCTGATCGGCACCCTGATCGGCGTCCAGGGCGGCCTGTAGGCCGCCCCCCACCCGCGCGGGCGGGGGTGAGGGCGCGGGTCAGCGGGCGAACAGGTCGTCGATGGTGCCGTCGACGGGCCGGCCCCGGGCGGTCAGCTCCTCGGCCTGCCGGGCCAGCACCGCGCCGACCTCGGTCATGTCCGCCCCGGCCAGGCCGGTACGCCGGACCGCGTCCCCCGGGTCGCGGAAGTAGGTGCGGCTGAGCAGCCCGTTCACGGTGGCCGCAGCCAGCCGGGCCTCGCCGAGCATCAGCAGCGCCTGGTCCGTCTCGTACCGCCCGGCCAGCCGGGCGGCCCGGGAGTGCGCGGCGCAGCCCCGGTACCACGCCTGCCGGGCGGGATCGGTGAACTCCGCCGGCCGGGCCCGGGCCAGCCGGGCCAGGTGCTCGTCGCGCAGTCCCGGCAGCCAGCCGGTCGGGTCGTGCACCGGCCGGGTGGTGACGTACCGGTCCGCGGTGAGCGGCCACAGCGCGGTGATCGCCCGAGCCCGGCGGAGGTGCTCGTCGGCGGCGGCGACGCTCAGGTCGACCAGGACGCCGTCCACCCGGCGGGTCGCCGGGGCCGGGCCCACGTCGGCCCGGTACGTGGCGATCAGCAGCCCGACCTCGCCGTCCCCGCCGCCGTCGTCGTCACCGTGGGCCAGCGGGCCGTGCACCGCGACCGCGAGGACGTCGGCCGGGAAGCGCCGCCTCGCCGCGTCCGCGACCCGCTCCGCCACCGACCACCGGGGATCGTCCTGGTACGGGTCCACGAATCACCTCTGCCTCGCCGACTGCCCGCCGGACCGGCCGCCGGGAGAGCCGCCGGGACACCGGCTCCACCCTAGTCACCGGTCGCCGACGCCGCCCGGACCGCCGCGCCCGGCCGGCACCAGCCGGAAGATGCGGATCTCCCGCCCGCCGGCCCGCTCGACGTACGTCCGGTACGCCGGCCACTCGGTGACCAGCAGTGTCCAGAGCCGGTCGCGTTCCGCGCCGGTGGCCGCCTCGGCCCGGACCGCCATCCGCCGGCCCTTGACGTCCACCTCCGCCTCGGGGTGCGTGAGCAGGTTCATCGCCCAGCCGGGCTGGTGCTGCTGCCCCCAGTTGGAGCCGATCACCACGTAGGCGTCGCCGTCCGGGACGTACAGCAGGGGGTTGCTGCGCGGCAGGCCGGAGCGGCGGCCGGTGGTGGTGATGACGAGTGAGGGGATCAGGCCGAGCGCGACCATCCGGCCCCGGGTGAGCCGGCCGACCACCCGGTCGGCGGGGACGAGCAGCCGGGCCGCCGCGCCGAACCAGCGGTGGTGGCCGAAGCGACGGGTGAGGGTTCCGAGAGCGGACACGCGACCAGTCTGCCGCCCCCGGTCCGGGGGCGGCACCCCCCGAGGCCCGAGGTGGGCGCGGGGAACATCCCGGCCGTCAGTCCGAACGCCGCCCCGGGCGTCAGTCGAGGCGGCGCTCGACGGCCAGCCGGGACCGGGTGAACAGGCCCGCGCCGAGCATCGCCACCAGCGGCACCACCACCAGCACCCCCAGGGTGAGCCAGGGCACCACGACCGGGTACGGCTCCTCCACCGGCCAGGCCCCGGCGTACCGGCGGTTCGTGGCGGCCAGGACGATCACGGCGGTGCCCAGCCCGGCCGCGATGCCCAGGGCCGAGCCGAGCCCGGCGATCACCCCGGCCTGGCAGAGCGACAGCACCCGGCGTACCCGGGGGCTGGCGCCCACGGCCGCCAGGGTGGACAGGTCGGCCCGTCCCTCGGCCGCGGCGAGGCCGGTGGCGACGGCCGCCGCGCCGACGGTGACCAGACCGGAGACGATGGCCAGCAGCAGCAGGATCGGCCGCTGGTCGGTGTCCGGGCGCCCGCGCTCGACGACCACCCGCAGCGGGGCGAGGCGCCGCAGCTCGGCGTCGAAGCGGTCCTGCTGGTCGGGGGTCGGCACCGCGTCGGTGGCCAGGACAAAGCCGACCTGGTACGCGGCCAGCCCGACCCGGGCGGCGGCGGCGTGGGACAGCACGAGCTGGTCCGCCCCGGTCCCGCCGCGCAGCACGTACCCGGGCACGGTGGCCCGGACGGTCCCCGTCGACCCCGATTCGTCGCGTGTCCGCGTCGCCGCCAGGGTGACCCGGCCGTCGAGGACGTAGCGCGGGTCGGTCACCACGGCGCCGCCGGCCCGCAGCACCCGGCGGGCGGCGGCGATCTCCTGCGGGGCGGCGCCGGTGAGCGCGGCCAACGCGTCGCCCTCGTCCACCACCGACGACAGCGAGTAGCCGCTGGGTCCGCCCGACAACCAGTCGACACAGCGTGGGTCGGCCCGGACGCGCAGCCGGACGGCGGCGTCCCGGACCTGCCCCACCTCGTACGGGCAGGTCTGTCCGGGTGGCAGCTCCGCCTGGACATCGCACCAGTCCTCGACGGTGCTGGCGGCGGGGGTGGCGGGCGCGGAGCAGGCCGGGGCGTCGATCCGGGTCACCGCGCTGGGCGGCAGCTCGGCGGCTGCGACCTCGGCGACCCGGGCCACCGGCGGCAGCGTCCCGGTCGCGGTGTCGGAGCCGACGACCAGAACGTGGCCGTACGGCAGGCCCGGCCGGTAGGCGGCCCTCGTCCGCGCGTCGTCGCTGGCCACGTACACGCCGAGGGCGACGCTGCCGGCGACCGCGGCCATCACCGCCGAGATGGCCGGGGCGGCCGAGGCGCGGTTGCGGCTCGCGTCCCGCAGCGCGACGCGGGGGGCCAACGGCAGCCACCGGCCGGCCCGGGCGAGCAACCCGACCAGCGTCGGGGTGGCGAAGACCAGCCCCAGCTCGCCGAGGACCAGGCCGGCGAAGAGCACCGGCGTGACGCTGCGGGCGGCACCCAGCGCGGCCACCGCCGCGCCGCCGGCGGTCAGCGCCGCCCCGAGCAGCGGCCAGCGCCGCCGGTGCGGGGGCGAGGTGCGCCGCCCCGCCAGCCCGGCCACCACGTCCTGGCGGGCGGCGGTCCAGGCCGGGGCCAGCGCCGCGAGCACCCCGGCCAGCACCGCGACCGCGGCGATCGCCACCAGCGCGGCCGGAAAGACGCGGTACGCCCCGAAGCGCGCCTGGAAGACGTACTCCTCCGTCAGGGGCCGGGCGGCGATCGCGGCGACGACGCCCAGTGCCAGCCCGGCGGCGGCCCCGGCGCAGCCCAGCACCACCCCGTCGGCCAGCACGATGCGGCGCAGGTGGGCGGCGTCCCCGCCGGCCACGGCGACCAGGGCGAGATCCCGGCGTCGGCGGCGCACCCCGACGGCGAACGCCGGCCCCACCAGGAGCACGACCTCCAGCAGGCCGAGGCCGCCGATCAGCACCGCGTTGCTGGCGTCCTCGGCGCTCACCGATGCGTTGAGCATCCCGGCGTCGACGCCGGGGTGGGGCGCCGGGGTGCGGGCGACCACCGTGATCCCGCGCGTGTTGAGCCGGTCGGTCAGTCCGGGGTCGACGCCGTCCGGCAGGTCGGCGAGCCACCTCGTCTCGGCCTGCGACTCGACCGGCATGGGGGCCGTCGGTGGCAGGGTCACCATGGGGCCCAGTCTGTCGGGGAACTCCACCACCCCGACCACGGTCCGGTCGCCCGAGCCGTCGGCCGGGGTGACCCTGTCGCCGGGCCGGACGTGCAGCCGGCGCAGCGCCGCCCGGTTCAGCCCGATCTCGTCGGCGGCCGTCGGCGGGCGGCCGGCGAGCTGCCGGGCCTGACCGCGCAGCAGCGGGTCGGTGAGGTCGAGCTGCCGGCCGTCGAACGACACGCGACGGTTGCCGACACGCGCCTCGAACGTCGCCCACCACCGCACCTCGCCGACCCTGCTGCCGGCCGGGAGTTGGGCGGTCAGTTCGGCGGCGGTGACCGGCCGGTTCCGGTGCCGGACGCCCTCGCGGGGATAGCCGGTGTCGCCCCAGGCGTCCTGCACCAGCGGGCCGTCCGCCAGCCAGAACAACTCCGCGTCGGCGGTGCCGAGCTGACGGTCGATCCGCTCGGCCCGGGTCAGCCGGGACATGTCGTAGCTGACGGCGGCGAAGGCCAGCGCCAGCACGGGCAGGGCGATCATCGCGAGCACCAGCGCGTTGCGACCCCGGGCCCGCCCGGCTTCCCGCCGCGCGATGCGCAGCGCGGCCCGCCAGGAGCGCAGCGCCGCCACGATCCGCCGCTGCCGGGCACCGCCGTCGATCTCGCCCGCCGGGGCCGGCGGCGGCACGTCGGCCGGGCGTCGGTCCCGCCGCGACGGGACGACGGCCGCCCGCTTCCGGCTCACCGACCGCTGCCGGCCAGGAGTTGCTCGACGCCGCCCAGCGGCGCCGTCGAGTCCACCATGACCCCGTCGCGCAGGAACACCACCCGGTCGGCCCAGGCGGCGTGCCGGGCCTCGTGGGTGACCAGCACGGCGGCGGCGCCCGCGTCGACCCGGCGGCGCAGCAGGCGCAGCACCGCCTCGCCGGTCTGCGAGTCGAGCGCGCCGGTCGGCTCGTCGGCGAGGACGAGCCGTCGCTCGCCGACCAGCGCCCGGGCGATGGCCACCCGCTGCTGCTGCCCGCCGGACAACTGGTCCGGGAAGCGCCCGCCCAGCTCGGTCAGCCCCACCTCGTCGAGCGCGACCCGGGCAGCCCGCCGCGCCTGGCGTACGCCGACGCCGTCCAGTTCGAGGGGGAGCGCGACGTTCTCGGCGGCGGTGAGGCTGCCCAGCAGGTTGAGGTTCTGGAAGATGTACCCGATCCGCCGGCGGCGCACCCGGGCCAGCGCGCGGCGGTCGAGCGCGCCCAGCGGCTGCCCCTCGACGAGGATCTCGCCCGAGGTCGGCCCGTCGAGCCCGCCGGCCAGGGCGAGCAGGGTGGACTTGCCGGAGCCGGAGGGCCCCATCACCGCGACCAACTCGCCGGGGCCGACGGTGAGGGTGACCCCGCGCAGGGCGTGCACGGTGGCCTCGCCGCTGCCGTGGGTGCGGTGGACGTCGCGCAGGTCGAGCACCGCCGCTCCGGGCGCGGTGGGGCCGGTCCCCGGCGCGTCGTCCGGTCCGCTCACCGCCGTGCCTCCTCGCTGTCCCGACCAGCCGTGCCCGTCGGCCGACCGACCTCCCCCGCCCGGCCGTCGGGCCGAGGTGCCGGCCGGTACCGCACGAGGCTCGTCTCGCAGTGGTCCAGCCAGCGGACCTCCGCCTCGGCCTGGAACACCATCGCGTCCAGCACCAGCCGCCAGGGCAGATCCTCGGGGCGGTCGCTGGCGTACTTCAACCGGGTCAACTCCTGCAAGGTCCGCATGGTGGCGGTGCGTTGGGTCTGCACCACCGATCGCACGTCCACGCCCGGGGTGGTCAGCGCGAGGGCCAGCTTGATGGCCAGCTCGTCGCGGGGGCGGTCGGCCCGGCTGAGCGGGGTCGCGAACCACAGCGCCAGGTCCGCCCGCCCGGCGTCGGTGATCTCGTACGGCCGCTGCCCGCCCTCGTGTTCCGGCAGCGGGCGCACCAGACCGTCCCGTTCCAGCCGGGACAGGGTGGTGTAGACCTGCCCGATGTTCAGCGGCCACGTCGAGCCGGTCGATTCCTCGAACGCGGCCCGGAGTTGGTAGCCGTACATCTGGCCGCGTTCGAGCAGCGCGAGCAGGCCGTGACGGATGGACATGGTCCGGAGTATGCATACCTGGTATGTCACCCGCAACCGGGGGCGGTGGGCGGCGGCTGCCCGGCGAGCGGCGAACCGGTCCGGGGCCGGTCAGTCGGGCCGACCGGGGAACGCGACGGTGACCGGAGTCACCCCCGCGGTACGCCGCCAGCGGGTGGCCCGCACCGCGCAGTCGGTCAGCGCCGCGAGGGCCCGGTTGCGGTCCGCCCCGGTGGTGTGCGGCAGCGCCGCCCGCCAGAACGCGGCGGTGCGCTCCTCCACCTCGACCGCCAGCCGCAGCGCGCTGGCCGCGTCGGTGACCGGGAAGGGCAGCGCGTACCCGGCCTTGTCGGCGGGGACCGGGTCGCCGGCCGCGCTGAGCTGGAGCACCAGCGCGTCGCGCCGGTCCCGGTGCGCCCCCTCGGCCCGGCGGGCGGCCGTGCGGGCGGCGTCGGTGAGCCGGACCCCGATCGGCGCGTACGCGTAGACCGCGGCGTACTCGGCGGCGAGCGCGTCGGCCAGCGCCTGCGCCGGCCCGGACGGTGTCTGTCGACGGGTCACCTCAGCGCCTCCACGTGGGTGGCCCGGGCGGCGGCGATCGAGCCGAGCAGCGCGGCCCGCTCGGCCGGCGCCCCGGCGCAGAGCTTCGCGGCCGACTCGCGCCCGTTCTGCTCCGCCTGACGCAGGCCGGCCAGCGTGGCCGTCCGGCCGCTGCCGGCGCTGGCGCTGGCCCCGGTCGACGGTGTGCCCGGGGACGCGGACGCCGGGCGGCCGAACAGCTTCGCCAGCTCGGCGGCGTGTGCCTCGTGTGCCTCGGCGATCGGGGTGAGCCTCTTGGCCAGGCCGGGGTCGGCGGCCAGCGCGGCGCGGTGCCGGGCGGCCAGCTCGCGTGCCTCGGCGGCGAGGGGTTCGAGCGGGTCGGGGGCCGGGTCCGGCTCGTCGCCGTCGAAAAGGTCACAGCCGGTCAGCGGTGCGGTGGTGCCACCGAGTGCCAGCAGCGCGCCGACCCGCAGCAGCTTTCGCCGGGAATGTCCCTGTGTCGGGTCGTGCCGTGTCGTTCTGCCCTTCGCCACCGGGCAAGTCAACACCATTCGAGCACGGAGGTGGGCGACCGGCGTCGGTGCGCCGCCCGGCCCGCCGCGCGGCGGGCGCGTTACGCTCTGCGCACCACCGGGGCTCCGCTCCGGTGGTGCGCCGGCATGGTGCCCGACCGGGCACCGTCGATCACGAGAGGGTGCGCCAGATGACGCAGCGTGGCCGTGCCACCAGGCCGACGGGGCCGACGGGGAGACCCCGGCGCGCCGACGGCCCCCGGAGCGGTGACCGCGTCGGCAGCCCTCCCCGGGGCGACCTCGCGGCCCGGCGAGCCCGGTTGCGCGCGGTGATCGAGCCGGTCGTCAACGAGGCCGGGTGCGACCTGGAGGACCTCTCCGTTTCCCCGGCCGGCCGCCGGCACGTGGTGCGGGTGATCGTGGACGCCGACGGCGGGATCAGCCTGGACGCGGTGGCGGACGTCTCCCGGGCCGTCTCCGCCGCGCTCGACGCGGCCGAGGAGGCCGGCGGCGACATCCTGGCCGGCGAGTACCAGCTGGAGGTCAGCTCCCCCGGGGTGGACCGTCCGCTCACCCTGCCCCGGCACTGGCGGCGTAACGTCGGCCGACTGGTGAAGGTGACCGCCCGGGGCGCGGTGCCCGAGCAGTCCGGCGGCGACCGCCAGGTCACCGGCCGGGTGGTCGAGGCCGACGACGAGCGCGTGGTGCTGGAGACCGATTCGGGCCACGCGGAGTTCCGCCACGCCGAGCTCGGCCCCGGCCGGGTTCAGGTCGAGTTCAACCGCCTCGACGAGGTGGGCGACGACGAGCTCGGCGACATCGAGGACATTGACGACATCGACGACGAAGATGATGTGGAGGACGAGGAGAGGTGAACATCGACCTCGCGGCGCTGCGCGCACTCGAGCGCGAGCGGGAGATCCCGTTCGACACGATCCTCGCGGCGATCGAGACCGCGCTGCTGACCGCCTACCGGCACACCGACGGGGCCGAATCGCACGCCCGGGTGGAGATCGACCGGAAGTCCGGCGGGGCCCTGGTCTACGCCCAGGAGACGGACGAGGACGGCAGTGTGGTGCGGGAGTGGGACGACACCCCGCACGACTTCGGCCGGATCGCGGCCATGACCGCCAAGCAGGTGATCCTCCAGCGGTTGCGGGAGGCCACCGACGAGGTGCACTTCGGCGAGTACGTCGGCCGCGACGGTGACCTGGTCACCGGCGTGGTGCAGGCGCACGAGGCGCGGTCCGAGAAGGGCATCGTGAGCGTCGACCTCGGCAAGCTGGAGGGCGTGCTGCCGCAGTCCGAGCAGGTCCCCGGCGAGCGGTACACGCACGGCGAGCGGATCCGCTGCGTCGTGGTGCACGTCGCCAAGGGGATGCGCGGCCCGCAGATCACCCTCTCCCGGTCCCACCCGGCGCTGGTGAAGAAGCTGTTCGCGCTGGAGGTTCCGGAGATCGCCGACGGCACCGTGGAGATCGGCGCCATCGCCCGCGAGGCCGGCTACCGTACGAAGATCGCGGTGCGTTCCACCACGCCGGGCGTGAACGCCAAGGGCGCCTGCATCGGCCCGATGGGCCAGCGTGTTCGCGCGGTGATGAGCGAGCTGCACGGTGAGAAGATCGACATCATCGACTGGTCGGACGACCCCGCCACCTTCGTCGGCAACGCGCTGTCGCCGGCCAAGGCGCTGCGGGTCGAGGTGGTCGACCTGGCCACCCGTACCGCCCGGGTGACCGTGCCGGACTTCCAGCTCTCGCTGGCGATCGGCCGGGAGGGGCAGAACGCCCGACTTGCTGCCCGGATGACCGGTTGGCGAATCGACATCCGGTCGGATGCGGAGCAGGCCACCACGCCCGCGCGGGGCGGGGCTGATCACGTCAGGGAGCCGGGCGGAGCGATCTCGGGCAGCTAGGGGTAGACTTCTTCCGGTGGTACGACACGCGCTGCCGGAGCGCACCTGTGTGGGTTGCCGGCGACGTGTGCCGGCCAACGAATTGCTGCGAATGGTCGCGGTCGGCAACGAGGCTGGTCACAGCCTCCGCCCCGATCCGGCTCGCAGGCTGCCGGGTCGGGGAGCGAACATGCACCCGGATCCGGCTTGCTTCGCGCTGGCGGTGCGGCGGCGTGCCTTCGGGCGTGCGCTGCGGGTCACCGGGGTCGTCGATCACGGTGAGCTGGCCGAGCATCTCGATGCGCCAACCACTACGTCAGGTCATCCCGACCGGGCGAGGGTCGCTAGCAAGGTAGGACGACCGACATGAGCACACGATGAAGTCCCTGAGATGACCAGGCTTCAAGTGCACGAGTGAGGTTGTTGCGGGTGCTGCCCGCACGACCTCGGAGTGAGGAGTGCAGTGGCAGGTAAGGCCCGCGTACACGAGCTTGCTAAGGAGCTCGGGGTCGAAAGCAAGACCGTTCTCGCCAAGTTGAAGGAAATGGGCGAGTTCGTGAAGTCCGCGTCCAGCACCGTCGAGGCGCCCGTCGCCCGGCGGCTGCGTAACGCATTCGTCGCCTCCGCCGGTTCGCCGGCGCCGTCCGCCCCTCCGGCGGCGGCCCCGAGTGCGACGCCGACCCCGACTCCGTCCCCGTCCCCGTCCCCGGGTGCCCCCCGGGTCGCGGCGAAGCCGATGCCGCCGCGGCGGCCCGGTCCGCCGACCCCCGGCCCGAAGCCCAAGGGGCCAGTTCCCGGCCTGTCGCAGCCGGTGGCCCCGGTCGCCAAGCCGGCGAGTGCCCACGACATCGAGGTGGCGGCCGCCGAGGTGCGTGCCGCCGCGCTGAAGGCCGAGCAGGAGGCCGCGGTCAAGGCCGCCCAGGCCGCCCGGCAGCAGCAGCGAGAGAACGTCCGTCGGGAGCCACCCACCGAGGGTGGTCCCCGTCCCGGCCCGCGCCCGAACACGGGTCCGGGCACGGGTCCGGGTGCGATGCCGCCCCGGCCGGGTTCCCCGGCCGCCGGTCGCCCCGGTGCCCCGGCCCCGGCCCCGGCCCCGGGCCCGGGTGCCCGTCCGGGCGGTCGTCCGCCGGCGCGCAGCGCTGGTAACAACCCGTTCGGTATCCAGGGCGGTCAGCAGCGGCCCCCGGCCGCCGGTGGTGGCGGTCCCCGCCCGAGCCCGGCGGGGATGCCGCCCCGGCCGAGTCCGGCCTCCATGCCGCCCCGGCCCAGCCCGGCCTCCATGCCGAGCCAGCGCCCCGGTCGTCCAGGTGGCGGCCCCGGCGCGGGTCGTCCCGGTGGCGGCGGTGGCGCGGGTCGTCCCGGCGGCGGCGCCGGTGGCGGCGGCTTCCGCGGCGGTCCCGGTGGTGGCGGCGGCGGTGGCTTCCGCGGCGGTCCCGGCGGTGGCGGCGGTGCCGGTGCCGGTGGCGGCGGCTACCGTGGCGGTCCCGGTGGCGGCGGCGGTGCTCCCGGCGGCGGTTTCCGCCCGGGTGCACCGGCCGGTGGCGGCGGTCGTCCAGGTGGTGGCGGCCGTGGCCGTGGCGGCGGCGCCGCGGGTGCCTTCGGGCGTCCGGGCGGTAGGCCGACCCGTGGCCGCAAGTCCAAGAAGCAGCGCAGACAGGAGTTCGACAACCTGTCGGCCCCGACCATGAGCTCGGGTGCTCCCCGGGGTCAGGGTCAGGCCGTCAGGCTCTCCCGTGGCGCCTCGCTGTCGGACTTCGCCGACAGGATCAACGCCAACCCGGGTTCGCTGGTCCAGGAGATGTTCAACCTGGGCGAGATGGTCACGGCGACCCAGTCGTGCTCCGACGAGACCCTGCTGTTGCTGGGTGAGCACCTCGGCTTCGACGTGCAGATCGTCAGCCCGGAGGACGAGGACCGCGAGCTGCTCGCGCAGTTCAACATCGACCTCGACGCCGAGGTCGCGGAGGACCGCCTGGTCAGCCGTGCGCCGGTCGTGACCGTCATGGGCCACGTCGACCACGGTAAGACCAAGCTGCTCGACGCGATCCGCAAGGCGAACGTCGTGGCCGGCGAGGCGGGTGGCATCACCCAGCACATCGGTGCCTACCAGGTCCACGTCCCGCACGAGGGGATCGACCGGGCGGTGACCTTCATCGACACCCCGGGCCACGAGGCGTTCACCGCCATGCGTGCCCGTGGCGCCCAGGTCACCGACATCGTGGTGCTGGTGGTCGCGGCCGACGACGGCGTGATGCCGCAGACGATCGAGGCGTTGAACCACGCCAAGGCGGCGGACGTGCCGATCGTGGTCGCGGTCAACAAGATCGACAAGCCGGACGCCAACCCGGACAAGGTCCGCCAGCAGCTGACCGAGTACGGACTGGTCGCCGAGGAGTACGGCGGCGAGACGATGTTCGTCAACGTGGCCGCGAAGCCGGGCATCGGCATCGAGGAACTCCTCGAGGCCGTCCTGCTCACCGCCGACGCGTCGCTGGAGCTGACCGCTCCGATCGACGGGCCGGCGCAGGGTGTGGCCATCGAGGCGCACCTGGACAAGGGCCGCGGTGCGGTGGCGACGGTGCTGGTGCAGAAGGGCACCCTGCGGGCGGGCGACTCCATCGTCGCCGGCGGGGCGCACGGCCGGGTCCGGGCGATGCTCGACGAGAACGGCAACCAGGTCGCCGAGGCGGGTCCGGCCCGTCCGGTGCTGGTGCTCGGTCTCACCGCGGTCCCCGGGGCGGGCGACACCTTCCTCGCCGCCGCGGACGACCGCACGGTGCGTCAGATCGCCGAGCAGCGGCAGGCACGGCGGCGGGCGGCGTCCTTCGCCAACTCCCGTGGCCGGGCCACCCTCGAGACGCTCATGGAGCAGCTCAAGGAGGGCGAGAAGACCTCGCTCAACCTGGTGCTCAAGGGCGATGTCTCCGGTTCCGTGGAGGCCCTCGAGGACGCCCTGTTCAACCTGGACATCCCGGAGGAGGTCCAGCTCAGGATCATCCACCGGGGCGTGGGTGCGATCACCGAGAGCGACGTCATGCTCGCGAGCGCCTCGTCCGAGGCGGTCACGATCATCGGCTTCAACGTGCGGGCCGCCAACAAGGTCCGCGAGATCGCCGACCGCGAGGGCGTGGAGATCCGGTACTACACGGTCATCTACCAGGCCATCGAGGAGATCGACGCCGCGCTCAAGGGGCTGCTCAAGCCGGAGTACGAGGAGGTCGAGCTGGGCAGCGCGGAGATCCGCGACGTCTTCCGCTCGTCCAAGGTCGGCAACATCTCCGGCTGTATCGTCCGATCCGGGATCCTGCGCCGCAACGCCAAGGCGCGGCTGCTTCGGGACGGGCAGGTGGTGGCGGACAGCCTCACCATCAGCTCGCTCAAGCGGTTCAAGGATGACGCGACGGAGGTCCGCGAGGGCTTCGAGTGTGGTCTGACCCTGGCCGGGTACAACAACGTCCAGGTCGGCGACATCATCGAGACCTTCGAGATGCGGGAGAAGCCGCGCGCCTGACCCGTTCGACACATTGATCAAGGGGTTTACGCCGGCAACGGCGTAAACCCCTTGATCATGTGGGGGTCACTGCGGGTATCGTCCGGGGCGATGTTCACCGGAACCGCGGTCTTCGACCTGCTGCTGCCGGGCGACTCCCGGTCGCTCAAAGCCAAGAGATCATATGTTCGGCCGATCGTGGCGGCGCTGCGCCGCTTCGAGGTGTCGGCCGCCGAGGTGGGATCGCTCGACCTGCACGGTCGGGCGGAGATAGCCGTGGCCGTGGTGGCCGCGGAGGGCGCGCACGTGCGCGAGGTGCTCGACTCGTGCGAGCGCCTGGTCGCGGGCCGTCCCGAGATCGAGCTGCTGTCGGTGCGTCGCCACCTGTACGGCGACGGCGACGACTGACCGGCGTCGGGCGGTGATGCCCGTGCCCGGCGGTCGACCCGGCGGCGAAGGTAGTGTTCGAATTGTTGGCTGGTCGGATCCGGCGGCGTACCGCGCCCCTGGACCGACCGGGAGCGGGACGCCGTGGAGGTGGGCAAGATGACGGATCCGGCCAAGGTACGCCGGCACGCGGAGCGGGTTCGCGAACTGGTCGCGTCGGTGGTGCGGAGCCAGATCAAGGACCCCCGGCTCGGCATGATCACTATCACAGACGCCCGGATCACCGCCGATCTGCGCGAAGCGACGGTCTTCTACACCGTCCTCGGCGACACGGCGGAGCAGTCCAGCACGGCGGCGGCGCTGGAGAGCGCCAAGGGGATGCTGCGCAGCACGGTCGGCAAGGCTCTCGGGCTGCGCCACTCGCCGTCGCTGACCTTCGTCCTCGACAACGTGCAGGACCAGGTCAAGCAGATCGACGACCTGCTGGTCCAGGCCCGCACCGCCGACGCCGAGGTGCAGCGACTCGCCGCCGGCGCCCGGTACGCGGGCGAGGCCCAGCCGTACCGGGTGGACGAGGAGGACGAGGACGGGGATTCCGCCGACGAGGGGGCCGACGACGAGCACACCCCCCGCGGCGCGGACCGGCCGTGACAGGGCCCGCCGACACCGCCCCGGCCGTGGCCGGGCCCGCCGCCGGGTCCGGCCCGGCCGAGGCCGACTGGGCCGCCGCCGTCGCGGCGGTGCGTCGCCTGCCGGACGACGCCCGGGTCCTGCTGATCTGCCACGTCAACCCCGACGGGGACGCGCTGGGCAGCATGCTCGGCTTCGGTCTGGGGCTGCGTCAGCTCGGCGTACGCCGGTTGCAGGCGACCTTCCCCGGCCCGCCGGAGGTGCCCGAGCCGTTCCGTGCCCTGCCGGGGCTGGATCTGCTGGTCCCGGAGGTCGACGCGGACCCGGCGCCGGAGCTGGTCGTCTGCTTCGACGCGGCGAGCGAGTCGCGGCTCGGCGGGCTGGTCGACCGGCTGGAGACCGCCGGGGCCGCGCTGGTGCTCGACCACCACGCCTCCAACACCAGGTTCGGCGGGATCAACCTGGTCGATCCCCGGGCGGCGGCCACCTCGGTGGTGGCCGAGGAACTGCTGACCCGGCTCGGGGCGACCCTGGACGCCGCGATCGCCGAATGCCTCTACGTCGCGTTGACCACCGACACCGGGTCGTTCCGGTTCGAGGCGACCACGCCGGCGGTGCACGAGCTGGCGGCCCGGTTGCTGGCCACCGGCATCCGGCCCGGTGACATCTCCCGCCGGGTCTTCGACACCCGGCCCTTCGGCGCGGTGCGGCTGTTCGGCGAGGTGCTCTGCCGGGCCCGCCTGGAGCCGGCGGCTGCCGGTGGCCACGGCCTCGTCTGGACGTACGCCACGCTCGACGACCTGGCCCGGCACGACCAGCGACCGTACGTGCTGGAGGCCCTGATCGACTCGGTGCGGTGCACCGCTGAGGCCGACGTGAGCTGCGTGGTCAAGCAGGTCCGCGCGGCGGAGTGGGCGGTGTCGATGCGCAGCAAGGGCGCGGTGGACGTGAGCCACGTCGCGGTCGCCCTCGGCGGCGGTGGCCACCGCCTCGCGGCCGGCTTCACCGGTCGCGGCACCGCCGAGGACGTGATGGCCGGCATCCGCACCGAGCTGGACAAGGCGTTGATCGAGGCGTAGATCAGGGACGACTCCGGGGGGTGTTGGTCTTCCCGCGCTCCGTCGCGGCGGGGAGAATTGCGGGATGGATCACCCGCGCGAGCTCATCGTCACGGAGCCCCGGGTCTGGGACCGTCCCGTGGTCTCCGTTCCGGTGCTGATCTGCCTCTCCCTCGTCGGCGGGCAACTGCCCTCGTTCTCCGCCTCGGCGAACCTCTACACGCTCGGCACCGGGGGCGCGTTGATCTGGCTGGGCCTGGGTGCCCGGGTGTCCCGGCGGCCGGCGCCCCGCCGGCTCGGCATGGGCACGGTCTGGTGGCTGCTCCCGGTGGCCGTGTTCGGCGTCTTCGAGGGCGCCACCTTCGTCCTGCACGCCGGTGACGAGTTTCCCACCTTCTCCCGGCTGGCCGACCCGTTGCTGGAGGACGAACTGGCCCGCTCGGCGGCCTGGTTCGCCTGGCTCGCCGCGTTCTGGGGGCTGGTGCGGCGATGATGCGGGTACTCGCCATCGGCGGCTTCGTCACCGCCCTGGTGCTCTTCGCCGCCGTCGAGTGGGCCGCCCGCCGCCCGGGCTCCCGGATCCCGTCGCTGGCCGACGTCTGCGCCTACGTGATGCGCTACGAGGTGGGGCCGGTGCCGGTCGGCCGGATCGGCCTGTTCGGTTTCTGGTGGTGGCTCGGCTGGCACTTCCTGGCCCGCTGAGGGTCGCCAGCCTCGGTCCGTGGCCCTCCCGTGGCGCTCGCGGGATTTCCACCTGTCCAGATGGCGGGAAGAGTGGGCAGTATGTGGACCTGAACGATAACTTGGGAATCGACCGGTGTCGTGTCTCGCGATGCTGGTCAACGGTGGTGGCGCCGCACCCGGCGTCGCCTCCCCCCAGGGTCAGACCGACCCGGGCGCACGCCCAGACCGGCCACTCCGGTGATCCCGGACCGCCCGTCGGGCGCCAGCACGACCGGCCGCAGGGCCACCGCGTCGCCGTGGCCCGCACCCTGGAAGGACCGAATCATGTCGAACAAGCCCAAGCCCAAGACCGAGAACACCGACGAGGCGCGCGAGCAGGCCCGCCGCGCTCTCCAGACGTCGATGGACACCCGCCAGTGACCCACCCCACCCGCCGCTGATGCCACCCCACCCACCCCACCCACCCCACTCCACCCACCCCGGGCCCACGCCGGTGCACTTTCCGGGAAAGAGGGCCTCAGGCCGCTCACGAGGCCACTCTTTCTCGGAAAGTGCGCGTTCGTGGGGCTGCTCGGTGAGGCGTGGCGCGGTCGGGTGCCCGGGGGGTCGGGGTGGCACGCGTGAGGGGATCCTCCGCCGGGTGGCGGGAGGTCTCGCCATCGAGGGAGGGTAAGGAATAGCGCGGGTTGTGATCCTTACCCCGCCGTGCCAGGATCGGCGGCGATGACTCAGCCCGCCTCCGCCCCCGCCCCATCCGCCGTCGCGTCGCCGCGACGGATCGCCACCCTGGCCCTGCCGGCCCTCGTGGTGCTCGCCGCCGAGCCGCTCTACGTCCTGGTCGACACGGCCGTGGTCGGGCACCTCGGCCGGCTGCCGCTCGCCGCGCTGGCCGTCGCCGGCACCGTGATGACCCTGATCGCCTGGCTGGGCACCGTGCTGGCGTACGGGATCACCGGGCGGGCCGCCCGCCGGTTCGGCTCCGGCGACCGGGCCGCCGCCGTGGCTGAGGGCGTCCAGGCGTCCTGGTTGGCCCTCGGGGTCGGGGTGCTGGTCGCGCTCGTCATGCAGTTCGGCGCCGGCCCGCTGGTCGACGCACTCGCCGGGCCCGGCGAGGTCGCCGACGCGGCCGGGCGGTGGCTGCGGGTCGCGGCGCTCGGCGCCCCCGGGCTGCTGCTCGCCGCAGCGGGCAACGGCTGGCTGCGTGGCGTGCAGGACACCCGTCGGCCGCTGTGGTTCGTGCTCGGGCCCAACCTGCTCTCCGCGCTGCTCTGCCCGCTGCTGGTCTACCCCGTCGGGTGGGGGCTCACCGGCTCGGCGGTGGCCAACGTGGTGGCCCAGACCATCTCCGGCGGGTTGTTCGCCGCCGCGTTGGTGAACGAACGGGTGGCCCTGCGCCCCCGCCCGGGGGTGATCCGCCAGCAGCTCGTGCTCAGCCGGGACCTGCTGGTCCGGGGCGTCGCCTTCCAGGCCAGCTTCCTGTCCGCCACCGCCGTCGCGGCCCGGTTCGGGGCGGCTGCGGTCGGCGCGCATCAGATCGCCGTACAACTGTGGTTCTTCACCGCCCTGGTGCTCGACGCCCTCGCGATCGCCGCGCAGGCGCTGATCGGCGCGGCGCTCGGGGCCGGCGACGACGCCGGCGCCCGCGCCCTGGCCCGGCGGGTCGCGCTGCTCGGCGCCGGCTGCGGCGTGGCGTTCGCGGTGCTCATCGCCGTCGGGTCCGGCGTCGTGCCGGGGCTGTTCAGCTCCGACGAGCAGGTACGCGACCAGGCCATGGTCGCCTGGCCCTGGCTGGTGGCGTTGCAGCCGGTCGGCGGCGTGGTGTTCGCCCTCGACGGGGTGCTGATCGGCGCGGGTGACGTCCGCTACCTGCGCAACCTCACGATCGTCGCGGCGTTCGGCGGCTTCCTGCCGGCGATCTGGCTGGCGTACGCGTTCGACCTGGGCCTCGGCGGCATCTGGGCCGGACTGTTCCTGTTCGTGCTGCTCCGGCTGGCGGCCCTGCTGCTGCGGCTGCGCTCCGGCGGCTGGGCCGTGGTCGGCGCCGTCCGCTGACGCTCAGCAGTCCTCGCCGTCGCCCGCCCGCCATTCCCCACCGGGCCCGGCGGCGTCGTGCCGGCGACAGGGCTCGTGCGCCCGTCTGGCAGGCTTGGCGCTCGTGAGCGCAGACGGTCTGATCGTGGTCGACAAGCCCGGCGGCATGACGTCGCACGACGTGGTGGCGCGGATCCGCCGGCTGGCCCGGACCCGCCGGGTCGGGCACGGTGGCACGCTCGACCCGATGGCCACCGGCGTGCTGGTGATCGGGGTCGGCCGGGCCACCCGGCTGCTGACGTACGTCATCGGCGCCGGCAAGAGCTACGCGGCCACCGTCCGGCTCGGGCAGGCCACCGTCACCGACGACGCCGAGGGCGACGTGCTGGCCACCACCCCGGCCGGGACGGTCACCGACGAGGCGATCCGGTCGGCGTTCGCGGCGCTGACCGGCGAGATCGACCAGGTGCCGAGCGCGGTCAGCGCCATCAAGATCGACGGCCAGCGGGCGTACAAGCGGGTGCGCGAGGGGGAGAGCGTCGAGCTGCCCGCCCGCCGGGTCACCGTGAGCCGCCTCGACGTGCTGGCCATCCGCCGGGACACCCCCGACGTGGTGGACGTGGACATCGATGTGACCTGCTCGTCCGGGACGTACATCCGGGCGCTGGCCCGGGACGCGGGCCTGGCGCTCTCGGTCGGCGGCCACCTGACCGCGCTGCGCCGCACCGCGGTCGGCGGCTTCGCGCTGGCCGAGGCGGCGACCCTCGACGAGCTGGAGCAGTGCGCGCCCGAGGTGGTGAACCTGCCGCTCGACGCCGCGGCCGACCGGTTCTTCCCGCGCCGGGTGGCCACCGCCGACGAGGCGAAGGTGCTCTCCCACGGCGGCCCGCTCGACCCGGTCGGCCTCGCCGGGCCGTACGCCGTCTTCGGCCCCGAGGGCGGCCTGATCGCTATCGTCAGCGAGCGGGACGGCCGGGCCCGCGCGGAGATCGTGCTCGCCCCGGCCTGACGGTGGGCGGGGTACGGCCCGCCGGCGCGGCCGGTCGCGGAAGGCAGGGGAGGATCGTCATGCAGCGGTGGCGGGGGTACGACGCGGCGCCCGGCGGCTGGGGCCGTTCGGTCGTCACCATCGGCGTCTTCGACGGCGTGCACAAGGGGCATCAGGCGACCATCGGGCACGCCGTGGCCCGGGCGCGGGAGCTGGGCGTGCAGTCGGTGGTGGTGACCTTCGACCCGCACCCGGCCGAGGTGGTGCGCCCCGGTTCCCACCCGGCGGTGCTCACCGAGCCCGCCCGCAAGGCCGAGCTGATCGAGGCGCTCGGCGTCGACGCGCTCTGCGTGGTGCCGTTCACCCCGGAGTTCTCCCGGGTGCCGGCCGAGGCGTTCGTGCACGACATCCTGGTCCAGCACCTGCACGCCGCCCTGGTGGTGGTGGGGGAGAACTTCAGGTTCGGGCACAAGGCGGCCGGCGACGTGGCGCTGCTGGAGCGCCTCGGGCGGGCCTTCGGTTTCTCGGTCGAGGGGGCGCCGCTGGTCGCCGAGGACAGCACCGTGTTCTCCTCGACCTACATCCGGGCCTGCGTTGACGCCGGTGACGTCGGCGCGGCGGCCGTGGCGCTGGGCCGTCCGCACCGGGTCGAGGGGGTGGTGGTCCGGGGCGACCAGCGTGGCCGGGAGCTGGGCTTCCCCACCGCCAACCTGCTCTGCCACCGGTACGCGGCGGTGCCCGCCGACGGCGTCTACGCCGCCCGGCTGGTCCGCCGGGGGCACCGGAAGTGGCTGGCCGCAGCCGTCTCGGTCGGCACCAACCCGACGTTCTCTGGCCTGGAGCGGCGGGTCGAGGCGTACGCGCTGGACTTCTCCGGGGACCTGTACGGCGAGCGGCTGGCCCTGGACTTCGTCACCCACCTGCGCGGTCAGGTGCGCTACGACGCGGTCGAGCCGCTGATCGCCCAGATCGCCGAGGACGTCGAGCGCACCCGCCGCGCCCTCGGCTGAGCCGGCCGCCACCCCGGGCCGCCACGTCGGACGCCCTTGACGGGCGGTTCCGCCGAGGGCTGGTAGTCTGGCCGGGACGTCGACTGACCGACGTGGGGCCTCGCGTGCCTGCACGACGCCGCGGGTGCGAGGTGCCGGTCCGTCTCCGGTCCACCGACCGACACGACGGACATCTAGTGATCAACCCATCGAAACAGGGAGAACATGGCGCTCGACCAGGAAGCCAAGGCCAAGATCCGCGCGGAGTACGCGACCGCCGAGGGTGACACCGGTTCGCCGGAGGTGCAGGTCGCGGTCCTCACGAAGCGGATCGCCGAGCTCACCGAGCACCTGAAGGTGCACAAGCACGACCACCACAGCCGTCGTGGGCTGCTGCTGCTGGTCGGCCGTCGCCGCCGGCTGCTCAACTACGTCCAGAAGAAGGACATCAGCCGTTACCGCTCGCTCATCGAGCGGCTCGGCCTGCGCCGTTGACGTGACGGGGGAGCGACCCAGCGGGTCGCTCCCCCGATCGGCGTCCACCACCTGACGAAAAACAGGGGCCGCGCGACCACCCGACAGGGAGCCGGTCAGCGTACCGGTCTCCGGTAGTGGCCCCCGGGAGCCCCGGCAGCTCGCCGGCACCCCGGGCGCTTCGATCGAAGACCGGCCGTCTGAGCAGCTCCCCGCGTCGTGGGCCCCCCGATGCGAAGGAGCACCACCGAACCATGACCGGGCAAAACCTCGGCACCGAATCCCGCACAGCCGTGATCGACAACGGGTCCTTCGGCACCCGTGAGATCACCTTCTCCACCGGCCGGCTGGCCCGCCAGGCCGCCGGCTCCGTCGTCGCCCAGCTCGGCGAGACGGTCGTCCTGTCCGCCACCACCGCCGGCAAGCAGCCGAAGGAGCAGTTCGACTTCTTCCCGCTGACCGTCGACGTCGAGGAGCGGATGTACGCCGCGGGTCGGATCCCCGGCTCGTTCTTCCGCCGCGAGGGTCGCCCCAGCGAGGACGCGATCCTCACCTGCCGGCTGATCGACCGGCCGCTGCGCCCGTCGTTCGTCAAGGGCCTGCGCAACGAGGTCCAGGTCGTCGAGACCATCCTCGCGCTCGACCCGCAGCACCCGTACGACGTGGTCGCGATCAACGCCGCGTCGATGTCGACCAAGCTCTCCGGCCTGCCGTTCTCCGGCCCGATCGGGGCGACCCGGGTCGCGCACATCGACGGCCAGTGGGTCGCCTTCCCGACCCTGGAGGAGCTGGCCAGGGCCACCTTCGACATGGTCGTGGCCGGCCGCACCCTCGAAGACGGCGACGTCGCGATCATGATGGTCGAGGCCGAGGCCACCCCGAACGCCGTGGCCCTGATCGCGGGCGGTGCCACCGCCCCGACCGAGGAGATCGTCGCCAGCGGCCTCGAGGCCGCCAAGCCGGCCATCCGCGAGCTGTGCCGCGCCCAGAGCGAGCTGGCCGAGGTGGCCGCCAAGCCGGTCGCCGAGTTCCCGGTCTTCCTGGACTACCAGGCCGACGTGTACGACGCGGTGGCCGACCTGGCCCGCGCCGAGGTCGCCGAGGCCCTGAAGATCGCCGGCAAGGCCGACCGCGAGGAGGCCCTGGACCGGGTCAAGGCCAAGGTCGCCGAGGAGCTGGGCGGTCGCTTCGAGGGCCGGGAGAAGGAGCTGTCCGCTGCCTTCCGGTCGTTGACCAAGTCCGAGGTGCGCAACCGGGTGCTCCGCGAGCAGGTCCGCATCGACGGCCGCGGCCCGCGCGACATCCGCGCGCTGACCGCCGAGGTCGGCGTGCTGCCCCGGGTGCACGGCTCGGCGCTGTTCGAGCGGGGCGAGACCCAGATCCTGGGCGTGACCACCCTGAACATGCTGCGCATGGAGCAGATGGTGGACACCCTCTCGCCGGAGAACCGCAAGCGCTACATGCACAACTACAACTTCCCGCCGTACTCGACCGGTGAGACCGGCCGGGTCGGCTCGCCGAAGCGGCGCGAGATCGGCCACGGCGCGCTCGCCGAGCGGGCCCTGATCCCGGTGCTGCCGTCGCGCGAGGAGTTCCCCTACGCCATCCGGCAGGTCTCCGAGGCGCTCAGCTCCAACGGTTCCACCTCGATGGGCTCGGTCTGCGCCTCGACGCTGGGCCTGCTGTCGGCCGGTGTGCCGCTGAAGGCGCCGGTCGCCGGCATCGCCATGGGCCTCATCTCGGACGAGGTGGACGGCAAGACCCGGTACGTGACGCTGACCGACATCCTCGGCGCCGAGGACGCGTTCGGCGACATGGACTTCAAGGTCGCCGGTACGCCGGAGTTCGTCACCGCGCTCCAGCTCGACACCAAGCTCAACGGCATCCCGTCGGATGTGCTGGCCGCCGCGCTCCAGCAGGCGAACGAGGCCCGGCAGACCATCCTCGGCGTGATGCAGCGGGCCATCGAGGGGCCGGCCGAGATGTCGGAGTACGCCCCGCGGGTCACCACCGTGAAGATCCCGGTCGACAAGATCGGCATGGTGATCGGCCCGAAGGGCCAGACCATCAACGCCATCCAGGACGAGACCGGCGCCGAGATCTCCATCGAGGACGACGGCACCATCTACGTCGGCGCGACCAACGGCCCGTCGGCCCAGGCGGCGGTGGACCGGATCAACGGCATCGCCAACCCGACCCTGCCGAAGGCGGGGGAGCGGTTCCTCGGCACGGTGGTCAAGACCGCCGCGTTCGGCGCGTTCGTCTCGCTGCTGCCGGGCCGCGACGGCCTGCTGCACATCTCCAAGGTGGGCGACGGCAAGCGGGTCGAGCGGGTCGAGGACTTCCTCAACGTCGGCGACAGGGTCGAGGTGGAGATCGCGGACATCGACGCCCGCGGCAAGATCTACCTCGACAAGGTCCGCCCGGAGGGCACCGAGGCACCGGCCGCCACCGGCGAGGTCGCCGGCGGCGAGCGTCCGGCCAGCCGCGGCGGCGACCGGGGCCCGCGTGACCGCGGTGACCGCGAGCGTGGCGGCGACCGGGGCGGTCGTGGCCCGGGCGGCGGCGAGCGCGCCCCGGGCGGCGGCGAGGGCGGCGAAGGCGGCGGCGAGGGTGGCGAGGGCGGCGAGCGTCCGCGCCGCCGGACCCGGCACAGCTGATCACGGTCCGGGGGGGGGGGGGGGGGCGGGCCCCCCCCCCCCGGGGGGTGGCCCCCCCCCCCCCCCCCCCCCCCCCCCCGGCGCGGGGCGGGGGGGGGGGGGGGGCGCCGCCCCCCGGGTGGGGT